>JBARFA010000001.1:0-14833 GCA_049796755.1 Acidobacteriaceae bacterium
AGCGCGAGCACGCCGGGCAGCAGCGTTGCGACTTTGAATACGGCACGATGAAGCGATTCCAGCAGCGCCTGATGTACTTGTCCCCACATGACTGGCTCCTGTTCTAGTGCGGGCTTCTACGGATGAAAGCGGTCTGGCCAGCGCCACCGGGACAGGAGATAGGGTTTCTCCGACTCGTAGGTGCGTGCCAGCTGTTCCACTCGTTGTTGCGCGGCGGCGATGCCGCTCTGGTTGATTTCAACCGCGTACGACGCAACCCATCCGAGATAGAGCGGTGTAAGCGCGCCAAACAGATGGGTGCGATGAATATTGCGAAGACGATGGGCGAGTGCGAAATCGTAGACGATGCGCGCCCAGAGGGTATCCGGCATATGAAACTCATCCGGCGAAAGACGGGAGAGCTTTTTCAGCTCCAGCAGCGTGACAGGCGGAAGGATGAGCGCCCAGAATTCGCGCAGGTTGCGCTCGCCAAGCTGGAAGGCCTCGACCATGCGGCGAACGTCGACGGTGTCGGTCACTTCTGAGGATGTCGACGCGGCGCCGAAAATGGGCGCATCATGCGAGCCACGAATACGCTGCCAGAACGCGGCGTTGTCCTCCATGTCGAGGAACAAGGGGCCGGTCAACTGCGCGAGGGCGTCGCTTAGCTCAATGCCTTCGGCGCTGGAAGGACGACGCGCGCCCAACTGGGCCTGGCAGATTTTTAGATTTCTGCTGGCGGCGAGAGTCGCGAGCCAGGGAAGGCGGCCCTGCTGCTGGCTGGAATCGCGCATTGTGTTCGAGGCGAGCAAGGGAAACATCTTCGACGACATCTGGAATTCTGTGCCGAGCGGATTTTGAACTCGGTGGCCGTAGAGAGAGCGGGTGAGCGGATAGAGAATGCTTTTATTCACCAGATCGTCGAAGGCCTGCGATGCATAGAGAGGCATGACGAGGTCGAATGTGCCGCCAATTCCTGGATCGATGAGAAGAGTGAGTTTCTCGGGAGTGAGCGAGTCGCGGCTGAATCCGGTATCCGCGCCGAGTGCCGTGCATGCCCGCCCCTGCAATGTGGTGGCGAGACGGGCGAGTTCCCGATAGGTGGTCGAATTCGGAAGCCAGGGAATCATTCCGGGGACGGGTGCGGGCAGGGGATAGCTGACGTAACGCAGAGATTGTTGTGAGCCGGGATCGTCGCTGCTCAGCGCGAGTTCGGCGGGCGCGTCCTGGATATTTTCTCCGGGCAATGCAAGCACAAGTTGACAAGGCGAGGAGAGAAGCTTGCAAGCTTGCAGGACCTTCTGCACGGCGGGCGTGAGCAGTTCGCTCCTCAGCGGAGCCGGGATCGCCAGCAGGAGATCTGTCGGGCCGATCTCGAGACTCTCCTGTTTCGACTCCTGCAGCGCTTCCAATTCAGCCATAATTTCGGTTTACTCCGCTGCGGGGGAACACCACGCGTTATTCAAATTCCTGCTGCAGCAATGCAGCGACGCCCATCAACGGTATCTTCACCCAATCGGGACGACTATTCAACTCATAGACCAGCTCGTAGAAGGCTTTCTCGAGCAGGTACAGGTCGAGCAGACTCCACTGCGCGGCGGGAGCTGCGGGGATCAGGTGACTGCCGGCCATGGTTTGCATGTAGGCATGCAGAAATTCCGCCGAGGCCGACTCATCCCACAGCCGGGCCCAGGGTTCCAGCTTCGATTGATCTTCTGGCCGGCGGGAGGAGTAGCGCATGAGCGCAGCCCAGGCTGCGTAATTGAAGGAGCGCAGCATTCCGGCAACATCTTTCAAGGGCGAGTGCTTCATGCGGCGGATGTCGAGCGAACGCGCCGGTTCGCCTTCGAAGTCGAGAATGACAAAGTCGGATTTGACGCGAAGAACCTGGCCAAGGTGGTAGTCGCCATGGATGCGGATACGCCGCCCGTCCATGCTGCCGATGTTGGAGGCGCCGAGGCCGTCGAGAATGCGGGTGCGATGACTGAGAAGAAGCGCGGCAATTTCGACTGTATCGTCCGCCAGACCCGACATGGTTTTGCGCAGCAGGTCGTACGCGTGGGCGGCCTGAGCGTTGATCGAGGCCTGCAAATTATCGAAATACTCCTTTGTCAGTAGCTCGGGAGAAAAAGCGGGATTGCTGGTAGAGGAAGCCAGTGCCAAATGCATTTCTGCTGTGCGGCGACCCAGGACAGCTGCAGCATCCAGGGCGACGCCTGCATGTTCCAGCGCAAAGTGGGATGCTCGGGCGATACCTATCGGGGCCGATGTCGAAACTACAGGTTGGCCGAGTTCTTCCGCGGGAATCGTCTTTTGAACATAGTTTTCGTAGTAGCGCTCCAACTCTTCCATCATCCATTGCCAGCCGTCGCCTTGGTTCGTCACCAGCCCCTGCAGCATACAAAGCGTGGTGGGAGCATCGCCTTTGCTGGCATATTCGATGGAGCCGCCGAAGGACGGAATGTTGGAGAAATGCGCCTGCTCCGTGAGGAAGCGGCCGATTTCGCAATCCGGATTCAGTCCAGGTTCTGGATGGCGAAACAATTTCATGATCAGGCGATTACCGAACAAAATTGAAGTATTACTTTGCTCGGCGGAGCTGCGCCGGGGCGCAAGGGATTCGTCCGGCGATTGGCGTGTCATCAGGCCATGCAATGCACTGCTGGGAGTTCCCTGGACTGATCCCTGCTGCATAGAGAACGTGGTGGAGTTGGCGATGACGGTCAACAGGGCCTGGCAGGAATGCGGGTCGAAGGTCGCGTCGTAAAGCACGCCTTCGCCCGCAGGAGAGAGAACTGCAGAAAGGATCGACGCGGGCGAAGCGTCACGAAGGGCTCGCGCCGATTCACCAAAAGCAGTGGCGATGGGGACAAAATAGCGGTCCGCAGTTCCGGTTTCATACTCCACGTGGATGAGACAAAAGATGGCGTGGGTTTGATCGAGCTTGCCCCAATCCGCGATGGTGGTGCTGCGAATGGAAGCGGACTTATTGCCGAACCATCTTTGCAGGGGAAGATAGGTCGGCAAAATAGATTCCTGCAATTTGCGCAGGTTGCCATCGAGAAACAGGCTCGCCCAGTCCGTGGTGTCGGCAAGCAGCAGCGCGGAATCTTCCGGCTGAACCGCGGCCGTGTCGGGCGAGGGATGCAGTTCCAGCCAGAGAAATCCGTAGGGCGCGAGGGTGACTGCATACGGCTGACGGGTGATGGTTGGGAACTCGACGTAGCCAAGCATTTCGACAGGAACCATGCCGTCGTACTCGCTGAGATCGAGCTGCGCGGGCTGGGCGAAGCGAGAAAGATTGGCGACGCACAACACGATCTCGTCCTCGGCCTCGCGGACGTAGGCAATCACCTTGCGATTCTCAGGATTCAGAAATTTGAGAGCGCCGCGTCCGAAGACGCGAAACAGTTTGCGCAATGCGATCAGGTTGCGCATCCAGTTCAGCAGCGATGAGGAGTCACCCTGCTGGGCTTCAACGTTAATGGCTTCGTAGCCCCAGACCGGATCCATGACGACGGGACTATACAGTTTGGCGGGAACGGCGCGCGAGAAGCCCGCATTGCGATCGGCAGACCACTGCATCGGGGTACGAACACCATTGCGGTCGCCGAGATAGATGTTGTCGCCCATGCCGATCTCATCGCCGTAATAGAGGATGGGCGTGCCGGGGAATGAGAAGAGCAGGCTGTTCAGCAGCTCGATGCGGCGACGATTGTTATCGAGCAGCGGCGCCAAACGGCGGCGGATGCCAATGTTAATGCGCATGCGGGGGTCTGCGCTGTAGGCGAGGTACATGTAGTCGCGCTCGTCTTCACTGACCATCTCCAGCGTCAGCTCGTCGTGGTTGCGAAGGAACAAACCCCATTGGCAACTGTCGGGGATGGGCGGCGTCTGGCCCAAGATTTCCGTGATGGGCAGGCGATCTTCCTGGCGAAGCGCCATATACATGCGCGGCATCAAGGGAAAGTGAAAAGCCATGTGGCATTCGTCACCTTCAGCGAAGTAAGGACGAACGTCCGCCGGCCACTGGTTGGCTTCGGCAAGAATGATGCGATTTTCGTAATGGGCATCAATCTCGGCGCGAATCTTCTTCATGACGGCGTGAGTTTCAGGAAGGTTTTCGCAGTTGGTCCCGTCGCGCTCGACGAGGTAGGGGATAGCATCAATGCGCAGCGCGTCCACACCCATGTCGAGCCAGAAGCGCATCACGCGCAACACTTCTTCCAGCACCAGCGGATTGTCGTAATTCAAATCCGGCTGATGCGAGAAGAAGCGGTGCCAATAATAGGCCTTGGCGATAGGATCCCAGGTCCAGTTGGATTTTTCTGTGTCTGTGAAGATAATGCGCGCGTCTTTATATTTTTCGTCGGTGTCACTCCACACGTAGTAGTCACGCTCGGGCGATCCTGGCGGCGCAAGGCGAGCGCGCTGAAACCAGGCGTGCTGGTCGGAGGTGTGGTTCACGACCAGTTCAATCATGACCTGCAGGCCACGATCATGAGCCGCATGGAGAAAAGTCTGAAAATCCTCCAGCGTGCCGTAGCTGGGATGAACGGTCAGGTAATCGGCGATGTCGTAACCATCGTCGCGCAACGGTGAAGCGAAAAACGGCAGCAGCCAGATGCAGGTGATGCCGAGCTCCTGCAAATAATCCAGCTTGCTCAATAGTCCCTGGAAATCGCCGATGCCGTCGTTATTGGCGTCCTCAAATGCTTTCACGTGCAGCTCATAAATAATGGCGTCTTTAAACCAGAGAGGATCGAGAGCGCTACCTGGCTGCTTCACCGAGGTGCTGCTGGACGTGGCGTGCATAGATGGGGCGATTCCTTCTTCCCGATAACAGGGGAGTCTTGTAGATTACGCCGAGGGGGCCGGCTCCGTCTCCACATGGAAGATGTGAGAGCGCCCCGGCTCCAGCTGAATATAGTTTCGCGCACCGGTCCACTGATACTTCTGGTCGGTGAGCAGGTCGTGAACGCTGAAGGTCTGGTTAGGCTGGACGCCGAGTTCCGCGAGATTGAGATCGACCCAACCGGCCTGTGCATTCTGATGGTGAAGATTGACCACGACGAGAATCACATCTTTTTTGTCGGGGTCAGTCTTGCTGTAGCTGATGAGGAACGGCTGGTCGGTCGGATGAAAGCGCAATGTTCGATTGCTGTGCAGCGCCAGATGTTTTTTGCGAATCTGGTTGACGCGCGCGATGAAGGTCTGCAGATTTTGCGGGTCATCAATCTTCCAATGACGGAGCTGATATTTCTCTGAGTTGAGATACTCTTCGCTGCCCGGCTTGATGGGGGTGTTTTCGCACAACTCGAACGCGGGGCCATAAATACCGTAGTTCGAGGAGAGCGTCGCCGCGAGGATGAACCGGCTGAGGAAGGCGGGACGGCCGCCTGTCTGCAACTCCTCATGCAGAATATCCGGCGTGTTCGGCCAGAAATTCGGACGGAAGAATTCGACAACCGGGGTCTGCGTCAATTCCTCCAAATACTCGGTGAGGTCTTCCTTCGTATTGCGCCAGGTGAAATACGTGTAGGACTGAGTGAAGCCAAGCTTGGCGAGGCGATACATGACCTTGGGCCTGGTAAACGCCTCGGCAAGAAAGATGACATCGGGATGCGCTGCCCTGACCTCGCCGATCACCCACTTCCAGAAAGGAAAGGATTTGGTGTGGGGATTGTCGACGCGAAAGATGAGGACGCCCTCGTCGATCCAGTAGTCGATGATGCTTTTCAGTTCTGTCCACAGCGCACGCCAGTCCTCGGTTTCAAAATCGAGAGGGTAGATGTCTTGATATCTCTTGGGTGGATTTTCGGCGTATTGGATGCTGCCGTCGGCGCGCTTTTTGAAGAAGCTGGGATGTTGCTGCACGTAAGGATGATCAGGAGAACATTGAAAGGCGAGGTCGAGGGCGATTTCCAGGCCATGCTGTTTTGCGGCCGTCATCAGCGAGTGAAGATCGTCAAGCGTGCCCAGCTTGGGGTGGATCGCCTTGTGGCCGCCTTCTTCTGAGCCGATGGCCCAGGTGCTGCCAACATCGTCCGGCTCAGCCTTTTCGGCATTGTTCTTGCCTTTGCGAAATGCGTGGCCGATGGGATGAATAGGCGGCAGGTAGAGGACGTCGAAGTTCATGGAGGCAATGTAGGGCAGCCACGATTCGCAATCCTTGAAGGTGCCGTGATGATCGGGCGTGGGGGCGCAGGAGCGAGGAAAGATCTCATACCAGGCGGAGAATCCGGCGCGCTCGCGGCCGACCGTAACGCTGAGTTCCTTGCCGTAGCGGGTGGCATACGCGTGCTCTGCGTAGGTTTGCATCAGGGATTCGAGCGCGGGATCGACGGAGGCGGCTGAGCCAACGGCCTGATCGGCGTCATTAATTTTTGCGGCGAAATCTTTCAGGGCGTTTGCGTCATCTTTTTTCGCGCGCTTGGCGGCGGCGGTGACCAGCGCTGCGCCGGCCATGCGTTCGACGTGGGTTTCCTGGTCGGCGTCGATGCGCTTCTTCATATCGTTGCGCCAGGTGGTGAAGGTGTCGACCCATCCTTCCACGGTATAGCGGTACTCGCCTAACTCCATGACGGCAAATTCGGCACGCCAGCGATCGTTGCCGAGGGGCTCCATCGGCATGATGCGCCAATTGCGTTCGCTGCTTCTGCGATAGAGAAGCTGCGCAGCGACGGCGTCATGACCGTCCGCAAAGATATCGGCTTCCACCGCGACCGTCTCCCCGACGACCCTCTGAATCGGAAATTCACCGCAATCAATCTCCGGCTGCACGCCTTCAATGACGACGCGGCGTCGACCCTCCAACTTGGCTGCAATCGTGTCTTTTGTCTGCTGCTTGCTTTCCATTGCCATCAAAAAATATCACCCTCAAACAAAGTTTTCTTACCTAAGAGAGATGCAGGTTTCCTCTATTGCGTTCTGATGACCACTATAGGCGACTCGGTATAACAAAGAGTGAACGTGAGCGCGCGAGGTTGGGTGGCGGCGGGCTGCGTTTCGGAAAGGTCGATGCGCTGATAGACTGTTAAGGGTCTACCAAACAGGTTAAATCGATCTCGAAGGGTGGTTCGACGAAGCATGGCAACTCACGAAGCCAGCGATACGAACAATGCTGGAGCAGCAAAAGTTGAGCCCGCGAAGGGCAAATTAGGCGTCATGGTTGTCGGCATGGGGGCGGTAGCAACCACCTTGGTGGCCGGCGTTGAGGCAGTTCGCAAGGGATTGGCTAAGCCGATCGGATCCATCACGCAGATGGGAACGGTTCGACTGGGAAAACGTACCGATGGTCGCACGCCGCTGATCAAGGATTTTGTTCCCCTGGCGGACTTGAACGATGTTGTTTTTACCGGCTGGGATATTTTCGGCGGCAACCTGTATGAAGCGGCCAGCACGGCGAAAGTCCTGGACAAGGAGCTGCTGGAGTCGATTCGGCCCTACCTGGAATCGATCAAGCCGATGCCCGCGGTATTCGACCAATATTATGTGAAACGCCTGCACGGCACCAACGTGAAGCAGGGGAAGAACAAGCGCGATCTGGCGGAGCAGCTGCGTGCCGACATTCGCGAGTTTCGAAAGAAGACAGATCGTCAGGTGATGATCTGGTGCGGCTCGACGGAGATTTTTCTGCATCCGTCGGCGGTGCACGATTCGCTTGCGGCGTTTGAAAAAGGGCTGGAAGCGAACGACGTCAACATTGCGCCATCGCAGATTTATGCATACGCCGCGCTGACCGAAGGAGTGCCGTTCATCAATGGCGCCCCGAATTTGACGGTAGATTTGCCGGTGATGATCGAGCTGTCAAAGAAAAACAATGCTCCTATCAGTGGCAAGGATTTCAAAACTGGGCAGACGCTGATGAAGACGGTGTTGGCGCCGGCGTTCAAGGCGCGCATGCTGGGTGTCGCCGGATGGTACTCGACAAATATTCTGGGCAATCGCGACGGGGAAGTGCTGGACGATCCTGAATCGTTCAAGACCAAGGAAGAGTCGAAGCTAGGCGTGCTGGATTACATTCTGCAGCCGAATTTGTACCCCGATTTGTATGCCAATATTTATCATAAGGTTCGCATTAATTATTATCCGCCGCGGGGTGATAATAAAGAGGGTTGGGATAACATCGATATCTTCGGGTGGCTGGGCTATCCGATGCAGATCAAAGTGGATTTTCTGTGTCGCGATTCCATTCTGGCAGCACCGATTGCGCTGGATCTGGTGCTGTTTACGGACCTGGCGAAGCGGAGTGAAGAGCTGCGCGGCATTGGCATTCAGGAGTGGCTGAGCTTCTTCTTCAAGTCGCCGATGACGCCGGAGGGTCTGTATCCGGAGCACGATTTGTTTATCCAGTCGATGAAGCTGAAGAACACACTGCGGCATATTCAGGGCGAGGAATTGATCACGCATCTTGGCCTGGAATATTACGACTAGCTGGATGCATTTTAGAAAATGAAGAGGCCGCCGGAAAATTTCGGCGGCTTTTTCTTTTTTTGGCGTGAAAAAGTTGGGTTTGCGGCGCTCGAAATCGCGACAGCAGACGGCGCATACTATTTGTAAGGCTGGAGGCCCGGCGCCACGTTCACGCCGGATCCGTGGAGTTGTTTCGCTTGATAATTGGAACTCGACAATGTCGACGTTGGAAACGTACTGCGGCAGGAATCGCGTTGCTGTTTGCGAGCGCGGCGGTGTGCCTTGCTTCGGCGACGGAGCAGAAAGAACCGCCGTGCCCAACGTCGGCGGCTGCCGCAAGCGTGGCGACGACGGCCGATACTGACTGCCTGATGCCGGGGGTGAAGGAAGGCAGCATCAACGATGTGAACGCGGTGGGGCATCGCTCGGTCGGCGGCCGCGGGTTCGGCAACTGGTACTCGGAAAACACGGAGATTGCCTGGGGCGCACAGATCGCGCAGCAGGTGATGAAGTCCTCGAAAATCGTGCGCGACCCTGTGATTGAGGAATACGTGAACCGCGTCGGCCAGAACATCGTGAAGAATTCCGATGCCAAGGTGCCGTTCACGATTCGCGTGATCGACTCCGACGAGGTGAATGCGTTTGCGCTGCCGGGCGGATATTTTTTCGTGAACAGCGGGCTGATTCTTGCGGCGGATAACGAGGCGGAGCTGGCCGGCGTGATGGCGCATGAGATTGGGCACGTGGCCGCGCACCACCAGGCGCGGGAAATGACGCGCATGCATTATGCCGACCTGGGCATGGTGCCGCTGGTAATGCTGACCGGCTACAGCGCGGTGGGTTACGGGATCTACGAGGCTTCTGCGTTCGCGGTGCCGCTGACCATGCTGGAATTTCAGCGCGACTTTGAAGAGCAGGCCGACTGGCTGGGCGTGCAATACATGTACCGGGCCGGATACGATCCGGAGCAGATGATCGCGTTCTTCGAGAAGATTGAAGAGCTGCAGAAGACCAAGCCGGGGTTGATTGCGAAGACGTTCGCCACGCATCCGCAGACGCCGGAGCGAGTGGAGCGCACACAGCATGAGATCGCGACAATTCTGCCGCCGCGGCCGGAATATATTGTCGATACGTCGGAGTTTCACGTCATCAAGCAGCGGCTTTTGCGGATGGAAAATCGGCGGCCGGTGAAGCCAGGCGCAGGGAAGAATGCGCCGGTGCTGCGGCGAGTGGCAGCGGGTCAGGGCGAGGACACTGGTTCTTCAGGGGACAGCGATGCTCGACCGGTACTGCATGATGGGCCAAGTCACTAGGAATTCGCGAGTCGGTGCGGTCGCGCTTGCGGCGGTCGCCATACGAACTTTCCTGAGCTACGCAAATTTGCGGACGATGGCGAGCACGCGGCCCTGAATCGCGACCTGGGCGGCGGGAACATAAATCGGTTCCATTTCGGAGTTCGCCGGCTGCAGGCGAACCGTGTCGCCCTCCAGAAAATAGTGCTTCAGGGTGGTTTCGGTGCCGTCGACCAGCGCCACCACAATTTCTCCCTGGCGCGCGGTCTGGGCTTTTTCGACCAGCACAAAATCGCCGTTCATAATATGGTCGTCGCGCATGGACTCGCCGCTGACTTCAAGCGCGAACACGGCCTTGTTGTCGACAATATCGTTCAGCGAAAGGCTGTCGCGAAACTCCATCGCCTCGATCGGGCGACCGGCGGCAATGCGGCCCATCAGCGGAATATCCTGCATAGTGGCGGGCTTGCGATCGGGCGTCAGGTCAATGGAGCGGCTGCGATTGTGGGCGCGGTTGAGCAGACCCTTCCGTTCCAAATTGGAAATATGTTTGTGAACGGTGGCGAGGGAACTTAGATCGAGCCCGGAGGCAATCTCTTCAAAGGAGGGAGAGTAGCCGCAGCGCTCGACGAAATTCCGGATAAAATCGAGAACCTCTTTTTGACGTTTGGTGATTGCCATGGTGCCTGCAGTCTAGCGAATGAAAAGCGAAATTGCAAGAACAGTTTTTGGAAATTGTGCAAGGATCAAGAGGGCTGACTGGCAAGCAGATTTATCTTTGCCGTTTCCTTTTCCAAAGCCAGTGCAAATGCGACCTTTGCAACTTGTGTCGCGTTATCCATTTGGTCGAGGCACGCAGCGAATGTTGCCTCGGTGATGCTACTGCCGATCGGCATTCCACGCAGTAGCATTATCGCGGTAAACGGGGGACCAACTAATTTGTAACCTATGTTAATCCGCGACAGTTCCAGAGTAAGGTCCCTTGCGATTACCTCGATTTGATTTACAGAAAGTTTTCCGAGAGCGCTAGAGTGTTCTGATGAAAAGCCGATATTGACTTGGAATGATAAGTATTTGGACCTCTCTTTCGCCTTAAACACGCCTACTGTAGTTCCATTTGCAAGAGTTATCAGGAGCAAAAAGTCGGTCTCTGGGGCTCTTTCCTTCTTTATTCCAAGCCCGAGAGAGTCCGTCCAAGCCCGAACGTTGGCTTCGATATTGCCACCAGTAGTTTGTGGCTGTTTCTTGGATAAGACCGCTTGTCCAGTAAACGCAAACAGAATAATTGAGAGGCAAGCCACGCCCGCCGCCGCATAGCCGCATATAAGATGGGGGCGGAATAGGAAGGCCATTTTAATTTAACGAATCCCAACAGTAGCCCAAACAGCAAAATCAATCCTGCAGAGAGTAGATTGGAAACTAGTCCGCTCCATATTTCTTTCAATCCCATCGCGAATGCTTCCTCCTAGTTAAACAATGGCGGTAAGAAGATTCTGCTCTTCGCCTTGAATTGGGGCAAGTTAAATGCCTCAGGCTCAGGCGAGATGATTTCTCTTTCTGATCCGATGGATTGCCCATTCAGGCCGAAAGTTAGAATCACATGTAGAGAGTATGAAGTTATTGAGGGAAGTCCCGGAAGAAGCAATGGTCGCCGCTTTTCTAAAAGCGGAATTCTTCTCGCCTAGATTCAGCTTTGGCCTAAGGAGCGCTATGAAGTCATTGAGGGTTGCCGATGCTCTGGTTACACATCCCGATACTTCGAACAATCACGAGAATGAATTGCGCTCCGCAGTGCTTGGCATGTATCGAGGCTATCTGCAAAACCGTGAGATGTTTGAAGGTGTTCCTGACGATCTAAGGTGGTACGAAGCGGAACTTCCACGCGCCGAAATAGCCAATCTACGATATGTCGATTACAGCTATTGGAACGAGCTCACGGGCTAAACACGCCTGGTCAAAGACGCGATTGCTAATATTCAAAAAGGCACGATTGTCTTTGACGTACCCAATGATCGTTTCTTGACCGTTGCCCATGAGATCAGACGTGGTACACATAACTTTGAGCCAATGATCCTATGGGGACAGAGCATCGACTCTTCGCTAGAGATCCTTGAGGGTCACTTACGCGCTACCGCTTTTGGATTAGCTCAGGAAAAAGCTCCCGCGAACATCAGAGTTTTGGTGGGCCTGGTCCATCCCCCAGAATTTACGTAGTCCGATAGGAAAGGACTCGTTCAGGAATCCGGCCGTTGGCCCACTCAAGCCAAAAGAAGGCTTGAATGGGCCCCTGTCCAAAGAAATTATGATTGACTATGGTCGGAGTTGAACAGGAGAGCGATGATTAATCACATTATTCTGACGGTGAGCGATGTGGAACGATCGCTGGCTTTTTATGAGGCGGCGCTGAAGCCACTGAACATCCAATACTTTTTGCCGTATAAGGGGAAGGACGGTCATCCGGACCTGTGGGGATTTGGGGATGGTCAGCGCGCGTACTTCTGGCTGAAGCAAGGGAAGGCCGATCCGGCGGCGATTCATTGGGGCTTCGACGCGACCAGCAACGCCAACGTTGATGAGTTCTACAAGGCGGCGATGGCGGCCGGCGCGCGGGACAATATTTCTCCGCGTGCGCGGCTGGAATACTATCCCGGATACTATGCCGCGGATGTATTGGACCCGGACGGATATTCCTTCGAGGTTGTGTATAAAAGCTGAGAATGGAAGCGCGCATCCGCCACCCGCGTACTGGATGTTGACCTCGATGGCGCTGGTAGAATCCACGGCATGATGCGTCCTCGAAATGTAGTGTATTTCGCCATCCTTCTTGGCCTCTGCAGCTTCACTTTTGCGCAACGGCCTACTAGGCCAAAGGAGTCGGTTATGCCTCAAGCTGCTCGCGGGACATTCGATGTGAAAGTTCAACCGTTGTCTGCTCCCGACATGGAGGGCGTCGCACGCTTTTCCATCGACAAGACCATTCACGGCGATCTGGAAGCGACCACCAAAGGTGAGATGTTTACCGCGGGCGATCCGAAGGCAGGCGCTGCCGGGTATGTCGCCATCGAGACGGTCAGCGGAAAATTGGCCGGCAGGAGCGGCAGCTTCGTGCTGCAGCATTTCGCCACGATGACTGCAAGTGGCCGCGACATGATTGTGAAGATCACTCCAGGTTCAGGCACCGGAGAGCTGAAGGGCATTTCGGGCACATTCAACATCATCATTGCAGACGGGAAACACAGTTACGATTTGGAGTACGAGCTGCCATAACGAAAGCCGGACTGAAGGCCGGGGTCTGTCGGGAGATCGATCCCTCCATTTCGGTCGGTCGATTCATCGACTATTGGTATGGCGAGACATCCAGCTTCAGGTTGTAGGCGACAGGTCGGCCGTCTTTGAATGCGGGAATGAATTTCCAGTTCTTCGCTGCGTTCAGCAGTTCGGGGTCCTCGCTGGGAAACAGCAGTTTTGCCGAGTGCACCTTGCCCGCCTCATCGATGACGAGCTGCAGTATCTCCTGCGATCGCGCCAGCGATTGCTGCGAAGGAGACAGTGGCGGCCGCCACAGAAGAATCGCGACGGGAGCCCTGTCGGCGGCCATTTGATCAATGGAGGCTCCGGGATCGTCGGACGGCTGCGGTCCCATCTTCGCGGCGAGGCCCGGAACACCATAATCTAATTCTGTTTCTGGCTTCGAGCCGGGCGCATGGGGCTTGAGGAATTTGTAGACGAAAGGCGCGTCGTGCCACTGTGGCGGCAATTTCGCAGAAGCGATGGTTGCCACCTGCGAGTCAATGCCTCTGACACGGGCTGACAGGATTTTCGCCTTGATCCTTGCCTCGTCGGCAGGCGGCCATGCCGTATCCAACTCCGCCCAGGCCTGCTGCGGACGGCCGCTGTAGAGATAGGCCCAAATAATCTCCAGAACCTTCACCTTCGTCGTGCGCAGGCGCGTCCACTCCGCTACCGGCAGTGAGCCGAATGCGAGTTGCCCGTCGCTATCTCTGAAGCTGGTCAGCTCCTGTCTGCCCAATTGCTCGCGCAATGCTGCAATCTGGCGATCATATTGATGCTGGTAGTGAGCGCTCACATCCGCCAATTTGCCGTGTTCGAAGTTGAGCACAAGGGTCGGGGCAAAGTCGAAATCCGCATAGGTCAGCCCATCGAAGCCATTCACTGCAGCGGCGTCTGTCGTCCATATCGCGACACTTTTATTGAAATCTGCATCGACGGCCCGGTACGAGTCTCCTCCCGTAATGGTTTTAAGAAGTCGCGCTTTCTTGCGTAGCGAGTAGATCAGGTAGGTCGACTGCCAGTCGTGATCCGCATTTCGCACCTGAAACGCAACCACTGGCACACCCAGGCCAAGGTCCGCGCCGAGGACATCGATATCCACTTGCGGAGCGTTCGTCTCTGCCACCACCTTGTCGCGGTTCCAGCTCAGGATTGCGTCGCACATTCGCGTGGCGAAGGCGCCGCTGTGCCCAGCGCCCACCCGTACGCTCACTCCCGTAGGAAATTGCGTTTCGAACTGGCCATTGCCGTTGTTGCAGACGGCATCCTGGGCCTGGCCAGCGACGCCGACGAGGCAAAACAGAATCGTGAGCCAGGCAGTGCGATAGGCGATGCGGATACTGCCGGAGATTGCAGCTGTACCTGGGATATCGATCTTGTGGCGCGAACGGCGGAGTCCGGCGGACCTGCTGTCGGGATGCATCCTGTCCGTATACACCCAACGGGACGGCACTGTCGATCAACTCCAGAGAAGGCGCGATCGGCGAGCTTGATGGGGATGTCACATTTCTGCAGGATTTCGAAAACAATTTTGCAGCGTTGATTCCCGGAATGGGAGGAGCGGGGAGGTGTGTGCCGAATTGATTTTCGGCGCGGGCGGAGCGCATTTCTTCCGTTGAATTTCGCTGGCTGCCGGCGCAACTCTAGACCAGACAAGCAAGGGCGTGAACATGCTGACGCCTTTGCCCGTCTCCACAGAGAGTGAGCAAGCAGATGGCAACCTCCCCCGGTTCCAGGATTTCGCAAGTTTCCGTACAAATTCCGTTGAGCGTGTTGCCGGCGCTCGAATGGGTGCCGCTGCCGTCCCCGGAAAAACAACCGAGTGCGGCGGCAGCGAACGCAGTCGAAACGGCGCA
>JBARFA010000002.1:0-16163 GCA_049796755.1 Acidobacteriaceae bacterium
CAGCGGCTCCCCCTTTTCCAGGCGAGCCCCCAATGACGAGCACGTGACCGAAGCGACCCTTGTTGGAGTCCAGGGCGCGCGGTTGCTCCATCATTTTTTTCGATGCGCCGGTCCAGTGCAGGCTGGCCTTCGAGACGGCAAGATCCGCAGGCGAACCGATCTGCGCAACCGCCACGGGACCGCGCGTCAATGCGCCGAAAACGTGTGCTAGTTTGGGTGCGGTGAAGGTGATGACAGCGTCGGAGCGCAAGGCATCGGGCGAGGACATCGCGGTTGAGTCGGCATCCCATCCGGTGGGAAGGTCGACCGAAACAACAGGAGCAGGATGGTCGGCGAGCTTGTTTTTGAGGGCTGCGGCGACCCCGCGTAACGGCGGATGAAAACCTGTGCCGAGGATGGCGTCAATCAACAGCTCCGCATCGTTGGAGCAGCTTTCAAACATGGCACGGGATAAATCCTCTTCGGCGGTGACGGTGACCAGGCTCTGCATCAATTGTCGCGGCAGCTTCTGGTATGCACCTCGCGCCTCCGACTGCAAATCTTCTGGCTTGGCCAGCAGAACGATGCGAACCTGCCTGCCTGCGGCATCCAAATGACGCGCCGCCACCAGGCCATCGCCGCCATTGTTGCCCTTTCCGCAGAGCACCAGGATGTGTTTCTGCGCAGGAAATTCGCGCGCCACAAAGACCGCGACTCGGAAACCGGCGGCCTCCATCAGGCTCTGCCAGGAGATGCCTCCGCGCTCGACGGTACGTTCATCGCACTGGCGCATTTCGGCTGCAGTCAAAACATCCATGATGCCGTTGTACGCGAAGGTCTGTGAATTATGCAATCGGCGAAGGGGGTTGCGAGCAGTAGATAGTCACCTGTGGCGACTTTTCGAATTGGGGGCTTCCTGCTCCTGGAAATGCTGCCGCGGGACGAAATTTAACTAAAGTTCCCCGAAATTCCGTCGACAAACGAACTAAGGCAAGCTTGACCGTACAGCAAAGGGGAACGTATGCAGATCAGCAGCATTTCATCGATGCAATCGATCGGGGCGAGCGTTTCGGCACCGACCGCGCCAAAGCCAGCCAACTCCACGACGGCCGTTGCGCCATCTACCACTGCCACAACGCCGGCGACACCGTCGTCCAGCGTGGCTGTCTCCGCGCCAAGTTCGTCGCATGGGTCAAGCTCGGCAACGAGCGCGAGCAGCAGTGCGCAGGCGGCTGCATTGTCAGCCGTTTATACCGACACGGTGGGAGGCAAGAACTACTCGGGAAGTGTGGCGGAATCGAATGGCGAGTACGTCGCGTCGGTTCCGAATCTACCGGGGGCCAGTGCCAGCGGATCGAGCGTGCAGTCGGCAGAAAACAATCTCAATACGGTCATTGACGCTCTGGTCTAAGCAAACCGTGCGGCGATGGGTGCGTCGGGCGGGCAATATGAGCTTTTTCTAATGCGGCTGGCCAGCGGTTGGCGCGCCCGTTGCAGCGGATTGCATAGGAGCGGAACATGCACATCCACGGCAACCACATGCAACTGCAGGCCGCGAATCTTCCGACGGCTGCCTCGGCGGCAAAAGCGGCTGCCGCGCGACAAGCCGCCGATGTGCGCGGGCGGTTGATGAACAGCAGTCTGGAGATGGACAGCGAGGTGAGTCCCGAGGTGAGTTGGATGTTGGGGCGATGGCCACAAGGAAATTCCGGCGGGCAGCAAGGCCAGTATCAGAGCGATTCGAGCGCGTCAGAGGGAGCGGGGGCTGAAGATACTGCGCAGACGAACGCGCCCGTATCCGTCTGGGCCTGAGGGTCTGCCCTTTCAATCTGGATTGCCAGGATGTGCCTGCGCACTCGAGCGTACGGTCATCATAATTTCAATGGTTTGTTGCCACGCGCCGAACGCTTCTACGCTTGCCAGCCAGCGCTCCTGCGTCGCTCGGGCTGAGCTCCAGTTCCCAAGTCTGTGACACCAGGTCTTTGCCGAACTTGCGGTTAGCCTGCTCTGCCACGAGACGGAATCCATTGTTCTGATAGATGCGGCGGGCAGCCGTGAGAATGCTCTGCGTCCAAAGAGTGATTTTCTTATAGCCGACGGCCCGGGCGAAGCGCACGCATTCTTCCACCAGAGCTGAACCGATCTGATTCCCTCTGGCGCTGGGTTCGACCAGCAAAAGGCGAAGCCGGGCGGTAGAGGGTTCAGTAGGATGCTTGACCAAAAAAATGTGGCCGGCATGCTGGCCATCGAGTTCGGCGATCCAGCACCGTTCGCGTTTGGGATCGAAGTCGGTAAGGAAATCAGCAACAATGCGCGCCACAAGAGCTTCAAATGTTTCGTCAAAGCCATATTCCTGGGCATAGAGGGCACCTTCTCGAGAGACAATCCAGCCCATGTCGCCGGGACGATGCGGACGCAACAGGACGCGTGGCTCTTGCGAGACGCCTGGCACGAGCAGTTGTTCAAGTGCGACCATGGAGCCAACGAGCTTCGCCTGATCCGTGGGCGAGAGCGATTGCAGGATATTTTGCGCCTGCTGTTCTGAAAGCGCGTTGAGCCGCTGAAAGCTCGATTTTCCCTTCTGTGTAAGCGTCAAGTGGGCGGACCGCGCGTCTTGCCTCGAGGGGGTGCGCTTGAGAATAGCGTTGCTCTCAAACCGGGCGAGGATCCTACTTACATAGGCTGGATCCATGCCAAGAGCCACCGCGATTTCCTTGGCAGTCGTCGTCGGACGAGTTGCCAGTTCATACAGCACGCGAGCTTCTGCCAGGCTATAACCGCTTTGCAGCAACTCTTCATCCAAAACTCCGATGAAGCGAGTGTACATGCGATTAAAGTGGCGAAAAGCGGCCGCATTCGAAGTGACGGGCACATCGGGCACAGCAGAGTTCATACATGACATCGTCACTCATATTATTGGACAATGTCAACTATTGTAATTAAAACCTTGAGCGGAATTGGTTGGCGCGGAGGAATTCGTCGCGCAACTCGGGGTGCTTGAGATTTTCGCGGATGGAGGCAAGGCGCTGTTCGAGCGCTAGCAGAGCGGCGGCAATAGCTTCGTCGTTGGTCTGGGCGATATCCCGCCACATGGAATAAGGGCTGGCGCCGAGGCGTGTCATCTCATGCATAGCCCGACCGCCGATGGCGCGCAATTGCGCCGAAGGACTGTCGAGTTTTCCTTTTCCTTCGGAGTCGTCGGGAAATGTATCTTCCAATAATGCCGCCAGCGCTGTTCCCAGCATCTGCGGCAGATGACTGGCCCAGGCGCAGATTTCATCGTGGCGCACGGGATCGAGATCGAGCATGCGGCAGCCCATGCGAGCCACCCAGTGCCGCCACTTCTCGGCGCGCTGCTGACCCGGTGTGAGATTCTCACGCGATTCGTTTTCTTTTTCGGAAGACGTGAACAGCCAGACCGCGCCCTGAAATAAATTTGCGTCGGCGTTGGCGGCTCCGAACACTTCTTTGCCCGCCATGGGATGGCCGGGAAGAAAACACGCAGCGCCGGGAGAGGAAAAAGTTTCTTCGGCGAGCGCACAGATTTTTCGCTTGGTGCTGCCAACATCCGTGAGCAGTTGATGTTGACGAAGGACGGGCGCCAACTTCTCGATCCACTCAAGAATGCCGAAGACCGGAGTGGCCAGCAGAATGCAATCCGCTTCGCGCACGGCGGCCAACGGATCGGAAGCGACAGAATCAATTGCGCCCTTGTCGCGAGCAATCTCGGCTTCGTCCGGTGAGCGATCCCATCCAACAATGCTGCCGGCGAATCCATTGGCACGCAGAGCCAGCCCGACGGAGGATCCGATGAGGCCGGTGCCAAGGATGGTGATGCTCTGGATGGATTCGGCCACGATTTGTCTACACTTCGGCGTGCAGCGCAGCTTCGTGGGCGCGCGGGCCGATGTTGCGCCCGACCGCGGTGGCGATGATGCGCAGCTCGTCCATTAATTTTTCAAACTGCGGCGGGAACAGCGATTGCGCGCCGTCGGAAACTGCCTTGTCGGGATTGGGATGCACCTCCATCAGCAGGCCGTCGCAACCGGCGGCGACTGAAGCGCGCGCCATGGCCGGAACCATATCGCGTCGACCGGTGCCGTGAGAAGGATCGCCCAGCACGGGGAGGTGGGACAGATGCTTCAACACCGGAAGCGCGGAAATGTCCATGGTGTTGCGAGTGTAAGTTTCAAAGGTACGAATGCCGCGCTCGCAAAGCATCACATCGTAATTTCCGCCCGACAAAATGTATTCGGCGGAAAGCAGCAGCTCTTCAATGGTGGCGGCGATGCCGCGCTTCAACAGCACAGGTTTGCGGATCAGGCCAAGTTCGCGCAGCAGGTTGAAATTCTGCATATTGCGGGCGCCGACCTGCAGCACATCGACGTAGGGAAGCATCAACTCAATCTGCGAAATCTCCATGACTTCGCTGACGATCAGCAGCCCTGTGGAATCGCCGACCTCGCGAAGCAGCCGCAGACCATCGAGGCCCATACCCTGGAAAGAGTACGGCGAGCTACGCGGTTTAAAGGCACCACCACGGAGAAATTTCGCGCCTGCATCGCCGACTTGTCGCGCAATGGTGAATAGCTGATCTCGCGATTCAACTGAGCAGGGACCGGCCATCACCATGACCTCTTCACCGCCGACAGTGACCCCGTTGGGAAATCGGATGACAGTGCCCGAAGGCCGGAAGCCTCGGCCGGCAAGCTTATACGGAGAGGTGATGCGGTGCGCTTCGGCGACCCCGGCCATCACCTGAAAATCCTGCACGTCAAAGCTGGCCGGTTGGCCTACACCCGCCAGAACGGTTTGCTGGGTCCCGGTGGTGCGATGAACATTGAAGCCAATCTCGACCATCCGTGCCACCACATGCTGGATTTCTTCCTCGGTGGCGTTATGCAACATAGCGACAATCATTTCAGTTCTCGTTTCGTCGTATTTTCTACTTTGCTGTCTTTCAGCGGATCATCCGCCAACGCCGCTGCCAATTCATCCTTCTGCAGGGTGCGCATCACGTCAATGATGCGCTCGTAAATATGAGTCAGCTCCATATCCGGCAAAGGGCCTGGATTGTTCTTTCGCACATTCTCAAAAATTGTCATTTCCCGTGTCGGTTCATAAATCGGCAAGTCGGTTTGGCGTTTCAGACGACCGATGGCCTGCGCCGCCGAAGCACGTTCGCTGATCAATGTCACGATCTGGCGGTCGAGCTCGTCGATCTTCTTGCGCCAATCTGCAATATCCATGTAGCACCCTCAAAACAGGTTCAGAAAGTTAATGGCGGATGTTCGGCGAGCTTCGCGGCCGGAAAAAAGATAATGATGTCCATCCTAATTGACTGTGGAAAATTTTTCAGGAAACTGAGCTCTCGCTGACGACCGGTGCGCGCAGTTCCGCAATAAATTTGCCTACCGCGGCGGGAGCTTTGTCGGCGCCAGACTGCTCGATGAGCGCGACAATGGCGCTGCCCACAACGGCTGCGTCTGCGTATTCGGCAACAACGGCGACGTGCGATGCGTTTGAAATGCCGAAGCCCAAAGCAATTGGCAATTTGGTATGGTGGCGCAAACGTGCGACCAGTTCGCGAGCATCGCCAGCTACCTGCTGCTGCGTGCCGGTAATGCCGACGCGAGAAATTGCGTAGATAAATCCCTCAGAAACTTCAGCAATGCGAGCGAGACGCGAGTCGGAACTGGTCGGTGCGGCGAGAAAAACCGGCTGCAGATGATGTTTTTTCAGCGCAGCGCGAAATTCCTGCGACTCTTCGGCGATCAGATCGATGACCAAGACAGCGTCCACTCCAGACTTTTCCGCAGCGGCTGCGAATGGCTCGAGACCCATGCGCAGAATGGGATTGAGGTAGGAAAAAATGACCAGGCCGACGGAAGGACGCTGCTTGCGAAGCGAGCCGGCGAGAGCCAAGACATCCTGTATGCGGGTTCCGTTGCGAACTGCTCGCTCACTGGCGCGCTGAATGACAGGGCCGTCCCCCAGAGGATCGCTGAAGGGGACGCCGAGTTCGAGAACATCGGCGCCGGCATCGATGGCGGACAGAGCGATTTTTTTACTCGTTTCCAAATCAGGATCGCCGATGGTGAGATAGGCGACGAGGCTTGGGTGATTGTGAAATTGAATGGCCATCGCTTAGGCCCCCTGCAGCATCAGTTCGCGCGCCAGGATGCCCATATCCTTGTCGCCGCGGCCTGAAACATTGATCAGCAAAATATCGTTGCGGTTCATGGAAGGCGCAATCCGCATCGCTTCCGCGACCGCGTGGGCACTTTCGAGTGCGGGCAGAATACCTTCTGTGCGGGCAAGCTTAACCGTCGCCTGCAGCGCAGCTTCGTCCGAAGCGGAAACATACTCGGCGCGGCCGGAATCGTGCAATGCGGCATGTTCCGGGCCCACCGAGGCGTAATCGAGACCCGCGGAGACAGAATGGGTATTTGAAATTTGGCCCGCTTCATCCTGCAGCACATAGGAATACGTGCCCTGCAGTACGCCGGGTACGCCGCCCTGGAACCGGGCCGCATGTTCGCCAAGCTCGGGGCCACGACCGCCAGCTTCCACGCCGATCAATCGCACATTTTTGTCCGGAATGAACTCGTAGAAAGCGCCGATGGCGTTGGAGCCGCCGCCGACGCATGCCAAGACCGCATTGGGCAAGCGACCTTCGGCTTCGAGGATTTGCCGGCGTGCTTCGACGCTGATGACCCGCTGAAAATCGCGCACCATGGTGGGATAGGGATGTGCGCCGAGCACGCTGCCGAGAAGGTAGTGTGTGGTTCGCACATTCACCACCCAATCGCGCATGGCTTCATTGATGGCGTCTTTCAGTGTTGCGGAGCCGGCTTTCACACTGCGCACTTCAGCGCCGAGGAGGCGCATGCGGTAGACATTCAGCTCCTGACGGCGCATGTCCTCCTGGCCCATATAGACGATGCACTCCATGCCAAACAGCGCGCAGACGGTCGCTGTCGCGACGCCGTGCTGGCCGGCGCCGGTTTCCGCGATAATCCGGCGTTTGCCCATGCGACGCGCGAGCAAACCCTGCCCCAGGCAATTGTTGATCTTGTGCGCGCCGGTGTGCAGCAGATCTTCGCGCTTGAGATAAATCCTGGCGCCACCCAAAGAGTCGGTCAGCCGCGAGGCGTAATAGAGCGGGGTTGGCCGGCCTGCATAATGATGCAGCAGGTAGGAAAGTTCACTGGCAAACGCCGGATCGTTCTGCGCGTCGGCGTATGCAGCTTCAAGTTCCTGCAAGGCCGCCATCAGAGTTTCCGGCACATAGCGGCCGCCATAGGCGTCGAAGCGTCCGGGAATGTCTTCCGTCCGGGGCGTTTCAAGTAGAGTTCGATTTTCCTCTGCCATTCGATCCTTCTATCGTTGTGTCGCTTCTGCAAATTCAACAGCGGCTGCGCGCGATACACGGATAAACTGCTTTACTCGCTGATGATCTTTTCTGCCTGGAACACTTTCAACGCCACTGGAAACATCCACTCCCCACGGTTGCATGGTGTGGATGGCCTGGCGGACATTTTCCGGCTGCAAGCCTCCTGCGGCGATCAAGCGAAGATTGGCGGCATGCTGACGGAAGGCAGCTCGCGCCGCGCCCCAATCGAACGGAATCCCTGTGCCTCCAACTTTATCGCCAACACGTGTATCGACGAGCACGGCGCTGGGGCCGTCATCGCTATCCGGCATTGCGGCGAGCGATTGCAAACGGCGCGCAAAGCCGGCGGAATCTCGTTCGTAGGGAACCACGTAGACCACGCGCACGGGGAGAAATTTTTGCTTCATTCGCAACCGCAACTCCGACAGGTGGTCGGGCGAATATTCGCCATGAAGCTGCACTCCGGTCAATCCGGCGGTCTCGAACGTGGCGACAATTTCATCCATCGAAGAATCGACGAAAATACCAATCTTCTCAAGGTTGAATGGGAGTGTACGGGTAATTTCGCGGACGACTTCTGGTGTGACGCGACGCGGGCTGGCAGCGAAAACGAAACCAACCGCATCCGCCTCAGCGTCGACCGCGGCCTTTGCATCTTCGAGCGATGTGATCCCGCAGATTTTTATCCACATAATGGCCGCCTACGCGGGAACCTCGGCGGGCGCGACTGGGATGGACAGCAGGCGTATTAGTGCTTGCTCCGGATTGGGCTGCCGCATCAATGATTCGCCCACCAAAAATGCATTGAATCCGGCGGCGCGAAGGCGCGCGATGTCGGCAGCGGAGTGAATGCCGCTTTCCGCGACTCGGACGGCGCCGGTCGGCAAACTGGAGGCGAGCTCGATCGAGGTTTCCAGTCGGACTTCAAACGTATGCAGGTTGCGATTGTTCACGCCGATCGCATCGCAGCCAAGATCAAGGACGCGCGCTAACTCCTCAGCATCGTGGACTTCGCACAATACGTCCAACTGCTGCGCGTGCGCGGCATTGGTCAGCCGTTTGAGCGCAGGATCGTCCAGTCCGGCGGCAATCAGTAGAATCGCGTCGGCAGAGAAGGCGCGCGACTCGAGAATCTGAAATTCATCCACGATGAAGTCCTTGCGGAGGCAAGGAATGGTGACCGCGTTCGAAGCCTCTTCAAGGTTGGCGAGGCTGCCCTGAAAAAAATGCTGTTCCGTCAGCACTGAAAGCGCGGCAACTCCTGCATTTGCCAGGCCGGCGGCGAGAGAAGCGACCTGAAAGTCAGCTCGAATGAGCCCTTTGGAGGGCGACGCTTTTTTCAGTTCCGCGATGATTGCGGGTGGGTCGGTGGTGCGACGACGCAGCGCGGCGGCAAATCCTCTAGGAATGTGCGCGGCGGCGCGACGTTCCAAATCGGCCAGATTCGCCGACTGCTTGCGCGACTCAAGATCGCGTCGCGTCACTGCCAGAATGTGATCTAAATGCGTGGCCATAGGCAACTGCTACCGAGTCTCTAGTATAGCGAGCCGCGGAAGGGTTTCGATACAGCACGAATTTGTGGCTGTACCTGTTGTCAAACAGCGCCGTGGACTCTATCAACGCGCGATTGCGTCTGCTCAACATCGAATGCACGCGTCAGGAAAACATGACAGAGCGACGGGCATCCAACCGTATTAAGGACAGAAAGCTGGAAGAGATGTTGGGACGCGGGCCTTCCGCGTCTTCCTAATCAATACGCAACGATCTTTGAAATGAACCCCGCAAGTACGATCCCCACACTTCAAAACTTCGAAAGGAAGAGTTATGAAATTGATGTCAGCGAATATCGAAGACCTCCGCAGCCTTTACATCAGCAATTTAAAGAAGACGCTGGACATGGAGCAGAAGATCACGAAGGCGCTTCCAGATTTGATCGAAAAATCCACGGACTCTGAATTGTCCTCGGCATTTCGCACTCACCTGGAGGAAACCAAGGGCCACGTGGCCAAAGTGCAGCAGCTGGTTCAAAAGAATGCCGGCAAAGCCGAAACGGAGACTTGCAAAGTAATTGACGGACTCACGACGGAAGCCTCGGACACCATTAAAGACGTGACCGACCCCACAATCCGCAACGTGGCATTGATTGGGGCTGGCCAGCAAGTGGAGCACCACGAGATTGCAGTGTACGGAACGCTGCGTCGCTGGGCCGATCTGCTTGGCCTGACCGATGACGCACGAGTATTGCTATCCATTGAAAAGGAAGAAGCCAACGCGGACAAGATCCTGACTCAGATTTCCGAGCGGGTGAATGTTCAAGCCGCCGCCTAATTGCCTTAACCGAATTTTCCAGGGCCGGCAAAATCGTCCTTGTCGCCCTGGATTTCTCACTCTCCCCTGCAAAACCGCATATTTCAGTCGACAATTAATCATCTTTTTCCATTCGTGATCCATCGCGAACGTGACTCTGTGCATCCCAATAGGGCTCGATTTGTCTTGCGCGAGCATTGGGCGGGCTGAATCTTATTTGGCATCCAATCCGTCTATTCCTCCATTGCCGCAAAACCATCTCGTACACTTGAATCTGCGCTGCCCATGGAACCTTGCCGCGACGTTAAAAAATACGCTGGAAAGCGAACATTATCGAAATGGAAAAGGACGAATTGGCACAAGAAGCTCCTGCTTCGCACGTTGGGCCGGAACATCAATTGCCCCCTCCCAGGCCGGAACCGCACCGCTCGCACACGGTTCGTATTCTGATCTGGGTCTTAATTTTGCTGCTGTTTGGGGTTCTTTTCTGGGTCATCCTCCGCCATCAGCAGGGAGCGAAAGCGCCTTCTGGCAGAGCGGCGATGATGGGTGGCCCGGTGACGGTCACGGTCGCCACCGCCAAGAAGGGAAATATCGGGGTTTACCTGAACGCGATTGGTACGGTGACGCCGGTGTACACCGACGTTATAACCAGCCAGGTAACGGGAATGGTGTCTGCGGTACATTATCGCGAGGGCCAGATGGTCCGCCGGGGCGATCCGCTGATTGACATCGATCCGCGACCCTATCAAGCGCAACTGGTACAAGCCCAGGGAGCGCTGGAACGCGATACGAATCTGCTGGCGCAGGCCCGTATGGACTTGGCGCGATATCAGGCTGCATGGTCTCGCAATGCCATTGCACGGCAAGTGCTGGAAGACCAGCAAAAGCTGGTGCTGCAGGATGAAGGAACAGTCAAAGTCGACCAGGGGACGGTGCAATATGACGAAGTTCAGGTTGGATTTTGTCATCTGACGGCGCCGATCTCGGGTCGCGTCGGATTGCGACCAGTCGATCCAGGAAATGTGGTGCAGGCGAACAGCACGACGCCCCTGGTGGTGATTACCCAGATCGATCCGATCACGGTTGTCTTTACCATCGCGGAAGATGACATTGGCCAGGTGTTGGCGCAGATGCGACATGGAAAAGCGCTTCAAGTCACGGCGTATGACCGCGGCAACGAAGCGAAAATCGCCACTGGAAAGCTGCAAACCATCGACAACCAAATCGATACAACTACCGGAACTGTGAAGTTGCGCGCAATTTTTCCGAACAAAAACGACACGCTGTTCCCCAACCTCTTCGTCAATACGAAATTGCTTGTAAATACGCTTCAGGGTGTCACCCTGGTGCCCACTTCGACGATCCAGCAGAACGGGGACGTTTCCTATGTGTTCGCGATCCGCAACGGCACGGCCTATCTGCAGGATGTAAAGACTGGAATTTCGGAATCCGCAGAGACCGTGGTGCAGCAGGGAGTCAATCCCGGAGATGTCATCGCTGACAGCAGCTTTCAAAAGCTCCAAGATAAATCGAAAGTCGTGCTTTCAAAGACGCCGCTTCCGGCCACCACGAGCGGGAGCACGGCTCCGTGAACCCTTCTCGCCCTTTTATTCTGCGGCCGGTAGCGACCTCGCTGCTGATGGCGGCGATCATGCTGGTCGGCATCGTCGGCTATACCCAGCTGCCGGTTTCTGCCCTGCCCGAGGTGGACTACCCGACGATTCAGGTGGTCACGTTTTATCCCGGCGCCAGTCCGGATGTAATGGCGACTACTGTGACCGCGCCATTGGAACGTCAGTTTGGCGAGATGCAGGGCCTGAGCCAAATGACGTCCACCAGTTCGGGTGCGACTTCCGTCATCGTGCTGCAGTTCAACCTGAGCCTCGACATGGATGTGGCCGAGGAAGAGGTGCAATCCGCCATCAATGCGGCGCAAAGCTATTTGCCGTCGGATTTGCCGGCACCACCGATTTATAACAAAACGAATCCTGCGGATGCTCCGATTCTTACTTTGGCCATCACTTCCAAGACCATGCCGTTGCCGCAGGTGGAAGACATGGTCGACACGCGATTGGTCCCGAAACTTTCGCAGTTGAATGGGGTCGGCCTGGTCAGCATCAGCGGCGGTCAAAAGCCGGCGGTGCGAATCCAGGTGAATCCAGCGCAACTGGAATCCTATGGGATCGATATAGAAGCGGTGCGCACGGCGTTGACGCAGGCCAGCGTCAATGCTGCGAAAGGCAACTTCGACGGACCCAAGAAGGACTATCAGATTGATGCCAACGATCAGTTGGTGACCAGCGGTGACTACCAGAATATTGTCGTCGCATATAGGAACAATGCGCCGGTACTGCTGAAGGATGTTGCCAATGTAATCAACGGGGTTGAGAACACGAAGGAAGCCGCATGGATGAACGAAACTCCGGCGGTGATTGTGAATATTCAGCGCCAGCCGGGTGCAAACACCATCAGCGTCGTCAAGAGCATTACGAAGGTGATGCCGCAGTTGAAAGCGACGCTACCCGTGGGGATCGATATCACCACGCTGACCGATTTGACGACGGGCATCAAGGCTTCAGTTTCGGATGTGGAATTCGAATTGATGCTGACCATCGTTCTGGTGGTCCTGGTCATCTTTCTATTTCTCCGCAATCTGTCGGCGACGATTATTCCCAGCGTGGCGGTGCCTCTCTCCATCGTTGGAACTTTTGCGGCGATGTATGCGCTGGGTTATAGCCTCGACAATCTTTCGCTCATGGCGCTCACCATCTCCACCGGGTTCGTGGTGGACGACGCCATTGTGATGATTGAAAACATTTCGCGATTCCTGGAAGAAGGCCACTCGCCCATGCAGGCGGCGCTGGAGGGCGCAGAACAAATTGGCTTCACCATTCTGTCGTTGACGGTATCGCTGATTGCCGTTTTGATTCCATTGCTGTTTATGGGAGGAATCGTCGGCCGGCTGTTCCGGGAATTTGCAGTCACGCTGGCGGTGACGATCATCATCTCTGCAGCCGTTTCGCTGACGCTGACGCCGATGATGTGCTCTCGGATTTTGCGCCATACGCCGGAGTCGCAACAGGGCCGGTTTTATCAGGCTTCGGAACGCGTGTTTGAACGGATGATCGCGTTTTATGGGCGCACGCTGAAGGTGGTTCTTGAGTACCAAGCGGCCACGCTGCTAGTGGCGGTGGGAACGCTGGTGCTGACGATTTTCCTCTACATCATCATTCCCAAGGGCTTCTTTCCGGTGCAGGATACGGGCGTGATCCAGGGCATCTCGCAGGCTCCGCAAAGCATCTCGTTCACGGCGATGGCCAAGAAGCAACAGGCAGTGGCAAAGGTTGTGTTGCAAGACCCAGCGGTGCAAAGCCTGTCATCCTTTATTGGCGCTGACGGAACTAACACGACATTGAACAGCGGGCGCATGTCGATCAATCTGAAACCTCTGTCGGAACGCAGCCTGAGCGCCTCCGACGTGATTCGCCGGCTGAACCAAAAGCTGCAAAAGGTGGAAGGAATCCGGCTGTACATGCAGCCGGTGCAAGACATCACGGTCGACGATCGAGTGAGCCGCACGCAATACCAGTACACGCTGGAAGATCCGAGCGTTGACGAGTTGAATTTATGGACGAATCGTTTCATTGCCAAACTGGATCAGCTGCCGGAGTTGGAAGATGTGGCTACCGATCAGCAGACCGGCGGACTTGCGGTGACATTGGCGATCGACCGCGTGACGGCCTCTCGGCTGGGCATCACCCCGGCGACGATCGATAACACGCTCTATGACAACTTTGGCCAGCGCCAGTTCAACACCATGTACACGCAGCTCAACCAGTATCACGTGATTCTGGAAGCGCAGCCGCAGTTCCAGCAAGATCCAGAGAAGCTGAACAAAATTTATATTCAGGCGAACGCATCCTCCGGCGCGACGGGAGCAGGCGCGGCTTCAACGTACGCGTCCTCGGCTTCGGCCTCGGCTGGTTCAAACGCGACGACGACAGGCGTACTCTATACTCCATCCTCCGGCATTCTGAACCCGCCAACAACCGTGCTGAGTGCACCCAGCACGAACTCCTCTGGCGTTACCTCACCGAACACAGCGACCAGCACCACGCTCAGCAATGCGGTTCCTCTGAGCGCCTTCAGCCATTTTGTGAAGACAACAGAAGCGCTGTCGATCACACACCAGGGCCAATTCCCTGCGGTCACGGTTTCCTTCAACCTGGCGCCAAATGCGGCGCTGGGCAGCGCCATTACAGCCATTGAGAAAGTGCAGAAAAACCTGCACATGCCGCCCACGATACAGGCTGCCTTCCAAGGGACGGCGGCCGCGTTTGAAAGTTCGCTGTCGAATGAAGCGCTGTTGATCCTGGCTGCTCTGGTGGCTGTGTACATCGTTCTTGGAGTCTTATACGAAAGCTTTATTCATCCGATCACGATTCTTTCGACTTTACCGTCCGCCGGCGTCGGCGCGTTGCTGGCGTTGATTCTGTTTCGGCAGAACCTGAGCGTTGTCGCGATTATTGGCATCATTCTTTTGATCGGTATTGTGAAAAAGAACGGCATCATGATGGTGGACTTTGCGCTGGAGGGAGAGCGGCAGCACGGAAAGAACGCGACCGACGCGATTTATGACGCATGCCTGCTGCGATTCCGGCCCATCATGATGACAACGATGGCCGCTCTGTTGGCAGGCATTCCACTGGCGTTCGGTCACGGTTATGGATCGGAAATTCGTCGGCCGCTGGGCATTGCGATGGTGGGCGGGTTGCTGTTGAGCCAGGCCCTGACGCTGTACACGACGCCGGTGATCTACATCTTCTTCGACAACCTGGCGCAACGTCTGGCGCACTCCAAGAATATGCGCAATGCCGGCAACGAGCCGCAGGCAGGCCCGGCATGAACATCTCTGAACCCTTCATCCGGCGCCCGGTCGCGACCACGCTGCTGACCATCGCGATCGCAATTGCAGGAGCGATAGCGTTCACGGTGTTGCCGGTTTCTCCGCTGCCGCAGATCGATTTTCCCACCATTGTGGTACGAGCTGGGTTGCCGGGCGCAAGCGCTCAAATCATGGCATCCTCGGTTGCGACTCCGTTAGAGCGTCAACTCGGTCACATTGCGGACATCACCGAGATGACCTCCTCCAGCCAGCTGGGGAGCACTTCCATCACGCTGCAGTTTGACTTGAACCGCAACATTGACGGCGCCGCCCGCGATGTCCAGGCCGCCATCAATGCAGCGCGCACCTACCTTCCCGCAAATCTGCCGGGCAATCCCACGTGGCGCAAGTCGAACCCGGCGGACGCGCCGATCATGATTCTGGGACTCACGTCAAACAAATATGACAAGGAAAAGATGTATGACGAAGCCTCAACGGTCATGGAGCAGAAGCTCTCCCAAATCCAGGGAGTGGGAGAGGTTATCGTGGGCGGAGCCTCGCTGCCCGCGGTGCGTGTGGATGTAAACCCAACCCAGCTGAACAGCTATGGGTTGACGCTCGACAATGTTCGCTCCGTGCTCAGCCTGCAAAACTCCGATCTGGCAAAGGGACAACTCTCCAATGCCTCGGTGACGGCGGACATTCTCGATAACGATCAAATCTCAAAGGCCGCCCAATACAAACCGCTCATTATCGGCTACCACAACGGACAGGCGGTTCGGCTGTCCGATGTTGCCACAGTCACGGACTCCGCGCAGGACATTCGCAACGCCGGATATCTCAACGGGATTCCTTCCGTCACCGTCATCATCTTCCGTCAGCCAGGCGCCAATATTATTGCGACCAACGAATTGATCAAAAGTCAATTGCCGTTTTTGCAGTCCATCCTTCCGCAAGGCATCAAGACAACGGTCGTTCTCGACCGGACGACGACGATCCGGGCCTCCGTCAACAACGTGGAACAAACGCTGATCATCTCGGTGCTATTGGTGATCCTGGTCGTGTTTGTGTTTCTGCGCAACTGGCACTCAACACTGATCCCTACCGTTGCTGTGCCGGTGTCGTTGATCGGTACATTTGCGGTGATGTACGTCTTTGGCTATAGCCTGGACAATCTCTCGTTGATGGCGCTCACAATTTCCACTGGATTTGTGGTGGATGATGCCATCGTCGTGATGGAGAACATTTCGCGCCATCTGGAACAAGGGATGACGCCATTTGCTGCGGCGCTGAAGGGTTCGCGAGAGATCGGGTCGACAATTTTCACCATCAGCATGTCGCTGATCGCGGTTTTTATTCCCATTCTGCTGATGGGCGGAATTGTGGGTCGACTGTTTCGTGAGTTTGCCGTGACGCTGTCGACGGCCATCATCATCTCGATGGTCATCTCGTTGACTACGACGCCTATGATGTGCGCCTACATCTTGAAGGAGCACAAGAAGGAAGAACACGGCGCGTTGTATCGGACCAGTGAAAGATTTTTCGAGGGGCTATTGGCGATGTATCGCCATTCGCTGACCTGGGTCCTGGATA
>JBARFA010000003.1:0-2317 GCA_049796755.1 Acidobacteriaceae bacterium
GCCTCGAAGTTGAAGCTTGAAATAGCCCGCATTCTGAAGGAAGAGGGCTACATCAGCAACTACAAGGCGACAGAGGAAAACAGCAAGCGTTTTCTGCGGGTGTATTTGAAGTACGACACCAACAACCAGGCAGCGATTCGCGGCCTCTCGCGCATTTCCCATCCGGGCTGCCGGGTGTATGTGCATCGAGATGAAATTCGCCGCGTGCAGGGCGGATTGGGCATCAGCATCATCACCACGCCGAAGGGTGTGATGACGGGTCGTCAGGCGCGCCGCGAAGGCGTGGGCGGCGAGCTGTTGTGCGAAGTTTGGTAATCGACAGCGTCGATTGCAAGTAGATCGGGCTGCAGTGGAACGCGCGGAGAAACATTTCGCCGGGACTCGCAAGCCAACGAGAAAGAGAATCACAAGATGTCGCGTATAGGAAAACAGCCCATTCCGCTGGGCAAAGGCGTGAAGTATTCGGTGCATGGCAATACGGTTGTGGTCGAAGGGCCCAAGGGCAAAGTCGAGCAGCCGATTCCCGGTGGCCTGAAGTTTGAGGAGAAGGACGGAACCTTGCACGTGGTTCGTCAGGATGATTCGCAGGCGGCGATCCACGGATTGACGCGCGCATTGGTGGCCAATGCGGTTCATGGCGTGACCCAGGGATGGACGCGCGATCTGGACATTGTGGGCATTGGATATCGTGCGGAGTTGAAGGGTAAGAACACGGTTGTGTTCACGCTGGGGTATTCGCATCCGATCGAGTTTCCGTTGCCGACAGGAATTTCGGCGGCCATCGATCCGAAGCAGACGCGGGTGACGATTACCGGCATCGATCGGCAAAAGGTCGGGCAGGTGGCGGCGGATATGCGTTCGTTACGCAAGCCGGATCCGTACAAGAACAAGGGTGTTCGCTATTCCGACGAGAAGCTGAAGAAGAAGGTTGGCAAGACTGGCGCCAAGTAATCCTAGGGCTTCGGTCCGGGGTACGAAGTTCAGAACCGAACGGGGATGCAGGGCATCTCCGCTTTTAGGAAGGAAGACAGGCTATGATTTCGCAGATTCAACGCAATTCCAATCGCCAGCGAGTGCATGACCGCATTCGCCGCAAGATGCAGGGAACGGCAGAACGTCCTCGGCTGAATGTGTATCGCTCGTTGAACCAGATTTATACGCAGTTGATCGATGACCAGACGGGGACCACTCTGGTCTCGGCGTCCAGCGTGACCGCCAAACTGAAGACCGGCGGCAATGTTGCTGCGGCCAAAGAAGTGGGCAAGCTGATCGCGGAGAAGGCCAAGGAAAAGGGCATCAAGAAAGTGGTGTTCGACCGCGGCGGATATTTATATCACGGCCGCATCAAGGCGCTGGCGGATGCCGCGCGCGAAGCGGGACTTGATTTCTAACAGCAGGACAGACCGAACGCATCCGGTTCGCGGCAGGGTCTGAAAGGAAAATACAGGGAATGGCAATCGTCAAGAAAAAGCTGGAAGCTGGACAGTACAACCTGAAGGACCAGGTGGTTTCGATCAACCGCGTGACCAAGGTCGTCAAGGGCGGCAAGAACATGTCGTTCGCGGCGCTGGTGGTGGTGGGCGATGCATCCGCCGGAGTGGTGGGTTTCGGTTCCGGGAAAGCCAAGGAAGTTCCGCAGGCGATCCGCAAAGGAATTGAGGCGGCGAAGAAGCATTTGGTTCGCGTGAACATGACGGAGACGTCGATTCCGCACCAGGTTCTGGGACGCTTTGGTTCCGGACAAGTGCTGCTGAAGCCGGCGCCGGAAGGCACAGGCGTGATTGCGGGTGGTGCGGTTCGAGCCATTATGACATCTGTCGGCATTCAGAATGTACTGACCAAGAGCCTTGGCTCGGCGAATCCGCACAATGTGGTGCGGGCTACGTTCGACGCCATGGTGCAATTGCGCGATAAGCGCGATGTGGCTGCCCTGCGCGGCAAGCCGGTAGAGGAGTTGTAATCCAATGGCAGACAAGAAAACATCCGCCAAGAAATCCGCGGGCGAATCGAAGACAATCCAGATTGAGTATTATCGTTCCGCGATCTGCACCCCGGACAAGCACCGCAAGGTGATCAAGGGGCTGGGCTTTACGCGTCTGCGGCAGATCGTCGAGCGCGAAGATACGCCATCGGTGCGCGGCATGGTGAAGGTGATACCGCACCTAGTACGCATTCTCGGCTAAGCCCTGAGAGATTACGATAGAGATAGTTGCATCCTTGCGAACGGATCGATTTTCGCAAGCGAATTGAGGGACAGGGATCATGAATTTATCGAACTTACGGGCACCGAAAAAAGCGAACTCGGGCAAGAAGCGGA
>JBARFA010000004.1:0-3961 GCA_049796755.1 Acidobacteriaceae bacterium
ATACTGGCGCACCATGATCAGTGATCGCGACGGCCTGTAGTTTTGGGCGATCGACTAACGGTAGGTCAAGTGCCTTTGGAGCACTCGGTCTAGGTTCGAATCCTAGTCGCCCAGCCAGTTTCACTTGTGATTTGCAAGTGATCGACGTGATTTTGTTGCATTTGTAGTGCAGTTTTTGCTCACGACGCGTCGCAGAGGATTCACCGTCTGCGGCAAATCTTTCCCGGATTCTGGCAGCCTCAACCCTCGGTTGCCGCGATCCAAAGTTTGTAGTTTCGGTTCACCAATGCCAACCAGCTTGGGAGGTCCAAACAACGATGACGAATGCGGGCGGAAATGAAAATGGGGACGGAAATTCGACCCTGACGGTGGATGCAGATGCACCCACGACAGGATCGATTGCAGTGAGCGCAGACGGAAATGCTTCGGGATCGGCCAAGACCGCTGCCAGTCGAAAGCGGGCCAAGTCCTATACCGAGGACAAGCGGTTCAAGATTTTCAGTGGCTCGTCCAACCTGCCGTTGGCAGAAGAGATTTGCAAGTTTGTCGGTGTTCCGCTGGGAGAAGTACGACTGCAGCGGTTCTCTGACGGAGAAGTGTACTTTCAGCTTTTGGAGAATGTTCGTGGCGCCGACGTGTTCGTGGTGCAACCGACCTGCTATCCCGTCGACCAGCATTTGCTGGAGTTGCTGATCATGATCGACGCGTTGAAGCGGGCTTCAGCACGACGCATCACCGTGGTGGTTCCGTACTACGGCTATGCGCGGCAAGATCGTAAAGACCGTCCGCGCGTTGCGATCTCTTCCAAGCTGGTGGCGGATTTGTTGACGACTGCCGGAGCCAATCGAGCCTTGCTGGTCGATTTGCATGCGGCGCAGATTCAGGGTTTTTTCAATATTCCGGTGGACCATTTGTTTGCCAGCCCGGTGCTGGTGGGTCACTTCAGAGAGTTGAATCTACCTGACCTGACGGTAGTATCGCCGGATGCAGGCGGCGTGGAACGGGCGCGTTTCTTTGCGCAAAAGATGGAAGCTCCGCTGGCCATTGTGGACAAGCGGCGCACGGATTTGAATGTTTCAGAAGTGATGCACGTCATTGGCGATGTGCAGGGCAGGACCTGCCTGATCCTCGACGATATTGTCGATACGGCCGGCACGCTGATTAAGACCGTGGATGCGTTGTTGGAAGTGGGCGCAAAAAAAGTGTATGCCTGCGCTACTCATCCCGTGCTTTCCGGTCGAGCGATTGAGCGGATTGTGGATTCCCGGCTGGAACAGCTGGTAGTCACCAATACGATTCCGCTGCGGGAAGAAGCCCTGCATACGGAAAAGATTAAAGTGTTGTCGATTGCAGGCCTGATTGGCCGCGCTATCGAGAGCATCCATATGGAGACCAGCGTTAGCAGCTTGTTTAACTAACGCCTCTCTGACGAACGAAGCTTTCTGTTACACACCCCTGCGGTCTCGCAAGCGGGCGTGGATGGAACATCAACAGTGTGGCCGGACAAGATTTGTCGAGGTCACGAGAAGGGAGCGGCGCAACCCGCCGTGCCCGAAGGTCAATCGAAGGGAAACAGGAAAAATGAGTGCACCTGAAGTTGTTACAGCCACGCCCCGCGAGGGCAAGTTCACAAAGAATGTCGCCCGCCGCGTACGCGTTGCCGGCAGCATTCCAGCGGTAGTGTATGGAGCCCAGCAGCCATCGGTTGCGGTCACCGTCGACCCCAAGCAGATCCGCCGCATCCTCCATTCCGAGTCCGGCCACAACACGATTTTCGATCTCGATGTCTCCGGCTCCGTCGCCAAGGTAATGGTAGTGGATTGGCAAAACGATCCCATCAAGGGCAACCTGATCCACATCGACATGAAGCGCATTGCGATGGACAAGATGATGCGCGTCGAAGTGCCGATCCAGTTGCTGGGAGTTCCAGTCGGCGTCAAAACTCAGGGTGGCATTCTCGACCAGGTGTTGCGCGAGATTGAAATTGAATGTCTGCCTGCGGATATTCCAGGACACATCGACATCGACGTCAGCGAGCTGGCCTTCGGCATGGTAATTCGCGTCGCCGATCTGCCGCACAACGATAAATTGAAGTTCATTACGGACGAAGAAACCACCGTCGCCCACATCACCGCAGTTCGTGAGGAAGTTGTGGCCACGCCGGATGCACTGGCAGCCGAAACCCCCGCGGAACCTGAAGTGGCCAAGAAGGGCAAGCAGGAGACGGCTGAGGGCGCCGAAGAAGCTAAGAAGGATGAAAAGAAAGACGCCAAGAAGTAGTTTCGGGAGCGCATGGAACCTTCTGGCGGCATAAGTTCGAACTTGATTTCTGATGGCGATGCGGGAGTCACCCTGATCGTCGGGCTGGGCAATCCAGGAATCGAGTATCAGTTCACGCCGCATAACGCCGGCTTTCTGGCCATCGATCGGCTGGCGGAGCAATGTGGTGTGGTAGTCACGAATCGGCGTTCGAAGGCTTTGACAGCTTCGGCGCGCATCGCCGGCCGGCAAGTGCTGCTGGCCAAGCCGGAAACCTACATGAACCTGAGTGGGTTATCGGTAGCGGCGCTGGTGGATGAGTTGGAAATTGATCCACAGCGGCAGCTGATCGTGCTGTATGACGAAGTGGCTTTGCCGCTGGGCAGTATTCGTATCCGCGAGCGTGGAAGCGCGGGCGGGCACAACGGGGTCAAGTCGATTTCGAGTGCGCTGGACACAGAAGAATGGCTGCGCATTCGAATTGGAATTGCTCCGGAAGACGCCATGGCGGCGGAAAACGCACGCCAGCGGCGCAAGGATTATGTTCTGACGCCGTTCCGCAAGGCGGAGCTGGCGGTGCTGGACAAAGTTCTGGATGATGTTTCGACGGCGATTGAGTTGCTTTTAACCGAAGGCGCCAGCGTCGCGATGAACCGGTTGAATCGGCGGATTACTGCCGAAGAGCAAGAGTGAAGCAAACGATTGAACGGTAGACTGAGCAGCCTTGAAGGTTGCGACAGGCAAGGCCAGAAGGCTTTGCCGGAAACGAGAGACGAATGCAACGGAAATACGAAGTGATGTTTATCCTGCGCCCGGATGTGGCGGCCGAGGAAGCCGACAAGCTGATCGCCGGTTTTGAAGCCACTATCACCAAGGGCAATGGCAAGTTGGTATCGAGCGAGAAGCTGGGAAACCGCAAGCTGGCCTACACTGTCCGCAAGTTCAACGAGGGCAACTATAACCTGTTGACCGTGGAAGCGGATGGCAGCCTGGTGGCTGAACTCGAACGGCGCCTGCGCGTGACTGAGCCTGTCATCAAGTTCATCACCGTCCGCATGGACGAGGAAGAAAAGCGCATCAACAAGATCAAGAAGCTGCGCTCCACCAAGATCAAGCAAAGCGCAGTGAATGCGCAGGCTGCACAGGCGAATGCCGCAGCAGCTGCGTCCCAGGCTGCAGCTGCGCATGCCGCTGCCGCACAGCCCGTCGCTCCGCAGCGTAGCGTCGAACAGCCGGCAGAAACCGCGGCAGTTCCAGAAGCGATTGCATAGCGAAATATTTTGTGGGCGATGCCCACGGCAGTTCCAACCGAAGCATAAGTTTCCGCGCCGGAGACGCTCTCCGGCCGACTAAAGAAGGAGTCGCAACATGGCAGAAGAAAGATCGCAATCAACATCATCATCCTCGGATGGACCCTCTCACTCTGGTCCGCGGCCACCGCGCCCGGCAGGCGCAGGCGGCGGTCCCGGCGGACGCAAGTTTTTCCGCCGCAAGAAAGTGTGCAAGTTCTGCGTCGAGAAAATCGATGCCATTCCCTATCGCGATGTGCGTTTGCTGCAGGGGTTCGTTGCAGAGAGCGGGAAGATTGTTCCCCGCCGCCTGACCGGCGTCTGCACCACGCACCAGCGCCGCGTTACCCGCGCCATCAAGCAGGCTCGCAACATCGCTCTGCTGCCTTTTGCGCAGCGTCACTAGAGCGCCT
>JBARFA010000005.1:0-69912 GCA_049796755.1 Acidobacteriaceae bacterium
GACGTTGTGGCGGCTTGTGCAACGCTGCTTCGTGGAAGTATCGCCGCAAGGGCAAAGGCGGCCAAGGCAAGAGAAATGTTTAGGCGCATAGGGCTCCTGAAATGATCGGGGTGCAGACGAAGCAACAGTGTAATGCAGCGCGTGCAGACTAGGCCCAGAATGCGTCTAACGCTGGCTGGCTTCGCCTGCACGCACCTTTGCGTTGAACTCCTCGGATTTGCCTTTCGGAACAGTGAGCGACGTCCACTGGGCGTGCTGGAAATGCTTGGCCAGCAGAACAATCTGGCCGCAATGGTAGGCACAATGCGCGACCTGGCGATTGATGGCCTGCATGACGGAATGGGCCTCGCCGCGAATGGGCACGGAGCGGCCCAGGTCCGCATCCGTCAAGGATCCCAGGGCCTGGAACAGGCAGTTCCAGCCATCTTCCCACATCCGCATAAGGGCCTCTCGAGTCGCAGGAGGCGGTTCAAATTCGCGGTCGCGATTGCGCCATGGCTTTTCGCCGTCCTCCGATAGAAAGTTCGTACAGCGCGATTTCATATTGCCCGCCATATGCTGCATGACGATGGCAATGGAGTTGGCATCCTCGTCGAGGAGTTCATACAGTTGCGGGTCCGTCACTTGAGAAATGGCGCGCTCCGCAAGCTTCTTGTAATGGCGGAACAGATGGATTGAGTCTTCGAGATAGGAAGTGGTGAATTCCAGTGCCATGATGAGATTTTCTCAAAGAGGATCGACCGCGGCACCGCTTCTGCCCGTCGGCCGACGTCGGCAGTGGTACCCTACCGCCATGCCGCGCGGTTTTTTTATTACGTTTGAAGGGCTGGATGGCTCCGGCAAATCCACCCAGCTTCGCCTGCTGGCGCGCAGGTTGCAGGCGCAGGGTCGAGCGGTAACGACCACTCGTCAGCCGGGCGGAACAGAATTGGGCGATCAGATTCGCGGGCTGTTACTGCATTCCGCGACGCAGAATGTCGCGCCGTTGGCGGAGATGGCGCTAATGTTTGCCGACCGCGCCCAGTCGATCCACGAGATTATTCTGCCGGCTCTGGCGGAAGGAAAAATTGTCCTGTGCGATCGATTTACCGACTCCACCGAGGCGTATCAAGGGGGTGGGCGCAGCTTGGGGAGTGCACCAGTGCTGGAATTGCATCGCGCTGTTTGCGGAAATCTGTGGCCAGACCTGACAATCTTATTGCTGCCGAGTCTGGAGGCTTCCCTGGCGCGAGCGCGGAGACGAAATGGCCGCCAAATCGACCAGGGGACGGATGAAAATCGATTTGAAACCGAGGGCCGGGCCTTCTACGAGCGCGTCTTTTTGAAGTATCAGGAAATTGCCGCACGAGAGGTTTTGCGTGTGGTCACAATTGCGGAAGATGCGTCGGTCGATGCGATTGAAAAGCGTATTGTGGAAATTGTTGAGGGGCGATTGGCGCGCGTCGCTGCCTCTGTCTGATTGAACCTGTACGCGCGCGCTATTTCCATTTCCCCTCATGGCCAGCCCGTCCCCATCTGCAAGTTCGGCACAGAAAGATCCTGGGCACGAGCCGGAGTCATTTCGTTTTCCGCCGGGCCTGCAACGCAATCTGCCGTTGTATTTGTTTCGGCGATTTTTTCGGCCGGGCAATCCAATCCTGCTGTTTGAGCACCTGGCGGAAACCTATGGTCCCGTCTCTTATTACAAACTGGGCGGCAGCAACATTGTGTTCATCAACGAGCCGGAACTGATCCGCGAGATTCTGGTAACGCAGGCTGCGGCGTTCATCAAAGAGCGTACCCAGAACCGCATGAAAATCCTGCTGGGCGAAGGATTGATCACCAGCGAGGGTGAGTTTCACATGAGGCAAAGGCGCATTGCAGCACCCGCCTTCCATCGACAGCGCATTCAGGCCTATGCAGACATGATGGTGGAACGCGGAGCAAACATGCGCGGTACATGGCAACCCGGCCAATCCTTCGACATGTCGGCCGCGATGATGGAGTTGACACTGGAGATTGTCGCCCAGACGCTGTTCGCGACTGATGTGACAGCTGCCATTCGCGAGATCAACGATGAAGTGAACGTGATCATGCGCCTCTACAACTATCTGATCGCGCTGCCGAGGGCGGAGAGTTATCTACGCTGGCCGATTCCCGGCCTGATTCGCTTTCGCAAGGCGCGGGCACGACTGGATGCCCAGGTCTATCGCATGATTGCAGAGCGGCGCGCGTCCAACGAAGATCGCGGCGACCTGCTCTCCATGCTGATGGCGGCACGGGATGAGGGGGAAACACCCGGCGATAAAGAACGCAAGCCGTCCGCACCGCAGGGGATGAGCGACCGACAACTTCGCGATGAAGTGATCACGATTTTTCTTGCGGGATATGAGACGGTCGCGAATGCGCTTACCTGGACCTGGTATTTGTTGTCCGAAAATCCGGCGGCCGCAGAATGCATGCAGCGCGAGATTGACGAGACGCTGCGAGGCAGGCTGCCGAGTCTGGAGGACTTGCCCAGACTGCGCTATACAGAGATGGTGTTTGCGGAGTCGATGCGGCTGTATCCGCCGGCGTGGGCGATGGGGCGGCAATCCACGCAGGTTGTCGAACTGGGCCCGTATCGCCTGCCCGCGGGAACATATTTTTTCTTCAGCCAATACATTCTTCAGCGCAGCGAGGAATTCTATCCGGAGCCATTGCGGTTCGATCCGGAGCGCTTTACTCCGGAGCAGAAAGCAGTGCGGCCGCGGTTTGCCTATTTTCCCTTTGGCGGCGGCTCCCGCCAGTGTATTGGCGAGGCATTCGCATGGATGGAAGGCGTGCTGATTTTGGCGACCCTGGCGCAGCAATGGAGTTTCCACATGGTTCCCGGTCAGACGGTCGATGTGCAGCCCAAAATCACTTTGCGGCCGAAATATCCGATGATAATGACTGCGGAGGAACGAGGCGTCAATTCTGCTAGGCTCAAAATGTGAACTTTCGCAGCTTTCTGGGCAATGAAGCGACCGTGCGGCAACTGCAGGAATCCGCCGCATCCGGACGTCTGCCGCATGCGATTCTGCTTTCTGGGCCGCGCGGCGCGGGCAAGTACTCATTGGCGATTGCGCTGGCGCAGGCGCTGAATTGCCTTGATCCGCAAACCTTCAACGGACTGCCGGATGCCTGCGATGTATGCCACAACTGCACCCGAATTGCCGCCGCGCTGGACCTGGACGCGCGCGTGGCAGAAGCGGTTGAGGCGCGGGAAGACCTGCGCGATGCCGACCGCAAAGATACTCGCATCCTGATCCAGACCCATCCGGATGTGCTGGTGGTGCCGCCCGATCCGCCGCAGAATTTAGTCAAGGTGGGCCAGGTTCGGTCGCTGATCCACAATGTGCAGCGAGCACCGTCGGAAGGAAAAGACAAGATCTACATCTTTCCGACCGCCAAATTTATGAGCGAGGCAGCCAATTCCCTGCTGAAAGTACTGGAAGAACCGCCGGAGTACGCTCATTTGCTGTTGCTGGCGGAAAACCCGTCGGACCTGCTTCCGACCATTCGCTCCCGCTGCAGCCAGATGCGGTTGCACGCCGTGCCGATGGAGACATTGGAAAAAATCCTGGCCGAGCGGCACCCGGAATGGCCATCTGCTCGACGCGCGCTGGTAGCGCGACTGGCGGAAGGAACCATTGGACGGACGATTTCATTCGATGCCGATACCTATCTTGCGAGCCGCAAGGACGCCCTGCTGCTGCTGCGGACAGCTACGGCTGAACCGGACCACTCAGCGCTATTTCGAGTGACGGAAACCTATCGCGCCGGGGCGGAGGGTCAGCAGAAGACTCAGGATTTGCTGCGCAGTCTATACCTATTGCTGGAGGACATGATGTTACTGCAGGCTGGACAGCAGGATATGGTGCGCAACATCGACATTTTGCCGGAACTTCGCCGTCTGGCCGAGAGTGTTTCGTTCGATTGGATTGAAAAAGCGGTGCGGCGAGTCGCAGAGGTAGAATCGGGTATGCGACGCAACCTGCTGCGTTCTCTCTCCCTGGACGCGATGACGGCAGCTCTCCAGCGGCGGTAATTCCGAATCGACCTCCCTTGAAAATGAAAAAACAAACACTACAGTTGGAAAACGTTCGGTCTTCGACTAGCATCGTATTCATTCAGCAGAATCAATTGGGTTGATGATCTCTCCTCCACCTCAGTCCCGGAGGTTAAAAACCTGGCCCTGCTGTCCGTTCGAATGAATCCATGCCATTGCCCAAGCCCAAACCGGTGGAGCGCACCGCTGTCGTGGTGGCCGTCCCTGCGCCTTCGCAACCCGCAAACGACTTTTCCGGGCAACGCCGCCTGATCCGGCCCAACCTTGCGTTACGGTCGGCTCCGCCTCGCCAGACCACGATTTTTGGCCATGGCCCAGCATTGACAGCCCGCGCCATGCCAGACGGCACGGTGGAAGACAGCTCGCACGCCGAAGTCTTTTATTTTCAGAAACAGATCCAGGCGCAGACGCGGATGATCGTGATGCTGGAAAACGGTGACGAACTGGAGGGCGTGATCGAGTGGTATGACCGGTTCGCCATCAAGCTGCGAAACGTGGGCCGTGGCGGCCCACAAAATGGCTCCCGAACCCGCGTACTCGTCTATAAAGACAGCATCCGCTACATCTATAAAGCCGGCGAAAACCTACCTCAAACCATGTCGTAGTTGCGCATCTAGTGAGCGGGATGCCGGGTCGACACGAAGAGTAGTAGCGTCCAATAGCCTGCCAGCAAGATGAGCGAGGCAACTGCCCAGACCGCCAACACTTGAGTCCAATTCAGCGGTAGCCTTTCAAGAACTGTCATTTTGGACGAAAACAAGAATCTCCTTTTTCGTTCAATCCGATAGGTGCCAATTGGCACCAACGGCAACCAGAAAATCACAATGAAAATGGTTGTGATGAACTGCTCCATTCCTGAGGCTCGGTCGAACTGGTGGTCGAACTTCGAATAGCGTTCTCGTCCTATCCCGAGGGGATGGAAGACTGCGAGGTGTCCGATGTTGTTAGCCCTTTCACCTTCAGCTCTCGCTTCTTCCTGCTGAAACTCTCGCTTGCGTTCTTCCGTCGCAATGCCGCGATTACGCATCACGATCGACAACGCCTGGTTGGCATCGTCGGTCAATTGATCGGACTCCAGCGATAAGCGCAGGAGTTCTTCGTCTGTCCTAGCCTCGTATTCATGAAGAAAATTAACTGGCTGCATCCGAATTATCTCCAGCGCCAACTTCGTTTGCAGTGAGTGTAATTCACACGGCCAGCCCTTGCGGGATGAGTGCTAGGAATGTCTTTGAGTCCGCTCTACACTTTGCGAGCGGCCTTCAGCAGGCGATCGCGAATGGCCGCACCCAGGCCTGAATCGGCCGGCAATGGGCACAGAATGATCTGCGCTCCCATGGCGTCCAGCGTTCGCAGTCCAGCAAAGAGGCGCTGTGCCAACTCCTGATCATCCTCCCAGTTTCCCCAGGCAAAGTGAATGCCGCTAAATCCGTCGGGCAACGGCCATTCCGCAGGGAGGAGGACGCCAATTTTCTGCGCGGTGTCTAACTGTTCCTGCACCGCGTGCAGCCAGAGCTTCCGGCGAGTGTTTTCCGTGTGCTCGCTTATATCCAGCAGAACGACGCCGGCGTTGGGCGCGTAGTGGCGCATGTCCACGCCCGGGGATGGCAAGGATTCCGGTGGCATCGCACCGGTTTTGGCCGATCGATAGAGGACCAATGGCCCGGCAATGGATTCAATTTCCTCTGCGGGGATGGCACCCGGTCGATAGAGAATGAATTCGTGATCGCGAACTTCAATCACCGTCGACTCCACGCCGCACCAGGCGGGACCGCTATCCAGCACCAGATCGATGCGGCCGTCGAGGTCCTCCAACACATGCTGCGCGGTGGTGGGGCTGGTATGGCCGAAGCGATTGGCGCTGGGCGCCGCGATGGGAAGATTGGCCGCATCGATGAGCGCCAGCGCCACCGGATGGGCAGGCATGCGAACGCCAACGAGTTCGCGGCCAGCGGTCACAACTGAAGGCACGGCTGGCTGCTTCGGTAAAAGGATGGTCAATGGGCCGGGCCAGAATTGGTCCATGAGTGCATCGATTTTTTGCTGCGCATTTCCTGGCACGCGAATCGTGATTTTCGCCAACATATCGCGATCGGATATGTGGACGATCATGGGATCCCAGGAGGGCCGCTGCTTGGCGAGAAAAATCTTTTCCACAGCAGCTGGATTGAGCGCGTTTGCACCCAGGCCATACACCGTCTCTGTAGGAAACGCCACGGTACCGCCGGAACGAATGACTTCCGCAGCCTGGGAAAGAGCGGTTTGCGCGGCTACGGACGAGGTGGAATCGGCAGAAATCTCCAGCCGGATTGTTTTGTTAGGGATCATAACGGTTTGTAAAAGCTGCGTGCGCCCCGCTGGCCTTCCGTCTTTCATCCTAATGTGTCAAACGGTTGATTCGTGCAGACGGCCGGCATCTGCGAAACTATGGGTATGAGCGGGGAGACGGCGACAGGCAAGATGGAAACTGAAATCAAAGTTCGATTGAAAGATCGCGCCGGGTTCACCATGCAGCTGCCGGCGCTGGGATTTCATCTGCAGACGGCGGAGACGATGGAGCGCAATGTGTTGTTCGACAAACCCGACGGCGAGTTGCGGCAGCGCGGCGAATTGCTGCGCATTCGTCAGTACGGTGACCGCTGGGTGCTGACTCATAAAGCGCCGGTGGAAAGCTCTGCGAACAGCACCCATAAAGTGCGCACGGAAACGGAAATCGAAATTGAGGATGGCCGTCCGCTGGCGGCAATTTTCGAACGGCTGGGGTTTGCGCCCATGTTTGTTTACGAGAAGCTTCGCACAGAATGGGCCGATAACGAAGGACACGTCGTGGTGGATGTGACTCCCATTGGAGACTTCGCCGAGCTGGAAGGCAGCTCGGAGTGGATCGATCGAATCGCGGCTAAGCTTGGCATCTCGCCGGAAAATTACATGAAGGCGAGCTATGGTCAGCTGTTCCAGGAATGGAAACGTGCGACCGGCCATCCGGCGGTGAACATGACCTTCGCCGAGATTGGCAATCAGGAAGCCCATCCAGCGACGCGATAGATTCTGTGCAGCATTTCCTCAGATTTTTTTGACGCACGCAAGCGAGTTTGATTTAACGTCTCATGTGGAACGGATATTCCGCCGATACTGTTGGGAAAGATTCCGGCTGAGACGAGCACCCCGAAAGGAACTGGATGCAATCTGGGAAGAAAGCACCGTTGAAGAAGGCAAAGAGAGCCAGCCGAGGCAAGGCGAAAAGTAAAACCAATCAACATACAATCTCTGAAAAGAAGCTTGCGCCTCGCAAGAAAGTGGCAGGCAGCGCGAAGTCCGGCACATCGAAATCAATTTCTTCCGGTTCCGCGCTGAACGGAAATAAAGGCGGAAAGGTCGCACTGGTTTCCTCCAAGCTCGTGTATCAGGGACCCCTGTTTGACGTGTATACGGACTATGTACGCGAGCCCGAGGGTGAGACTGCCCGCCGCGATGTGATTCGGCACTCCGGTTCGGTTGTGATTCTCGCGGTGGATGGCACGCGCGACCCGGCCGATCCGATGATCGTCGTCGAACGCCAATATCGCCACGCCGCCGGACAGTATATGTGGGAGATTCCAGCGGGTCGCAAGGAGCCGGAGGAAGATGTGCTGCCGGGCGCGAAGCGCGAATTGCTGGAGGAGACCGGATATATTGCCAAGCGCTGGAGTAAGATCGCGCGGTTCTATGTGAGTCCGGGGTTTCTGGGCGAGTGGATGCAGGTGTATCTGGCAGAGGGCTTGAGTTGCGGAGAGTCTGCGCCGGATGAGGACGAATATATTCAGCACCAGCAGATTCCTCTATCGCAGGCGCTGGAGTGGGTGGACAGCGGAAAAATTATCGACGCAAAATCCATCATCGCAATTTTGATGTATGTGCGTCGTCGCGCCGCTGGAATTTCCTAACAACGATTCCCAAATCGGCACTCTCACGGCATCGTCCGCTTGACCTCGAGTGCACCCGCATTTTTCCACAATAAATATCATCTCTTGGGCCGCGAAAAACATCGGGCGATCTGTCTTTCGCCATTTCTTCTGCTCCACATTCATATTTTTTTCATTCTCTGCATAACAATTCGTTGCTTCCCACGTCTATATCGGCAGGATCCCTTGGCGGTTTCCGATCTGTAGATTAGAGGTGCGTGTTCCGTGTCTCAGCACAAAGGCAAAGTGAAGTGGTTCAATAATGCTAAAGGGTTCGGATTCATTGGGCGCGACGATGGTCCCGATGTATTCGTGCATTACACAGCAATTCAAACTGATGGGTATAAGAGCCTGAAGGAAGGCGACCCTGTCGAGTTTGACATCGTGCAGGGAGATAAAGGACCACAAGCGGATCAGGTGATGCGCTTGCAAGATGCGGTCCACGAGACGATGCGAAGCTAACGCTCATCTCCACAGCGGTTTTCTTGAATTGCAGTAGCTTTGCAATGGATTGAGTTCGTGTGCGCTCACCTGCGTCTCACGCATCCGAAACAATCCAGGCCGTAGTTGTGGTGCGACCGCATGTAATCTGAACCTTCATTCAATATGGCTTCCTGACCCGGCCCCTGTGCCGGGTTTTCATTTTCGTCGGCCGGGTGCGATGATGCCTTCGAGGGCTCGGAATTTTCGTCCGGTTTGATCGCCATGGAAAATCGCCAGATTGCACAAATATTGTCGGAGACGGCCGACCTGCTGGAAGTGAGCGCGGCCGACTCATTTCGCATTCGTTCCTATCGCCGCGCCGCGGAGGTGGTGGAGCAGAGCACGATTGCACTGGGTGCGCTGGCGGCGGAGCCAAAGAGATTGCTGGAGATTCCCGGCATCGGCAAAGGGATGGCGGCAAATATTGTTGAGCTAGAGAAGACAGGCACGCTGAGCCTGCACCAGGATTTGCTGGCCAAATACAAACCATCGATGCTGGAGTTGTTGCGACTGCCTGGCATGGGGCCGAAAACAGTAGCACTGTTCTGGGATGCCGCGCAAATTTCAAGTGTTGACGAGTTGGAAGCAGCCTGCAAAGAGGGCCGCCTGGATAACCTGCCGCGGTGTGGCCCCAAGCAGGTGGCGAAGCTGCTTCAAGGCATCGCGGAATATCGCAAAAACATTGGACGATTCCACCTGGATGACGCCGAGCTGGCGGCAGAAAAGTTGACGGAATATCTGCGCAATTGTCCGGGCATTGACCGCGTGACGCCGGCAGGCTCATTGCGCCGCGGGCGGGAAACGGTGGGCGATCTGGATTTTCTGATCACCGGTCCGGCCTGCGAAGAAGACAAGGTCGCGGCGGTTGTGGAATACGTCGCTGCCTATCCACCCATCGCCGACATTCTTGGCAAGGGACAGAACAAAGTGAGCTTTCGGCTGCGGCAAGGTTTGCAGGTGGATGTGCGCATGCTGCCGGAAAAAAGTTATGGCGCCGCGCTGCAATACTTCACCGGCTCCAAGCTGCACAACGTGTCTGTACGGCAGCGGGCGTTGAAGATGGGCTACACGTTGAATGAATACGCATTGGCGCGTTTGGACGATGGGACCGCGCTACCCAGCCGGACCGAGGAAGAAATTTATGCAGCGCTCGGTCTCGATTGGATTCCCCCAGAACTGCGGGAGGATTTGGGAGAAATTGAAGCAGCCGCGGAGCAAAGACTTCCCAAGCTGATCGAGCAGTCTGACATTCGTGGCGATCTGCACATGCACACGAATGAGACGGACGGTAAAAACACAATCCGGGAAATGGCGGATGCAGCATCGGCGCGCGGCTACGAATATATTGCAATCACGGATCACTCAAAAAATCTTGCCATGACGAATGGCCTGGACGATGTCCGCGCGCTGCAGCACATCGAACGCATCCGCGCCGTCGATCGCGAGATGGAGGGGCGGATTCGCGTGTTCCCCGGCATAGAAGTCGATATTCTGGTCGACGGAGCTCTCGATCTTTCTGACGAAGTTCTGGCGCAGATGGATGTAGTTGTGGCCAGCGTGCATTCGCATTTTGGTCAGCCGTCGGAACAGATGACGGAACGAATTTTGCGCGCGATCGAAAATCCTTTTGTGCGAATCCTTGGACATCCGACTGGCCGTTTATTGCTGCGTCGCGAGGCATACGCTCTCGACCTGGATACTATTCTGAAGCGCTGCGCCGAGTTGGGAGTTGCGGTGGAACACAATGCCTACCCGGACCGATTGGACCTGAATGATCGCAATCTTCGGCGCGCCCGGGAGCTGGGATGCAAGATTGTTGTGAACACGGATTCCCACCATACTTCGCACCTGGAAAAGATGCGTTATGGCATTCGCCAGCTCCGCCGAGCCGGCCTGAGGGCGGAAGATGTTGTAAATACAAGGTCAGCGGCGGAGGTGCTCAGTCAATTGCGTCCTCGAATTCTCTAAACTTTCTGTGCTGATTTCCTCGGATTCCGAGTAAACTGCTTGCAACCATGATTACCCCCGAATCTTCAGCTCCCGAGACGTCGCAAGAAGAGCCGTCCCTACCGCCCTCGACGCGGACCCCAAATGTGGGTGCGCTCGAGATGGATGAGATTGAGCCAGTCGAACCCTGGCGCCCGCTTGTCGTTCCCGGCATTATCGTTGTCATAGGCTTATGCATCGCATGGGCGCTGTTTGCATACTTCGGGCGCTCAAAACCGGATGCCTCCGCCAGTTTGTTGCGGCAGTATGCGTATCAGGTTCAGGTGGACTCTGGCGCGTCCCCGCAAGGTCCGGGAATGCCGGGGGCGTTGCCGGAGCAGGATGAGACGGTGCTGCTGGTGCAAGCGCGAGTCACTAATGTCAGCAAAGACCCGCTCACGCTGTTTGACCTGGTTTCCGACATCAAGATGCCGGGGCAATCGAGCGGCGATGAAAGCTCCGCAGCCCTACCTGAAGATATCGATCGCTTCATGCAGCGCTTTCCGCAATTGACCGCGATGAGCATGGCACCGTTGACCCGCCACACAGTCATTCCGCCGGGAGGTTCTGTGGAAGGTTTGATGGTGTTCGCCTATCCCTGGACGAAGGCGCAATGGACTCAGCGCAAGAGCGGACAGGTCATTATCAGTTTCCAGCACGGACGGTCTGTAGCGCTTCCGTTGCAGTAGGTCGCATTCATTCGCCAACCAGCGTGATGTAGAAGGTCGCAGAGCGTCTGCGCGAATCCGTTTACTGACTACGGAACGAACGGCTTGGGCGCATTCTTTGGCGTTGCCAAGTATCCAGACACTTGATTCTTTCCGATTTGATTGACCACCACTTCAAAAAGCATCGGGTTTTTCCCGGTATAGAACTGCAGCGGCTCGTCGAGATCGCGATTCTTCTTTTCGATCTTCTTATCGTCGGAGTAAATGACGAGCGTGTAGCGGGAATGCTTGACGTCAGCTTTCTTCAACTGCAACTTCACGATCGAAATGGAAGATGCCGGCTGCCCTTTGTGCAAGGTAAATTGAAAATATTCGCGATCTCCCAGATGCTTCAGGTAATCAAGCTGCTGCGAATTGGTTGCGATCAGGCCGCTCTGCACGCCTAAATCGCCGACAACAGCATGGAGTTGCTGTTCAGTGCTGGCCAGCTCCTTCTGCGTGGTAACAACATCTTTTTTGACGCCGCCCACATCGGTCTGCACATTGGAAACAGCATGCGAGACGTCTGTCACCTTTTGCTGGGTCGCCGCCTGTTGTCTGGCCATGCGCGCATTCGCCACCTGCTGTTGGTGCAGGATGCTTTGCGCCCGCAGCTCAATTTGCTGTTGGGTAATGCCGAGCTTGGCTCCAAACTCGTCGTTAGTTGCCCGCATTTGCCGCCATATTTCCGCATCCTGCGCGGACAGACGGTCGATGTGCTCCTGGGCCTGGGTCAATTTTGCTTCGGTGGCGTCGAGCCGGCCTTGCAGGAAATAACTCCACGCGAGCGCGCCGATTGCCAATAAGAAGGAGAGCCCAGCGATCAAAATCAACAGGCCGGGTGAATTTCTCTGCTCCCCGTATAGGTCGTCATCTTCAGGCATTTCGAAAGAACTCCTCGCATCGTGCGATGCGTTTCAGCAGGACAAGTGATTCAGGACACTTCGGGTGCGGTCGAACGGCACACACTAGGTTTTCACAAAAACAAGGGTCGCACAAATGACGGAGGACACAGGGCAACAGTTGCGTCGTTGCCACAACTGCAGCGATTCCATGCGAACCGCAGAAGGCGAAGCCTGAAGTAACCTGCGAAAGGTACATAAGACGCTGTCTAGCATGACGAACGGCTGGCTTGCATTGTAGTATCGAGGTAGGAGTGTAGGGCGGACTGGCACCGGATTCTGCACACAGAAAAACTTGTCTGGAGAACACGAACATGGCTATGACTGCCGCGGCACGCGGGTTGGAAGACATTGTTGCTTCCGACTCAGGAATTTGTCTGATCGACGGAGACGCGGGCGTTTTAGCCTACCGCGGCATTGATATTCATGAGCTGGCGGAAAAATCGACCTTCCCTGAAACAGCGTATCTATTGTGGTTTGGACGCCTGCCTACCAAGTCGGAGCTTGTCGACTTCAATCAACAACTGACCGCCGCACGTGCGCTACCACCTGAAGTGGTGCGGTTGCTGGGAGAATTGCCGAAGGATGCATTGCCGATGGCAGCGCTTCGCACCGCGGTTTCCGCGCTAAGCATGTATGACCCGGATCAGGAAGGCATGTCGCACGAAGCAAATGTGCGCAAGGCGTTCCGTTTAACCGCTCAAATTCCTATGATTGTCGCGGTGTTTGATCGCGTGCGCAAGGCCAAGTCGATCATCGCGCCCGATCCATCTCTTAGCCATTCCGGTAATTTTTTATGGATGTTGAACGGGGAAAAGCCTTCTGCAACGGCCGAACGCGCGTTGGATGTTGCCCTGATTCTGCACGCCGATCACGAATTTAATGCCTCCACCTTCGCTGCGCGCGTCATCGTCGCCACGTTGTCTGACATGCATTCAGCAATTACAGGTGCGATTGGCGCGCTGAAAGGTTCACTGCACGGCGGCGCCAATGAAGCCGTGATGCGCATCCTGTTCGCCATCGATCAAGCGGGTGCCGATCCAGTGGAATATGTGCGGCAGATGCTGGCAGACAAAAAGAAAGTCCCCGGCTTCGGACATCGCGTATATCGCACCGAAGATCCAAGGGCGACGCATTTGCGACGCATGTCGCAGGATCTGGGACGCGCCGACGGCAATCCCAAATGGTTCGACATGTCGCGCAAGATTGAGCTGTTCGTGAAAGAAGAGAAGAAGTTGAACGCCAACGTGGATTTCTATTCTGCCTCGACTTACACCACGTTGGGCATTGATGTTGATCTGTTCACTCCCATCTTTGCGGTCAGCCGCATTGCCGGATGGTCAGCGCACGTGATCGAGCAGTTTGAGGACAATCGACTGATTCGTCCACGCGCCGAATATACCGGACCGGCCTATCCGAACAAGTACGTGGCCATCGAAAATCGCTAACTGTTTCCGCAAACCTCCGTGCAACGATAAACCTCGCGGGTCTCCGCGAGGTTTTATTTCCGCCGCTGTCACATACATGAGCGAGCCATTGCACAGGGGCTTTCGCTACTCTTGTGACACAATAAAGGGTTTGGTCGAGGCACCTTTCTTATGAGTATGAACCCGCTGCGCTCTGCGTTGATTGCGCTATCGCAGAACAAACAATTGCGCTCGTTTGCGGAACAGTCCCGCATGGGCCAGAAAATGTCCGGGCGATTTATCGCGGGCATGAATGTTTCTGATGCGTTGCGCGTCGCCGAGACACTGAACCGCGAAGGCATTCCGGTTTCGCTCGACAGCCTGGGCGAAAATGTCTCCACAGAGGAAGAGGCACGCCGCGCCGCCGACATCTATCACCAACTGCTCGACGAGATTCAACAGCGCGGGTTGAAGGCCAACGTCAGCGCGAAGCTGACGCAGATGGGGATGTACATCAGCCCCGCCATTGCGCGGCAGATTACCACCGAGTTGGTCGACCATGCGGCCGCGACCAATAACTTTCTGCGCGTCGATATGGAAGGCAGCGATCTGACGCAGGCGACCATCGACATGACCCGCGAGATTCATGCCATGCCCAATCATGCGGGCCGCATCGGAACAGTGTTGCAATCGTATCTCTATCGATGCGAAGAAGACGTGAACCTGCTGCTGGCAGATCGCATTCGCATTCGGCTATGCAAGGGCGCGTACAAGGAACCGCCGACGCTGGCGTTCCCAGAGAAAGCGGTTGTGGACGCCAACTATTTGAAACTGACAAAGATTTTGCTGACCAGCGGAGTGTTTCACGGGCTGGCCACACACGATGAAGTGATCATCCGCGAGATCAAGAAGTTTGTGGAACAGGAAGGGATCGACAAACGCAGCTTCGAGTTCCAGATGCTCTATGGTATTCGGCGCGATCTGCAAATTTCTCTGGCGAAGGAAGGCTACGGCTTGCGCGTGTATGTTCCGTTCGGTACGGATTGGTATCCATACTTCATGCGACGCCTGGCAGAGCGTCCGGCCAATGTTTTGTTCATCGCGAAGAATCTTCTCAAGTAGCGGACCTCAGCGCTTAAAGGCGAATCTCGGCGGCCTCTCAACCCCGGACTAGAGTCCGGGGTCTGCCGAAGCGTTGAGTTGCGGAGGCTAATTCAATGTTAAAGTCCGGGATCTACCGGAGCGAGTTTAGTAGTCTTCGTCGTAGCGGCGGGTTCTACGATCGCTGCGGCGGTCGCCACCACCACGCAGCAGATCCAGAGTGGCGCGGATAGTGTTCATCCATCCGCCAATCTGCCGCAGCGGCGCCATAATGTTGTCCTGAATGGTGCGGGTTCCGCGGGCGATGCCGTCCAGCGTGTCCGTCACCATGTTGTCGATGCGAGACACCTGGGTGCGAGTCTTTCCGGTGACATCGGTGACGACGCCGTCGATATGGTTCACTTGATTGCGCAGCGTATCGGTTGCCTTCTGGACATTTTCGGTGATGGCGCGCATGCGCGGAGTTAAGTCGTCGAGCGTCTCCATGATATTCGCGCTGGACTCGACGATGGTGTGCACTTCGGCTTGCAGGCGATCAGCCTGCTCCATGATTTTGGCTTGAGCCGCCTTGGCAGCGACGGCAAACACTACCAAGACAATCGTCTGCAAAACAACGGCAAACGTAACCACCCCAGTAAATACAAGGAAAACCGTCGATCCGGTTGGCATGAAGCCCCCTCATTACGAAATTTGCGCTAGCAGACGCTTGACCCGACCGTGGCTCTGACCCCATCGGGCGAAATCCGCTGAAAGGGAGCCGAAGTCAGTGGCCTGAGCACAAGTGTAGAACCGCAAGGCACAACTATACCAACGGCGGCAGGAACCGCAAGGCGCACCTGCCTTTGAGATGCATTAAAAGCGATTTTCGGCTGCACCGCCATGAAACGGTTCTTCTTCATCGTTCACATGGTGTTCCGCCTCAGACCGGCTGCCGGCAACGCGGTCCACAATGCCACTCCAGCGTTCGCGGCCCTTTTCGGCGGCTTCCTTGCCACGCTCAGCAAACTCGTTCACCTGCTCGCGGCCTCTGTCGACCACGGAATTGATCTGCTCACGCGCCTCGCGGCTGCGAGCGGTTACATAATCTTTCTTATCCTTCGCGCTGGTCATCAAGCCTTCACGAAGTTCCTTGCCTGCCTTGGGGGCAAACAAAATACCGAGCAACGCACCTAAGCCAAGGCCTGCGATAAACCAACCAATTCCTGTCGTTTCCTGTTCTGGCATTTGCTTATCTCCTTCGCGCAGTGGAGGAATTACGCGATCATCTGGATAGTAGCAAATGGATATTGGCGCGGCAATGTGCAGTTGGGTTCCCCATTTGCCCTGAAATCAGGTCAAGATGGCCCCGAAAAACAGCAATTCTGGTCTTTGCACGGGAGTCCTAGGACCTGAGATGAGAGCAATGAATCAGGTTCAAGTCCGCGCTGAGCGGCGGTTTCGCGGGCAGATCCTTACCAGATTTTCATGCTGGAAAGACTATAGTAAACGCAAGAGCCTGCACTTCTTGCGACCAGCGTCCCCTACATCCGGGCTCTCGCCCAGATGGCAGGGGTGCCTGATCCTCGTTCTTCCCCATTTGCATCTAACGTAGCGTTAAAGGGGAATTCATGATCGACACGCATCACGAACATCCTTCTGCGTATTTGACGTTTACTTTGCACGCACATTTGCCGTATGTGGTGAACCATGGAACCTGGCCGCATGGTTTGGAATGGTTGCTGGAGGCCGCTGCGGAGACCTATTTGCCGCTGTTGCGCGTGATTGCCAACCTGGAGCGCGACGGAATTGCCTTGCGCGCCAATTTGAATCTTTCTCCCATTTTGCTGGAACAGCTGGCTCACCCGGTGTTCCGCAAGGAATTTCCCCAGTATCTTGAGCGCAAGATAACGGCCGCCCGTGAAGATGAGGCTTACTTCGGCCAGAATGGCGAACCGCAGCTGGCCGAGACTGCGCGATACTGGCGTGCCTACTTCCAGCAGGCGCTGGATGATTTTAACGCTCTCGATGGCGATATCATCCGAGGATTTCGCGAGGCTGCCGACCGCGGTTTGATTGACATTATCACCTGCGGTGCAACCCATGGCTATTTTCCGCTGCTGGGAACCGATGAGTCGATCTGGGCGCAAGTGCAGACCGGCGTTGCTACCCATGAACGGCATATTGGCATGCACCCGCGAGGAATCTGGCTGCCGGAGTGCGCCTATCGACCTGCGGGGATGTGGAGTTATCCGGTTGTTCCGCACGGCAGCAAAGAGCCCTGGCACCCGTTCGATCGCAGAGGCCTAGAAGAGCCGCTGGAAGATGCCAAGATCGATTACTTCTTTGTCGATACTCACCTGGTGGAGGAATCGGTTCTGTTTACCCCATATGAATTGCGGGCCGGAGGGGCAGTCGGCGTGGCCGCATCGCTGGAGGTTGAGACCTGCGAACCGCAACACTCCCTCTACAAGCCGTACTATGTGGAGGGCCCGCGCGCTCATCGCAGACCGGTCACGATTTTTCCGCGCGATCCTCGAACAGGCCTGCAGGTTTGGAGCGGAGACGCTGGATATCCAGGGGACGGCAATTATCTCGACTTCCACAAAAAGCGGTTTCCAGGCGGCCATCGCTACTGGCAGGTGACGGGCTCGAAGATCGACATGGCGTTCAAGACGCCGTATTTTCCGGAGAAGGCGGCAGCGCGAACCAAATCGCATGCAGAACATTATGTCAGCCTGGTGGTCGACTCACTACGATCTGGATTTAAAGATCCCGTGCCCGCCATCCTGACTTCTCCGTTCGATGCCGAGCTTTTTGGTCACTGGTGGTTTGAAGGAACGATGTGGCTGGAACAAGTAGCGCGCATTATGGCGCGGGAAGAAGTTCCGGTCGCGCTGACCAGTTGTGCTGCGTATCTCGATCGCCATCCGCCAGACAGTTTTCTTGCGCTGCCGGAAGGTTCGTGGGGAAAGAATGGCACGCACGAAGTCTGGCTGAGCCCGGATACGCGCTGGACGTGGGAATATTTGTACCCGGCAGAGGTCGCAGTGCGCGCAGCCGCAACCTCGGATCACTGGAAAAATAATCCCGTGGGAGAACGCATCCTGAAGCAGCTGTGCCGCGAGTTGTTATTGCTGGAGTCTTCCGACTGGCAGTTTCTGATTACGACGGAAGCCGCGCGAGACTACGCGGAAGACCGCTTCAACGAACACCTGGCATCCTTCCGCACGATTGAGAAGATGTGGCAGTTGCATTCCGGTGGCGGCACGCTCAGTGCCGACGAGGAAGCTGCGTTGCACAAGATCGAAGTGCAGGACAGCGTGTTTCCTCACGTCGATCCCAGCCTGTGGACCGCATTGAAATAGGCTTGCTGCGGATTAATCCTCTGCAGCGAGCCTCGCCACGTGCTCGGCAATGATGCGATCTTCGTCCGCCGGCAACACATAAACAACGATCTTCGAGTCCGGCGCGCTGATGATCTTCGGTCCGGCGTGAGTGGGCTCATTCGCGGCGGGATCGAGCGCCAGGCCGAAAACATCCATGCCCACGCACACCTGGGCGCGCGTCTTGGGATCGCGTTCGCCGATGCCCCCGGAGAATACCAGCGCATCCAGACCCCCCATCAACGTGACGTAGCCGCCGATCATTTTCTTGACCGACAACGCGAAGGCCTCAATCGCCAATGCGGCTTGCGTGTTTCCATTTTTTTCTGCTTCACGGAGGAGGCGCATGTCGTTGGATAGGCCGGAGAGTGCAAGCATGCCGGAACGCTTGTTCAGCAATTGCTCAACAGCGTGGGTGGCGTCGGCCGCGCTGCCACCTTGCAGACGCATCAGGTAAAAGACCAGGCCGGGATCGAGATCGCCGGGACGGGTGCCCATGATGACGCCGCTGGTAGGCGTAAGGCCCATGCAGTGATCGAGAGCTTTTCCATCGCGAATTGCGGTCACGCTGGCGCCGCTGCCCAAATGGGCGTAGATTACGCGCGTTGGAATCTGGTTTGGAGGATTCAGGTTCGGGACTCGACCCTCTCGAAATTGTTCCATGATGGATTCGCACGATAAACCGTGAAAGCCATAGCGATGCACACCCTGATCGCGAATTTCTTTCGGCAACGGGTAGATCGACGCGACCTCCGGTAGGTCCTGAAGAAAAATCGTATCGAAACAGGCGTAGTTCTCGACGCCGGGAAAACTATCCTTCGCTTCACGAACAATTTCGAGTCCGATCGGCTGATGCAGCGGAGCGAAACAGGTGGCCTTTTCAATTTCCAATAGCACTGCCGAGGTGATCGGTTGATGCGCGTGCAGATTCGGTCCTGTGTGGACGATGCGATGGCCGATGGCGGCAGGCTGAGTCAATCCCGACTGATGCAACAGGGCTGCAATCTTTCGCACGGCATCGCGGATCGAGCCAATATCTTTCGGTTCCGACTCCGACACCAGCGTCTCGCGTTTTCCGTCGCGAAAACCGTAAAAGTTGAACTGCGGCTCGGGGGTTCCGATGCCGCCCGCTTCGCCCTCGTTCAGCTTCGTCATCTGTTTGCCATTGGCAATGTAAATGGAAAATTTAATTGACGAGGATCCGCCATTAAAAACCAGGATCGGTAAATGTTTCAGGTCAGTTCTCATCCCAGGGGCCATTTCCACTCTCGAATTTCCTTTCGGTCGATCCCATTCTCGTGCGCGTAATCAACCGCGTCGGTGATTTGGTCTTTCAGCCATTCCTTAACGTGCGCTCCGGTTGCGCGCAGCTTCGGCACGCGGTCAATCACATCAATCGCCAGGTTGAATCTGTCCACCTGGTTCAGGATGGCGAGTTCCAGAGGTGTATTGATGTTGCCTTTTTCCTTGTATCCGCGGACATGCATGTTGTCGTGATTGGTGCGGCGATACGTCAGCTTATGGATCAGCGATGCATAGCCGTGAAAGTTGAAGATGACGGGCTTGTCCAGCGTAAACAGCGAATCGAAGTCACGGTCAGACAATCCGTGTGGATGTTCTGTTTCCGGCTCCAGCTTGAACAAATCGACCACGTTGACAAAGCGAATCTTCAATCCCGGAAAGCGCTCGCGAAGAATTGCCACTGCTGCGAGCGATTCCATGGTGGCAATATCGCCGGCCGTTGCCATCACCACATCCGGCTCCGCATCCTGATCGTTGCTTGCCCAGTCCCAAATGCCGATACCCTTGGTGCAGTGCCGCACAGCTTCCTCAATATTCAGATACTGCAGATGGGGCTGCTTGTCGGCAACAATCACGTTGACATAATTCGTACTGCGCAAACAATGATCGCCGACACTCAACAGACAATTCGCATCCGGCGGGAGATAGATGCGCGTGATGGCCGCGCTCTTGTTGGTCACGACGTCAAGAAATCCCGGGTCCTGATGGGTGAATCCGTTATGATCCTGCCGCCAGACCAGCGAAGTAATCAGAATGTTGATCGAGGAGATTGGCGCGCGCCATTTCACTTCTGTCTTGCACTTCTCCAGCCACTTAGCATGCTGGTTGAACATGGAATCGATGACGTGGACGAAGGCCTCATAGCTGGCGAATAGGCCGTGGCGTCCGGTGAGAACATAGCCCTCGAACCATCCTTCCAGCGTGTGTTCGCTCAGCATTTCCATGACGCGGCCGTCGAGCGATAGCTCGCCGCCGTCCTGATCTTCCGGCAAGTATTTGGCGAGCCAGGTTTTCTTGCTCGCCTCATAAATGGCCTGCAATTTGTTAGAGGCGGTTTCATCCGGCCCGAAGACGCGAAAGCTGTCCATGTTTCTGCGCATGGTTTCGGCGAGGAAATGCGCCAGCACTTCGGTGGGTCCTACTTCACTTGTCCCAGGTTTAGTCACGGTAAACGCGAAGTCTTGAAAATCCGGCAGCCGCAAGGCCTTGCGCAGCAAACCGCCATTGGCGTGGGGATTGGCGCTGATCCGGCGATGACCCGTCGGCGGCAACTCTTTTAGCTCCGGAATTAGAGTGCCGGCGGCATCGAACAGTTCTTCCGGTTTGTAACTCTTCATCCAGTCTTCCAGCAGCCGCATGTGTGCCGGATTGGTGGTCACATCCAGAATTGGAATCTGATGCGCGCGCCAGAATCCTTCGACCTTGTGACCATCCAGTTCCTTCGGGCCGGTCCATCCTTTGGGGCTGCGCAGAACCACCATGGGCCAGCGCGGCCGATCGGCCGTGTTGGTACTGCGTGCGTGTTTCTGGATGGAGCGAATCTCCTGAACGCAATGCTCCAGCGTGGCCGCCATCTGCTGATGCATGATGTGCGGATCGTCTCCTTCAACGAAATACGGCGTCCATCCGTAGCCGCGCAGCAACTGCTCCAACTCCTGCGGGATAATGCGCGCCAGGAGTGTGGGATTGGCGATTTTGTATCCATTCAGGTGCAGGATAGGAAGCACCGCGCCGTCGCGAATGGGGTTGAGGAATTTATTGGAGTGCCAGGAGGTCGCCAGCGGTCCGGTTTCCGCTTCGCCGTCGCCGACAACCACCGTGGCGATTAGATTCGGGTTATCGAAAGCCGCTCCAAACGCGTGCGAAATGCTGTAGCCGAGTTCGCCGCCCTCATGGATTGAACCGGGAGTTTCCGGAGTACAGTGGCTTCCAATTCCGCCCGGAAAGGAAAACTCTTTGAAGAATTTCTGCATTCCTTCTTCATCTTCGCTCTTGTCGGGATAGACCTCAGAATATGTGCCTTCAAGATAGGCGTTGGATAAAGTGGCGGGCGCGCCGTGGCCCGGACCGGAAATGTAGATCATGTCGAGGTCGTATTTTTTGATCAGGCGATTCAGATGGACCCAGACAAATGTCTGGCCAGGGTCAGATCCCCAGTGGCCGAGCAGGCGCTGCTTGATATGTTCCGGGCGCAGCGGTTCGCGCAGCAATGGATTGTTCCGCAGGTAAAGCATGCCGACGCAGAGATAATTGCAGGCGCGCCAATAGGCGTCCATCTTGTGCAGCTCCTCGCTGGCAAGCGGTTTGCGGGAAGCGATCTTGTTCGCGGCGGAGGCGGAACGACGGGCGGGGACGGTGCGGATGTCGGTGGTCACAGAAACCTCTCAATCGGCGATGACTACATATATTAGATGAGAGTTCTGCCGCGCCGTCATCGGGGCCCGCAAAATTGACATTCGCTTCATGTTGGAACGGCGGTTTTGTGGTCGCTCAATCGCCATGGGCATCCGCAGTTTCAGCCACTTTGCCTCGAAACATGCGATAGACGAAGATAAAATATCCAATCGCAAGCAGGATGCCAAAGCCCCACCAGACCAGTCCGACGGCCAGCCCATGGTGGCCTGCAAGCGCTTTTGAGATGGTGATGTCCTGCGCGGAGTTGCGGCTGGATGGCAACAGAACTGGGCAAAGACCCACGGCCGCTCCGGCCAACATCAGCGTCAAGTAAAGGCATGAACTTAGGAACGCAGGAAAATCTCTGTCCTTGCGCGAGTAAAGAAGGATGCCGAACAAACTGCCAAGCACGCCGGCGGGAATAAGAAACGCGATTGGATAGTGGAAGTAACTCTGCAAAACGGCGGGTCGCACCAGCATGGTTGCCGTCAGGCTCAGAATGGTGAGAATCAGCAGAAGAATCCAGGCGCGCTGCACCAGATCGCGCGCCCGTTGCTGCAGCTCTCCGCCGGTTTTGATCGCGAGGTACAGGCTGCCGTGAATTCCAAGGGCAACCAGCGCAACCAGGCCGCCGATCACGGTATACCAATCGAGAATGCCGGGATTGGGGCCGACTCTCCAGTTGGTCCACAAGGGAGCGAAGAAATATCCGTCGGCGTTCAGCGGCACTCCGCGAATGACATTGGCCAGCGCGGCACCAAGAAAGATGGCGAGCAGAATACTGGAGATGGCGAAGGAGCCATCGAAAAATCCGCGCCAGACGACGGTGCCGAAGTGCGATCGCAATTCGATGCCGATACCGCGCAGAATCAGAAGCCACAACACGATCATCAGCGGCAAATAAAACCCGCTGAATGATGACGCGTACAGCAGCGGAAACGCAAAGTAGAGCGTTCCGCCGCCAGCCAGCAGCCAAACCTCATTGCCATCCCACACAGGCCCGATGGTGCGCAGAATTGTATCGCGATCCTGGCTCGATCTAGCAACCAAGAAATGTGAGATGCCCACGCCAATATCGAAGCCGTCGAACACTACATACGCCACCAGCATCAGTGCGACAATCCAGAACCAGATCAAGCCCATCATGGGGAACTCCTGTACCTCGGCCTATGCGGCGCTGACCGGTGCGCCTGTGTGGATGCCGGATGCGGGTGTGCGCTGCGGTCCGCGCGCAAGCTCGGCATAAATCAGGAAGACAAACAGGATCGACAACATCGCATACAGCCCCATGAACCCAAGCAGCGTAAACAGCGTGTTCGCTGGAGAGACAAACTGGGAATATCCCTGGGTGGTGCGCATCAAGCCGTACACCAGCCACGGTTGTCGACCAACCTCAGCCGTCAGCCAGCCTGCGGTATTGGCCACGTAAGGCAACGGAAAACTCAACATCAGCGCCCACAGCAGCCACTTCGCGTGAAACAACGTACCCCGCCACAACCAGATGACGGCCAGCACCATCAAGGCAACGAAGTAGGTCCCCAGACCGGCCATGATGTGATACGCGAAGAACAGGAGAGGTATATTGGTCGGCCATTGATCTTTGGGAAAACTCTCTAAGCCTTTGACTTCTGCCCGGGTGGTTCCATAGATCAGATAGCTGAGCACCTTGTTGACCACAAGCGGATTGTCAATCTGCTGATTCTCGACATTAGGCTGCCCCAACAGCACCATCGGAGCCCCTGGTTCCGTTTTGAAGAGACCCTCCATAGCGGCCACGGTCACCGGTTGGTGGCGAGCCAGGTATTTTCCGTGCATATCTCCACTGGGAAAGATCTGAAAAATGCAGGCAATCACTCCGGCGACGACACCCACTCGCAGAAAAGCGCGACCATGGGCTGAGAATTTGTTTTCCAGCAGGTAAAACGCTCCTACCGAGCACATGACGAAGGCGCCGGTGATGACAGCTCCGCTCATGTTGTGGGCATATTCCAGCAGGGCCCAGGGATTCAGCAGTAACTTCCAGAAGCTGGTCACTTCATACGATCCGTTCGCCAGCACGCGATAGCCGACCGGATGCTGCATCCAGGCATTGGTGACGATGATGAAAAATCCCGAAATCCAGGAGCCGACAAACACCAGAAATGCGGCCGCCCAATGACCCCATTTAGAGAGGCGTTTTTCCCCGTACAGAAACAAGCCAAGAAATGCCGATTCCAGAAAGAAGGAGAACACGCCTTCCATGGCCAGCGGCTGGCCAATCACACCTCCGGTCATACGGGAGAACTGGGCCCAGTTGGTTCCGAACTGAAATTCCATCGGAATTCCCGTGACTACGCCCATGATGAAGTTGATCCCGAAGATACGCGCCCAGAACCGGGCTGCCTCGTCATAAACAGGATCATTGTTGCGAATGGCAATCGTCTTCAAAATGACGATTAGCAACGCCAATCCCATAGTAAGTTGAGGAAACAGATAGTGGTACGTGACCGTAAAGGCGAAATGCAGGCGATGGAGCAATAGCGCGTCAGACATGCGGCCCCTCTTTCCCTCAACCATAGGGAGGAAGAGTTGAAAACAGCGGTGACGACCGTCACAGATGTTATATCAACTGTGGGATTTGACGGCCTAAACGAGAATCTCGAGCGCAGACTTGCGCAGGATGGTCAGCGATGTTCCCTTGATGGAAATAATCTCTTTGCGCTTGAGTTCGCTCAGCACGCGCGTGATGGATTCGCGCGTTGTGCCCAGCATAGTGGCCAGTTCTTCGTGGGTCAACGACATGGTGAAGCGCGGTTTGGCATCGCGCGAGCCCGATGTCATTTCCAGCAGCAGCCGGGCGACACGGCCGGCGATCGACATGGAAAGCGCGAGCCGGGTGGCATCGCCCAGGGCATCGCGATATTCCTTATTGATCATCTTGGTCGCATGCATGCTGCCTTCCAGATGGTGTTCGATGAAGTGCAGAAAGTCCTGCCGCTGAAATGATTTCACCTGGACCGGCTCGATCGCCTGCGCAGTAATTTCATACGCCGTGCCGGAGACGGCAGCGCTCAGACCGAGCACATCTCCGGGCCTGGCAATTCTTACCAGCAGCGTCTTGCCATCTTTTGAGGAGGTGGTCAGCTTCACATGGCCGCCGCACAAGATATACACGCTGCGAGCAGTTTGCGACTCAAAGAAAAGCGTGCTGCCGGAAGGAACTGTCATCTGCATGCCAAGCGTTTCAAATTCCACCAGCGCCTGCGGAGAAAGATTGCAGAACCAGTCGGCATGCCTCTCCTTGCACATGAAGCAGCCTTCATTTTCCATTCTGTTGACACAGTTGTCAGTCATGGTCGCACCCTGAAAATTCAACACAATCTAGTATTGTTTTCCTGGCGTCAATCGTTTGTGACGTGCATCACAGCTGTCGCTTTCGCCTTCCTCTAGAGTCAACCTTTGAGGGTGGGGGATGTCCGCACAGTCTGAGGCCGAGTTGCAGCAGCCCATGGATGCAGGCAGCATACCTGACGGAGTCACTGCCGGGTTTGTTTCGTCGATTGCTAAACCCCGCAAGAAGCTGATTCGACGTACCTTACAGGACCGTTCGCAGTGGTTTCGTCATAGCGTTCAGGCCGCCTTTGTGATGCTGAACATAGGGCTCGGAATCCAGTTTTGCCTATGGACACGCTACTATGACACGGCCGGAAAAACGCTGTATGTGAACCGCCCCGCCGGGGTCGAAGGATGGCTGCCCATCGCCGGCATGATGAACACGAAATACCTGCTGGAAACCCATCACATTCCCCAGATTCATCCGGCAGCCATGTTTCTGTTCCTCGCATTCCTGCTCAGCAGCCTGCTGCTGAAAAAAGCGTTCTGCTCTTGGCTATGCCCGATCGGCACGTTGTCAGAACTGCTATGGAAAACAGGCGCGAAGCTTTTCGGCAGAAACTTTCGGCTTCTCAAATGGCTCGACCTCCCGCTGCGCGGATTGAAATATCTCCTGCTCAGCTTTTTTGCATTTGTAATTGGAAGTATGTCGGCTGCGGCGTTGGCTGACTTTTTGCATTCGCCGTACGGCATGGTCGCGGATGTGAAAATGCTGAATTTCTTCCGCGACATGGGCCAGATCGGGATCATCGTTTTCGTCGTTCTGCTCTCGCTTTCTCTGTTCATACGGAATTTCTGGTGCCGCTATTTGTGCCCATACGGGGCGTTGATGGGATTGGCATCGCTGCTGAGTCCGGCAAAGATTCGGCGCGATGCGGCTGCATGTATCGATTGTAGGAAGTGCGCGCGTGCCTGCTCGGCCAACCTGCCAGTCGATCGGCTGATCCAGATTCGCTCTGTAGAATGCGCGGCCTGCATGGAATGTATCGCTGTGTGTCCGGCGGAGAACGCATTGCAGTTTTCGCTTCCACCCCGTCGCAGGGCTGAAGGGAGTGATCGCTGGCGCAATCTTGTGCTGACTCCCATGGCCGTGGTGATTGTGCTGGCGTGCGTCTTTTTTGGATTTGTCGGGTTCGCGAAAGCGAGCGGGCACTGGAATACAAATCTGCCGCGCTCGCTCTACATGGAACTGGTACCCAATGCGAATCACCTCGCGCATCCGGGAATGTGAGCTCAGTCAACAGGGATCAGGGGCAAGTTGCTCTAGGACAGTGGAGCGCCAAAGCCTTCCCGGCGTCGCCTTTCGCGGGCGTTGCAGATTTGGCGGTGGGTCGGAAGGTCTCAAAGTATCTCTCAGAATATTTACAGTTTGCGCTTCGACTAGCCCGCAAAGGGCTTCATCATCGAAGCGCATTTCTTGACAGCGCTGAGAAGAAGAAGGGGCTCGCGTTGAGAGGCAATGCGGTGATCATTCCGGCGAGAGAGTATCTTTGGATTAGTGACGCAAGCGACCTCCCTTTGCTCGATAAATCAAACTGATCCCTGCTCCCTGTCCACTCTTCCCTGTTCCGTGTGCTAGATGCCTTCGCCCATACTCACGTAATCTGACCGCGGATATTGCTGGCTGCGATAGCGCGTGCGTTCTTCTTCTTCCACGGCGAGCGCGCTTTCAGGATCTGTCAACAAGGTTTGCTGCAGCTGGCCATCCAGGAGCTCCACGCGAGATTTCAGACGCTTCACTTCGTCACAGAGAGCGACGATCACATCCGATAATGGATCATTGATTTCGCGTGGATCGGTAATTAACACGCGTTTGCCGCCTTGATACACGATGTGCGCTGGAACACCGACGACGGTCGAATCCGGTGGCACGTCGCGCAGCACGACGGAGCCGGCACCCACGCGAGAATGCTCTCCAATGGTGATATCGCCAAGGATGTTGGCATTGTTGCCGACAAACACTCCATCGCGAAGGGTCGGATGGCGCTTTCCGGTGCCCTTTCCGGTACCGCCGAGCGTCACACCCTGATAGAGCGTCACGTCGTCCCCAATGATTGCCGTCTGGCCAATCACCACGCCGATGCCGTGATCGATAAACAGTCGTCGGCCGATCTGCGCCTCTGGATGGATCTCAATTCCCGTCCAGAAACGGGTGACTTGCGACATCAGTCGAGGCAGCAGACGCCAGCCATGCGACCAAAGCCTGTGATGGATGCGATGGGCCCACACGGCGTGCAGGCCCGGATAGCACAGCAGCACCATCGCCTTCGAGGTAGCCGCAGGGTCGCGCTCGAACACGCAGCGAACGTCTTCGCGAATCAATCGAACCAGATTCATAGAAGCGGTCTCATGACCGCGTCATACCGTCACGGCGGATGTTTTGGTTTCCATGGCCTCTTTGCGGAACTCGTCGAACAACACGGTCGACAGGTATCGCTCGCCGCCGCTGGGAATGATGACAACGATCAACTTTCCCGCGTTCTTCGGGTTCTTCGCCACCTGGATCGCGGCATGGACCGCCGCTCCGGAGGAGATGCCAACCAGCAGGCCTTCTTCCTTCGGCAACCGACGCGCCATGGCAATAGCTTCGTCGTTTGTGACCTGAACGATCTCGTCAATCAGATCGGTCTTCAGCACCTTGGGAACGAATCCAGCGCCAATTCCCTGGATTTTGTGCGGCCCGGGTTTGCCTCCGGAAAGCACAGGACTGTCGGCGGGCTCGACAGCGACCGTCCAGAAGCCAGGTTTTTTTGCCTTGATATATTCGCTGACGCCGGTCAGGGTTCCACCGGTACCGACTCCGGAAATAAGGATATCGGCTTTGCCATCGGTGTCGTTCCAGATCTCCGGGCCGGTGGTATCGAAGTGAATCTTCGGGTTCGCAGGATTGTTAAATTGCTGCAGCATATAGCCGTTCGGAGTCTCTTTCAGAATCTCTTCTGCCTTGGCGACGGCGCCCTTTACGCCGCTCGGGCCGGGAGTCAGGACAATTTTCGCGCCAAACGTCAGCAACAGGATTCTGCGTTCCAGGCTCATCGTATCCGGCATGGTCAGGATGATGTCGTAGCCCTTGACCGCAGCAACAAATGCTAGCGCAATGCCGGTATTGCCGCTCGTGGGCTCAATCAACACGGTTTTTCCGGGAGCAATCTTTCCTTCCCGCTCGGCCGCCTCAATCATGGCCAGGCCAATGCGGTCTTTCACGCTGCTCAGCGGGTTCTGGCTCTCCAGCTTTACCACCACTCTCGCCTTGCTGCCTTCGGTCACATGATGCAACTCCACCAGAGGAGTACGTCCAATCAGATCCGTTACGCTTGCGGCAATATTCATGGTCGGTCCTTTCTACAGTCCTAGATAACAAAAGCATACCGTTTTTTGAGTTGGGCCGTGACGCACGTCACGGAGGAATGTGCGCCGGAGTGAGACCGTATTCCTGAGTGCCTGCTTTCGGAGGTTGGGTATGACCTATCTCGACTCGGGACATATCGAGTCTCTTTCCCCGGAAAAGTTCCGTACGCGGAAGCCCTATCCCTGGATCAGTATTCCGGCTGCATTGACGGCAGAAGGCTTTGAGCGCTTGCGCAACGCCATGCCCGATGTGGAGAAGTTCGACCGCAAGGTCGGGATCAAACGAGGGTACGGACAAGCTCCGCATGATCGCTACATTCTGCATTACAGGACGGGCATCGAATTGCCGGAACCATGGAAGGAATTTGTCGCTGAGCTGCAAGGCAATGCCTACCAGTCCTGGCTGCGAAGGATGCTGGGTCCGCAGCAGTTTATTTTGACGATGGAGTGGTATTACGCGTGGCAAGGATGCTCCGTCTCCCCACACTGTGATGCACGACGCAAGCTGGCAACCCACATTTTTTACTTCAATACGGACGAGGACTGGGATGAAAACTGGGGTGGCCAGATCCTGATGATGGATGACGAGGGCCGCTGCAAGCCGCATTCCGCACCGGCCTTCGACGATCTGAAAGTGGCCGCTTCGCTGGTTCCGCGCGGAAATGAGAGCCTGTTTTTTCAACGGACTGATCATTCCTGGCACGGCGTCCGGCCTTTGGAATGCCCATCCAACAGCCTGCGAAAGCTCTTTATTGTGACCGTGAACGTGCCTACATTTCAGGTGTGGTGGAGGCGCGTTCGCGGGAAAGATCCCGACGGATACCGGATGGGAGCGGCGTGAAAGTTTGAAAGCCGGGCGCGACCGGAGCTGCAAAGTGAAAAGCACTTCCACCGCTTGGGATAACGACTGGCGGTGAATCTTAGAATCCGAAGCAAAGAAAGCGGTCCTTATATGTCATCCACAGAAACAATCCAGGTTCCATCGAAAACCCACACGCCAGTCAGCAAAAAGGCCATCACAGAGCCGCGCGTGCTGAACGAAGCTTTCGAATACGCCAAGCCATCGTCGTTCTCCCGCGGGCTGCGGCTGGACATCAAAGGCGTCACCATCCTGCTGATTTCAGGCACCGCGAGCATCGATGAGTTTGGAAAAACCGTGCATGTCGGGGATTTTGGCGCACAAATGGCCCGTACCCTGCACAACATCACTGGCCTGCTGGCTGCCGAAGGCGCTACCTGGAAGGATGTTGTGCGGACAAGCTGCTATTTGCGCGATATCGAGCGAGATTACGACGAGTTCAACCAGATACGGACGCAGTTCTTTCGGGAACAAGGGCTGAACCCTTTGCCCGCCTCCACGGGGATCCAGGCAATTCTTTGCCGCCCTGATCTGCTGATTGAGATTGAGGCGATGGTCATGTTCGAGACCGATCACTCAGCACAATAGTCGGCTTACCGAGGAAAAAACTCGCCTGAGAAACTCCACGCTGGGATCGAAAAAAGATGCGATGCCTGGCGTCGCGGGGGCATTCCAGCCGACATATTGAAATTGGGAAATCGTCGGCTAGAATAGTTCGGAAGGATCAGCCCCTCGGACTTATGCAAAACTTTTATAAACGTGCCGGAGTCCTGACTGGTTTTGTCTTATTGCTGCTCATCCTGATTGCGAACGCGTTCGTCACGCGGCGGCAACTTGCTGTGCAGGTTGCCAACCAATCCTGGGTGCTGCACTCACGACAGGTCCTTTTCGAGCTGAGCCAGATCGAGTCGCTGCTGAAAGATGCGGAAACTGGCCAACGAGGATTCCTGTATACCGGCCAGCCGTTGTACCTGCGACCCTACAATCTCGCGCTAACACAGATTGAACCGCACCTGCGCAATCTTTCTCAACTGACCGCCGATAATCGGCGTCAACAAGCGAACATTTCTCAGCTGCGTGGCTTGACGCAGAAGAAGCTGAACGAACTCGCCCAAACCATCCTGCTATATAAATCGGGACAAACCCAACAGGCAAAAGCGCTGGTCCTGTCGGATTATGGCCTGGCGACGATGGACAAAATTCGACAGCTGACGAATCAGATGATGCAGGAAGAAACGTCACTGGAACAAGCGCGCATGGCCGCGTACCGGCGCAGTGTGCGCTCCACGATTCTTTCCATTTACTTCGCCACCATATTGGCGGCATTGGGTCTGCTGTTGCTGGGCTATCGGATTCTGCGGGAAATGGATCTTCGCGAGAAACATGGCGCTGAAATTCGAGAACGCGAGGAGTGGTTCCGAGTCACGCTGACCAGCATCGGTGATGCCGTGATTGCCACGGACAAGCAGGGGACCGTCACGTTTGTGAATCCTGTAGCCGCGCAGTTGACTGGAACCAGCTTTGCGCAGGCCAAAGGTAGGCCGATCCAGGAGATCTTTCCGATCTTCCATGAGTACACCCACCAGGTGAGCGAAAATCCTGTGAAGAAGGTGCTGGAGCAAGGAAAGATCGTGGGACTGGCGAATCATACCGTGCTGCAGCACAGAGACGGCTCGCTGACTCCGATTGAGGACAGTGCGGCGCCGATCCGTAGCGATAGCGGAGATGTGGTTGGAGTCGTCCTCGTGTTTCGAGATGCGACCTATCATCGGAAATCGCAGGAAGTCCTTCGCAAAGCGGAGAAGCTCGCGGCAGCGGCGCGATTGGCAGCGACGGTGGCGCACGAGATCAACAATCCGCTGGAAGCTGTCGGCAACCTGATTTACCTGGCAAAGGCGGCTCCGCAAATGCCGACAGAAGCCATGCAGCAGCTGACGATGGCAGAGCAGGAATTAGCACGCGTATCACATCTGACACGGCAAACCCTCGGATTCTATCGAGAGTCGAGCTCCGCCGTATCGGTGGAGGTTCCCGCGCTGATCGAGTCTGTGCTCGCTCTCTACTCCAACAAGTTCAATACGAAAAATATTACGGTGGTGCGGGATTTTGGCGAATGCCCGCCGATTCAGGTGGTGCGCGGGGAGATGAATCAGGTAGTCGCCAACCTGATCTCCAATGCCGCCGATGCGGTCGCACACAATGGCGTGATTACCATTCGCCTGGCCTGCAAGCAAAGTACCGACGGACCCGTGGTACATCTGGCTGTGGAAGACGATGGCCCAGGAGTCACGGAAGAGAACGCGCAGCGCATCTTTGAACCGTTCTTTACTACCAAAAAAGACGTAGGGACGGGGTTGGGACTTTGGGTAGTGAAAGAAATTGTTGAACGCCACGGAGGCGCGGTTGTAGTGAATTCGCACAACGGCAACGGCTCGCGCGGCGCCACCTTCACCGTGCAGTTACCCTGCAATACAGGGGCAGCAGTTGCAGAGGAAGAAGCTTCCGCGTAATTGGCACTAGGGTGTTAGAACGGCGAAAGACTGCCGTTTCACCGATAGGATTGGATGGCACGATCCAGATCGGCCAGCAAATCTTCCTCGTCTTCAATTCCGACAGAAATGCGCACGAGGTCTTTTGGCAGGTCACGCTGCGACATCAACTCCACCGGAACGCTCGCGTGCGACATGTTTCCGGGCACGCTGATGGAAGAGTTGACGCTGCCGAAGCTGACGGTGATGCGGAACAGCTTGGCATTTTCCGCGATCGCTTTTGAGAGCGCGACAGAACCGGTCGTGAAGCTCAAGACTGCGCCCGAGCCACGCGCCTGAGAATGCTGCAACTCATACCCGGCATCGCTTTTCAATCCGGGATAGCAGACTCTTTGTATCGCTTTGTGCCTGCTGAGATATTCCGCAATGGCTTGGGCGTTTTTTTGCTGACAATCGAGGCGCAGCTTTAATGTCTTCATGCCACGCAACAGCAGATAGCAATCGAACGGCGCAAGCGCGTTTCCTTCCGCATTCTGGACAAAATAAATTTGCTCGGCGAGCGCCTTGTCTTTGACGACGATGGATCCAGCGGTGACGTCATGGTGTCCGCCGAGAAACTTTGTTCCCGAATGCAGAACCACATCTGCTCCCAGGTCAAGCGGGTTCTGCAGGTAGGGCGACATGCTGCTATTGTCGACGCAAAATAATGCACCGTGAGCCTGCGCCATGGCAGCGAGTTTGCGCAGATCCACCACGCGCAGCAAAGGATTGGTCGGCGACTCGACGTAGATCATTTTTGTTTTCGGAGTGATCTGTCGCTCGAAATTTTCGAGATCGCACGCGTCTGCATATTTGGCGGAGATGCCGGTCCGCTTCAGCACCTTGGTAAACAGGCGGCAGGTGCCACCATACAAATCGTTGTCGGCAAGAATTTCTTCACCGTTCTGCAGCAATTTGGTCGCGGTGGTGATCGCGGCCATGCCGCTGGAGAAACAATATCCATGAGTTCCGTTTTCCAGCGATGCAATTTGCGTTTCGACCACCGCACGAGTCGGATTGCCGCTGCGCGAATAATCGTACTCGCCGAACTGATCGGAATATTCCTGCTCGAACGTTGCGGTCTGATAGATCGGTGTGGAGATGGGCCGGAAGCGATCTCCTGGAGCGGGATCGAAGCTGACCAGGCGGCTAGCGATTTTCATGGCCACCCTCTTTCTCCTGCACGCTACATCCAGCAGCTGCCATCGCCTGCTCCAGATCGCGGATGATATCTTGCGGCGCTTCCAGTCCGACGGAGAGTCGAACCAAACTATCGGTGATGCCAAGCTTACGGCGCAACTCAGGGTCCAGATCGGCGTGCGTTGTTGAAGATGGATGCGTGATCAGAGTTTCCAAACCTCCCAGACTTTCGGCGCGCGAGCAGAGCTGCACTTGATTCAGCATGCGAATTGTGGCGTCGTATCCAGCCTTCAACTCAAATGCGATCATGCCGCCAGCCGCTCCCTGTTGCTTTTCTGCTAAAGATTTTTGCGGACACGATTGCAGACCGGGATAATACACTCGCGCCACTGCCGGATTGCTTTCCAGCCATTCAGCAATGACCTGCGCGTTTTCGCAGTGGAGTTTCAACCGCGCGGGCAACGTCTTCATTCCCTGCAACGCCAACCATGCTTCGAACGGAGCCTGCGTGGTGCCGATGGTCTTGCGGATCAAACGAAATCGCTCCAGCAGCTTCTCATCCCGTGTGGCCAACGAGCCGCCAACGGTTGCATTGTGACCGTCGATGTATTTCGTCGTTGATAAGAGAGAAATGTCTGCGCCTAGTTGGAGGACGTTCTGCAAGACCGGCGTCAAGAATGTGTTGTCGACTGCCAGCAAAATCGAATGGCGCTTGGTGATCTCGGCAACCGCGGCAATATCCGAAAGCTTCAGCGTTGGATTGCCCGGCGTCTCCAGGAAAACGATGCGAGTCGCAGGAGTGATTGCCGCTTCAACATTGCCCGGATCGGATGTGTCCACGAACGACGCGGTGATGCCGAGATGATCCAGGACTTCGCGAAACAGGCGCATGGTCCCGCCGTACACAACATCGGTCAATACGGCGTGATCGCCGGACTTCAACACGGAGAGAAACAGCGTGGTCACTGCGGCCATGCCTGTGCGAAAACAAACTACCGTCGGGGTTCCTTCCAGCGCGCCAATCGCCTTTTCCAACGCGTCGACGGTGGGGTTCGACACGCGCGAGTAGCTAAATCCTTTGTCGACGCCGACTGCATCGTGCACGAAGGTACTGGTCTGGTAGAGAGGAAACAGGATCGAGCTGGCGTGGGAATCCAGCGATCGTCCGCCATGAATCGCGACGGTAGAAATGTCCAAATCTGGTGAGCTCAAAACGCAATCTCCATTAGGGCTATGCAATGGTTCCTGGGAGAAACTGGCCGTGGCGGGAACTCCCCAGGCGGCTACCAGAATGAAGATTGAGCGGGATAACTCAGACTTCTGAAGCTGGCCTGCGACCACCTGGGGCACGCATGGCCATATACATTCGAGAAGGTTGAATCGTCGTCACTCGGCAGAACTCCAGCACCAAAGAAGTTGCTAAATTGTAGCATAGGAAGAGCGCGATTCAGGCAGCCCCGTAAGCCTGGCAACCGCAAGAATTGCAGGCAAAATGCTGCTGAAGATTGTTGCTGTTGGACATCCCGTATTGCGGCAAACGGCGCGTGCACTCACGCCCAAAGAGATTCGCAGCCCAGAGATCAAAGACCTGATTGAGCATATGCGTGAGACTCTGCGAGACGCACCCGGAGTTGGATTGGCAGCGCCGCAGATTGGTCAGTCCTTAAACTTGGCGGTGATTGAAGATCGTGCGGAATATCACAAGGCGGCGACGGAAGCGGAATTGAAGGAGAGGGAACGCGTGCCCATCGACTTCCACGCGCTGATTAATCCGCAGATTGAATTGCTTTCCGACTCGCAGGTTTCTTTTTTTGAAGGCTGCCTGAGCCTTCCGGGATTTATGGCGGAGGTTCCGCGCTCGCGCTCGGTTCGTGTCACCTGTCTCGACCACCATGGCAAGTCTCGAGTGATTGAAGCGAAGGGATGGTACGCTCGCATTTTGCAGCATGAGATCGATCATTTGCATGGGAAGATTTACATCGATCGCATGCGAAGCCAGACGTTTTCCACGCTGGATAACTACCAGCGCCACTGGAAGAATCGCGCACCCGATCATTGAGATATTCGCCCGATTACGATGCCGAACGACGGCGCGAAGAATGGGGGCACGATTGAAAATGATGGCATGATGATTTGACAATATTTTGTTGCGGCCTCTATGCTCGATTTCAAGAGGCAGCCACACCGCTTCCGAAAGTTTTCGCCAATGATGAACATCGCTCCAGCCCGCCGCTGTCTATGCTGTTGCTGCAGCTATATGCGGGTGTGTCCATGAGCGAATCGATCTAAAACAATTTCGCGCAACCATGGAAACCCACCTGCCGTAGATTGGCCGAGTGGGTTTTTCGTTTGCATGGTTCAACCAAGAGCACCGGTGGTGAAGTGGCTAACGCGCTGGTCTGCAAAACCAGTATTCGCGGGTTCGATTCCCGCCCGGTGCTCCATACATCTCATTCGCCTAGATCCCGAGTATCCATTGCCTTGGGGCAGGTTTCAACGTTAGCCTGAGTCGGAGGGGCCAACGAATGCGCTTTCATTTCCGCGATTTTCTTTTCCCAGTCCTGTTCGGTTTTATCCTGGTCGCCGCCAGCTCTCCGCTGGTGAATGCGCAATCGCAATCGAAGCCTCCAGATTTGCACGGAGCTTATCGATTTGAGCGGGCCAATTGGGTTTATGTCCACCTGCAGGGCACGCCGCACCAGATTGGCTTTGAAAACGGATATTTGTTGGCACCCGAGATTGAGGATGGCTTTCATGCCATTCAGCTGGAAGACACGCATAACACGCATCGCAACTGGGAGTTTTATCGGACGACCGCTAAGGATGTTTACTGGCCGCACATTGAAGCCGAGTATCGCGAAGAATTACAGGGAATTGCGGACGGCCTGAAGGCCCACGGCATTACCGACATGGACATCTGGGACGTGGTCGCGGTGAACGGCTTCAATGAGACCGACGAATATTACATCCCCTATCTCGAAAGCAAAGGACATCCAACCGCCCTTGCAAGCTTGAGCCCACGCGGGCGTTGCAGCGCCTTTGTTGCCACAGGGGATTGGACGCGCGACCACAAGCCGGTTATTGCTCATAGCCTGTGGAGTCCATTTCTTGAAGGCGAGCGTTGGCGCATCATGTATGACATTGTTCCGCAACATGGCTATCGAATTTTGATGGATGGCTGGCCGGGCAAGATCGACAGCGGCGACGATTTCGGAATCAACTCCGCCGGAATCGCCATTACAGAAACCACGATCAGCGGTTTCCATGGGTTCGATCCCAATGGTGTGCCGGAATTTGTCCGTGCGCGCAAGGCCATGCAGTATTCGTCGAATATCGACGACTTCGAACGCCTGATGGTGACGGGAAATAACGGTGGTTATGCCAACGATTGGCTGATCGCGGATAACCATACCGGAGAAATCGCCCGTCTGGAACTGGGACTGAAAATCCATCGCCTTTGGCGCACCAAGAACGGCTACTTTGTGGGTTCCAATTTTCCCAGCGATCCGACACTCACCCGGGAAGAGACCACATTTGATCCCAACGATGCGAGCAACACCGCGAACGCGCGGCACAAACGGTGGGACGAATTGATGGCGCAATACAAGGGCCAGATCGACGTTCCGCTGGCGCAAAAGTTTTTAGCCGATCACCTTGACGCCTATACCGGGAAGTGGGGACCGGATGAACGCACATTGTGTGGACATGAAGACGTCTCCCCACGTGGCGTTGCAATATGGGGTGACCCGCCTTTTGAACCGGGTGGCGCGGCCAATGCCAAAGCGGCCGACAGTTCGATGATTAGCAAAATGTCGTTTATGGCGCGAACCAATCGGCCTTGTGGCGAGCCATTTCTTGTCAAACCGTTTCTGGCGAAGCATCCTGAATTCGCATGGGAGAAGCCGGTGCTGCGGGATATGCAGGGAACTCCGTGGGCCATGTTTCGGGCGAATGATCATGCTTCATCCACTGCGGCGAAAACGGGCAACGTCCACGCGAACGTCGGCGGAAATTGAACCTGAAACGTGGAGGACGGGATGAGAAAATCTTCAGCCCTTCACCTGAACAGCCGGCCGCGAAAACTCCGCGATGGCTTATGGCCTCCGCAAGGAAAATGATCGCCCGCGACTAGAAAGTTCCCGCTTCCAATGCAGCTTGGGCAGCCCATGTGCACATCTCACTGAATGTGCTAATTTGTCTCGCTCTTTTGCTCGCAAATCGATTCCGCGCGATTCTCTTCGAGAAACCGTGATGGTTCGAAGGGACGTTTTCCTCGCCCCCGTATTGGAGGCGGCACTCATTGTGGTTCTTGCGGTGGTGGGTTGGCTCAGCCGAACACCTTTCGTGTTTGCCAGTCTCGGCCCCACAGCGTATGAAATCGTCGAGACCTCGAAACGTCCCAGCGCTCGTCCGTACAACATCATCATGGGAAATCTGATTGCCGTTCTGGCCGGATTCGCGGCCCTCTGGATAACTGGCGCGTGGGGAGTACCGAGTATTTCTGCGCATGGTGTCCCGCTGGCTCGAGTGTGGGCTGCCACCATTGCCGCGTTGCTGACGGTATTGGGCACGCTACTGGCGCGCGCCACGCAACCTGCCGCTCTATCCACAACGATGTTGATCGCGCTGGGAATCATGCAGACCGCGAGAGATGGAGTCATCATCATGCTCGCCGTTCTTTTGATCACTGCAATCGGTGAGCCGCTTCGACGCTGGCGCATCAAGCATGCGCCACCTTCAAACCCTTCGTGACCGCACCGTATTCTGGTAGCTGGAGTTACACTGAAGCAACCTGCCAACTCCGTCCTCACTCCTATGACAGTGTTCTCGCGTGCAATTAAACTCCTAAGCCTGCTTGTTATCGGCGGGGCCTGGAGTTTGCTGGCGCAGGTGAACACAGGCGAACTCCGTGTCGTCGTCACCGATCCAGCGGGGCCGGCCGCACATGTGCCTGTCACGGTGAGCAGTGAAGGAACACACTATCACAACACTCTCATCACAAATGCTTCCGGCATTATCGACTGTAAAGAACTTCCCTTCGGCATGTATTCCGTCCAGGTAGATCGACTTGGTTTTGCGCCTGCATCCATCCGCGCAGACATACACTCCGCAATCCCTGTGAAACGCAGCCTGCATCTCGATCTCACTCCCATTACGACCGTGGTCAAAGTGAGTACACCGAACACTCTCATCGATCCTTATATGCCGTCCTCTGTGATGGAGATAGGTTCGCAGCAAATCCAGGATCGCGTGAGATCGCTGCCCGGCCGATCGGTGCAGAACCTGGTGAACTCGCAGCCGGGATGGCTGTACGAGGGAAATGCTGTCCTGCATCCGCGCGGATCTGAATATCAAACTCAATTCGTGATCAATGGCATTCCGCTTACAGATAATCGTTCTCCCAGCTTTGGTCCGGAAATCGAAGCGAATGATCTGTCGTCCATCAGCATCTATACCGCCGGCTTTCCCGCGGAATTCGGTCGCAAAATGGGCGGAGTCGTGGAGTTGAACACAATTCGCGATACCAATCCCGGACTGCATGGCCAGGTGGTGCTATCGGGTGGCAGTTACGATACCGGTTCCGCTTTCACGCAGCTGCAATATCTGCGCGGCAAAAATACGTTTGGCGCCACAGGCGCGGGCAGCATGACCGATCACTATCTGAACCCGGTTGTCCCGGAAAACTACACCAACACCGGGACGACCGGTGACTTTTCCGGTCGCTACGAGCGCGATTTTTCCGCTGCCGATCGACTGAGCCTTGGGCTGCGGCATGAGCTTTCGCGTTTTCTAATTCCAAATGAATTGGTGCAGCAGCAGGCGGGTCAACGCCAGTACGGCGACAACTTTGAAACCATGGGCACCGTTCACGACCAACATACTTTCTCTGCTAACAGCATCGGCACGCTGGCTGGCATGGTGCGCGACAACTCCAACGACCTCACGTCCAATGCGGCCTCAACGCCGATCATCGTTTTTCAGCATAATCATTTCCGTGAGGGCTACTTTAAGGGGACGTATTCTCTACACCACGGCAATCAGGAGATCAAAGCCGGCGTCGAATCCGACAACATTTTCCTTGACGAGAATTTTCACGACATTATTACCGATCCATCGCAGTTTGATCCTGACACCCCATCGACATTCACCTTCATCGCGAGCCGCCCGGACCTGGAGCAGGCCGCTTTCGTTGAGGATTTGGTGCGCCTCGGCAAGTGGACGGTGAGCGCAGGTCTTCGCTACGACCACTATCAACTGCTGTTGAATGAGTTCGCATTCAGCCCGCGGCTTTCCGTCGGACGCTATTTTCCCTCGGCCGATCTTATGCTGCACTTTTCCTACGACCGCGTGTTCCAGACACCGTCGTTTGAGAATATTCTGCTTTCCAGCTCGCCCGAGGTGGATGCCCTCAGCGATCAATTCCTGCGGCTTCCTGTGCAACCCTCTCGCGGAAATTATTACGAAATCGGCGCGTCGAAAGCGTTCCTCACGCGCATGCGTATCGACGCGAATATATATCGCCGCGATACGAGTAATTATGCAGACGACGACCAACTGCTGAACACCGGCATCAGCTATCCGATTGCGTTTAACCACGCAGTCATTTATGGCGCAGAAGGCAAGTTTGAACTGATTCATCTCGGCAGTTTCAGCGGATTCGTCAGCTACTCCTATATGGTCGGGAATGTTTGGCTGCCCGTCACCGGAGGTCTATTTCTTGGGCCGGACGCGAGCAGCGCAGCCAGCCAACTCTCCGGACACTTTCCCGATTCGCAGGATCAGCGCAACACAGTGAGAACGCGCTTTCGCGATCAACTGACGCCACGCTTCTGGCTGGCAGCCGGCGCGGAATTCAATTCCGGCTTGCCTTTTGACTACACCGGTACGAAAGCGGATGCGATTGCACAATATGGCGCGGCTGTGGTGGGGCGGTTGAATTTCCCGCGTGGACGAGTAGAGCCGGCGCTGCTGTTCGATGCGACCGCAGCAGCTGAACTCTACAGAAACAAGCGCGTCACCATGAATCTGCAGGTCGACGGAACCAATCTGAGCAACCAGCTCGATGTGATCGATTTTGGTGGACTTTTTTCCGGCAACGCCATCGGCCCCGGCCGCAGCTTCAATCTCCGACTGAACACCTCGTTTTGATTCGAGCGAAAGATCGACCTTCACCGCGTATTGGGCAACCTGGGCTGTCCTTCGATTCAGCGAGGTCAACGAACTGGTCCATCAGGACCAGCGCAATGTGCGTCGCAGCTAGGCGGGAAACAGCCGTTCCTGACGCGAGCGATCTGAATGCGAGTCGATTCCATGATTGCTGCTTTCGCCGGACGGAATTGATTTCCTTCGCGCGGCTACATGGCGAGGCGGCCGATTCCGAGTTCGGGGATGGTTCGCGCGGGCCTCCATTTCGGGACCAGTTGTTGCCGATTCCGATTCTGACTTTCCGTCGCGATAGGTGACCACCCGCCCGGAAATCGCGGACGCGCGCTTCCCAGGAACAACGATGTCAACCAGGTTCATCGGGTCAGCGGCTGCCACGGCGATGTTTGTCGTGTTGGTCGCATCAGCGTTGCGCGTGCGAGCCAGACGCAGAGATTCAACTGCCTCCGGCAACGCATATTGCTCCCCACTAAATCCGCTGACGAATCGCCCGCCACGCACCTCTCCCCGCGCTTCGAGGCGTCGCAACACTCCCAGCAATTCCCGCCACTTTGGCATCGTTGTCTCTCGTTTCAGCAGGTCACGAAACAAAATTCCATACCGCCGCAGCAAAACCCAGGCTGCTGACTCCATCGCCTCGTCATCGATTCTGGCTTGCTGCGAAGCGGCGGCATTCAAGACAGCGGCGTTGCGTAGCAGATACCAGCGTCCCGCCGCACTACGCAACCGCTTGCCAGGGTTTTTCATTCGCTGGATATGCGTTGCGGATTTGCGCTTGGAATCCATAATGGCGCGCAGCTGGTCGAATCCATCCGCAGCAGCTAAACCGGCGGCCGTCAATTCCCAGAGCGCGTGCTCCACCTGTTCTGTGGTTAAGTCGGTAGTTCGCTGCAGTTCTTCCACAAAGCAGGCGCCGCGATCTTCCAGGCGCGTTCGAATTTGTTGTGCTTCCTGGCTCAACGACTGGCGCAGTTTTGCTTTGTCGACCGCCTGGTTTTCCAGTACGGCGTCCAGCCAGAGCGCAGTCTCGCGGATATAAAACGTGATGGGAGACATACCCGTGGGAACCACTCTGCGCGGCGCACCAGCATCTGCCGCTGACCACGCCGGATGCGGCGAAACGCGGCCCCAGCCGACCGCACCCGACAGGCACAACTGATCGAGCCAGCGAGGATCGTATCCGGTTACTCGATGTACCAGGAGCGACTGTTCCCATTCAACTGCGGGTGCTTCAAATCCTTCCAGTTGCGAGAGTGCCTGCAACACGCCTTGTTCACCACTCAATTGCGACTGCGGCGCGACGTGCTGCCATGCAAGCACCCACTGCATGTAGACAGCAGCCGACGCAGGCTCGATTTGTTTGCGCAAATTTCCAATCGTGAGGCGATGAATGCGCTGCAACAGGCGACGTTCGCACCATTCGACATCGAAATCCGAGGATCGTGCAGTTGTAGCGTTTTCAAAGGTCCCGCGCAGAATCGTTCCCTGCATTTCCAGTTGCAGCAGCTTCTGGAAAGTGTCGGAAGCGGGCAAACCCAGCAGAGATGCCAATGAATTTGCCGTCACCGGTCCGAGAATTTGCAGCCAACCCTGGACCAGCTTGATCACTGCGTCGCTATAGGCAACTGTATCGGTTACATATTCACCCTCAGACCAAAGGAATTTGGCCGAGGCTATGTTTTCCGTCGCGACCCAATAACCACCTGTCCGGACCTCCTCGACGCTGGCGCGCCCGGTTCGCTCAAGGCGCTCCAACAGCGATGTCCACGAGTACGTTTCCTCCCGCTGCAATATGGACACAGGTAGCGCCACCAGCTGAAAGAGCAGGTCGTGCATTTCATGTTCATCGCGCAGATCCGGCCAGCACTCCGACCGCACAGCCGCAATCGCAGCCGGGTCGAGCTGCCCCGCATCCGCTTGCATGCTAGCGGGTAAGGTGCGGCGCATCGAGACCGCGCGTGCGCGACGCTCCTCCAACGGAGCATCGTCCAGAAATGCATAAGGATTCGCGTTCAACAATTCGTGCGCAAACTGTGAAGGAGCAGTGGTATCGATGGCGACGCATTGGATCGAACCGTCAGCAAACCCTTGGAGCACGCGCTTCAGGCCGGCCAAGTCCATCGCCTCTCCCAGGACGTCTTTCATGACCTCCCGTACCAGCGGATGATTTGGAATTTTGCGGTCACCTTGGATATTTTCAAGACAGGCTGATACCTGGGGAAACACGCTGGCCAGAAGGTCGTCGGAACGAGTACGGAGAATCTGCGGCGCGACTTTTTTTCCCTTTTGGAACCGTAACAGTTGCAAACTACGTCCCGCAGCCCATGTCCACCGCGACTTGAAGATCGGCGAATCTAATGCTGCCTGCTCCAGCAGTGCTTGCACCGTTTGCTGCGTGAGGAATTGAAACACATCACTCAGCGGAAAGCTGTGCTGCTCCGCCAGCGAAATGCAAAGGCCGTTGTCGGTGGCTGCGGCCTGCAATTCAAAATTGAAGCCCCGGCAAAAACGCTTGCGCAACGCCAAGCCCCAGGCCTTGTTGATGCGGCCGCCGAAAGGCGCATGCAAGATCAGCTGCATGCCTCCACCTTCATCAAAAAAACGTTCGGCAACGATTGTTGTCAGGGACGGCACCGCGCCAAGGGCGGCTCGACCCGCGGCGATGTAACCAATCATCTGCTCGGCGCCGCCATCGCACACGCCGCACTCCTGCTTCAGCCAACTGGCAGCGTCCGCCACACCCGCATGGGCATGCGACACATGGCCTGGCAATACCTTCGAAGTCCGAGCGGAAATTTCTTCGCGCAGACGCGCCACGTAGCCGCTTAAGACATCCGTGCGCTGCGGGGCTTCACCGGCCCAGAACGGTAGGTTCGGTGGCTGACCGTGCGCATCTTCAACGAACACTCGTCCCGTTTCGATTCCCTGAATTCGCCAGCTTGTGTTGCCCAGCAGGATCACATCTCCCGCCGAAGAATCGATGGCGAAATGCTCATCGAGCGTCGCGATCTGCAGTCCTTCCGGCTGCATAATGACCGCGTATTGTGCGGTGTCGGGAATCGTACCACCATTGCACACGGCGGCGAGTCTCGCACCGCGGCGGGCGTGCAATTCTCCGTGGATCGCATCCCGCATCACGAAAGCTCCATACCGACCGCGGCTGGATTCGATGCCGCGATGAAGAACCTGGATCAGTTCGTCAAACTCGCCCCGCGTCAGTTGGCGATACGGATGGGCGCGACGCAACACCGAGTAAAGTGCATCCTCATTCCACGATTCAGCGGCGCAGGCGGCGACAATTTGCTGCATCAAGACGTCGAGCGGCTGAGGTGGAATCTCCAGACGATCCAGGTCGCCGGCACGCATTGCCTGCACCAGTGCGGCACATTCGATCAAGTCATCGCGGGTTGTAGCGAAAAAACGTCCCTTCGGAATGGCCCCTCGCCAGTGGCCGGCGCGGCCAATCCGCTGCATTCCCGCTGCAACTGCGCGCGTAGATCCCACCTGGCAAACAAGATCGATGGCGCCGATGTCAATACCCAGTTCCAGCGAAGCCGTGGCGACCAACAATTTGATTTCGCCATTTTTCAGCCGGATCTCCGCGTCCAGGCGCAGCTTGCGCGAAAGGCTGCCGTGATGCGCGGCGACATTTTCCGCACCGATGCGCTCGCCGATGGCATGCGAGAGCCGCTCGACCATGCGGCGCGTATTCACAAACACCAGTGTCGAACGATGCTCCTGTGCAAGCGCGGCCAGGCGATCATATGTTTCGTCCCACATGTCATTCGTGGTCACGGAACCGAGCTCTTCACAGGTTGGAACTTCGACCGCAAGATCCATCGTGCGCCGCCGCCCCACCTGGACGATTTTCGCTGGATCGCGATCTTTCGCGCAGCCAATGAGAAACTCTCCGACCAGCTCGATTGGATTTTGTGTTGCCGACAATCCAATCCGCTGCGGCGGTTTCGTCGCTGTCGCCACACGCCCGGCCCGAGCGATAATATTTTCACCACACACCAGCGCTTCCAACCGCTCCAGTGACAACGCGAGGTGTGAGCCGCGCTTGTCATCCGCGACCGCATGAATTTCATCGACGATTACGGTGCGCACATGGCGAAGATTTTCGCGGCTGTTTTTTGAGGTCAACAGGATATACAGCGACTCCGGCGTCGTCACCAGGATGTGCGGCGGCTTCTTCAGCATGGCCGCGCGTTCTGACGCCAGCGTGTCACCGGTGCGCACCGCAGTGCGAATTTCGCCGCACAGATAGCCGCGTTCCAGTGCGAGTTGTTGAATCTCCCTCAGAGGCTGATCGAGATTCTTCTGAATGTCGTTCGAGAGCGCCTTCAGCGGCGAAATGTACACCACCTCGGTATGCGGAGTCAGGGTGCCTGAAATCGCCTTGCGCAGCAGATGGTCGATGCAAACCAGAAACGCCGCGAGCGTTTTGCCAGAACCGGTAGGCGCGGAGATCAGCGTCGGATGACCAGCTTGAATATGCGGCCAACCCTCAATTTGCGGTTCTGTGGGTGTAGCAAATCGCCCAACAAACCACTCCTGCGTGATGGGATGCGCCCAATTGAGACTCGCTGGAATAGCGAGCTCGGCACCGATTTGTAGCGTCGGGGGCATGTTGTGGATTGTACCGGATCGATTCGTTTTTTATTCGCCAATCTTGGAGACGCGAATCCGCACGCGCAACTCAAGGACGGCTAAATTTCCAAGCTACTGCACCGGCGGCGACTAGCAAGCCCGCTCGCTACATCCGGGCACTCGCGCATCTCAATAGAGGATGTCGCCGATTGCTCAAAAACGGTTCTCCGCGCTGCCGTTTATCCCCAGCAGCAACAGCCTCGCTACATTGCGAAAGGCTGCGAAGGATTGCGAGGGTTGCCCGCTGTTCCAACGCGCCACGCAAACGGTTTTTGGCGAAGGTGCTGTTCACGCCGCGATGCTTTTGGTGGGCGAGCAACCGGGCGACCACGAGGATATTGCCGGCAAGCCGTTTGTTGGGCCCGCAGGAAAATTATTGGACAAATGCCTTTCGGAAGCCGGCATTGAACGCAAGCAAACCTACGTCACGAATATGGTGAAGCATTTCAAGTGGGAGCCTCGGGGAAAACGTCGTCTCCACGAAAAGCCAAACCAGGCGGAAATTTCTGCCTGCAAACCGTGGCTCGAACGCGAGATTGAAGCGGTGCAGCCGAAGATGGTCGTCGCTTTAGGTGCGACGGCCGCGCAAGGACTACTGGGATCCTCGTTTCGCGTAACAAAGCAACGGGGCACGGTGTTGCGAATCGAGGGCTATCCGCCAATCCTGGCGACCGTACACCCTTCGTCCTTGCTACGCCAAATCACCGATGAAGATCGCGAACGAGAAACACGATTTTTTGTCGCGGACCTGAAGAAGTGCGCGGAATTTATCTCGGGCGAAGCCGGCTAAAACCCCTATCTCAGTCGCGACTCCGGACCTTTGCCAACAAATTTAAAATTTCGATGTACAGCCACACCAGGGTGACCATCAATCCAAACGCACCGTACCACTCCATATATTTCGGTGCCTGGGCGCGCACGCCACTCTCGATGAAATCAAAATCCAGCACCAGATTCAACGCCGCAATGATCACAACCACGACGCTGAAACCAATGCCGATGAGACCATTGCCATTGATCGAGGCAAAGTGAATTCCGAAAAATCCCAGCACAATTTCAGCGATGTAGAGCAGCATGATGGCGCCGGTAGCCGCTACAACTCCCAGGCGAAACTTTTGTGTCACGGGAATTAGCCCAGAGCGATACGCCAGCAGCAAAACCAGCAGGGTTCCGAAGGTGAGACCCACGGATTGCATGGCGATGCCCGGATATCGCAGCTCGAGAACCGCGGAAATGCTGCCCAGCGCTAACCCTTCCAGCAGAGAGTACACAGGCGCAGTCACCGGAGCCCAGGCCTTTTTGAAAATGGTGATCATCGCGAAAACCAAACCTCCGAGCAGGCCGATCCACATGAGGGGAAGGACGCTGGCGGCGGATCGCGTCTGCATGAAGACGTGCCACGCCCAGGCCGCGGATGCGCCAGCGCAAACCAGCAGAATTCCTGTTTTGTTCACCGTGCCATCCAGCGTCATGGATTCGCCAAGAGCAGCATGCTCGCCCTGAAAGATCTGGGAATTCAACGCGGGATTCGAGGTCTTCATTAGTTGCGCCATAGTTCTCCTCTGTTACTACCATTCGTATACCACGTGGCGATTGTCGCACGCATTCTTGCCGGGCGCAGTATTGTCACACCGCAGAAATCATTCTCTGCAGCGATGCGCCAAGGCGCGGATCGAAGTCGTATGATGGCTCATTGCGTGAATCTGAGATCTTTTTTCGAAGGACCGGTCAACGTGATTTCAAAGCTGAAAATCGTTTCGTGCGCGTGTCTGTTGATGTGCATCACCGCCTGCCTGCAGACCGCCGTTGCCCAGCCGAGTCGCGAGCAGTCGCGCTCCATGGTGATGACGCAGTATGGAATTGTAGCCACCAGCCAGGCCGTTGCATCGCAGGCCGGTGCGGCCATTCTTGCGCGTGGTGGCAACGCGGTAGATGCGGCCATTGCCGCCAACGCTGCGCTCGGCGTGATCGAGCCCATGATGAATGGGGTAGGCGGCGATCTGTTCGCGATTGTCTACGATGCCAAGACGAAAAAGCTGTATGGCCTGAACTCCAGTGGCTGGGCGCCGAAAGCCATGACCATCGACGATTTGAGGGCGAAGGGCATCGTGAAGGAGGTTCCTGAGACTGGCATCCTTTCGGTGACTGTTCCTGGAGCGGTTGCGGGGTGGGATGCACTCCGGCAGAAATTCGGCAAGCTTTCCATGGCGGAAGACCTGGCGCCGGCGGTCGCGCTGGCGGAGCAAGGGATCGCCGTCACCGAAACGGATGCTGAAAACTGGCAGGAATTTGGACCGCAGTTCGCCGACAGCCCAGGCTTTGCGCGCGTTTTTCTGCCCGATGGCCAAGCGCCGGCGGCCGGACAGCTGTTTCGCAATCCGGATCTAGCCGCGACGCTGCAACGCATTGGGCAAAAAGGTCGCGATGGCTTTTACAAGGGCCAGACAGCGGATGCGATTTTGAAGCTATCGCAGCGGCTGCATGGATTTCTGCAGGCGGATGATCTCGCAGATTTTCAGCCGGAGTGGGTCGACCCTGTCAGCACCACCTACCGCGGATGGACCGTTTGGGAGATGCCGCCGAACGGACAGGGCATTGCCGCGCTCTCCATGCTGAACATCATGGAGCAATTTCCGATTGCGCAATGGGAGCACAACAGCCAAAAGTCTCTGCATGTCGAAATTGAGGCAAAAAAACTGGCCTATGCGGATATGCGATATTACGTCGGCGACCCACGCGCCACGCACATCCCGGTGCAACAACTCATCTCAAAAAAGTTGGCAGTGCGCCGCGCTGCGCAAATTAGTGACCGCGCGAACTGTAGCGTGTTGCCGTCTGACCTGACCGGACAACTCTCGCATCTGTCGAGCGACACAACGTATCTGGCAGTGGTCGATCATGACGGGAATGAGGTGTCGCTGATCCAAAGCAATGCGGGAGCGTTTGGCAGCGGGTTGGTCGCCGATGGAACCGGATTCGTACTGCAAAATCGCGGATCGGCCTTCACCCTGAAACCGAACCAGCCGAATACGCTGCGCCCGCGCACCCGCCCGCTGCACACCATTATTCCTGCCTTCATGCAGAAGGGCGACGAGCGCATCGCCTTCGGCATCATGGGCGGATTCAACCAGGCGCAGGCGCACGCGCAATTCGTGTCAAACATCGCGGACTTCCACATGAATATTCAGGCGGCGCTGGAGGCGGCTCGCTTCACCATGCCTTCATTCTCCGGTTGCAGCCTGTTGATGGAGAACGGCATCGCACCGCAGGTGATCGATGGCCTGCGGCAACAGGGGCACATCATTAAAGTTCTGCCGCGCTATTCGCAAAGTATGGGCCGTGGCAATGCGGTGCAGCACAACCTGCAAAGTGGAGTGAATTTCGGCGCTACCGATCCGCGCGCCGATGGAGAAGCGGTTCCCGAGCAAATGCCGTTCCAGCCCTGATATTTGTGACTGGAAACACAGCCACCCTATGCTACGATGAGACGCGGCACCCCGCCGCGCAACAGTAAAACCTGCTTCTATTTCTGGCCATCCCCGAGGTCGCGTGATAACGTTCGCCTATTACCCGTCGGTAATAGATACTTTTCTTCCTGGGGATTCCATTCATGGCACTCACGATCACCAACATTTCCAAGGTCTATCCCAACGGCGTGCGCGCGCTGAAAAATCTTTCGCTCACTATTGGCAACAACATGTTTGGACTTCTGGGTCCGAACGGCGCGGGAAAAAGTTCGTTGATGCGTACCATCGCCACCTTGCAGGATCCTGATTCCGGATCGATTGACCTTGACGGAGTGAACGTTCTGACGCAGAAAGATGCGGTGCGCAAGCTTCTCGGCTACCTCCCGCAGGAATTTGGGGTCTATCCCAGAATGTCGGCGATCGATATGTTGAACCATCTTGCGATTCTGAAGGGCGTGACGGTTGCAAGCGAACGTAAGGAGATGGTGGATGCGCTGCTGCAGCAAACCAATCTATGGGATGTGCGGAAGAAGGCCGTGTCCACCTACTCCGGCGGAATGAAGCAACGTTTTGGCATCGCGCAGGCGCTGCTCGCCAATCCACGACTGATTATTGTCGATGAGCCCACGGCCGGCCTTGACCCCGCGGAGCGCAATCGCTTTCTGAATCTTCTTTCCTCCATCGGCCGCGATGTGATCGTCATTCTGTCGACCCACATTGTCGATGATGTGCGTGAACTCTGCCCGCGCATGGCCATCATTGCGTCCGGCGAGGTGCTGCTCGAAGGCTCGCCCAGCGAGGCTCTGGCTGCGCTCGAGGGTCAAATCTGGTCCAAGGTTGTCGCTACTGATGAGGAGCTTCGCGCCATCGAAGCCGAACTTCAGGTCATCAGTACGCACCTGGCCGGCGGCCAGCACGAGATTCGCGTTTTTGCTCCGGCCTCCCCAGGGTCCGGCTTCCATGCTGTCCCTTCGGGACTGGAGGATGTGTATTTCCTCAACCTGTCCCGCCAAGCGGTCAACTAAATCTCCGCCACCAAGGATCACGCCATGGCAATGTTCTGGGAGTTTTTTACATTTGAACTTCGTTTCCGTCTGAAAAGCATCTCGACGTACGTCTACTTTGTGCTCTGGTTTACCTACTCGTTTCTCTGCGTAGCGTCAGAGAGTTTCGGTCCAAGCGGATTTTCCAACGGCAAAGTCCTGCTGAACGGCCCTTACGCCAACAGCTTTAACGATCTTTACGCGTGCCTGTTCGGCATGATTATTATTGCCGCTATCTTTGGTACGTCGATTCTGCGCGACTTTCAGCGCGACACCTACCAGATACTGTTCACCAAGCCGATCACGAAGTTCGCCTACCTGGGCGGACGATGGGCTGGCTCACTTGTGACGACGGTACTGGTGTTTTCTGGATTGATGTTCGGCACCTTCGCGGGCACGTTCGCCCCCTGGGCCGATCACACGCGGATCGCGCCGAACCACCTGTGGTGGTATCTGCAGCCGTTTCTTTCCATCGTCGTCATCCAGATCTTTTTTCTCGGCTCGCTCTTTTTCACGATTGCGGCACTGACCCGCAAGCTCTTCATCGTGTACCTGCAGGGCGTCACTCTGTTCATGATCTACGTCATTGGTATCACGGTGTATTCGGCGACGCGCTCGCTGGAGCATTTCTGGTCGGGAATTCTGGATCCCATTGGGTTGATCCTGAACGATAACGTCACCCGCTACTGGACCGTAATCGAGAAGAACACGCTACTGCTTCCGTGGAATTTTTCCGGTGATTCGCCCGGTGTTTTCCTCTATAACCGACTGCTGTGGACGGCTGTCGGACTGGTGGCGCTGGTGGTCGCGTGGCGTTTCTTTCCTATCTCTGTCGAGGCACTCACCTCCAAATCGCAAAGTCGTCGTGCCGCAAAAGCAACGCTTCAGGATGAGGAAGAAAAGCGTTCAGTCCGCTCGCTGGTGGTCGCGAAATTACCGCGCATACGGCAGATTTTCGGTGCCCGCACCTCGTGGATCCAATATTTGTCGCTGACACGGTTACGTATTCGAACCATCCGACGCGAAGTTTTTTTCTGGGCCATTGTCGGCCTGATGATTGTGTTCGCCATCAATAATGGCCACTTCGCGGGCCATCTCGGTGACGAGAATGTCTGGCCGGTCACCTACCTGATGCTGCAGGCGGTTGAGGGCGGCGCAACTCTGTTCTTCTACATCGTTGCGGTCTTCTACTCGGCGGAACTGATCTGGCGCGAGCGGGATAACCACTTCGACGGCATCCACGATGCGCTGCCAATTTCAGAGACCACCGACTGGCTCTCGAAACTCACGGCGATCGCGTTCGTCGAACTGGTTCTGCTGGCGGTCACGATGCTTGTCGGTGTCCTGATGCAGACCATCGCCGGCTACTACCATTACGAGTTCCTGCAATATTTCAAGGAACTGTACCTGATCACTTTCCCGCAGATCATGGGCATCGCGCTGTTGTCGATGTTTGTGCAGACCATCGTTTCAAACAAATTCGTCGGCTATGGAATTGTGATCGGCATTGTGGTGCTGCAGCCGATTCTCTTCAACTTTGGATGGGAAAACACCCTGTACCTTGTCGGCTGGGTCCCACCGTATACCTACTCCGACATGAATGGCTACGGACATTTTGTTCCCATAATTTTCTGGTCCATTACATACTGGTTCGCGATATTTGCACTGCTGGGTGTCATTTCCATCGCGTATACACGCCGCGGAACAGAAGATTCGCTGGCGGCGAGGACGCGACTAGCGTTGGCCAGAGCGCCACGATTGGCTCCGGCAGCCATTGTATTTCTCTTGCTCGCAGTCGGATCGGGAGCCTGGTACTTTTACAACGCACACGTGTTGAATGAATTTCTGACGGCCAAAGATCGGCGGAATATCCAGGCTGGATACGAACGCGATTTTAAGAAGTACCAGTTGTTCCCCCAGCCCAAGGTGACAGCGGTCGACACCGACATCAACATCTATCCTGCGCGCAGATCGTTCGATGGCACGGCCCGGATTACGCTGCAAAACAAGACGGACCAGCCAATTTCTCAGATTCACATTACCGACGAGCAACAGGCCGTTTCGAACGTCAGATTCGATCGGCCGTTCCACCTGGTCAGCCGTGCGCCGCGCGATCTATATTCCATCTACGCACTGGATCAGCCGCTGGCTCCTGGAGATGTCGTCACGCTCACGTGCACGGTGTCGCACACCACGCGCGGCTTCCGCGACGGCAATGAGCTCCCGGAGTTTGCCTACAACGGGACATTTTTCGACTCGAGTTTTTTCCCGACGATCGGATATGACCAGAGCTATGAACTCTCCGACCCGCGCCGCCGCCGCGAAGAACACCTTGGCAAGCTGCAGGAGATGGCGCAGCGTGGAGATCCGGTCTATTCGCGCAGAAATCTTTTCGTTCCCAGTTCAGACTGGATTACCTTCCACACCATCGTCAGCACCTCGGCGGATCAAATCGCCATCGCTCCGGGCTATTTGCAGCGCACCTGGAAGCAGAACAACCGGTATTACTACGAATACAGCATGGGATCCACGCACATCGCCGATTTCTTCGCGTTTCTGTCGGCTCGATACGCTACCCGAAAAGAGATCTACCACGGCCCCAACGGACCGGTGAACCTTGAGGTCTACTACTACCCCACTCACACCTACGATATTGATGACATGCTTGCCGCCAGCCGCGCCGGCCTCGATTATTACCAGACCCACTACAGTCCGTATCAGTTCACGCAATATCGCATCATGGAGTTTCCGCGCTATCGCGACTTTGCGCAGTCGTTTCCCAACACTGTGCCATTTTCAGAGGGGATCGGTTTCATCGGACGCATGGTGCATAAGAATGATATCGACCTGACGTATTTTGTCACTGCACACGAGCTGGGCCATCAATGGTGGGGCCATCAGCTGATCGGCGGGCAGGTGCAAGGGTCGAACATGCTGTCGGAAACTCTGGCGCAGTATTCCGCCTACATGGTTGTGCAGCACAGATACGGCAAGGACTACATGCACAGAGTCCTGCGCCACTTTCTCGATCGCTATCTGCGAGGCCGTGCAGGAGAAATTCGTCATGAGCCGCCGCTGTCCTTGGTGCAACGCGAACCATACGTCTGGTATGAAAAGGGCGGCCAGATCATGTACACCCTCGCCGACTATATTGGCGAGGACAAGATGGATCTGGCGCTGCACAACTTCCTGATGCAGTACCGGTATGCGAATGCCAACAACCAGGCAGACGCCGCCGACAGCACGCGCGGCGCCGGTACGCAAGACCAGCCCTATCCGGACACACGCATGCTGATCGCGGCCATTCGCGCCCAGACGCCGCCACAGTTCCAATACATGATCGATGACGGTTTCAATCGCATCGTGATCTACGATAACAAGGCCCTGTCAGCGACCTCTCAGAAGACAGCGGATGGTAAATACAAAGTCACGCTGAAAGTCCAGGCGCGCAAGTTCCAGGCAGACGGCAATGGATTTGAGACTCGGATGCCGCTGGCCGACTATATCGAAATCGGCGTCTTCACCGGCAAGAAGGATGAGGAAAAGCCCCTGTATATGCAGAAAGTAAAAATGACACAGGAGCACGAGACCTACACCATCGTTGTGGATCAGCAACCCACACGCGCCGGAATCGATCCGTACAACAAATTGATTGACCGCATAGCCGACGACAACATGATTGATGTAACCCGTGAATAAAATTCCGCGCGAACAGTGACGGCGCTTTTTGTACGGACCTGGCTTTGCATATGTCTTTGCAAAAAAGACGACGCGCCAGGAAATTAGCTCGACAGGTACAAGATTCCGTGTCACGATGCGATAGAAATTTCGGTATGGATACCGCATGAGCGGCTCAACGAAACTCTCTTCTGCCCCCGCGCGCCTGCGGGACCGCCTGCTGAGCGGATATGAGCCCGCGCCTCCAGAGTCTATTTCGCGGCTCGAATATTACCCCTGGCTCGTTGTCGGCGCCACCTGCATCGGCGCCTTCATCGGCCAGCTGGATGCCAGCATCGTCCAGCTGGCACTGCCCGCACTGGAGCGTGAATTCCACGCCACACTGACGGCCGTCAGCTGGGTCGCTATTGCCTACCTGGTGGCGCTTGCATCCCTTTTGCCTGTTTTCGCACGCCTGTCTGAAATCTTCGGGCGGAAACTTCTCTATCTCGGTGGCTATGGGATGTTCACCGCAGCCTCCCTGATGTGCGGATTGGTTGGGCGGCTGGATCTGCTCATCCTGTTCCGCGTGATTCAAGGAGTGGGCGGAGCGCTATTGGGCGCCAACAGCCTTACTATTCTAGTGAAAGCGGCTGGACCTGCGAGACGCGGCCGCGCCATGGGATTATTCGCCGCTGCTCAGGCTGTAGGCATCAGCGCAGGGCCTGTCGTTGGCGGTGTGCTGCTGGGAATGCTGGGATGGCGCTGGGTGTTTTGGGTTTCTGTCCCATTCGGACTCGCAGGTATTGTCTTCGGCTGGTTCGTTTTGCCGAAGACTGCCGGCCTGGCAGTGGAGAAGCGATTCGACTGGAAGGGTGCACTGCTTTTGACGCCTGCCGTTGTCTCGCTGGTCGTCATCTTGAGCGAATTTCGCGCTTGGGGTCCGCGCTCAATCCCGTTGATCGGCACCGTTCTGGCAGCCGCAGTTCTGTTGCCGCTTTTTGCCTGGCGCGAACGCAAAGCAGCGGCTCCTCTGATTGACCTTCATCTGTTTCGCATTCCGGCCTTTACCGGCGGCGTGATCGCGGTAAACCTTTCCTATGCGCTGTTGTATTCCATGTTCTTCCTGATGTCCTTCGCGTTCATTCGCGGCTTTGGTGATTCGCCGATTTCGGCCGGCCTCCGTCTCGCCATTATTCCAGTTGCACTGGGGCTGGTAGCACCCATCAGCGGCGCTATGTATGAGCGGTTGGGCGCCAGAACTGTGACGACTGTGGGTATGGCGCTTTCCCTTGGCGCTATGGTTTTGTTGTCAAAAACGCTCACTGGTGCGCTTGGGGGTGGCATTCCACGAATGGGTGCGCTGGCTCTGTTCGGCATTGGGCTCGGATTGTTCGTCGCCCCGAATAACAGTGCCACCATCGCTGCGGCTCCAGAAGATCGTTCCGGCGAGGCAGGGGGCATGCTGAACCTGATGCGGGTGCTGGGATGCATCGTGGGTGTGGCGACGGCTTCCACCGCGCTTTCATGGCGCCTCGCGGTAATGACCGGCGTAGGAGACCACACCCTGGGCGTTCCCACACAAACGGTGCTGACGGCGGCGAATAATGTGTTGTGGATCCTGGGCACATTTGGAGTGGTTGCGGGGATTGCGGCTCTGATGCGCTCCCATCTTCAACCGTCACCCGCCCAAGCGGCCCGGTAGCAAACCCCTCCGCCGAAGAGACTTGATCATAGAGCCCATCGAACTTTGCCCGCATGCAGGCGAGGTTTACTTCGTAAGTATTTGGCCGGAATTGGATGTGCCGGCGACTCAGCATCCCAAAAGATATTCACGATCCAATAGCGCTTGCCATCGTTCAGCAGCTGAAAACTGTTGATGCCCCGGGCGAAGGGTTTGGCATCATCGGCATTGTGGCGAGATTCGTAGGTGCTCCAAATTTGAACAATATTTCCGAACTGCTCCACATCATTATGAATCGAGTGCTCGAAGAAACCGTTGGCGGTCATTCTTCCGCTGCTGCGCGCGATGTAATCATCAATCGTAAGCAGGACAGCGTCTGTGTGGGCGGCCTTATCCCCAGTCGCAGCGACAGTGATGGCAGGGATGAGGCGGGCGCCTGGGATAAACAGGGACCGCATTCGATTCCAATCGCGCGCCTGTCCTCTGCCGCCGGAAATTACGTCGTACACCGCGTTCAGAATGGCTTCGGGCGATTTCACATCCTCCGGTTTCGCGGCGGGCCAGTCGGGATGCGCGGCGATCGCGCCAACAAGCGGCGGCAACGGCGGCGGGACCGCAGGCTTGGTAGTTTGCGCAGTGACCCCTAGACTGAAAAGCGCGAGGACGAGCGACGCCGGTAGATATCTTGCTTGCATGATGGGTTCTCCGTCAAGTGACAAAAGTTACTCTACTGGCCGGCGCTGATGCATGGTAGATAAAAGTGTGAGGTGCGCCAGCGTATTGCGGCAGGCTTATCCGGCAATCGGGTAGAGTGCGATGCAATTCTGGAACGCTATACTGTGTTTCTCGAAGCCGAAGCGGTGCGGTCGTCTACCCGCTCTATCTATTTGTGTGTGAACATGAATTTCCCGGAATGGCAATTCGTTGCCGGTGAGGATCCATCAATATGTATTGGGTTTACGATCTGCCAAACTGGCTGTTTGAGCTGCTCACCATATCTCTGTTTATCGCCTTCGGCCTGGCAGGACTGCTCGCCAGTCGGAGGATGATTCGCCGCGTTCACCTGCAGCACTCCTACAACGACATCGTCGGATTTTATCTGGCCGGAATCACGGTTCTGTACGGAGTTACGCTAGGCCTGCTGGCGATCGGAGCGTGGACGACCTATACCGACACAGAAGCGAAGGTGGCTCGAGAGGCGGCGGCCGTCGCCAGCCTCTATCGCACCGTCGGAAGCTTGGAAGAGCCGATGCGGAGCGTGCTGCAACAGGATATTCGCGACTACACCATAAGTGTCATTAAGATTGGCTGGCCGGAACAGCAGCGAGGAATTGTCCCCACCGAAAACCGCGTCGCGCTGGATAAGTTTCGCCGGGATTTTCGCAAGTGGGAACCGGCCACCGAGGCGGACAAAGTTCTTGAGCAGGATATCTCGCGAGAATTCGACGCTCTCGAAACAACTCGCAGCATCCGTCTGGACAGCGTAACGGACGAACTACCGTCACCCCTGTGGGCGTTAATTATGATAGGCGCGGCGATCTGTATCATCTCAACCTGGTTCTTTCATATGCAGAGCTTGAAAATGCACATCTGGATGACCGTCCTTTTCTCCGCACTGATCGGGCTGATGGTGTTTATGGTGGCGGCGCTCGATAATCCCTATCGCGGAAAAATCAGCGTGAAACCCGAGCCTTTGGAGCGCGTATATCAGCAGATGATCCATCCGCGCCAGTATCCCGGACCAACGCAATGAGGCTGGATCATCGCACCGCGTTGGTTACTGGCGCGAGTAATGGAGTCGGCAAAGGCATTGCCCTCGCTCTAGGCCGGGCCGGATGTAACGTTGCCGTGAATTATTTCACCGATGCTCAAGGAGCTGAGAATACTGTCTCCGAGCTGCGGAACATGGGTGCGGATGCGTTTCCTGTTTTCGCTAACGTTGGCAGTGATTTCGATGTGAAAGAAATGTTCGCCGCGGTCGACGAGCGATTTCATCACATCGATATTCTGGTGAATAACGCCGGCGTTCAGACCTGGGGACCGTTGATTGACCTGGAAGAAGCGGAATGGGACCGAGTGATGGATACGAATTTGAAGGGCTGCTTTCTTTGTACGCAAGCGGCAGCCCGAAGGATGCGCAACCGGTCAAGTGGTGTCATTGTCAACATCGGTTCCGGAAGCAACAAAGTTCCTTTTCTAAACCTTGCCTCCTATACGACAAGCAAGGGCGGAATTGAGATGTTGACGAAAGCCGCCGCGGTCGAACTAGGCCCGTACGGAATCCGCGTGAACTGTGTCGCTCCGGGAGCGATCGCCATTGAACGGACAGAGCTGGAAGCGCCTGGATATAGTGACGCGTGGGCGGATATCACGCCATTGCGACGCATCGGAACTCCGCAGGATGTTGGCGATCTGGTTGTTTTTCTGGCGACGGAACAAGCATCCTTTATTACCGGGCAGACAATCTGGGTGGATGGCGCCGCCTTTACCCAGCCACGCTGGCCACACGAGAAATACAAAACTTGAATGACTTCCACTCCCAATCCCGATGAATAAGACATCTCTCCTGTCGGTGCTTGAGACTCCAGATCCCGGACAGTTGGACGTCGTCACGCATGCTCCGGGGCCGGCGGGACAGTTGCCGCTGACACCGGACATGTTGCTGCAACTGCCGTCTGGGAATCTATTTGGCCTTAGCCAAAACGTAGGCATGGGGTGGTCACCGCATGACTTGTCAGGACCTGAAGTGTTATTGCTCAGCACCCATGGAGGGATTCGCGCAGAAGATGGCACCCCGGTCGCGCTGGGCTTTCATACCGGCCATTGGGAGGTGGGATTACTGGTCGCGGAAGCGGCTCGTGCGCTGAAGTCCTCCGGCGCGGTACCTTTTGCTGCCTATTGCACCGACCCTTGTGATGGGCGAACTCAGGGCACAACGGGGATGTTCGACTCGCTGCCATTTCGCAATGATGCGGCAACAGTATTCCGGCGGCTCATGCGGTCATTGCCCACCAGAAAAGGCGTTGTTGGTTTCGCTACCTGCGACAAGGGCCTGCCCGCGATGATGATGGCGCTTGCTTCGGCGCAGACCATCCCGACTGTGCTGGTTCCCGGAGGTATCACCCTGCTGCCGGAACAAGGCGAGGACGCGGGCCTTGTGCAAACCATCGGCGCACGTTTTGCTCATGGAGAGATCGCGCTCGACTACGCCGCGGAAGTGGGATGTCGAACCTGCGCCACCCCTGGCGGTGGCTGCCAGTTCTTAGGCACGGCGGCAACCGCGCAGGTGGTCGGGGAGGCACTTGGCCTTTCTCTTCCTCACACGGCGCTGGCGCCATCCGGGCACGCGATCTGGCTGGATGGGGCAAACCGCTCTGCGGCGGCATTGTTGCGGCTGCTTGAACTGGGGTTGGGAACTCGCGATTTCCTTTGTCAGGAATCGATCCATAATGCGATGGTGTTGCATGCTGCGTTTGGCGGATCGACGAATCTGCTGCTGCATCTTCCGGCAATTGCTTTCCACGCGGGCTTGCAGCGGCCGGACGTATCGGATTGGCTTCGAGTGAACCGCTCCGTGCCCCGCCTGGTGGATGCACTGCCGAACGGCCCGAGAAACTATGCGACCGTGCAGGTTTTTCTTGCCGGCGGCGTTCCTGAAGTGATGTTGCATTTGCGGCACGCAGGTTTGATTGATACGAGCGTCTTGACTGCCTCGGGATCCACGCTGGAGGATAGTCTGGACTGGTGGCAGCAAAGCGAACGTCGCTATGCATTGCGTGCGCGACTGAAAAAATTGGATGGCATCGACCCCGATGACGTCATCATGGGTCCCGATCGCGCCAGGGCCCGCGGCCTGACCTCAACTCTCTGCTTCCCGGTCGGAAATATCGCCGTCGAGGGTTCGGTGATCAAGAGTACAGCCATCGATCCTTCTCTGGTCGATGAGTCCGGAGTTTTCCGCATGACAGGGCCTGCCAGAGTTTTTGTTTCGGAGTCGTCTGCGATCAGAGCCATCAAGAACGACACGATACAGCCCGGCGATATTCTCGTGCTGATCTGCGGCGGCCCCTACGGCTCCGGCATGCAGGAGATTTATCAAGTCACCTCCGCGCTGAAGCATCTTCCCCACGGAAAACATGTGGCTGTCATTACGGACGCCCGATTCAGCGGAGTTTCTACGGGCGCATGCATTGGACATGTTTCCCCTGAAGCGCTCGCGGGGGGAAGCGTGGGCAAAATCCTCGATGGCGACATGATTGAAATTGTGATCGACCGGATCAAGTTGGAAGGATCGGTCAACTTTGTAGGCGAAGCCGGAGAAACGTTCGATGCGAAAGAGGGCTCACGTCGGCTAGCTCTGCGATCGCTACGCGACGATCTAGCGTCCGAACCGAATTTGCCCGACGACACTCGACTTTGGGCTGCGCTGGTGCATGCCAGCGGCGGAGTGTGGGGTGGCTGTGTCTACGACACCGACGCCATCATCCATGCTCTTGCTGTCACAGATCTTTCTGCGAAGTAAGCAATCTTGCAAGTTTCCGCACGGCGGGCGGAGACTGCGTTGCCGCAAGATTGCCAAATCCAAGAATGAATCCGGGATGCGTCACGTCACCCAGGTAAGAGGCCGACAGAGGCCAGAGGGAGAGATTTTCTTTGGCGGCGCGCTCTGCAATTTCTCGATCGCGAGTTCCATCGGGCAACGCCACTGTCAGCTGCAAGCCGGCCTGATCGCCGAGTATTTCCACCATCGATCCCAGCTCTTTGCCGATGCTTTCTACCAGCGCTGTTCTACGCTCGTTGTAGAGAACCCTCATTCTGCGAATGTGGCGCGCAAAGTGTCCCTCGGCGATAAATTCCGCTAGCACTTCCTGATTGAACGTAGGCGCTCCAAGATCCATGGCGCGTCGTATTTTTACAAAATGGTCGACAAGGTCACGCGGTACGACCACATATCCGAGGCGTAAAGAAGGAAATAATACCTTGCTGAATGTTCCGATATAGATGACGCGTGCGTTTGCGTCGAGCAGGCGACTGAATCGTGCCATTTACTTCATCGAGTATGCGGAAGAGGTGAATCGCAATCCGCAATCAGGTGACTGGCATTATTTAGGAAAAGTGATCGAGGCGATCTCCACCGTGCATGGCACCATGCAAGCAGGCAACATTCCCCGAGAGTCGACGAACTTGACCCTGATTTAAAAAATGGGTGCGCTCTTAATCGGAGCGACATGAGACGATGCTCGGCGCCTCATGCCGCTCCGTAACTTGAATGCCGTGCGCCTTAGTGGTGACCGCCGCCCGAATGACCGCCGGCGCTGTTTCCACCACCATGGCTTCCTCCGCCGTGATATCCGGGCAGAGCATGTTCCGATGCTCCGCTGTGGCTAGCGTTGCCCGCGTGGCCTTGTCCATCCCGAGCTTCGTTGGCATGGAAGTTGTCGAACTTCTGATCGCCGCGTGCCGGTAACGGCCCCTTGTAACCATGGCGAGGATCATACCGGTTGTCGACATGTCCATAAAATCCATGCGGGCCGTGAAACCAGGGACCGGCTCCAATAAATACACCACCAACAAACCAGTCTGGCCCATAGTAGCCGTAGGGAGCACAGTCATACGGCGCGTAGTCAAAATACCCGTAAGGGCACACAGGCGCCACTCCAATACTGATAGAAACCTGGGCTGGCGCTGCGGATGTGTAACTGAAAAGTGCACCCGCAAGGATCGAGAGGGTAAGAAATTTCAGGTAGGACATGCTGCCTCCTTAGCTGGCCAATTATAACCTTGCGGAAGAACAACTTAAGATGAAGTTTCCGCCGTATTCGGTTATCGCAATTCGGTCGGATTTCCTTCAGGATACCGGGGGCGAAGCGGCCTTGGCCATATGCATTCAGGGACCCATCGGTGATGACGGCCAGCGAAGCACCGGTAGATTGCCTAAACGGGATGTAGAACCCATCCCGCCCTTCTCTCACCTTGAGCATGGCGTTTATAAGGCAACGCTCTCAGGTCGCACTGTCCTCTAGGTCATTCGTCATATCCATGGGCAAGTCAAGCGGCTGATGACAGGGCTTTTATCTGAGCATGGAATGAAGGGGGCGGACTTTCGAGAACAGGTTGACGAACAAATCCTGGAGAAGCGACTCGAATAATCGCGCTAAAATTTGTTTTTCTTCGTGAATAGTATTAGTGCTAGAGAGAGCTCGTTTTTCAGCTGCGAGGCATATCACCCACAAGCCTCACGTGTACGTCCAGGACACTTATCAAACCGGGCAGCAACATCGCCAATCAAAATGCCGTGATGCCTCAGCCGGAAGAAGCCGCGTGGGTTCCCTGACTGATCCATTGAAATGAGCGGAACTTGCAGCGCGATCTGGTCGAGTCAATCTCGGGTTGCGATCATCACCATGAGAGAGGATCAAACGAATGAAGTTCAAGCAGGGAGCGGTTGTTGGGCGGGTGGTATTGGGCGCGATGTTCTGCGCCGCCTTGGCCATGCAGGCTCAAGTTGCAGGAGATCTTGCCACGGCGCCCCCCTCATCAGGTACATCGACGTATCAGGAAAGCCCCTCCCCTGTCAGCGCTAATGCCTATCAGCAACAAGGTCCTCCAGGCCCGAGCGGATGCCGTGGCTGTTTCCCGGTAAAACCTGCGGGGCAAGGACCGAATCAGGAAGCCGGACTGCCGCAGCCGACGCAGCAACAAGGCGGCTTTAACGCACATCTGCGTCGCGTCGGGCCGCCGGCGTCGCTGCCCAATCCGTTGCCTTACGATCTGCTCTTGTTGCACGGACACGTGATCGATGCCAAGAACAACATCAATCGCGTGATGGATGTCGGGATCAAGGATGGCAAAATTGCCGCAGTCGGCGAGCACCTTGACCCCAAAGACGCAGTCAAGACAATCGACGTCACCGGCTACTATGTCACACCGGGACTGATCGACATTCACACCCATGACTATGCCTCGACGGGCGAAGCACACTCCTATGCGGGCGACTACGGCATCTGGCCGGACGGCTTCACCTTCCGCAATGGCGTTACGACTGTGTGCGATGCGGGCAGCTCCGGCTGGCGCAACTTTGAGGATTTCAAGGAACATGTCATCGACCGCGAGCAGACGCGGGTACTGGCGTTCATCAACATTGTCGGCGCCGGCATGCGCGGCTCCCGGTTTGAAGACAATCTGGATGATATGCAGATGGTGCCGACGGCGTGGATGGCCATGCGCTATCCGGATACGATCATCGGCATCAAGAGCGCGCACTTCACCGGACCGGACTGGTGGCCGTACATCCAGGCCGTGGGTGCGGGCAACATCGCGCACATTCCTGTGATGATCGACTACGGCGCAAATCGCATTGAGCGCCCACTCTACGATCTGCTGACGAAATATCTGCGTCCCGGTGATATCTACACGCACATGTACTCCGGCCTGCGGGGTGAGCAGGACGTTATGACGTTGGGTCCGTCGAAAGCAATGATCGAAGGACGCAAGCGCGGCATCTGGTTCGATACCGGAACCGGCGGTGGCAGCTTCCGCTTCCGCGTGGCGATGCCGATGATCAAAGATGGATTCCTGCCGGACTCCATCTCCACCGATCTGCACGTCGACAGTATGAATTCGAGCACCAAAGGCATGCTCAACGTGATGAGCAAGTTCATGGCGATGGGATTGACGCTGCAACAAGTGGTTGCCGACACGACATGGCATCCGGCAAGAGAAATTCAGCGTCCTAACCTTGGAAATCTCTCGGTTGGAGCTCCGGCAGATGTCGCAGTGTTGAGCGAGGAACACGGAAAATTCGGTTATCTCGACATGGACAACACTAAGTTGATGGGGAACACTCGGCTGGTCGCTCAACTCACGGTGCGCGCAGGACGGGTAGTGTATGACCTGAACGGCATCTCCATGGATCTGTGGAATCAGGAGCATCCGTCCAGCAATCCGCAGATGGCCAACCACTGGACTTCGTTCCGTCCGCGTCCGCCGTTGCCGGAACAGATTGTTCCGCGGCGTCCGTTAGAGAAGCAGTAGAACAATCGACGCAAACCATCACTCCGGAGGAGAGAATGCGCACCCCAACAAAAATCCTGCGACAAGCAATCTGTTTGGGATTGCTTTGGAGTGGGGTCGCCTGCTTCGGCGCTGAACCCAAGCCGGTCACCGTGAGCTGGCCGACGCTGCAGACGCTGAACTTCAATATTCCGCAGTCGCAGCAGAAAGCTCCGATACTCGCGCTGTCCGGCAAACGAGTGAGCATTCCAGGATTCATGGTGCCGCTGGAAGATGATCTCGATGTTGTTACGGAATTCCTGCTGGTACCGTATGCGGGCGCGTGCATCCATGTGCCGCCACCGCCGCCGAACCAGATTGTCTACGTGAAGATGGACAAGAATGCTAAGGTTCAGGTGACATTTACCGATCCGATTCTGGTGACAGGAACCTTGAACATATCGACTGTGCAAAGCCCTTACGGGGACGTCTCCTACGATCTTTCAGGAGAGAGCGTTGTTCCCTACCAACAGCAATGAACGCACTCACAAATGGAGCCAGTATTGGAATCCTCTGAGGCGATCCATCTGCAGAACGTGGTGTTCGGATACGACCGCCGAAACCCGGTGCTGCATGTAGAAGAACTTATTGTGAAGACTGGCAAGCGGGTCTTCCTATATGGACCCAGCGGTTCCGGAAAGACGACGCTGCTGGGACTGATCACTGGAATTCTGCAGCCGCAGTCGGGCAGCTGCAAAGTGCTCGGTCAAGAGATGACCAGGATGTCGATGTCTGCGCGGGATCAACTGCGCGGGTCAGAGATTGGATACATTTTCCAGAGCCTGAACCTGATTCCCTACCTTACGGTTCAGCAGAATGTCGCGCTCCCATGCCACATCCATGCGCGTCGCCGCAAGAACATTGTTGCGCCTACCGTGAACGAAGAAGTTCAGCGGTTGATCAACCGGTTGGAGTTGGACACGCACATCGATCGTGGCGTGAAGAAACTGAGCACGGGTCAACAGCAGCGGGTTGCGATTGCGCGCGCCATCATCGGCAAGCCCAGCCTGGTGATTGCAGATGAGCCGACTTCCTCGCTCGACACCGATCGCCAGCAGGCCTTCCTGGAGCTGTTGTTTGAGGTTTGCGACGAGGCCAAGGCCACTCTGGTTTTTGTCAGCCATGATCGCTCGCTGATGACAAGGTTCGACGAGCAAATCGCGTTGAGCGAAGTGAGCAGGGTGAGCGCATGATGATCCTTCAGCTAGCTTTCAGATCGCTCTGGAGCCGCAAATTCACCAGCAGTTTGACGGTGTTTTCAATTGCGCTAAGTATGCTGCTACTTGTGGGCGTGAACCGTATTCGCAAGGGAACGCAGGTGGGCTTCGAGGGCACGCTGAGCCAGACGGACCTGATCGTCGGACCGCGTGGAGGCTCACTGCCACTGCTGCTCTACTCTGTCTTCCACATCGGCACAGCGAACAACAACATCTCCTACGCCACGTATCAACACTTCGCACATCATCCAGCAGTGCTGTGGACGATTCCAATTTCGATGGGTGACAGTCATCGCGGGTTCCGCGTGGTCGCTACGGATGACAATTTCTACGAGCATTATCGCTATCGCGGCGACAATAGCTTGGCCCTGGCGCAGGGCTCGCGGCCGGAGGGGATCTTCGACGCAGTGCTGGGCAGCACCGTTGCCTCGCAATTGCATTATCACCTGGGGCAGAAGATCGTCCTGAGCCATGGCCTTGAAGGCAGCTTTTTGAAGCACACCGCCGATCCTTATACGGTCGTCGGCATATTGAAGCGCACTGCGACGCCCGTGGATCGAGCCATCTATATCACGCTGCTCGGCGATGAGGCGATGCACCTCGGTTGGGAGCACGGCGCACCACCACTCAATCCGATTCCTGAGTCGCAGATTCATGCGTCAGACCTGCATATTGATGAAATCAGCGCGTTCCTGCTGCGTACCAAGTCGCGCATCGGCACGCTGTTTCTACAGCGAGAGATCAACACCTATAAGCCGGAGCCGCTGACGGCGATCATTCCTGCGCTCACGCTGGAGGATTTGTGGAGCGTGCTGAGCGCCGCCGACGTTGCCTTGACGCTGGTAAGCGCAGCCGTACTGATCGTGGGCCTGATGGTGATGCTGACTGCGCTGTACACGGCACTGAATGAGCGGCGGCGGGAAATCGCTATCCTGCGCACCCTCGGACTGCATGCGCGCCAGATCTTCACGCTGATCATTCTGGAGTCGACGCTGATCAGTGCGCTTGGCGCCCTCATTGGCGTAGCTGCGGCCTATGCAGTCCTGTTTCTGGTGCGGGTTCCAGTTGAAAATAACTACGGAATCCCGCTGGCCATGGTGGGCATTTCTTCGCGCGTGGTGTATTACGTGATCGCCGCTGTGGGGGCAGGAACGCTGCTGGGCTTCATTCCTGCAATTCGGGCGTATCGCAATGCGTTGGTGGATGGCCTGAACGCTGGGTAGAAGTGAGCTTGGAGGACTGAAAGCCGCTTGATAAATTACCAGCCTTCAGGCTTCTAGACCAAAGCGATCGACCGGAGATTGGGAACGGATGAAACGCGGTACGCCTTGCGCGGTGTTCCTGTATGAGCATCCAGTTCCGCCGCAATCATTCCTCGGTCAGAGGCTAGCCAGAGTGTTGGACCTGCGGCGTGCATCGACGCGACTTCACTCGCGGGAAGGGAGATTTCAGAGATTCGCTGCAGCATTCCTTTTTTCGGATCAATCGTCCATGCCGTGAGCCATGCCTGACGTGTCCCTCGAATTTGCGCCTCGAAAACAATGTTCTTATCGGAAGAAAAACAGATTGCCGTCGGCGCAGCGTTCAGGGAAGCGTAAGCGACTTGCATAGGTTTCATTTCCGAAGTTAAGCGGTAGGCTGTGAGCGCCGGACGCAAGATCTGAGCGACAACGAAGAGTTTTCCATCCGGATGCATTGCAATCTTAGAAGGGCCACTCCCTGGGGTACAGGGAATGCGGGCTACGACTTTCGAGTTGCCGGAGCCTGGTTCTCCGCGATCAGAAGCCAGAATGTCCAATCGATCTGCGCCGTAGTCCGCAGCAATCGCGATGCCTGTTCCAGGATGAAACAAAACATGCGATGGATGAGCGCTCGCTTGTTCGGTCGGGTGCACTCCGTGTCCAACCTGCTTCAGAATCACGGAAGGCGCCGATGGCAGCCCTGATTCATCGATCGCCAGAACGTTGTATGCGCCGCCGCCAAAGGCCGCAACGAAAAGACTGCGTCCGTCTGGAGATATTGCCAATGATTGCGGCCGGGTTGCCGAGAGAGATAGAGGCTGACGCCCGACAAGTTCGAGCGTGCCCGTTGCTTGATCTACCGCGAAGGTTTCGACGGTGCCACGCGGCTGATGGCGATAGAGACTCACATCATTCGCAACATAAAGGATCGACCGGAAGGGATGCCGCACGATTGCAGCAGGCCGCTCCGCGGGATGCGTGTACAGTGCACGGACTCCGTCGCGCTGAATCTGCATCAGGTGCAGGGTTCCAGCATCTGCGGCGCCGAATGATCCTGCGCATAGCAGCAGCTCTGCGGCACCGCTTTCGAAGATCGACCGCACATGTGGTGACAGCGCAAAGACCGCGCCCCCCAGACCCATGCCTGCAAGGAAGGCGCGCCGGTTCACGCGCGAATCGACCTTAGAACACGACGTTTCTGCGTTTCGGTGGAGCGCGGCTTCGTTCGCGGTGAAATCACTCATTCCTGCACACTCATGCTGGAGTGGAAGACGTTGTTCGGATCATACTTCTGTTTCACCTGCTGAAGGAATGGATACAGCCCGTCGCGTCCATAATACAGTTCGGGCCAATACGCGTAGCGGAGCATGTCCGAGTCCGGATAATTCATGTAGCAGCCCTCGTAGCGTTCGCCCCAGGGTGTTCCCTGATGATGCGCATCCACATGGCTGCCGGTGTATAGGTCGGTGTAGAACTTGTCCAGTTGCTCAAGATGTATCTGGTCGCCGGATGCTTCGCGCCAATAGCACTGCCATTGCAGTTTCATAATGGAAGACCGCTGGGCGATGGCAGTCTGATTCGCAAGCTCCGGCCGATTGATAGCACCGCCATACGAATCGACGGAGAGGACGGAATTCTGCGCCGTGATCTGGTCGGAGTTGTAGAAGCGATAGATGGTGCTCGCCTCGGCGGGCGTGAAGCTGCGCTTCATGTATGACGACTTGTATTTTCCGCGGGTCGGCGAGCCGGAACCGCCCTCTCCGATGGTGACGTCGAGCGCGGGACGCACCGCAATCTCGCGGACGCTATTCAGACTCTCCTGGCCTTTTTGTATCTTTCGTCCGGCAACCGAGGGTCCTTGCCTTGAAATCAGGCTGCCGTGCGCCTGCAACAGCATGGGCTGGAAAGCCGCAAACCGGTTGAGAAATTCTTCGAGCACCGACAGATCTTTTGCTGTCCCGTCCGGCTGGCAATACTGAATGTAAATACCAAAATGACCGCGCTTTGCCGGAGTAATATCCATCAGGGTGAACAGGCCCCAGGTGTCGCGATCTTTGCCCCGTCCCTCCCAATAATCCCCGTAGGTAGTAAGCACCTGGGTGAAGCGATCTTCCGTCATTGTCGCCCAGTCGAAGATGAGGTTGGCCTGCGCCACCTCGCGCGGAGCGGGCGGCAGCTTGTCAAAGCGGAAGCTGGTAATGATGCCGAAGTTGCCACCTCCTGCGCCACGGCAAGCGCGGAGCAGATCCGGATCGTGGTCTTTGTCGACGCGGCGCTCGATCACGTGACCTTTGCCATCGACGGTAAGAATATCGACGGCGCTAATCCAGTCGGACGTCAGGCCGTGAAGACGCGAGAGAAAACCGTATCCTCCGCCAGAAATATGACCGCCTGCGCCGACCATATAGCAGCTGCCGGCCGGCAAGGTCAGATCATAGCGTTTATACAGCTCCAGATAGACATCTCCGAGCACCGCGCCAGGAGCGACGCGATAGGGCCCATGTTCGCCATCGCGATCGACCGTGTTGTACAGCGACAAATCCAGCATTGCGCCGTGCGGATTGTTGCTGACGAAATCCTCATAGCAGTGGCCGCCGGAGCGCACCGTTGGCCGAAGTCCCGCGGCAACGACCTTGCGGAGCGCCTGCGCGACTTCTTCGGGCGAAGAACACAGCAGAATCCTGTCCGGAGCTTCCGCATCCGTCAAAGGGAAACGCGCATTGTGCCCTCGCTTGAGCGTGTCGAACCGAGGATCCTGGCGATTTACAACAACTGTCATCATTTCTCCGAGGCAGCATCGATAGAATCGCACTGCTGCCCGATCAACGAACAGAAGTTTAGGCGGCAGTCGGAGGCGACTGCAGAATCTCGGACAGGCGATTCGCGATGATCATCTCGTCTCCGGCCTGCATCTGCCACGCCGTTACCTCTACGGTAGGATTCTTCGGCTTCTTTTCATCGTCTCCGTTGCCGCCCACGCGAATGGAGCGCGGCCGGGTTGCGGCAAGCTGCTGCATGACCTGCTTTGTGGTGAGAGAAATCTTGTTGGGATCCCAGCTGATCTTGAGGCTCACCGTGTGATTTGCGATCTGCTTCGGATTGAAATCGTATGAGGTTTTCACGCCGGGAATTTTTGTCACAACGTCAGAAATGCGGCCGAGCTGCGCATAATACTGCTTCAGGATTGCATCCTGATCGGAAGCGACGAAGAGCTCCAGCGCCTTGAGCATGCCGCAGATCTCCTCTTTGCCGACCTTGCAAGGACGGCCGATGGTGTCTTCCTGCGGACTCATATTCAGCAGTGCGCAGCGAATCAATTCTTCTCTGCCCATCAGCAGCCCGGCGGCCTGGGGTCCGCGAATATCCTTGCCTCCGCTGAAGGTGATCAGGTCGTAGCCCATGTTGGTGTATTTCCAAAGACGCGAGATCGGAGGCGTATCGGCAGCGGCATCGTTGAACGCCGGCAGATTGTGCTCGTGGGCGATCTTCACGAATTCATCCACTTTCACTTGACCCTTCTCGTTGAATAGGTTCGTAAAGTGAAGCGCTGCGGTGCGCGGATTGATAGCCGCGATGAGTTCTTCGCGCGTCTCGACTTCAACCAGCTTGACTCCCGTCTGCCGCACCTGGTGATCGAAAGGATAGCGATGGCTCTTCTGAATGATGACCTCGCTCTTCGGCATGCCGGTTAGGTCGGGAATCTGCTGGATGTATTGCGGATTGTCCCCCGTAAGGATCGCCGCATAACCGACGAGCAGCGCAGCAGCAGCGCCTGCCGTCACCAGGCCGGTGTAGCCTTCCGGCATCTTGCAAAGCTCGGCCATCTTTTTCCCGGCTGCCACTTCCAGATCATTGATCGGGACAAATTTTTCGTTGCCGAGACGCATGGCCTCGATCACTTCGGGATACATCAACGAGCCGCCGAGAACCGTGTATGTGCCGGCGCCGTTGATAACCGGAACCACACCCAGCTCCGCATAGATATCGCCGGTAGAGCCGAGGCCTGAAGAAATTGTGGAGGCACCCGCACCCGGAGGCGCAGTATATGGTCCTCCGGCCATGAGAGTGGCGGCGTTGGCGTTTTTCGCGCTCCAAAGGCCCCCCAGGGCAACACTGAACGTTGAAAGAAAAGAGCGGCGGCTCCAGGCAGATTTAAAGTTCATTGGTTTTGATACTCCCTCTCAGCGGAATACTTGTTGCGGGTTGGTGTGTTGGTCGTGGATCCGCTGCATGGGCAGAATTTCAGGACTCCACATCCGCATGTTGATTCGTGAACAGCGGTTTGTGATGCAGCGCCGCAGCGAACCTTGCAAATGCAGCACTGTAGGAATGGCATGATCTTAAGTTCTATCCATCGCCGCTACCACTACAAATTGCCTCGAATATCCATAGGGCTTTTGCCCTAGTGCTATGTCTTTCTAATCTTTCTTTCTTTTATAAGCCAGAATCGAAGCCTATGTCTCATGCATTGCTAACCAGATCGATGGTTTGTGGCGATGACGCGGCGACATCCAGTGGTCTTTCGGGATGAACGGTCAACCAGCATACAGCGCTGAACACGGCCAGCACCGCCGCTACCGCAAACGACGTGGTCCAGCCGTAACGCACCGCGATCCATGGCGTCAGTGATGCGGTGATCGCGCCGCCAATCTGTCCACCCATGTTCACCATGCTGGAGAAAACGCCGGAGTTGCGCCCGGCAATATCCACCGAGACCGACCAGAAGGAGCTTTGCGAGATATAGAGCGCGCCCGCCCCACCGGCCAGGATTACTCCCGCCAGCTCCACATTCCGCACCTGCGATCCCAGCACTAGAAACACCGCCGTCGCCGCC
>JBARFA010000006.1:0-6278 GCA_049796755.1 Acidobacteriaceae bacterium
GGGCCTCCATCCAACGGGATCGCCACGGGCGCTGGGCCACCGGCTCCTGGCGGTGCGGGAACCATGGCCATGAGCCATCGACGGCCGGGCGAGATGCCCTGAATCTCAACAATGGAATAGGGAACTACTTTCGACAGGCCTGATCCATCTGGCCTAATCTGCTCCAGGTAGTTGGCGTTGCCTTCAGTTCTCTGGAATACGATCTGACCGTTGGGACCAAAATACGGTGCGAGGGCACTGACGTTTCCCACACGAGTCGGAGGCGAGCTTCGATCCACGGGCGCCAGCCATAACTGAGTTTTTCCGCTTGATCCTGGACTGACGTAGACCACTCGTTTTCCATCCGGCGACAGGTCGAAGCCAATCATGGACATTCCTAGGAATACAGGTTCACTTTTGCCGGATTCCACGTTGGTGCGCCATAACTCCGGGCCCGATACCTCCGATTCGCGTTGCATGAGGTAATACAAATACGTATTGTCCTGGTTGAAGAGAGGTGGGGAGTCGTAGGCCACGACCTGGCCCTCGGATGTTAGAGGCCGTTCTCCCGTGGGGTCGTGAATCCAGATGTCGCTTTGCTCGACCCCGATGGAGGTGATGATCGAGTGGCCCGAGGGTTCGACGGCAAGGCCCTGATCATCGGTTGGGCCGAAAGTAATTTGCTCGGGTGATCCGTCGGGAAAATGTTGCCGCCACAAGTGGCTATGACCTTGCAGCGCTGCGGTGAAGTACATCCAGGAACCATCGGGGGACCAGCCGGCGGCGGTGCAGCCCGCATTTGGCCCGACAGATTTGGTTCGGAACGGACTCTGGAAAGACACGAGGCGGCACGGCGCCCAGCCGTACTGATTCATTTCCACCACCAGAATCCATTTGTGATCTGGAGACGGGAACGAGAAGTGCGCCATTCCACGCTCGTGGGCGGGAAAGTAAATTTCTCGCACGTGATCGCCGTTGGTGGTCGCGGTGACAACACCGAGATGGATTCCAGTCTTGATACGGGAGAAGAGAATTTGGTTTGGGCTGAGCCAGCTGAGTCCGGCGGCATTTTTCAGGAACAGATGAGAGTCACCGCCTAAGACGGAGACGGTGTAGGTGAAAAAGCTTGGAATTTCCAGCACGGTGTAGGCGATCTCGGATCCATCCGGCGAGAATGCCAGCCCGTACTTGAGGCGTTTGTCCTCGGTGAGGCGTTTGGCTTCGCCGTCAGGAAGCATTTTTATGTAAATTTGGTCGGCGGACATAAAGCTGTCACTGCCGCGGATGAAGGCAAGCATGCGACCGTCCGGAGACAACGCCGGAGAGACGGCGGAATCCGTGAAATCGGTGAGCTGGGTGTAGTGGATTTCGGCGGGAGGGTGAGGCCGGGAGCGAAATGCGACTACTCCGACGATGACAAATATAGAGCAGACCGTGGCCACGACAGACCAGGCGAGTAATTCTCGATTGGGTTTTGTGGCAGCGGCAACGGGCGGTACGGGAATTTGCTCCGGCGGAAGCATCGGCGCGGAAAAGCGGTAGCCTTTGCCGGTGACGGTCTGGACAAAGCGAGGATTTTCGGAGTCGTCGCCGAGGGCGTGGCGGATTTTTCGGATGGCGGTGTTGATGCCGTGTTCGGTGTCGACGAAGACTTCGGTTCCCCAGAGACGTTCGGCGATTTCCGTCCGGGTGATGAGCTGACCATTGCGAGTGGCCAGCAGGATGAGCAACTCCATCGGCTTGCGTTCGAGCTTGAGGCTTCGACCGGCGCGAGTGAGTTCAAAGCGGTCGCAATCCAGCTTGAAGTCGCCGAATTCGAAGACGGCAACGGGCACTGGAAGGTCCCTCCGCGGGTGAAGTATAGCACCGGCGTTGGCGGGGTTGGGCGTATCGCATTCAATTCCGGAGCGTTATTGCTTCACCCAATCTTTACCTGGAAGTTCACCTGTTGTGCATTGCCGCTGATGCTTCGATCGGGGTTCACTCGGTGCCAGCCGGGGATTCCGGCGGAGGAGAGGCAATCCAATGAAAGTTCTCAATAGGTATTTCGTGGCGGCATGCGCCGCAGTGGCGATGGCGTTGTTGCTGGGCCCGGGCGTCCAGGCACAATGCGGTTTATCAATGAAAATGATGAAGCCCATGGGATGGCATCTGCAGCACTGGGGCGCGCGCCCGACGTTGCTATCCGCAGGCTTCGACGAAGGCAGCAATCAAGAGCCGTCCATCGTTGGCATGTGGCATGTGATCTTTACAGGCAAAACCATGAACGATGGGTCGTATGTTTTGCCTGAACCGTTCGACAACTCCGTGGTTGTTTGGCATCGGGATGGAACGGAGATTATGAACTCCTCGCGACCGGCGCAGGATGGCAACTTCTGCCTGGGCGTGTGGAAACAGACGGGCAAACGGCAATATTTTCTCAACCATATTCCCTGGCAGGGTAATGATCCGAACGGCAACCCCCAGGGCGGAGCTCAGATCCTGGAGCAAATCACTCTGAACCCGGACGGGAATCAATACTCGGGCACGTTCAAGTTCCAGGCGTACGACACCGGCGGAAATCCGACGCTGATGATTACAGGCGTGCTGAAGGCGACGCGCATTACACCCAGTACTTCATTTAAAGAATTGTTCTGAGGGCAGTCGGTTTGGCCCAGGGTTGGCGAAATCAAAATTACTGTTGATAGTCAAGCTTCGAGGATTTTTAGAATCCTGGATCGATGGGGCCCTTCACTCTGTAGGAGAAACTGCAGGGGTGGAGGGCTGTTGTTTTTTGTGGCTGAGTTTTTTGATTGAGCCGGTCGCCGAGCGTGCTTCCTTATGTTGAGACGGTTTGGGAGCGGCGAAAATATCGCGCGGCGGTTGGATGGAGAAGGATCCATGCAATGAGGGCGCAGATCAAACTATGCATGAGGAATTGATGCATGGAATTGAATGCACTGATGACGACGTGAAATCCAATCCAGGCAAGCGCCAGCCAGCGTGCCCAGTTGTGACCGCGAAGCATGAATACGCCGCAGACGATTGCCACCGCCTCGGTGAGTGCGATCCAGAGGCTGTCGTGGCTCAGTGCGACGATTTCACGAAAATGGTAGGTGAAGCCCATGATGCCGACCGCGATGTACACGCAGGCGAGAATCGTGATCGAGATAGGGCGTGGATTTGCGGACACGGCAGCTTTCGTACGGTGTGGCTGACTATACCAAATGTGTTGCGTGGATGGAATGAGGAGAAAAAGGGCATTGAAGGAATGCGAGGCGCGAGATTAGGCTCGACATAGAGACGCTATGTCGCAGTGGAAACGACAACGGAGATTTCGCGGACTGTTGCTTGCGGCTACGGCGATGGCATGTGGAGTGGCTGCGCCGATGGCGATGCGAGCGGCAAATTCTGCGGCCGTGCAAGCGAAACATGCGAACGCTAAGGCGGCTGGAAAACATTCAACTTCGACATTCAATATCCCGTCTAATAATTTGACAAGAAGCGGCTTGAATGGATGCCAGATCTACAAGGTCAAGTCGCTGCCGGGCAGTCGCCAGTATGCCAGCGAGTTTCTGGAGACGATGGCGATTGATCCGCGGTCGAGAAGCTCGAATGAAGTGTGGGGGCTGACGGCGGATCTGGACAGCAAGGTTCCGGCGCGGGAGCGGGCGATTTATCTGTCGAAGTCGACGAATGGCGGGGTGACGTGGACGCCGATTGCTCGGCTCAGCGGGAAATATTTCAACGCAAAAATTGGCGAGGGATTGCGCAATGGCCTGGCTGTCGAGCCGGGCGGCAAGGACTTTGTGGTGACGACGCAGCTGGGTGCGTTCCAGGTGATCCCACACGCGAGGATGTCGAGCGCGGTGGTGAAACCGATCGTGGGACCGCGGGTTCCCGACACGCGTCCGAAGGTGCCGATACCGAAACATGCAGGGCAGCCGGTACGGGCAGGCGTGGTGCTGATTACCGCCGACGGCAAGCGGATGCTGATCGGGTATGGATACTTTGATCTGACGCCGCAGGTCTATATCTACCGGCGAGACAAGCAGGGGGAGTGGGTGGAAGAGGGAAGGTTTCCTCGGCTGCCGAATGACCTGGATATTTTTTCCATGGCGTTTGATGACCCGACCCAGGCGCATCCGCGGTCGCTGTATTTAGGTACGGGAGATCAGGCGTACCGATTGAATTTAGCCACGATGCAATGGACGCAGGTGACGGGGGTGGGGCCGGACTCGGCGATCCATGGGATGAGTACGGTGGGTGGGCTGCACATTGCAGCGTGCTGGGGCGTGTATAACCCGGTGACGCCGGATGAAGTGGCGCGGGTGACGCATGCGAGATTTTTGCTGCATCGGATGAAGGATGTGGTGGGGCCGAATATCCGGGCGTACGGGATCGAGGTGGATCCGCTGCGACCGAATCGGGAAGTGTTGAGTGCGATTACCGGTGTGTACGTCAGCAAGGATGATGGGCAGGACTGGCGGCGGCTGAACGATCTTCCGGAGGGAGAATTTCATACGGCGCATTTTAATGAGGATGGGACGGTGATTCTGTCGGGATTTGTGGGGACGTATATTGCGAATCCATTTTCGGGGGCGTGTGCGCCGCAGTTGCAGCGACGAGGGAGATAGGCAGATTCACTTTGACTGCGACGCGGAATTTGTTCTATCCCACCCTAGCGGAGCTAGGATGGGGCACCCGGCAGACGATAAGACAGATTCAATTACTGTGACGCGGACTTCCTTCTATCCCACCCTAGCGTCGCTAGGATGGGGCACCCGAACATTACGCTATCTGTGAAAAGGCGATTAGGGGGCGACGATGGGAAGGATGATGTGGGAGGGGAGTTTGGGGGTGCAGTAGATGCGCTGGGTGGCGGGGACGAAGTCGGCGGCGGTCGCTTGATAGATGCTGGGAACATATTTCTGCGGGTTGCGATCGATGACGGGGAACCAGGTGGACTGCACCTGCACCATGATGCGGTGTCCCTTGAGAAATACGTGATCGTGATCGCGCAGGGAAATGTCCCAGTCGTAGGGATGGTTGGCTTTGAGTGGCTGCGGATGCTCGTCGCTATGCAGAAACCGGCCGCGGCGGACTTCCATGGCGATGGGCAATTCATATCCATTGAGTGAATCGGTGTAGCCGGTGGGCTTGTTCGGCGGAATATTGTCGGCGCCGATTTGACCGCTCTCCGGATAGACATCGATCAGCTTGACGATGAAGTCGGAATCCGTGCCGGAGGTGGAGGCGTAGAGGGCGGCGGCAATGGGGCCGGTGACAACGACATCGTGATCGAGGGGCGCGCTCTGAAAGGTGAGAACGTCGGGGCGATGCTCGACAAAGCGCTGATCGGCGACTTCCCAGGTGCGCCACTCAGGTTGGGGATAGGTGGGCGAGATGGGGCGGACGCGATAGGGCACGGGATTCGCGGGGTCGGAAACATACTGGCGATACTGCGGACCGCCGGGAGTGTCGGGCGAGAAAGATAAAGTTCCGTCGGAGTGCAGATATAGATTGGTCGGCTTCGAGTCGGTCGGAGGCCAGGTCGCGTAGCTGTGCCAGGTGTTGGTTCCGGTCTGGAAGGTTGTCACTTCCCAGTTGGGCTTGTTGCCTTCGCCGTGGAGGTAGTAGCGGAAGAAGGCGGCCTGAATGTTGCGGCGAAATTCGAGCGCAGTCTTGTGTCCACCGAAAGGGACGATGCCGATGCGATCTCCTACGGGCGTTTGCCATTCGCCGTGGTACCAGGGACCCGCGACCATGAAGTTGTCGTGGTCGGGGTCATGCTGTTGCGCGTGGCGAAAGATTTGCCATGGACCCCAGGGGTCTTCCTGATCCCAGAAGCCGGCGACGTTCAAGTTGGGAACGGTGGAGCTGTGCAGCTGGTTGACCCAGGCTTCTTTCTTCCAGAACTCGTCATAGTTTGGGTGGGCCATGATGTCGTTCCAGTAGGGAATGGAACCGTGGAGGCGGTTCGCGTTTGCATTCGTTAGAGGCCCGAGGTTGAGATACCACTGATAGGTGTCGTAGGTGTCGAAGTCGAAATGCTTGTTGGTGTTTTTATCGGACTGCTCCATGACGGAATATTCGAAGGCGTAGCTTTCGCGGAGCGCGCCGTAACGATGCATATCGTCGTTCATCCACTGATCGACAGGCGCGGCCTGTTCGCTGACTGCTTTGAGTGCGGGATTGGGATGGAGCAGGGTGAGGCCGGCGGTTAATCCGTTATAGGAGACGCCGTAGATACCTACTTTGCCGTTGTTGTTGGGAACATTTTTTACCAGCCAGCTGATGGTGTCGTAGGCATCGTTGGT
>JBARFA010000007.1:0-14217 GCA_049796755.1 Acidobacteriaceae bacterium
GAGCAGTCACGCGCTGGCGAACATATCCGTAGACGATCCAACCCAGGCCGCACAGCAGAAGCAACAGTGCGACCACACCTGCCCAGCGCAGCTTGGTGTCGGTGACGCGTCCACCGCGGTGGGTGGAAACACTCAATGCAAATGCAGCCCAATCCTTATCATTGGTGGACGGAGGATTTTTCTGTCCGCTGGCATCCAGAAACCGATCCACCCATTCGCCTTCATCCAGGCCCAGGAAACGGACATAGCTGCGCACGATGCCTTTGCTGAGGATTCCGCCGGGCAACTGGTCGAACGCTTCGGACTCAAGCGCCTGCAAGCTGCGCACCGTCACCTTTGTCGTCTGGGCAATATCTTCCAGACTGACAGAGCGGCGCTGCCGCTCGCAGCGAAGGGCTTCTCCGAAGTGTTCGATGGATGTAGTTCCTGCTGTCACAGGTAAAACTTTCTATTTGCGCTGATTATTCGGTGTTTGCAGATTAATCCTGCACAATAAACGAGTCAAATCAAATCATGCAGCCTTGGTCCTGTCCATTTCGATTACGTATCTCTATAGTACCGAAGGGCATTGGACCGTTGTTTCCGGTTTTTACCCCATGAAAACGAACTTTTAGCCAAGTCGATATACTGACGACAGGAGCGAACCGCCCAGGCTGCGTCCGATATCGGATCTGGCCAAACTCCCCAGATTTACGACCTAAACATGAATAAACTCATCTTCGGAAACCTGGTGTACCGCCCCCTCCGTTCGCTTCTCAGCCTGACTGCCGTGGCCATTGAAGTGGTCATGATCATCTCGGTGACCGCCATCATGCTGGGCATGCTGAATGATGCCAAAAACCGCGCCAGTGGCATCGGCGCCGACCTCATCGTTCGTCCCGCTAACTCCAGCTTTCTGGTTGGCGTCAGCGGAGCTCCGGTTTCGGCCAAGGTTGCCGACGTTCTCGGCCGTCTGCCCCACGTCACCGTTGCCGCCCCGGTTGCCGCCCAGTTCACCACCGGAAAATCCCTTGAGACTATTTACGGCATCGATTACAAAAGCTTTAATGCTTTAAAGCCTTTTGTTTTTCTTTCCGGCACTCCTTTCCAGCATCCGTTCGATGTGATTGTGGATGACATTTTTGCGCGCAGCGGCAAAGGGTACAAGGTGGGGGACGAAATTCCCATCATGAACCACCAGTTTCGGATCTGCGGCATTGTGCAGCACGGCAAGGGCGGTCGCAAATTCATTTCCCTTACGACCCTCGATCAATTGACGGGCTCAGAAGGCAAAGCCTCGCTCTTCTATCTGAAAGTGGACAATCCCGCTAACGAGAAGCTGGTTGAGCAGGAAATCATGGCCACTCCAGGAATGTCTGAATATCGCGTGCAGACCATGAAGGACCTGCTCGATCAGATGACGCCGGATCATTTTCCCGGTCTGGAACCGGCCCTGGACAGCGTCATCGGCATCGCGCTGATCATTGGCTTTCTGGTCATTTTCCAATCGATGTATCTGGCGGTCATGGAGCGGACGCGTGAGATTGGCATCCTAAAAGCGCTGGGCGCGTCGAAAGCCTATATTGTTTCTGCGATTTTGAAGGAGACGGGATTGCTGGCGCTGGGAGGCATCGTCCTGGGGATCGGCGTTAGCTTTGCGGTGCGTGCCGGCGTCCTCTCAAAGTTCCCCACCATTCCTTTTCCCATCTCGGTGCATTGGATCATTCAGGCAACCATCTTGTCCTTGGTGGGCGCATTGATCGGCGCCGTCTACCCGGCCTATAAGGCGGCTCGCAAAGATCCTATCGACGCTCTGGCGTACGAATAGCGATTGGCGCACGAAGCAGCTACTTTGCAAAGACCGGAAAATTTCTAGCAGGGAACTTCCGGCTGCGATGCCATCGGATAGCGGAATGCGTGCTGCTTCCAGCGGGCGATTGGACCTTCAAAGTAGCGCCATGAGAGCGCGGAAATTCCAAGCGAAGCGACCAGCGCGATGACCAGCGCAATACTATGCGGCAGATAGTTTCGCAGCGCCAGGTAGATGGGATAGTGCACGAGGTACAGGCAATAACTGATCCGGCCCAGCCAGCGAAGCAGCGGTTGTCGCAGCAGCCGCGGCATGATTCCAGATGTGCCGCCGACCGCCAGAGTGACCAGCAGCCACAGCGACCATGCCAGCCACAGGACGGTGTAATCCGTCGCATTGAAAATGCGCTGGTCTAACATATTGCGCTTGGTAATCCCAGTCGCAAAGTCGATCCAGATAGCCAGCGCGATCAAGGCCGCAACGCATCCGTACAGCCAGCGTGCGCTCCGCTGCAGGCGGGCCCGCCAGGCGTGGCCATAGTCCCACCAAAGCATCGCGACCAGGCATCCGGCGGCCAGCGAGTCCATCTGTGCGAGGAATAATTCCTGGCCGCCTTTCGGGTCGGGATAGAAGAATCGAATCCACGGCGTCAGCAACAGAATCAGCGCCAGAACTGCGAGTAGAGGAGCGCGGCGTGCGCGTGTGAAGGTGACCAGCGGAGCCCAGAGAATATAGAAGTACTCTTCCACCGACAGCGACCACAGCACACCGAGACCCATCACCACCCAGTCTGGTTGCGGTATGACGATCAGATGCGTGATCAGAGGTGGTATGAACGCCTGCAAGAAGCTGATGTACAGCAATACAGTTTTCAGCGGTTGCGGCGTGCCCACACTCGCCGATGCGACGAAGTACACAAGCAGGGCGAGAAAGTAGAGAGGAAACAGCCGAAGCGTGCGTCGGACATAAAAGATTTTCAGAGCACCGTGCTGATTGGTCAGCCGCAGCAGAATGGAAGTAATCAGAAATCCTGAAAGCACAAAAAACAGGTTGACCCCCATCCACCCCCATTGTGGGCCCAGCAAAAGCAGGCTTGGATGATGGATGTAATGCCGCATCAGGACCAACCCGATGGCGATGCCGCGCAGGCCATCCAGTTCAAGGATTCTTTGTGCCGGACTATGAACGGTGGATGAGATTTCGATGGTCTCCGAAAAATCCTGCGGTGTCTGGAAGGCTCATGCGGCAGAATAGCATCGCATCGTCTGGCTGCGGCGTTTCAAGCCACGGCTCAAGACCAGGAAACGCCATTCCATGAAAGACAGCTTTTGAAAACATTGTCCCTTATCCGACGAATACGAGACAATGACAGATATCTTCATCGCAACGCTCGACCTACAAACTATGAGTAAAACAGCAATCATTATTGGCGCCGGACCTGCCGGTCTGACTGCAGCCCTGGAATTGCAGCGGCATTCCGACGTTCATCCCATCGTGCTGGAGGCTACCAGCGAGATTGGAGGAATTTCCCGCACTATCCGCTACAAGGGCAACCGCATGGATATTGGCGGTCATCGCTTTTTTTCCAAGTCCGATCGGGTGATGGAGTGGTGGCTGGATGTGATGCCGGCCGCGACCACCGATAGCGCCGGCAGTGCGATTCCTATCAGCTATCAAAACAAACAACGCACCATTCAGCCTGGCGAGCGCGATCATAATCCCGAGAGCAATGACCTGGTGATGCTGGTGCGTCCCCGCAAGAGCCGAATTTATTTTCTGCGAAAATTTTTCGATTATCCCATTAAGCTGACTCCCGAAACCCTGCGCGGATTGGGATTGCCTCGCACGGTGAGGGTCGGATTCAGCTATTTGCGTGCGCGCTTCTTCCCGCGCAAGCCGGAAACATCGCTGGAAGACTTTATCGTCAACCGATTCGGCAAGCAGCTCTACGGATTGTTCTTTGAGTCCTACACGGAAAAAGTCTGGGGAGTTCATCCGCGCCACATCAGCGCCGAGTGGGGTGCGCAGCGCATCAAAGGCCTGTCGTTGACCAGCGCAGTAAAACACTTTGTGAAGCAGGCATTTTCCGGCAAGAAAAAGGGCTCTGGCGATTTGAGCCAGAAGGGCGTGGAAACTTCTCTGATCGAGCGTTTTCTCTATCCGAAATTTGGCCCGGGCCAGCTGTGGGAACACGTGGCGTCGCTGGTGCAGAACAATGGCGGCGAGCTGCACATGCGGACGCGGGTGACCGAGCTTAGAGTCGAAGGCAATAGGATTTCCGAGGTGGTCGCCGTTGATGCAGAAGGGAAGACGCACATCTTTCCGTCGGATTATGTCGTCTCCACCATGCCGATTCAGCACTTGATTCGCAGCCTGCAGTGTCCGATCCCGGCGGAGGTGAAAGAGGTCAGCGAAGGGCTGATTTATCGCGACTTTATCACCGTCGGCCTGCTGGTCAATAAACTGTTGGTGACCGAGCCCGACGGCAGTCCGCTTAAAGATACGTGGATTTATATTCAGGAGCCGGACGTCACCGTGGGCCGCTTGCAGATCTTTAATAATTGGAGTCCGTGGATGGTCGCCGATCGCTCGAAGATGTGGATTGGCCTGGAATATTTCTGCAACGATACCGATCAGCTTTGGAAAATGCCGGACGAGGACATCAAGAAATTTGCGGTCGCGGAGATGGAGAAAATTGGCATTCTGAAGGCTTCCGATGTGCTGGATGGCCATGTTGTGCGCGTGCCCAAGACCTATCCTGCATACTTTGGAACCTATGATCGCTTCGACGTGATCCAGAGTTTTACAGATCGCTTTGAGAATCTATTCTTGGTCGGTCGCAATGGGATGCACAAGTACAACAACCAGGATCATTCCATGCTGACCGCAATGGCAGCGGCGGAAAACATTATGAACAACGTCGCCGACAAGTCCAATCTTTGGGCTGTAAACACGGAACAGGAATACCACGAAGAAAAAAAAGCATGAGAGCGGGATCACGCGCGCGTCAATGGCAGTGGGCTCTGCTGTTGCTGACAATTGTTTTGCTGGCGCTGCGACTGTGGCACATCCGCGCGGACTTTACCGATTTTCACTTTTACAGTCAGGAGCGCGCCCGCTTCACGGATGAGGGTTTTTACACCAGCGCCGCGCTTCACTATTTCACGCTTGGGCGCGCCTACATTCCAGGAGGCTGGAATCCCGGTGTGTTTATGCCGGTGTGGCCGTTGCTGGTGGGCCTGGTGTTTCACTTCACAGGAATCAGTGTGGTCGCCGCGCGTTCGCTGGCCGTGGTCTGCACCTGGGTTGGTGTCTTGCTCGCCTATGCCGTGGCGCGCCAATACCGATCGCAAACCTTCGCCTGCCTCGCTGCGTTTCTGATGGCGGCGAGCGCGCTCGGTTTTTTCTACGGACGACTGGCGATTCTGGAGCCATCCTTCGTCATGTTTCTTCTGCTCGCGATTTATCTCGCGGGCAAGGTACATGCTCGTGGCTATGCGATGGCTGCAGTCGTCGGCCTGGTGTTTGTCGCGGCAACTCTGACGAAAACGACCGCGCCGTTTCTGTTGCCAGCGGTGCTCTATCCAATCTGGGCGAACAATCGCGCCAATCGCGCGGACGCGTGGCGCATGCTGGCCGTCTCGCTCGCTGTCATCGTGCTTCTGCTGGGCTGCGCCAAAGTGATCTGGCTACTGCATTACTCGCCCGACGCCGCAATCATTCTTGGACTAAAACCCTGGTGGCAGCTGGAACATTCTCCGCTTCGCCTGCTACGTTTTTTCTTCCGCGGAACATGGATTGATCCAGTGCTGTTCCCGCTGGCACTCGCAGGCGTTGTTGCCGCAGTGTGGCGGCTGCGGAGTTTCTGGCACGACACTCTGTTTGTGACGGTGGTTCTGTGGGAAGCAGGATATGCCGCATTCATCGCGTTCCACTACGATGGTCCGCCACGCTATTTCGTTACGCTGATTGCGCCCACAATCTGGCTGGCTCTGATGTTTCTGGAATGGATGTGGCAGGCGAACAAGCGCATTGCCTTGGCCGTTAGCGCCTGCGTTGCCGCTTCCGTGCTGTGGAACTTGGCATCGATCGGGGACTATCTGCTGCACCCGCGATATAGCTTTGTCGATGCCAGTATGGCGATGAAACAGATCATTGTTGCAGAGCACAAGGCGAACCCTGAGCAGCCTGAACTGCTGATTGGCCGCGGGGCAGACGAAGTTTCATTGTTGAGCGGAGGCATGGCGGCCATTGACAGTGATGGAGCCATGCCCCTGGCGGAAAAGTTAGATGTCTATCATCCCGGCTGGTTCATGGACTGGACCGGAGGATCTCCCACGCTGCGATTGGGAACGGTGGCTGCTCACCGCCGCCTGGTGGAGATGGCCGCGTATCCTGACCTGGATCGCTATCGCAATGCTGGCATCGTGCTGTATCAAATTTTACCGAGAGGTTCGCAATGACAAGCCATCCCTCCGCGGTCAATGGAGATTCCGTTTCATCAGCGGGGAAGACTTCCCGCTGGCGGGACGGCGCGTGGTTGATCCCCGCATTCATATCGGCGATCAGCTTGTCCTATGCATTCCTCGATTGGGAAATTTACCGGCAACAATTCCTCGTGCATCCGGACGGATGGATGCTGTATTTTTCGGGCGGCATTCAAGCGCCCTGGCAATACAGAATCGGCGTTTGGGAAGTGGTGCTCTGGCTGTATCAATGGTTCCATCTCAAGCCGTATGACGCGCTGACGTTGATCGATGTGGTGTGCCTGGCGTTGTCTCTGTGGCTGATCCTGCGAGTGCTGCGCCATTTCGAAGGCTACAAAACTGCGTCACTGCCGATGCGATGGCTGGCTACCGCTGGAGTGCTGTTTCTTGCCGAATACTATGTGGTCTGGGGACATTGGTTTCAAACCGAAGACACCATGCCCTCCATCTTGTTTGTCGCGTTGAGTGTGGCGCTGGTCTGTGGAGAGTTAGTGCAGAGCAGGATTCTGGCATGCCTGCTGCTCGTGTGCCTGGGATGGGTCCAGGGATTTATTCGGGCGGATGTCGCCGTGATGCTGCACGCTGGATTTTTTCTGGCGGTTGTTTTTAGCAAGAAGACTGTGCCGCTGGGAAGGGCATGGCAGGCGGCGACCAGCCTGCTGGCCGGGTTGGCCGCCGGTTGCGTGCAGCTATATCTGATGCGGGTGCGGTTTCCCAATGCCCACTACGGATCGGAAGGGGTGGTCCAACTGACGAACAACCTGAAGCCGGAAATGTGGGGCACCATGCTGCTGGCACTGCTTCCGTTCGGGCTGCTGCTGGGTCTGGTGATCACAAAACGCCATCGTCCGAGTGCGGTGACGGTGATGCTTCTGACCGGCTCGCTCTTGTATTTTCCGCTGTGGGCAACGGTTGGCTTGTTGGACGAAGTGCGCATCTTTCTACCGTTCGCCTTCGCGCTGATACCCGCGACGGTGTGGGCGTTGATCGGCCTGATGCCGCCAGCTGACTCCGAAAACTAAATGTGACAGCTGGCGGCACCGCGCTTTTCCAGGTATTTCTGGTGATATTCTTCCGCCGGCCAAAAGGTCTCCGCCGGAACCACCTGGGTCACGATGGGCTTCGCATATCTATGCTCGGCAGTCAGTCGCGCGATGGTCGCGGTCGCGGCCTGCTGCTGCTCCGGCGAGTGATAAAAAATCACCGAGCGGTATTGCGTTCCGAAGTCCGGACCCTGCCGATTCAATTGCGTCGGGTTGTGCTCCGCGAAAAAAGCGTCGAGCAGTTTTTGATAGCTGACGCGCGCCGGATCGAAGGTGACTTGCAGCACCTCGGCATGGCCGGTCTGGTCGGTGCAGACGTCGCGGTAGCTGGGGTTTGCCAGCTTTCCGCCCTCATATCCGACGGCTGTTTCCACCACTCCGGGAATGCGATCGAACGCCGCCTGCACACCCCAGAAACATCCTGCTCCAAATGTCGCTTTTTCCATGATTCATCCCCCCGGTTGCAGCGAAGCACTCGCTCTAAGCCCAGTATAACGAGGCGCGGCCGATCCAAGGTGCCGCTATCGGGAGCGCGAAGTTCCAGGCGTGCTGCGTTTGCGGTTTGACGTGGAAGTTTTTGAACTCTGCGGTCGCGGCCCGGATCGTGGCTTTGATTTCGATCCTGCGGCTTGGCTGCCTGTCGCCGTCGATGTCAACTTCGCCGCGCGATAGAGCGCCTGCACTTCCTGTGCCGTCAATTCCCGCAATTCGCCTGGCGGCAAATCCAGCACCAGAGGGCCATATTCCACGCGCCGGATTTTCTCCACGTGGTGGCCGATCTCCTCGAACATTTTTCGCAGCTGCCGGTTGCGGCCTTCCGTGATCGTAATCTCGTACCACGGATTTTCGCCCGCTCGAAACAGTCGAACCGTTGCCGGAGCGGTGCGTACGCGTGCTTCTCGACCTCGATATCCTGCGGTCGACTCAATATCTCCCAAGGGAATCGAAACACCACGGCGCAGTGCGTTCAATGCATTCTCGTCGGGGACGCCGCTCACTTTTACCAGGTAGGTCTTCGGTACGTGAGAGGCGGCTCGCGTCAGCGCATTCGCCAGTTCGCCATCGTTGGTCATCAGCAGTAGTCCCTCGCTGTGGTAGTCGAGCCGGCCGACCGGGAACATGCGCAGCTTGATGCGCGAAAAGAATTGCATCACTGTGGGCCGTCCCTGCGGATCGCTCACCGTGGTGACATATTGCTTCGGCTTATTCAGCATGTAGTAGCGGAATTCGTCGGCGGGGCGGATCAATTTTCCATCCACGCGGATGTGATCGTGCACCGGGTCTGCTTTGCTGCCCAGTTCGCTGACGATCTGCCCATTGACCTGCACGCGGCCCTGCAGGATGAATTCCTCCGCTTTGCGGCGGGACGCAATGCCGGCGCTGGCAAGAATCTTTTGCAGGCGCTCCACTTTGCCGGTCGGACGCTCGGCTTTTTCATCCTCTGGCGTCGCTGGAGCCGGGGTTTCTTTTGCCCGCTTCATAGCTCAGATCCAGACGATTCCCCGGAGGTTTCTACAGTGGATCTCTCTTCTGTAACTGTTGCTGTGACAGAAGACTCGCTCGATTCTGCATCTGTATCCGTGACTGTTGCAGAATCAGAAGGCATGGCGTCCAGATCGCTCGCGTCGGACTCGGCCATATCCGCGGCCATCTTTTCAAATTCTTCCATGCTGGGCAGTTCGCTTACATCCTTCAGGCCGAAACGCAGCAGAAATTCCTTGGTGGTCTTGTACAGGATGGGACGCCCGATCACCTGCTTGCGACCCGCCGTTGTGATCAGTTTCCGGCTCATCAACCCGCCCAGCACGCCGGAGGTGTCGACGCCGCGAATCTCGCTGATCTCCGGCGCCGTGACCGGTTGCTTGTAGGCGATGACGGCCAATGTTTCCAGCGCCTGCAGCGACAATTTCATCTGCGGTTTCAGGCTTTTTACAAAGGAGCGCACAGCGTCGTGGTATTCCGCTTTGGTGGCCATGCGGTAGCCGCCGGCAATTTCGCGAATCTCCATGCCGCGCTCGCCGTTGGCATATTCCGCGATCAACTCGTCCACAATCGGCTGTAACGCCTGCTTTGCCTCGCGCTCTCGCAGACGAGCCCGCCTGCGTGCTTCCGCATCTTCCATCGGCAGCGCAGGTTGCTCGCCAGCGCCCGCGCTTTCCTCTGATGTTGCCGGTGCGGCATCCGTGACAGATTCCGGTGAAGCTTCTCCGTTCGCCGCCTCATTCTCCGGCTGCGTCACCTCGAAAGGCAGACCCGCGTCGGACTTGGCTGCAAGCGCCTCATCGGCAAAGATGGAGGCCAGTTGCGCCAGGGTAATCGGCTCTTCGGCCGCGTAGATCACTGCTTCGATTTTGGCTTTTAAGCTCATTGGTTTTCAGGAATCTCTAGCATACCAATCGTGCACCATCGATCGGGTTTATCGCCAGTCGTCACGGCCTTCCACCATGGTCGACTCAAAATTGTCGTGCTTCTTGATGTAGATTTCGCCGAAGCTGCCAGTCTGCCGCAGCAGGATCGCCTGCAGCCGCACCAGCTCCAATAGAGCGAGAAAGGTGCAGATCAGGGCCCGTTCCGACTGTACATGCTGCAGCAGTCGTCGCAGGCCAACAGGACGATCTTCCATCACTAGCCGACGCCGCACATAGTCAATCATCTGCGCCACGGTGACAGTGTCTTCGTCCACATTCAATACCGGCCGCTGCCGCGCGCGATCGAGGATCTCGCGGAATACGCGGACGAGATCGACGGTATCGGCGGCAATCTCCGGTTCCGCGCCTTCATCATCCAGAAATTCGCGAATCGCCGGATTCGTCCAGGACGATTCTTCCAGCATTTGTTTCTGCAGCAGCATCTGCGCGGCGTTTTTGAATCGTTGATGCTCCAGCAGACGTTCCACCAGCTCCCGCCGTGGATCTTCATCCGCGGCATCGGTGGTGCCATCATCTTTTCGCGGCAGCAGCATCTTGCTTTTGATGTGAATCAGCAGCGACGCCATGTAAATAAATTCGCCCGCGCCGTCGATGTCCGACTGCTTTAGGTTTTCAATGTAGGCCAAAAACTGGCCGGTGATTTTTGCGATGGGAATGTCGTAAATGTCTATGTCCTGCTTGCGGATCAGGTCCAGCAGCAAGTCGAGCGGGCCGTCGTACACCTGGCCGACCGTCACACCATAGGGAAAAGTGTTCGCCTCTTCCTGCGCCGCTCTTTTTTCCGTAGCACGTTCCGCCGCTCTGGCTACGGCCTCGGCAGCCTTGTCCTTATGCTCCGGCGCGAACGGTGGATTTGCCGGCAGATGCAGCTGCTCGGGCGATGTCGCAGCGACCTCCTCGGCGCCCGGCGCAGAAACGTCGGCGTTCTTCGCCTCCGTCACCACCTCGTTCGCCGCGTCATTCAAGCGCGCCGCATCGTCTCGGGATTGAGCTGAATCTGTCATCGAGCTGCGCCTGCGGGCGCGGTTTCCGTCTGTGGCAGATGCATCGCGTCGCGCACCTGCTGCATGGTCTGGTCAGCACGCGCCCGCGCCTGTGCCGAGCCATCGCGAAGAATCTCCCACACCTGGTCCGGCTTGGCTTCAAACCCGCGGCGACGCTCCTGGATGGGAGCCAGTTCGGCAACCACCGCATCGGCGAGCCAGCCCTTGCATTCAATGCAGCCGATGCCCGCCGTGGTGCAGCCTTCGCGCACCTTTTGCTGCGTCTCGGCGGAAGAAAAAATCTTGTGCAGGTCGAAGACCGGGCACACATCCGGATTGCCGGGATCGCTGCGGCGAATGCGCGCCGGATCGGTGACCATGGTCTTCAGCTTCTGGCGAATCACCGGCTCCGGATCGGCCATCTGAATGGTGTTGCCGTAGCTCTTCGACATTTTCCGCCCGTCGGTGCCGGGCAACTTCGGCGATGGCGTCAGCAGCGCCTGCGGTTCGGGAAGCACTAAGGGTTTTTCGGGATAGAAGAAATTAAATCGTCGTGCCACTTCCCGCGTTAACTCCACATGCGCCACCTGGTCCTGGCCCACGGGCACCAAATCCGCCTGGTAAATCAGGATGTCCGCCGACTGCAGCAGCGGATATCCGAGGAATCCATAAGTGCTCAGGTCCTTGCCGCCCGCCGCGACATCGCCGATTTGCTGCTGCTGCTCCTTGTAGCTCGGTACTCGTTCCAGCCAACCCAGCGGCGTAATCATCGAAAACAGCAGATGCAATTCCGCGTGCTGCGGCACCCAGGATTGCACAAACAGCGTCGCCCGATCCGGATCGAGCCCGGCACCGAGCCAATCGAGCGCGACATCGAGAGTGTTCTGTTTCACATTCAAGGTGTCGGCGTAATCGGTGGTCAGGGCGTGCCAGTCGGCAATGAAGAAATAACACTCATATTCGCGCTGCAGCCGCACCCAGTTGTAGAGCGCGCCCATGTAGTTGCCGAGGTGCAGCTTGCCGGTGGGGCGCATGCCGCTCAGCACGCGCTTGGGTAGGGCGCTGCCATACTGATTGGCCTTCGATTGGATAATTTCGGTCATGATCTCGGAATGTGTCGATTGCCTTTGCTGATGCTTCAATCGTATCGAAAGTATAGGGCAGCAGGGCAAAGATAGGCAGCGTGCCACAGGCGGAGTGCTACATGCCAAGCAGGATATGGTTGAACACACTCATCATCGGGCTGACAACCAGGTTGATGAGACCGCCGCCAAATAGGAAAAAAAGGATCAGGCCGATGACCCCGATCGAATCGTAGGCCCGCAGCCAGTTATACGGCAGCATGTGGCGCAGTACGTGGCTGCCATCGAGCGGCGGCAGCGGAATCAGGTTGAATGCCATCAGGACCAGGTTGATCAGCACCGCGTAGTACAGCAGCAGCGTCAGCGGAAACAGGATCGGGCTGCTATGCATCACGTTGGGGTCGACCATGCCCATCTGCGCCGCCATCATGGCGGAAATTATCGTGCCCGCGCTTACAAACTTCAGTATCAGCAGGATCAGCGTGGCCGCAATCGCGGTCAGCAGGTTGCTGGCGGGCCCGGCCAGCGTAGTCAGAATGTCATCCCGCTTGATGTTCTTAAAGTTGCGGGTCGTCACCGGGGTGGGCTTGGCCCAGCCAATCAAAAATGGAAACCGGAAGAACACGCATATCAGCGGTACCAGGATGGTTCCGAAGGGATCGATGTGCTTGATGGGGTTCAGGGTTACCCGGCCCAGCATGCGAGCCGTCGGATCGCCCAGGCGCCACGCCATCCAGGCATGCGACGCCTCGTGCAGGCTGATGGCAAACAGCAGCACCACAATTTGAAAGAGGATCAGGACTGCGTGTAGATTCATGCGCTGATGCCGATGGTATAGCAAAACCGGGGAGGGGTATATCCCCGGAGGTGAACCGCCGCCGGCGCTTCATGCGGGTGCACGCATTCTCTCTTTGGTGCAATCGTCACTGCGCTATTCCGCGGCATTTACGGGTTGATCGGTGACATGCCCGTTCGAGTCGTAGCGTGAATAGTCCATGATGGTGGTTCCGGCGGGAACGACCATCGCCTGCCGATCGTCGAGCACGGAAAATTTATGGATGGTGCAATTGTCCTCGATGGTCAGGTTGTAGCCGAAGGTGAATTCGACACCGCGATAAATCCGCACACGCTTGCCAATATGTTTGAAGATGTGATGGCCCAGCATGCAGCGGAAGCGCGAACCCAGCCACACGTTCAGCCCTGCCGAGGAGCGGTCGAACATCTGCCAGAACCAGATCAGCGGCTTCACCTCGGCGTATTTCTCCGGGTCCACGTCGGGGTAATATTCCGGGCGTAGTGTGGCGTTGCGGGGGTCCAGCGTCAACTGCAGCACGTTGAACGGCAACTCCGTTACGAGGGTGAAATTCAGTTTGCCGCCATGGGGGCGACCCAGGTAGAGCTGGTGCAGCTCATCCCGAACAATCTCGCTGCGGATTTCCGGATTGTGATGGCGGGTAAATTCCGCGTCCAAGTGCGCCAGCCAACGCACGTAGGCGGACTCCGCCTCGGGCAACGGCTTTAATTCGCGTTCCTGTTCCTCAGGCATGCTTCGACTCCTAAGAAAAGGGTAGCAGCAGCCAGAGCGTTACGAATTTACTGGATCGCGAAGACCGCGTATACCGTGGCCGACCGCTCTACTTTGTGAGGGATAATGGCCAGGGGTGCTGGTGTGAACGCCCGTTCGTCTACTTTCAGCATTGGAGGCTGGCCGAACAAAACTCGAGGCTGCTCAAGGCTTTGATTGCTGGCGTAGATTAGTTCGCCCAGTTGGATGCCCAGTCCCTGCGCCATCTGCGAAGCGATCGCGCGTGCACGAGCCAGCGCGTTTCCCGCGGCTTTGGCTTCGAGCGCCTTCTCATCCGCCACTGTCCAGTCGATCTGCCCGCTGTTATTGGCGCCGGCATTCACGGCAGTATTCAGCACGCTTGCCGCATGGTCGGCTTTGGTCTGCACGATCCAGCTTTGGCGCACCTGGAATCGCCGCTGCGCCTGTTCTGCTGGAGGCAATTTTTCCAGCTCATACGGCTGCGTTTCCGCCACGCTTTGCGACTCGCTCTGGATGTCCGTCTTGGCGATACCCTTGGCCGTCAGCGCGCCGATAATGGCATTCGAGGTCTTCGAGCCCTTGGCGTACGCCGCCTGCCCGTCTGGCGCGTACTCGACAAAACCAACGTGAGCGGTCGCTGTATCGGCCATGGCGCTTGCCGTGTCACTCGCGGTAATGGCGATGGTGCGGTTGTCCTTGTTGATCTGAATCTGCTGTGCGGAAACGGTTGCGGCGAACAGCGCGCAAACCGATGCGGCCATCAAACAACGCGCTGTATTCGGAAGAAATTTCATGCGATCCTCCTAAGGTTCAAATGCGTCACACTCTGGTTAGACACCGGCAACGTTCAAGTCACGC
>JBARFA010000008.1:0-74729 GCA_049796755.1 Acidobacteriaceae bacterium
TTGGGGTCAGCTCGCTGCAGCTGGACACGGCACAGAGAGGATTCAGTTTTCAGGCAGACGCACCGTTGGACATGCGGATGGATCCGCGCAGCGGAATGACTGCCGAACAAGTGGTAAATCAGGTGAGTGAAGAAGACCTCGCAAATCTGATTTACAAATTCGGAGAAGAGAGGAGGTCGCGGAGAATCGCCAGAGCAATTGTCAGGGCGCGGCCGGTAACCACCACGGCACAACTGGCCAGAGTGGTTACAAGCAGCGCCCCGGCAATAAAAAGTGATCGGATTCATCCAGCGACTCGAGTGTTTCAAGCTCTCCGAATTTACGTGAATGAGGAACTTGACCAGATCACTAGCTTGCTGCAAGCAGCGCCGCAATTATTGCGGCCGGCAGGAAGGATGGTGGCGATCAGTTTCCACTCTCTCGAAGATCGCATTGTGAAAGATGCGTTTAGAGAAGGTAAGGCAAGCGGGATATGGACGGTGTTGACGCCGAAGCCAGTGACCGCAAGCGAAGAAGAGATTTGCAGCAATCCGCGTTCGCGCAGTGCCAAGTTACGGGCGGCGGAGCGGGCAACTCAACCGGCGAAAAGCAGAAGGCCGGTAAAGGAGCAGGACAAAATTTTGCGGCGCAGCTGGAGTAGCGGCTAAGCCGAGCAAGTTCGGGCCGGGTTCGTCCCCACCCCTCTTTCAGGCGAAAGAACAGCATGCAAGTGAACGTCACCCATCCCTCCCAGCTCAACGAGCCTGGCCCGAGAAGTGAGGGAAGGAAGCCTGAGACGTGAGGACGCGAGAAGCAGCAACAAACAAGTTCAAGGCCAGTGCAACGGCACAGGGCTAGTGGGAACAGCGAAGGGCGCAACAGCAGACATTGCGGGCCCTGCGTTCAACCTTAACCAATCATTCGAGGAGGAAGACCATGTCGCATATCTACAATTTTTTTGACAACCATATGGAAGTATGGGGCGCGGTTGTATTCGGTTTGCTTGCGATCGGCGCTTGCGTAGCCATGGCAGCTGCACTGAACGGAGCCATGTAAACGAGCCAGCTTCCGGGGGGAACGGGCTTTTTTATTCACTGCAACACAGACGGAACCATTCAGTAAAGGAAATGCTATGGCAGCAGCAGGCGTCGTCATCGATAGACTTCGGGAGAAGGGTCAGTGGAATGCCCAGGCGGTGATGGAACACAATCGCTGGCTATTCGCGGCACAGCAGCGCGCCCGTCGCGGACCCACTCCCGAAGTATTTTTCGACAAGCGCCTGGATAATTCGCGCCTGGTCAAAGCTGAAGATCCCGTCCGCAAGCGCGAGATGCGCAGCTTCACCGTCGCCGCGGTTTTCTTTTTCGCGCTGCTGATGGTCTATAGCTGGCAACATTTCAGTTCCATCGAGTACGGCTACCACATCGAGACTGAGAAAGCTCAATTGCAGCATCTGCAGGAAGAAAACCATCAACTTGGTTTGACGGAAGCGCAGCTGACGCGGTCTGAGCGGATCGATCGGCTGGCTCACCAGATCGGCATGCAGGCGCCTCAGCCGGGGCAAGTTGTGACAGCACCGGGCATGATGGATGTGGACCCGAACTCGCCCGTACTTGCGTCGGTAACGGTTCCAGTGTTGCCGTCGAACCAGTAAACTAAGTACGCAACGGCTACGCGGTTTGTGAGTGGCCGAAAGGCCCATCCAACATGCAGGATCGAACCACGGCATGAGCCGGAAACCCAAACAAGCGCTCTCTGCTCCCATCCCAAGGCTGCGATTCGTAACCTTGATTGGGATTTTGCTCGTCTGGGTGATTATTATTGCGGCACGGCTGGTGTGGCTGCAGGTTTTTCGCCATGCAGAATATGCCAGTCGCGAATACCGTCAGCAGGACCACACCTTCCAGATTGCTCCGCGACGCGGGGTGCTGTACGACCGCGACCTGCAACCGCTCGCCATGACTGTGCTGGTTGATTCCATCTATGCCGTTCCCGGCGAAATCGCATATAAAGATTTGACTGCGCGGCAGCTGGCTCGCATCGTCCACGTCTACCCGTCGGATCGATACACCTCCGCCAAAGATATTGATGCACGTATGCATCGTTCGCGAGACTTTGCCTGGGTGGCACGCAAAGTGGATGCCGATGTTGCCGCTCGAGTGCGCGCACTGAATCTGAAGGGCATTTACTTTCAGAAAGAATTCAAACGCTACTATCCGGACAACGAACTGGCCGCGCAAGTGCTGGGATATGTCAGTCTGGACGACAATGGCCTGGCGGGTATCGAGTATCGATTCGACCGTCCATTGCATGGGACCGCGGGACAGATGCTGACTGCTGTCGATGCACGCCGGCACAGCTATGGCAGCGTCGAGAAAGAACCGACGCCCGGGGAAAATATGGTGCTCACGCTGGATTCCAAGATCCAGTTTATGGCGGAGCAAGCCCTGGACCATGCTATGGCGCGGACGAAAGCGCTGAACGGCACGGTGGTGGTGCAGGACCCGCACACCGGCCAGATTCTGGCGCTTGCGATTCGGCCCGCATTCAATCCCAACGATATTCACGATATTCGCCCGGCGATGCTGCTGAACCACGCGGTGAGCGATGTGTACGAGCCGGGGTCGACCTTCAAGCTGGTTCCTTTCTCGGCAGCGCTGCAGGAAAATCTGGTCACGCCGAATTCGATCATCCCAACCTTTGGCGGTCAGATCAATGTTGCCGGGCGGATTGTGCATGACGATCGCGACGCCATGATCTACGAGAGCCAACACGGAAACGCGCTGTCTGTGCGGCAGGCATTGGCGGAATCGAGCCAGGTGGTGGCGATTCAGCTTGCGGAACGTCTGGGCAAGGATCGTTTCTATCGGTACATTCGCGCGTACGGATTTGGACAGAAGTCAAATATTGAACTTCCGGGTGAAACTCGTGGCCTCTTAAAACCTCCCGATCGCTGGCAGGCAACCACGATCGGCTCCATTCCGATGGGGCAGGAAATTGGCGTGACCCCGATCCAGTTAGTGACGATGGCGTCGACGATTGCAAATGGCGGCGTGTACTTGCCGCCGCATATCGTGCTGGAAGAATCCTCCGCCCAGAAAGGCAGCCCGCGATTGGTGCCGGCCGCATTTCATCCGGAAGCGAGTGTTCCCGAAATACTGCCACCGGGTGCACATCGCGTGATCAGCACCATGACCGCGGCGGAAATGCGCAGCATGATGGAAGGCGTGGTGATGTTTGGAACCGGGACCACCGCGCAATTGAACGGTTACAGCGCAGCCGGCAAGACGGGGACAGCGCAAAAGATTGATGTGCGCACTCGCACTTATTCCAAGACAAAATTCATTGCATCGTTTGTAGGTTTCGCGCCGGTCAACGATCCAGCGATCACGATTGCGGTGATCATCGATTCGCCAACCGTGGGTTCACACTTCGGCCACGCAGTGAGTGCTCCGGTCTTTCAGGAATTGGCGCAAGAGATACTGGAATACCTTGGCGTGCCGCATGACATGCCGATCAAGCCTCCCAAGTTGATCGCGGAACAGAAGAAGAAGGCGACGCATGACGATGTTGAGGGAGATAACGAGCAGGTTGGCGACCTGGAGGCGATGTTTGCCGAAGTGAACCATCTGCCCAAGGACGATCCTTTGCGCGCGCCGCCCGCGAAATCTCAGGTGACGGCTGCCGATGCGGATGAGGCCCGAGCCTATCTGCAAAGTGCATCGGACACGTCATCGTCAATGTCGACACAGTCGCCGGGAATGGGAAGAGATGCAACTGATTCGTTCTCAGCCAGTGCCCATGAGGATGAAACATTAGCTCCGGCCGGCAAGAGTACTCCTGCGGTGCAGACACAGTCGTCTCCCGGCGACAGCTCACGTGCTGTCACGCTGGGATCGGGCGCACCTGTGACCATGCCGGGTTTTATTGGCAAACCGATGCGCGATGTGGTCGCGACAGCTGCCGACCTGGGATTGAACGTTCGAGTCTACGGCAGCGGTGTAGCTGCAGCGCAAGCTCCCGCCGCGGGCACAAAGATTCCCGCCGGCACGACCGTTGTAGTTCGGTTTCATCCATAATTCATTCACAATCTAAATTCTGAAATCGCATCGAAGTATGCTTCAATGCAGAAGAACTGTTTTTGCATGCTGCCATGATGGAACATCCTTCCATGCAGTTCGAGGAAATGCTGCGCGCGTTGCAGATGCGTGGACGCGCCGGTTCGAATCCGCGGATCAGCGATGTGGTGTATGACTCGCGCAACGTACGCCCCGGATCGCTGTTCGTCGCCATGCACGGCGGCACGACGGATGGAAATCGCTTCGTTGAGAATGCGCTGCAGCAGGGCGCGGTCGCGCTGGTGACGGACTCCGAGCCGACATGGCAGAAAATGCGAGCGGAGCATCCGGAACTCGCCATTACGCTTGTGGAACATGGACGCCGCGCATTGGCAGAAATCAGCGCGAACTTCTTTTCGCATCCCGAGCGCAGCCTGCGACTGAGCGGGGCGACCGGTACGAATGGCAAAACGACGACGACGTATTTGTTGGAGTCGATGCTGCGCAGTGCTGGGCGTATTTCTATTTTGCTGGGAACGATTGAATATCATGTCGGCAGTGAAGTGCGACCCTCCCCGCATACCACTCCGGAATCGCGCGACCTGTTCCAACTGTTCGCCGAAGGTATTTCCGCTGGCGCAACTGAAGCAGTGATGGAAGTGTCGTCGCATGCATTGGAGCAGGGTAGAGTCTGGGGGCTGCATTGGGATACGGCCGTGTTTACCAACCTGACTCAGGATCATCTCGACTTTCACGGCACCATGGAAGCATATTTCGCAGCGAAGGCGAAGATGTTCATCGGGGAGAATGGAGCGGCTGCTCCGCGTGTGGCAATCATCCATGGCGAAGATGAGTACGGGAAGCGTCTCGTTCCGATGGCGCGCGCCGCTGGATGTGAGGTGGTGGAGTTCGGGCTGAAGCGGGGAGATTTCCGCGCAGAGAATGTTACGCTCGACGCGAATGGAACCAAATTTACAATGGTCACTCCAAAGGGCAACATCGAGTTGCATACTCATCTGCCGGGACCGGTGAATGTGCTGAATCTGCTCGCGGCTTCGGCGGCAGCCATGGCGCGTGGGTTGATGCATGACGAAATTGCGCGCGGAGTGGAAGCGATTGCGTACGTGCCCGGACGTTTTCAAACGGTGAATTGTGGGCAGCCGTTTACCGTCGCGGTCGACTACGCCCACACAGATGATGCGCTGCGAAACTTGACGCGGTTGGCACGGCAGCTGGCATCTCCACGGCACGGGCGAGTGATCACTGTATTTGGATGTGGCGGCGATCGCGACCGCACGAAGCGCCCACGGATGGGCCAAGCGGCTGCGGAAGGCAGCGATTTTGTCGTCGCCACCAGCGACAATCCCAGGTCAGAAGATCCCGATGCGATTCTGGGCGAAATTCTTCCGGGACTCAAGGCGAGTGGGGTGTCGTTTCAAGTGGAGGCAGATCGCGCGCACGCAATTCGCCTTGCGGTCGGGTGGGCGCGAGAGAACGATGTTGTGCTGATTGCCGGCAAGGGTCACGAGAAAGTGCAAGTGCTGCGAGATCGAACCATTCCATTCGACGACGCAGCGGAAGCGAGCGAAGCATTGCTGGAACGCTATGGAAATTCTTTAGGCGCTGAACTAGGAGCGAAGTGCAACTGAGCCTGGAACAAATCCGAGAATGGATGGCGGCCGACTTCGCTGCGGGACCGACGCCGGCTGTGCAGCGAACTTTGGGGGCCACGGCGGCTACCGGGTATTCGATCGACTCGCGAACCGTTCAGCCTGGCGATCTATTTTTTGCTATCCATGGGGAGCGCTTCGATGGGCATGAATTTGTGGAAGCGGTGATTGAAGCAGGTGCCGTCGCGGCAGTCGTTGCGCGTACCCATTTTGAACGCTATGAGAGTGTTGCGGTGCGCAAGCGCCTGCTGTTGGTGGACGAACCGCTGGCGGCGATGCAGCGGCTGGCATCCTCAGTGCGTCGGCATTGGGGAAAACGCGTGATTGGGATCACTGGCAGCGCAGGAAAAACCACGACCAAGGAAGCGATTGCGCAGGTATTGGAGTCGCGATTCCGCGTGCACAAGTCGCACGGAAATTTGAATAATCATTTTGGATTGCCGTTGCAGCTGCTGCGGCTGCAGCCGGAGCATGAAGTTGCGATTCTGGAAATGGGCATGTCGCATGCGGGTGAGATTGCCGCGCTGTGCAAGATTGCCGCGCCGGATTGGGGTGTGGTGACCAACGTTGGCACCGCACATGCGGAGAATTTTTCCGATGGGCAGGCCGGGATTGCTCGTGCGAAATATGAACTGATCGCAGCGTTGCCGCGCCTCGGGACCGCCATTCTGAATTCCGATGACAAATATGTTCGGCAATTTGGACGAGACTTTGCGGGCAAGACCATCTACTTCGGGACTGGCAAACTTGCTGATCCGCGCGCGGAATCGATCACGCCGATGGGCGCGGACGGCACGAGGTTCAGCGTGTGCGCGGACGGTCATAGCGCGGAAGTGAAGCTGCGCCTGATGGGGGAACACAATGTGCGCAATGCGCTGGCTGGCATGGCGGTAGGACTGGCCAGCGGAATTTCATTGGAAGAATGTGCGGCCGCGCTGGAACAATTGACACCGCCGGATAAGCGCGGGCAGACGATCGAGATTCGCGGCGCAACCTTAATCAATGACTCCTACAATTCAAATCCTCAGGCGCTGCGCGCCATGCTGGAGACGCTGCTGACGCTGCCGGCGAAGCGTACCATCGTCGTTGCGGGAGAGATGCTGGAGTTGGGGCCGGCGGGTCCCAGGCTGCATCGCGAGTGCGGCGAACTCATGGGCAAGGACGGAATTAACGTAGTTGTGGGGGTACGCGGGGAAGCGGCGTCCATTGTTGAAGGCGCCAAAACCGCTGGTGCGGAAGCGATTTTTGTTGCCACTCCGGAAGAAGCTGGCGCGTGGCTGCGGGAGAATTTGCGCGCGGGCGATGTGGTGCTGTTGAAGGCGTCGCGAGGCGTGCGATTGGAGCGCGCGCTGGAAGTGTTGCAGCGGGATGAGTAAATCTCAACCCCACTCAAGCCAAAAGAGGGCTTCTACTCCAGCGAGCAAAAATCGCTCGCCGGGGATCCCGGAGGCTTGAATGGGGCACCATTCGTCTATCTTGCCTACTGCGCTCCTGTCGCCATCCACCCATGCAGGTGCAACCAGTTCTGCAGCAAGATCGGCCACATGCGCAGCTGCGGATTATCCTGCGCCAGGCCAGACCCATGATGACCTTGCTCGAAGATGTGAAGTTCCGCGGGAACTCCGCTGCGCAGCAATGCCTCATAAAACAGCACACTGTTCATGGCTGGAACAGTCTCATCATTGGTGGTGCTGAAGAGGAACGTCGGCGGAGTTTGCGGTGTGACCTGGGTTTCATTGGATAGCTCGTTTTCAAGCATCGGATTCGGCTCTTCTCCCAGCAGATGATGTAACGAGCCATTGTGGGTGATGCCAGGTTCCATGCTGATAACGGGGTAAGCGAGCACCATAAAATCGGGACGACTGCTGGCGTGCTCGATGGGATCCGTCGCGTCGGGATTGCCGTTGTCAAAATGTGTGCCCGCCGTCGAAGCGAGATGGCCGCCGGCAGAAAATCCCATAATGCCGATGCGATCTGGATCGAGAAAGTCCTCGGTGGCGTGCGTGCGGACGTAGCGAATGGCGCGCTGAGCATCGAGCAGCGGAATCGGGTAATGGTAGCGCGGACCATAACGATAGTCAGCACGAAGGCCGCAACTCCGCGGGCGTTGAGCCAGTGCGCGACCTGAGTGCCTTCTTTGTCGATCGCGAGCGTGGCATAGCCGCCGCCAGGACAAACCACGATCGCTGTGTGCGTGGGATTTTGCGCGGGCAAATAAGCAGTCAGGATCGGCTTATCGAGCGGAGTATTTCCTACAGCTCCCGGTGCGCCGTTCGGCCACAGCAAAATTGGCGCGGGAGATGGGGTTGCGGGCGATGGCGCGGATTGTGCCGTCAGCAAAGTTGCGCCTGCAAGCACCCACGCGAGTGAAGCGCGAAGAATGCGGCGGGGAAGCATGCTCACTTCTTTTCCTCTGAGAGCACGGCCACTCCGTATTGCGGCAACGTTACCGACTGAACCGAGCCGCCTTCGAGGATGTTCTGCATCGCGACCGGCAGGGTTACGGTTTGCGGGTCGGCAGCCCAATTGATTAGGACATAAACGGCGTGATTTTTTCCGTAACGTGGATCGACTTCGACGCTGTCCGGGACACCTGGCAACGCGGGCGTGACGCCGCTCATTTGCGTCATCCAGTCGGCAAGTTTTGCCATGCCGGCTTCATCCATCCAGACACCGACGTAGGTGATGCTGCCCTTGCCGACTTTGCGCGTGATGATGGCGGGTTTGCCGTCGAGCCAGCCATTGCTTTTGCCGTAAGTTTCCAGCACCTGCGTATCCGGTGCTTTGGTGCTGAGGAGTTCCGCCCAAAGTTTGCTGGTGTTGGCTCCGAACTGGCCGTCGACGGGAACGGGATGGAGGAGCGCATAATACTGTTCCACGCGTCCGCCAAGCAGCGGCACCAGCGGGCCAGGCTGCCGTTCAGTTTGCAAGCCGTTGTCGATGTTTTTCATTCCAGTGCGCTGGCCGAGAATAAGATGGCCGCCGTTATTCACGTAGTCCATTAAGTTTTTCGCGGCGGCATCGGTGAGGACGTTCAGGCCTGGAGCGACGACCAATTTGTAGTGGTCCAGTGGAACAGTAGGCTGCACGATGTCGACCGATTGCGCGATGTCTTTCAGTGGCTGGTAGTAGCTGAGAAGTTCGTCAATTGGGTCATACTTGTCGTTGTGACGTTGCCAGTTGATGGCCCAGAAACTGGGGTAGGTGTGGAGAATGGCAACCTGCGATTTGGGCGATGTGCCTTCGAGCACAGGACCGGCTTTCGCGAAATCACGGCCCACCTCAGCCACCTCTGGATAGAGAGGCACTGGGGTGCCGTCGGGTCCGACGAGGGTGCCGTGGTATTCCTCCTGGCCGTTGAGATCGCTGCGCCATTGCCAATAGCTGACGGCGTCGGCTCCATGGCCGATGTTCTCCCACGCGAGGGCACGGACTTCGCCCTTGTTTAGATCGTTGTTAATTGGCGCCCAGTTGACGTGGCCGGGCTGCGTTTCCATAATCCAGAAATTCTTCTGTTTGAAGCCGCGCGTCAGGTCGTCGGTCGAACCATTCTTGTAGGGGTTGACGTGGCCTTCGCCGACGTAATCATCCCAGGAGGCAAGATCAAGATCTTTGGCGACGGCGTAGTGATCGTAGCCGTCAAACCAGCCCATCATATTGGTGGTGATGAACTGGCGCGGTGCAGCGTTTTCACGAATCGCATCGAGCTGGTTTTTTTGATAGCTGACCCAGGTTGCGGTCACGAAGCGTTTCCAGCTAAGCAGCAGGCCGGGATTGCCGGGCTTGGTTTCTATGGGAATCTGGTCCCAGTTGTTGTAGGTTTGGCTCCAGTAGGCTGTTGTCCAGCGATTGTTCAAATTGTCGAGCGTACCGTAGCGCTGCTTCAGCCAATTCTGAAAGTCGGCGCGAGTTTGCGGATCGAAGGATACATCAGCATATTCGTTGTCGATCTGCCAGCCGATCACGTACGGGTTGTGACCGAAACGTTTGGCCATGCGGGTGGCAATGTCGCGAGCCAACTCGCGATATTTTGGATTGTCCCAATTGAATTGCTGACGATTCCCGTGTTCCGCCTTGCGGCCATCTTCTTCGGTGCGCAGCGTCTCCGGGTATTTTTGTGTGAGCCATGCGGGAGGAGCCGCGGTGGGCGTGCCCAATACGGTGTAGATGCCGTGCTGTCCGGCTTCATCAATGGCGCGTTCCAGCCAGCCAAATTGATAGTCGCCCTCGGAGGGTTCCATCTTGCTCCAGGCAAATTCGCCGACGCGAACAAAGCGAATGCCGGCCTTCTGCATCAGCTCCAGATCGGCTGGCCAGCGCGACTCCGGCCATTGCTCGGGGTACCAGGCGGTGCCGAGCAAAATGGGGGGCGGCGGCGCGACTTTGGCGGTGGCGGGGGTTTGTGCGATTGCGAGTTTCGGAGCCAAGCATCCCAGGCAAATCAGAAATGACGCAACCGCAGCGGCGAGATAGGTTCGATTTTTTGTCATGGCAGTCTCAATGGTTGGATTTCGGGGCAACGGATCGTGTGCTTTATATCTCGTCGCCCATGATAGACGGATTGGCCGGAAGAAGTCTTGACGATGGAAATTGCGACGGCACACAAACGGCAGGTTTTATCGAATCTCATCCGGCAATGAGAGCGCAGCGGCGAACATTCGGGCATCTACGAAGGTAGAACCTCAGTGTTCGTGGCGCACAACAGAACAAATGTCAGAAACTCAACTCTCAGGAGACATTCATCATGGAATTTCGAGTTCGCCGTGGCGAATTGCAGGAAGATCAAGTGACTGCGTTGTTGCAAAGATGTTCTTGGAAGTGGCCGACCAGCTTGTTTATCGGGGCTGCAATGGCGTCTGTGATTGGATCGATGGTGTTAAAGCTTCAGGGAAAGCACCAGGACGCGCTGTTTGTTGGACAATGGGTCGCGCCGTTTTTGGTCCTGGGCTTGTACAACAAGTCGGTGAAGCAGCATGGGTCCGGATACGGGACGCTGGTACCGCTTTGAACACGTGAATTCGGCTGAGCGAGAAGAATCGCCTGATGCTTCATAAAGTCGAGTTTGAGAGGAATTTCCTGCGCCTACCGCATTCGACACCTGTCGCAGCCGCGTGATACTCTCGTCTGTTTTCTTGCAAGGAGACAGCTGGATGAGCACAAACGAGCCGGCAACGTCGGATGCGGGGCAGGCTAGGTTCCACATGTTCACGGACGAGCAGCAACAGCTGCGCAAAGAGATCCGCGAGTTTGCGGTTCGCGAAATTGCGCCCAATGTGAGTCGCTGGGATGAGGCCAGCGAGTTTCCCGCGGAGTTGGTGAAAGAGCTGGGCCGCATGGGGCTGATGGGCGTCATTTTCCCGCAGCAATATGGCGGCTCCGAACTTGGCTACGTGGAATACGTGATTGCAATCGAGGAGCTGTCGCGCGTCGATGGCTCGGTCGGCATCATTGTGGCGTCGCATAATTCTTTGGCGACAAATCATATTTTTTTGGCAGGGACGGAGGAACAGCGGCAGAAGTACGTGACCAAACTCGCGAGCGGAGAATGGCTGGGAGCGTGGGGGTTGACCGAACCAGGCTCGGGCTCGGATGCGGGCGGAGCGCGGACAACGGCGGTGAAGGAGGGGGATCGGTGGGTCTTGAACGGTAACAAGACCTTCATCACCAATGGTCATTATGCGGATGTTTCGGTGGTCATCGCGGTCACCGACAAAGCGAAGAAGACGCATGGAATGTCCGCATTCATTGTCGAAAAGGGGACGCCCGGATTTCGTTCCGGCAAGAAAGAGAACAAGCTTGGTCTGCGCGCCAGCGATACGTCTGAGCTGATTTTCGAAGATTGCGAAATTCCAGAGGAAAACCTGCTGGGCAAGCTGGGCGAGGGCTTTGTCGACTCCATGCGCGTGTTGGACGGAGGGCGGATTTCGATCGCCGCGCTATCGCTGGGAATCGCGCAGGGAGCGTTCGACGCGGCGTTGCATTACACCCAGCAACGGAAACAGTTCGGCAAGGCGATCAGCGAGTTTCAGGGGATCCAATGGAAGATTGCGGACATGGCAACGCAACTGGATGCGGCCAAACTGCTCACCTTTCGCGCCGCGCAGATGAAGGATGCGGGGATGAAGACGACGCTGGAGTCGTCGATGGCGAAGCTGTATGCCAGTGAGGTTGCGGTGAGGATTTGTGAGGAAGGAGTACAGCTGCACGGCGGGTATGGGTTCATCAAGGATTATCCGGCGGAGAAGTTTTATCGTGACGTGAAGTTGTGCACCATCGGGGAGGGGACCAGCGAGATTCAGCGGCTGGTGATTGCGCGCGAGGTGTTGAAGAAATAGGGGGCAGGGGACAGGGAGCAGTGGATAGGGAGCAGGGGATACGGCACGGTCGGAGGCAGGCTAATTGAAGGATTATGCAGCGTAGTTGAAGGATTGTGCAGGCTAATTGAAGGATTGTGCAGGGTAGTGTTCGGTGCTAAGCCGTTTTGATGTAATTGGATGAGTGATAAACTTCAAGCTTTTGGCTTGCAATGGTGCTTTTTACGAAAAAACGGAAATCCACCGCGTCTTTCGTGCATCCAGGACAGGCGACTGGGTGCGGAATGCAGTCGGAGACCTCTCATCGTTATTGTATCAAGCTGGGAACAGTCAATGCGCCAGGCTTTATGCCAGTGAAGTTGCGGTAAAAATCTGCGATGAATCGGTGCAGCTGCACGGAGGCTGCGGGTTCATCAAGGATTATCCCGCGGAGAAGTTTTATCGCTTACACGCGGCTGCGTCCTAAGTCGCTCTTATTCTCCACGCGACCGACATTGGGCAACATTTGTCGAATTCATGTGGCGGTCTCAGCGTTTTCGAGTAGAAAATACAGGAGATCCGTGCTTCCATAAGGCAGGAGAAATGAAAATGGTTCAAATAGATAGACTCGCTGACAGTGGTTGCTTGCTCGTGGATGCTTCCGGTGCTTCGGCTGGTTTCGCAACGCCTTCACGGTTACGCAATGAACAGGAGCTGCGGGAAAAGTTACGTGTCTCTGGACTTACCGCCAAGGCAATCGACGACGCGGTACAGCAAGCCAATGGGTTTGGCGGAGCGGCGATTCGCATTTGAAGGACAGCTTGAAGGTTTTCGTAGATCACTCGATGGGCTCGACGGGTTTGGTGCGGAAGCGCGGTTTTTTCATCAGGTAGCCGATGGGAATCAGGCAGGCAAGCATCACGACCAGAACATGCACGGTGTCGACATAGGCGAGAACCGTAGCCTGCTGCTGCATCATGTCGTAAATCCGCGCGGCCGCTGCTTTGGCTGCATCGGCGGCAGAGTATCCTCCATTTTGCAGGGCTCCCGTGAGTCCATTTTTCATGGACTGGTAAGGGGACGAAGCGCCATACACATTGGCGGACAGAAACTCCTGGTGTGTCTGGGACCGCCGCAACAGCATGGTGCTGATAAAGGACACGCCGATGCTGCCGCCAATGTTGCGCGCAAACGCGGTCAGGCCGGAGACCTCATTATTTTTGTCCTGCGGAACTCCCACGTAGGACATGACGCTGATGGGCACAAATAAGAACGGCATGCCGAGTACCATGATGACGCGCCAACTGACCGCATCCCCGAAGGTGATGCTGAGATTAAGATCGCCAATGCGCCAGATGCCGAAGGTTAACAGGCAGAATCCAAAGGTAATCATCAAGCGCGGGTCTAGTTTTTGCCCGAGAAAGCCGACAATGGGCAGCAGCACGATCAAAACCAGTGCGCCCGCGGAAAGGGCCATGCCGGCATCTGTGGCGGTGTAGCCGAGGACTTCTTGCAGGAATTGGGGAATCATGACGGTCGTTGAATACAAGGCTGCGCCAATGGCCACCATGACAATTTGACTCATGGCGAAGTTGCGCTTGCGATACAACGACAGGTCGATGATGGGGTGTTTGGAGTTCCACTCGCGATAGAGGAATACGGCCAGGCCAATACCGGCAAGCCAGGCACAGGTAACGATCAGGTGTGAACCAAACCAGTCGTCCTCCTGCCCCTTGTCGAGCATAATCTGCAAGGCTCCGATGCTAAGCGCCAGCAGCCCGAGTCCGATGCCGTCCACGCCACCGGTGCGTTCCCGGACCTTTTTCAGATAGGGCGGGTCCTCCACAATGCGGTTGGTGAGCAACAGAGAGATGATGCCCACTGGAATGTTGAGGAAAAAGATCCAGCGCCAGTCGTAGTTGTCGGTAATCCAGCCGCCAATGGTGGGGCCGATGGCAGGAGCGACCACCACCGCCATCCCATAGAGAGAGAACGCCATACTTCGTTTCTCGGGCGCGAATGTATCGGCGAGGATGGCGCGCTCGCTGGGCTGGAGTCCTCCTCCGCCGACGCCTTGAATCACGCGGAAAAAGATCAACATGGGTAGAGAGGTGGCCAGCCCGCAAAGAAACGAAGAGATGGTGAACAAAGCCACGCAGCTCATGTAAAAGCGTTTGCGTCCGACACGGTTTGAGATCCAGCCGCTAATGGGCAGGACAATCGCATTCGATACAAGATAGGACGTGAGGATCCAGGTGGCTTCGTTATAGCTGGCGCCGAGGGTGCCGGCAATGTGGGGCAGCGCGACGTTGGCGATGCTGGAATCCAGCGACTCCATGAATGTCGCCAGCGTCACCGTAAAGGTGATTACCCACGGGTTAAATCGTGGCGTCCAGTGTTCGTAGTGAAACTCGCTGTCGTAGTCCCGCTTTTCGGCAGCAGGGACAACGGAAGACTGCGCCATGCCTGCTCCCTAGGGTTTTGTTCGTAAAAGCGATGCAGCTGTGAAAACCTTGCAGCGAAACAGTGAGCGCCGAATCGAGGGGAAATTCCCTTTGAAAAGAGCAGCTGCCATCGCAAGAAAGTTCCTTATCAGAATAAATTAGAGATTCCTGAGACAGGCGATTGGTCGCAAATAGGTTGAGTGCGATTCTGAATACCACGGCTCGGGGGAACGCGATATCATCGCAAACGGGTATGGCAACCATAACCTCCACGCCGGCGGGTCGCTGGGAAGCTGCCGAACACCTTGTCGCCAGTCTGCGGGGCGGGGATGTTCGAGCTTTAGCGCGTGCGATCTCTCTGGTAGAAAATGACGCGCCGGCCGCGACCGCCGTTTTGTCGGCATGCTTTCCGCACACCGGGCAGGCCTTGCGAATTGGACTGACAGGGGCTCCGGGGTCGGGAAAGAGCACGCTGGTGGATCGGCTGGCGGCACATTACCGCGCGGAGCCGCAGACCGTCGGCATTGTTGCCGTGGATCCGACGAGTCCATTTACCGGCGGCGCGATCCTGGGCGATCGCATTCGCATGCAGAGTCATCACGCCGATCCTGGTTTGTACATTCGCAGCATGGCGACACGCGGCTTTCTGGGTGGACTGGCTTCGACGACCGCCGATATTGCTTCGGTCGTGGAGGCGAGCGGAAAAACCCGCCTGCTGATTGAAACGGTCGGCGTGGGGCAGGATGAAGTCGATATTGTGCGCCTGGCGGATGTGACTGTCGTGGTGCTGGTGCCGGGTCTGGGCGATGATGTGCAGAGCATTAAGGCGGGGATTCTGGAGATCGCCGATATTTTTGTGGTGAACAAGAGCGATCGTGAAGGCGCCGATCGGGTCGAGCGGGAAATCCGCGCGATGCAGTCGCTGGGCGGACATGGTGAAGGATGGGTGCCACCGGTGGTTCGGACGGTTGCGACTACAGGAGAAGGGACGCCGGCTTTGGCGGAGGCGATTGATCGCTGCGCGGATTCTTTACGGAAGGCCGGCAAGCTGGACGAGAAGAGGACGGCGGCATGGGAGGCCCGCCTGGTGGAAATGATTCGTCAAAAACTGGTGCGAGAGCTGGTGCGGCATCGACTGGGGAAAACTGAGTTGGAAGCACATGCGCGCGCAGTGGCGGCGCGGCAGGAAGATCCCTATCTTCTGGTGGACGGACTGGTGCGGGGGCTATTAGATTTGCACAGGGACGATGGGAACATCTAGGACTACAGGTGTAAGTTGTACTTTGTCGCAAGGAGTGGAGCCCGGGCCTGAAGGCCGCCAAAATCAGCCTGCTTTCAAGGGGGCTGAAGCCCCCTGCTCCCTCCGGAACCGGCGATGTACAGCGGTGATCTCTGATATGCCATCGTGGCGTTCGGAGAAGTAGTTTCATTGTGAGGGGACGGCGCGGCAGGAAAAAACTGGCGCCGGAAAGGTTGAACATCGGGACCATGTTTCATATTGACCATCTTGGAATTGCAGTGAGCGATTTGCGTCAGGCATGCAGCTTTTATGAGTTGTTGGGAATGCCTGTGGGAACGCCTGAATTTGTGGAACATGAGCAGGTGAATGCGGTGATGGTGCAAGCCGGTGAGAGCCGCATCGAGTTGCTGGAGCCGACCTCGCCGGAATCTGTGATTGGGCGGTTCATCGAACGTCGCGGTGAGGGCATGCACCACGTCGCATTGCATGTGGATGACATTGAGGATGTGTTTGCGGAGATGAAGTGCGCCGGGATGCGGCTGGTGTCGGATGAGCTGAAGATCGGCGCGGGCGGACACCTTTATTTCTTCGTGCATCCTTCGAGCACGGGCGGTGTATTGGTGGAGATTTGCCAGAATGCCGATGCGGACGTTGCAATCTGATGTTGCTGCTCGTCGTCGATACCGCTGGACCTTCGGGTGGAGTCCTGCTGGCCGAGGGAAATGAGAACAACTCAGGCGAGGGGCACTCGACCGATCCAGAGATAGAGATTCTGGGTGTGATCGAGCTGCATCCGCGCGTGTTTTCGGCGGAACTGATACCTGCGATTGCGGAACTGCTGCGGACGAATGAACGGCGGCTTACGGATCTGGATGCGTTCGCAGTGGTGTCCGGGCCGGGATCGTTTACCGGGTTGCGAGTGGGCTTGAGCGCGGTGAAGGCGATGGCGGAGGCGACGGGAAAGCCAATTTTGACGTTGTCGCGGCTGGCAATTCTGGCTTCCATGGCGGACAAACTTTCATCCGGCGAGCCTGGCAATGCGGCGGTGCAGGTTGTGGTCGACGCGGGACGCGGAGAGTTTTATCTCGGCGTCTATCGGGATGCGGGAAAGACGCGCGTGGCTGAATCATTTGAAACGCTCGAGTCACTGACAGAAAAAATTGATCAACAGCTAGGATGGGTGATCCTCTCTGAGGCTTCCGTGAAGGCGGTTATCGAATCGGTTGCCGTATCCAGATTGCGCGAAGTGCCGTTACCTTCTGTGCGAGATGCGCTGCCGCTGGCGTTGGAGGAGTGGCGAGCGAAGAGGTTTCATGATCCGGCCGATGTCGATGCGAACTATCTGCGACGATCGGATGCGGTAGTGGTGGTGAGGAAGAAGGCCGAACCTGTCGCCGAGGCCGCGCGCGCAGAGGACCTGTCATCGTGACGCCACAGGATGTTCCGGCATCGACTCAGGGCATCGTGATTCGCCGGGCTGAACTTGAGGATGTGGAGGCTGTCCTCGAATCGGTGTGGCAGGTGGCCAAAACGTCGGGTACGGCGGCTCGTTGGTCGCGGGCGGCTTTTTATCCTTATGTCGCCGTTGGCGAGGACAGCGGCGCGTTGCAGGCCAAGTCCATGTTTCTTGCGTGGGTCAACGCATGCGCAGATGCAACTGAAACTGGCGACAACCCAATCGCCGCAATGAACCGGGTCGTCGGATTTGCTGCTTTTTCTGCCATTATGACCGTGGGCGCTGGGGAGTCTACGCTGGAGAATATGGCCGTGGCTGCGCCGTGGCAGCGGCAGGGGATTGGCGGCCGGCTGCTGGCGGCCGGGTTGCTCTGGTGTCGGGCTCACGGTTCCGGAACCGTGTTTCTTGAAGCCCGCAAATCCAACCGGGCGGCCATCGCGCTGTACGAGCGGGCTGGTTTTTCGGCTGTTGGAAACCGGCCTGGATACTACCGCGATCCGGCGGAAGATGGGTTGCAGATGCAGAAAATCCTGAATCCCGTCGCCCACGCGGGGTGAATTTTAACCCTGTTGAAATCTCTCCATTGCATCCGGTTGACGCAAGTGGTAGTTTGGCTGTCAATACGGAATCAGGAGGTACTTCCTTATGGAAATTTCCGTTGAGGCTTCACAGTCCGAAGCCACCCCTTTGGGTCGTCTGGTGGAAGAGCACCGGAAATATTCCCAAGCATTAGAGGCCATTTTGGCCCAGCCATATCTGAGCGACACCGAGCAGATAGAGGCAGCTCGACTGAAAAAGTTAAAACTGAAATTGAAAGACCAGATGGCGGGATTCGCGCGTACAGCGCCATCGACGTAGTAGGACAAGAACAATGCGCTCGTTAGAATTATCGCGGCGAACCGTATAATCTGTTCACGCAATGGTTCGAGACGGTTACTTCTACGGGTTTGGCTTCGGGGCGGTCGGTGTCCTTGTATGGGTCGCCACGCATTCGGTGCTGCTGACGGTAATCCCCATCCTGTTGGCCGCGTTCTTTCTGTGGTTCTTTCGCGACCCCGAGCGGGCCATACCGGAAGCCCCGGGCCTGATCGTATCTCCGGCCGACGGCAAAGTCACCCTGATCGAAACGGTGGAAACCATCGCCGGACCGCAGCGTCGTATCAGCATCTTCCTGAACGTATTCAATGTGCACGTGAATCGATCCCCGATTGCAGGGAACGTGCAGCTGATCGACTATCAAAAAGGCAAATATCTGAACGCGATGAATCCCGAATCGGCCGTCGCGAATGAGCGCAACTATGTCGAAGTTGCCGGCGAACTGTGCACGGTAGCCTTCACGCAGATTGCGGGGCTGCTGGCGCGGCGCATCGTTTTCCAGAAAAAAGTTGGAGACTGGGTTCATCGTGGGGAGCGTGTGGGCCTGATCAAGTTTGGCTCCCGCGTCGATTTGGTGTTTCCTCTTTCCTGCGAGGTTCAGGTGACGGTGGGTCAGAATGTGCAGGGAGGCGCCTCCATTCTCGCCATCATGCCCTCCAGCGACATCGAAGATGAGTTGCTTGCAACGGTCTCGTCCGATGAAGCTCCGTTTGGGTTGGTGACGGAGCCGGTTCGATGACGGAAGCTGACCGCCGCAAACGCGGGCCTGCGCGCCGCGGCATGTACATTCTGCCGTCGTTGTTTACCGCAGGCAGCATCGCTGCGGGGTTCTACGCCATTGTGCAGAGCCTGCAAGGTTCGCCGACCGAGCCGCATCATTTCGATCATGCCGCACTCGTAATTGGGCTGGCGATTCCATTTGACGGGTTGGATGGACGCATCGCTCGCATGACGAACACAGCATCGGACTTTGGCAAGGAACTGGATTCGCTGGCCGATGTGATTACGTTTGGCGTGGCGCCGAGCATACTGGCGTACAGCTGGGGTTTCCGCATGCTGCCGCCCACAATGGATCCGGTGCTGCGGCATAAGCTGTTGCAGATTGGCGCGGTGGTTTGCTTTCTGTTTCTGATCTGCGGAGCCTGTCGTCTGGCGCGATTCAATACCAGCGCCGATGCCAAGCCGAAAAACCCTGGCCGGCCGGATCGGAAGTACTTTGTCGGCATGCCGATTCCGGCTGCTGCTGGAGTGATTGCGGCGTGTGTTCACTGTTTCCTGGGAACGCCAGTTTTCAGCGCCGCCGCCGCTGGTGTATGGATGGGCCTGATCTTGCTGGTCGGATTTCTGATGGTGAGCACCTGGCGTTTTTGGAGCGGCAAAGAGATCACGCTGACCGATCGACATCCTTTTCAGTTGCTGGTGCTGATCGGCGCGGCAGTTTCAGTGCTGCTGCTGTTTTCCCAGGTATTGCTGTTGGTGATCGCGTTGGGCTACATGTTTTCCGGGCTGGTAGCGCGAGCGGCCTATACCTGGACATCGCGGCATCGACGGATCCAGAAACCTGGCGGAACAATTTCCCGTCCTACAATCGACAACACGTAAGTGCTGCCGGGTGTCGATGGCGCTACCGGCTGAAAACGAGATCGAGGTTCCATGTCAGATAAGTTGCTGCGAATTGCGTTGGTGGGTGCAGGTACGTTGCTGGGCAAGGCGCTGAGCGATGAGTTGGCTTTGTCCGCGTTTGCCTCCGCGGATATTCGGCTTCTTGACGATGATGAGGACGTGCCGGGCAAGCTGGCAGCGGTGGACGATGAGATTACACTGATCCAGCGAATCGAGCCGGATTCTTTCGACGGATGTGACTTTGTATTTTTCGCGTGCGATGCTGCGATTACAAAAAAGCATTTGCGACAGGCGCTGAAAGCGGGAGCCTGCATCGTGGACCTGAGCGGGGAACTTGAAAAGGCGCCCGGCGTGCTGATTCGCGCCCCCTGGGTTCCGGAACAACCTGCCGGCGATGCAGTTTCGGGAGCACGAGGGGCTGCGAAGACACCGACGCCTGATCTGGATACGCGTGCGGTGGTTTCCGCGCATCCGGTGGCGGTGTTGTTGGCGATGCTGGCGGCGCGTAGTCAGAAAGTGGCACCGCTGCATGGCTTGTGGGCGACTCTATTGCAGCCGGCGTCAGAGTACGGACATGCGGCGCTGGAAGAGCTGCATCAGCAAACGGCGAACCTGCTTTCCTTTCAGCCGCTGCCGACGCAGGTTTTCGGAGGACAGACCGCCTTCACCTTAGCTGTTTCATTCGATGCCGCGGGACAGGCGGCACTTTCCACGGCGGCCGATAGAATTCGCCGACACTACGCGAAGATTTCTTCTGTTCCCGCATCGTCGCTGGCGTTGCAGGTGATCCAGGTTCCGGTGTTTCATGGATATGCGCTGTCGGTGTCGGTCGAGTTTCCGCGTCCGGTCGCGGCGGGCGCGCTGGCAAAAGCATTGGCCGGTTCACATGTGCGCATTGTGGCGGACGCTACTGCATTTCCCGGTAATGTACAGGCAGTTGAGGAGCAGGACGCACAGGTTTTGGTGCAACCGGTATTTCCGCCATCGGAGTCCAACCCTGTTGTGGAAGAAGGATCGAAACATCCCTCCGCTGAAGAAAATGTTCCTAAGGAGACGAACCGGTTTTGGTTATGGATCGTCGCCGACAACCTGAAGTTCGCTGCTCAAAACGCCATTGCGTGCGCTGTCGAATTGAACCGGCTGCGACCCCGCGGAAAAGTCCAGTAGCATCCTGCCACATTCCTTTTCAGGAGAGCAATGCAGACACCAAGAAGAGACCTATTGAAGCTTGCCGGCGGCGGGATGGCCGCATCTTTCATGAGCGCGAATCGATTGCAGGCGGCGGATTCTGCGCAGGCTGCGGGAATGCACCCAGTTGGCAGGGTGTTTCCCGTGCGCAGGTTTGGCGCGGTCGGCGATGGAACCACCATCGACACGCCGGCGGTCAACAAGGCGATTGATGCGGCCGCATCGGCGGGTGGCGGCGTGGTGCATTTCCCGGCGGGAACCTATGCGTGTTATTCCATTCACCTGAAAAGCAACGTCACCTTGTTTCTGGATCAGGGTGCGACGATTCTGGCTGCGCCCAAGCCTGCGGATGGAGGGTCTGGCGGCTACGATGCACCGGAACCCGATACGCCATGGGACGCGTACCAGGACTTCGGGCATTCTCACTGGCACAACAGTTTGATCTGGGGCGAGGACTTGCACGATTGCGGCATCGCGGGGCCGGGTCGGATCTGGGGCAGAGGGTTAGACCGCGGGCGGGGAAAAAATACCTACGACAAGCGGGATGAGGCAGGGGCCGGCAACAAATCCATCGCGCTGAAGAATTGCCACAACGTATTTCTGAAAGATTTTTCGATCCTGCAGGGTGGCTGGTTTGGCATTTTAGTGACCGGCGTCGACAACCTGACCATCGACAACCTGACCATCGATACCAATCGAGACGGCATGGATATCGATTGCTGCCGCAATGTTGGCGTCTCGAATTGCACCGTGAATTCCCCATGGGATGATGCCATTGTGCCGAAGAGCTCGTATGCGCTGGGCTATGCGCGTTCGACGGAGAACGTCACCATCTCCAACTGCTATGTGACGGGCACATACGAGATGGGCAGTCTGTTGGATGGAACGCTAAAGAAATTTCCGGGCGCGAAAGATGCTCCTCGAACGGGACGCATCAAGCTGGGCACGGAATCAAATGGCGGCTTCAAGAACATTGCGATTTCGAATTGCGTGTTTGAAGGTTGCCAGGGGCTGGCGCTGGAAACGGTGGATGGGGCGCTGCTGGAAGACGTGACGATTACCAACATCACCATGCGGGATATTATGACGGCGCCGATTTTTCTGCGTCTGGGTGCAAGAATGCGCGGACCGGCGAATGTGCCGATCGGGCAGCTGCGGCGGGTTTTGATCAGCAATATTGTCGCGTCGAATGTCAGCCCGCATCAATGCTCGATATTGAGCGGTATCCCGGGGCACGCGATTGAAGATATCAAGATCAGTGATATTTTCATCCAGCAACAGGGCGGTGGAACGCGAGAGCAGGCTGCGCTGCGTCTGCCGGAAGTGGAAAGTAAATATCCGGAGCCGAACATGTTTGGGGTGACGCCGGCGCAGGGATTTTATCTGCGGCACGTGAAAAACATCGACATGAGTCATATCGAAATTACGTCGATTGCGCCGGATGCGCGTCCTGGTTTCGTCCTGGAGGATGTGCAGGGTGCGGATTTTCTTCGCGTAAAGACGGAGAAAGAGGCGGGCGTGCCAACCTTCGCTCTGCGTGACGTGCAGGATTTCAATTGCGCGCTGAGCCGGGGAGTGCCGGACACCACCATTACCAAGGTGAACGAAAAAAATCTTTAATCCGGCAGCGGACGATGCATTGTGCAAAGATCGATTGTCGTGGAAGCCGGCGACGCTGCCACTGATGGGTGAAACCTGGGATGGAAGTGACTGAGCGAGCACGAAAGACAATCAATCGCAGGGCCCGTAAGATCTCTCTGTCTGGATATGCCCTCATCAATTCTCCGCGTCTCAATAAAGGAACGGCATTTTCCGATGCTGAACGGGATGAATTTCATCTGCACGGATTATTGCCGCCGCACGTCGGCACCCTGGCGGAACAGATTGAGCGACGGCTTCAAGCGTTGCGCCAGCAGCCAACTTCATTCCACAAATACACGTTTCTGCGCGATCTGCAGGATGCCAATGAGACGCTCTTTTACGCGCTAATTCTGCAGAACATTGAAGAAGTTTTGCCTCTTGTCTACACGCCCACGGTGGGGGAAGGGTGCCCGCGATTCAGTGAAATATGGCGAAAGCCGCGCGGACTGTTCCTGAGCTATCCCAACAAAGATCGCATCGAACAGATCCTGAGCCATTCGCATTTTGATGATGTGAAATGCATCGTCGTCAGCGACGGCGAACGCATTCTTGGGCTGGGCGATCAGGGTGCGGGCGGAATGGGCATCCCGATTGGCAAGATGGCGCTGTACACAGCACTCGGCGGTATTCATCCAGAGCATTGTTTGCCCGTGCTGCTGGATGTCGGCACGGACAATGAGGAGCGCTTGAAGAGTCCAATCTATATCGGTTGGAGGCATCATCGGGTTCGGGGCGACCAGTACGATGCGTTTGTCGAGACATTTGTCAAAACCGTCAAGAAGCGTTGGCCGCATGTGTTGCTGCAATGGGAAGACTTTGCCGGTTCGAATGCCGCTCGACTTCTGGCTCGCTATCGAAGCCAGCTGTGCACCTTCAATGACGATATTCAAGGTACGGCAGCGGTAGCGGCGGCAACGTTGCTTTCCGCTCTCCATGTGACGGGGGTGCCGCTGGAACAACAGAGAATTGTCATCTTTGGTTTCGGGACCGCTGGCATTGGAATCGCGAACATTCTGGTGCAGCTGATGCTGGACAAAGGAATTTCGCAAGCAGCGGCGCGGAAGTGCTTCTACGCAGTCGATCGTTGCGGGCTGGTTACCGAGCATGGCAAGGATGTTCGACCAGAGCAACTGCCTTTTGCTCGCGCAGACGAAGAAGTGCGGTCTTGGAGGTCCTCAGGGGGCGACATTTCGTTGCTGGACGTGATGCGCCATGCCAAACCTACGGTGCTCATCGGAGTGTCGGGACAATGCGGTGCCTTCACCCAGGAGGCGGTGCGAGAAATGGCCAAACATACTCAGCGGCCGATCCTCTTCGCGCTTTCAAACCCGACATCCTGTTGCGAGGCGACTCCACATGATTTGGTGAACTGGACGGAAGGACGAGCGTTGATCGGTACGGGAAGTCCGTTTGAGCCGGTCGCATTCGACGGCAAAAAGGTCACGATTGCGCAGCCGAATAACTCCTATATCTTTCCCGGATTAGCGCTGGGAATCATTGCGTCGAAGGCGAGGCATGTCACGGATACGATGATCATGGCTGCGGCGAAGGAGTTGGCGCGTCTGGTCCCCACCCACAAAGACAAGAATGCAAATCTTCTGCCGCCGCTCTCTGACTCGCGGCATCTGAGTCGCTTAATCGGCCGCGCTGTGGGCAAGCGAGCGATGCAGGATGGAGAAGCGCAAATCGCGGACGAAGACGTGTTGGAACGCGAGTTGGATTCAAACATTTGGGAGCCGGTCTACGTGCCGTATGAGCTCGCACACGACCGCAAGCGACGAGGATAAGTTGGACGCTGGGCTGCATTTTTATCTTGCACTTGCGTTCAGCGCCGCAAACCGTTACAGTAGATGCAGCGATGAACTTCTCGACCACCAAAATGGGCTGTCTGTGTTGCGTGTGTTGTATGCGCACACAATCCAATGCCTTCTGCAGGGTCGGGGTAGCATAAAAAGCTGAAAAGCTTCGAAGTAACCCAAATCAGACGCCCACCGACGGAAGAGCCGTTCAGGTGGGTTTTTCATTTAGGCAGAATCCCCACCCGTTCAGCAACCATCAAGAAGGGGAACAGGACTGCCGATGACACAATATCTATACGAAGAGGAATGCGATGAACTTCCCGCGTTGAGCGTGGAAGGATTGCGATCCGTGCCGCGATTGAGCCATCTCGAGAAGCTGGAAGCGGAAAGTATCCATATTTTCCGTGAAGCGGCTGCCAGCTTTGCCGCTCCTGTGATGTTGTATTCGATCGGCAAAGATTCCTCCGTACTGCTGCGTCTGGCGCAGAAGGCTTTCTATCCCGGCAAAATTCCATTCCCCCTGCTGCACATTGATACCGGCTACAAGTTCCCCGAAATGATTGAGTTTCGCGACCGCTACGTGAAGGAGATTGGCGCGGAACTCATTGTGCACAAAAATCAGCAGGCACTCGATGATGGGGCAACTCCGTTTGCGCTGGGAACGCAGAAGTGCTGCGGATTGCTGAAGACGCGCTCGCTGCTGGATGCGCTGGCAGAGGGTGGTTTCGATGCGGCGTTTGGCGGCGCGCGGCGGGATGAAGAAAAATCCCGCGCCAAGGAGAGAATTTATTCTTTCCGCGATGCTGCCGGGCAGTGGGACCCGCGCAATCAGCGGCCGGAGCTGTGGAACTACTACAATGGCAAACTCGACAAGGGTGAGCATATCCGCATTTTTCCTTTGTCGAACTGGACCGAGCTGGACGTGTGGCTCTACATCTACAAAGAAAATATTCCTATCGTGCCGCTGTACCTGGCGAAAGAACGCGAGGTGGTGGTGCGAGGCGGATCGGTTCTGCTGCCGCAAGGGCCTATTCCTTTGCTTCCCGGCGAAAAAACGGAACGGCGTAAAGTGCGCATGCGCTCGCTGGGCTGCGTTCCATGCACGGGCGCCATCGCATCGGAGGCCGATACTCTACCGAAGATCATCGAAGAGATGTTCGGGTTCCATCGTTCGGAGCGAGAGAATCGCGCGATTGATCATGATCAGGAAGGCTCGATGGAAATCAAAAAGCGCGAGGGCTATTTCTAATGCAACCCCAGGCAAATCGCGCGAGCGCCGGTCATTCATTCGAACAGTTTCTATCGCAGCATCTGGAGCGCGACCTGTTGCGCTTCACGACTGCCGGCAGTGTCGACGATGGAAAGTCCACGTTGATTGGGCGGCTGCTCTACGATTCGAAAGCGATCTATGAAGACCAACTGCAGTCCATCCAGCAGAGCAAGCTGAATCGCTCGACGGGACCGTTGGACTTCTCGCTGTTGACTGATGGCCTGCGCGCCGAACGGGAACAGGGCATCACGATCGATGTCGCGTATCGGTACTTTACGACGGCGCGACGCAAATTTATCATCGCCGATACTCCAGGCCACGAACAGTACACGCGCAACATGGCGACGGGAGCGTCGACAGCGGATGCGGCGGTGGTGCTGGTCGATGCGCGCAAAGGCGTGTTGCCGCAATCGCGCCGTCATGCAACGATTGCGGCGCTGCTGGGCATTCCGCACATCATTGCGGCGGTTAACAAAATGGACCTGGTTGACTACTCGGAAGAAGTATTTCGGCGGGTGGAAGCCGATCTGCAGGAGCTGGCGCTGCAGATTTCTCCGTCCGGAGCGCAGACGATTCATTGCATTCCGATCAGCGCGCTTGAAGGTGAAAACGTCGTGACCCGCAGTGCGAAGATTCCCTGGTACACCGGTCCGAGCCTGCTCGAATATCTGGAAGAAATTCCGATTGCCGATGCGAACAGCCCGGAAGCGTTTCGTTTTCCGGTGCAATATGTGATTCGACCGGACGACAGCTTCCGCGGTTTTGCGGGGCAGATTGTTGCAGGTTCCGTTCGTCCAGGTGATCGCGTGGTGGCGCTGCCTTCAAAGCAGAAAACGCGGGTTCGCTCGATCGTCACATTTGACGGGCCGTTGTCGCAGGCGGGCACGGGATCTTCCATCACGCTGCAGCTTGAGAATGAACTGGATTTGAGTCGAGGCGATCTGCTGGTTTCAGAAGAGGGCTTGCCTAACATCTCGCGGAAATTTGCTGCCAACGTTGTTTGGTTGCACGATACGCCGCTCGACTTGCAAAAAAGATGGATCATGCGTCAGTCCACGGATGAAGTTCGGGTTCAGGCGGTGAAGATTCGCAGCCGCATTGACGTGAACACCATGGAGCGCCCGCTGGCGTCGCAACTTGGACTGAACGACATCGGCATCGTGGAGTTTGAAGCGACGCGGCATCTGGCGTTCGACCTGTATTCACAGAACCGCAACTCCGGCAGCTTCATTCTGATTGATCCGCTGACCAACGCCACCGTCGGCGCCGGCATGATCACGGAAAATCTTGAGAAGGCAAAGCAGCGAGCCGGTCATGATGTAGCAGGTGCGGGGAAGGCAGCCGAGACTTCTCCTATTGCTTCTGTGGCGATTTCGGAGCGAGTCCGTCGCAGCGGGCATCATCCCGGCGCGGTGTGGTTGGGTGATCGGTCGTCGCTGGCGGCGCCGCTGGAACGTGCTTTGTTTGAAGCGGGCCTGCATGTGGTGGTGATCGACGATGTCCAGAATCCAGGCGAATGGAGTGAGGGTCTGGTGCGCGGCCTCTATTCCGCGGGGATGATTGTTCTGTACTCGAGCCATCAAGGCGTGGAGAAAAAGAAGGCGCTGCTGACCGCGACGATTCGGTCAGATCGCATTCTGGATGTGAGCGCGCTGAGTAAGGATGCGGATGATGCTCGGTTGCTGCAAGAGATCGTCGCATGGGTTGAAGGGCTGCGCATTGCACGTTCGGAGGAGGGCCGATGAACACTGTTGACATCGATCGTGACCTGGCGGAAACGCTCGCGCCCGAAGCGCTGGTGGAACAGTTGCTGCAGCAGCAAGGAAAAGCCTGCCTGACGAATAGTTTCCAAATTGAAGACATGGCGGTGCTGCACATGCTGCGCCAGGTAGCGCCGAATATTCCCGTACTGTTTCTCGACACTGGCTATCACTTCAAGGAAACCTATGCGTATCGCGATCGGATGGCGAAGGAGTGGGGATTGAATTTGATTTCGCTGCAGGCGAAGCAATCGGTTGCGGATCAGGAATCTGCATTCGGCATTCTGAACCAGACCGACCCCACGCGGTGCTGCGGCTTGCGCAAGGTTGCACCGCTGATGCAGGGCCTGGAGCCGTATGACATCTGGTTCACTGGGCTGCGGCGCGATCAATCGCCGACGCGAAAGAATCTTCGCAAGCTGGAATCGCACGAATTGCCGACAGGGAAAACATTGTTAAAGGTAAGCCCGCTGGCGGACTGGGACTTCAAGCGGGTGTGGAGCTATATTTCGCGTCACCAGATTGAATATCTTCCGCTCTACGATCAGGGCTATTCCAGCATCGGCTGCGAACCATGCACATCGATTCCGGAAGATCCGAATAATCCGCGGTCTGGACGGTGGTCGGGCCGGAAGCTGGAGTGCGGCATTCATACATTCACGGAGACCCACGCCTCTCCTCTGACTACATTGCAGGAGGGACAATGACAGATTCGACTACGACGGCTCCGGTGGTGAGCGCTCCGGTGGTGAAGGAAACGGCGGCGCAACGGATGGAGCGCTTGAAGCGCGAAAAAAATCCCTGGGAATTTTTCAATGAAGTGCGCGAGTTTGCTCGCAAGGGTCGCAGCAGTGTGGTGCCGGAGTGGGCGTCGGCCTACTTTAAATGGTGGGGAATTTATACCCAGGGCGATGGTGTCGGGGTCACCGGAGGCAAGGGCGGCGAAGGAAAAGTCACCGACTACTTCATGATGCGAATTGGCGTGCCGAATGGAATTTTGAATTCGCGCCAGCTGCGAACCATCGCGGATTTGACGCGGCAACATGCGCGCAATCTGGCGGATATTACAGTTCGGCAAAATATCCAACTGCACTGGCTCACAATCGAATCGCTGCCGGAGATTGTCGATGTGCTTGCGGGCGTGGGGTTGTCCCCTAAGGGCGCGTGTGGCGATGTTTCGCGCAATGTGACCGGATGCCCGTTGGCTGGGATTGCGGCGGATGAGATTGCGGATGCTTCTCCGCTGGCGCTGGAGATTGCGGGCCTGTTGACGGCGAACCCAGAGTTTTACAACCTGCCGCGGAAGTACAAAGTATCGATTACCGGCTGCCCGTCGTGGTGCAGTTATCCGGAGATCAACGACATTGGCTTGACCGCAGTGCGGCGACGTTTGAATGGGAGAGATGAGACCGGCTATTCCATTCGTGTGGGCGGGGGGCTTTCGAACGAGCCGCATCTTGGCGTTCGACTGAATGCATTTTTGCATCCCGATCAAGTTGTACCGGTGGTTCGCACGGTGACAGAAATATTCCGCGATCAGCAGGTGCTGCGTGAGAGTCGCGATCGCGCGCGGTTGAAATATTTATTTCTCAAGCAGGGATGGGATGCGGATAAATTTCTGGCCGAGTTGGAAGACAGGCTGGGATATCGTCTGGAGCCGGCGGCAGAAGAAGAATTGCCGAGCGATGTCTTTCGCGATCACGTGGGTATCCATGCGCAGCAGCAGGATGGATTTAGCTATGTGGGCGCGTCGGTTCTGCGTGGGCGTTTGAGCGGAGACCAGCTTGCGGACGTTGCGGCGCTGTCGGAAAAATATGGCAGCGGCGATGTGCGGCTGACGGTCATGCAAAATTTGCTGCTGATCAATATTCCGACCGCAAAGACAGGCGAGTTGCGGAAGGAGTTGGAAGGAACCGGACTTCGGGTGGAAGGCTCGAATTTCTGGCGCGGCGCCATTGCCTGCACGGGTGCTGAATTTTGCAAACTTGCCATCACCGAGACAAAGGGTTTCACGCGATGGCTGGTGGAGGAGATGGAGCAGCGGGTTCCAGAGTTCGATCAGCAGCTGAAGTTAAATGTGACGGGTTGTCCGAACAGCTGCGGCCAACACTGGATTGCCGACATCGGCATTGAGGGCAAGAAGATCAAGCACGACGGCAAGATGGTCGATGCCTATTACTTCTGCGTCGGCGGCGCGGTGGGCGCGCACCAGAGAACCGCTCGTCCAGTCGGATATCGTTGCGCGGCAACGGAAGTTCCCGATGCGATGGAGAGGTTGTTGCGGAAATATCTGGCAAGCCGCGCGGAAGGCGAGAACCTGCGCAGCTATTTCGCGCGTCATAGCGATGCGGATCTGCGCGATCAACTGGCGGGTGCGGTTGTCGCGCCGGTGGCTCGCGATGTGTCGCCTGGACCTGTTCCGCACACCGCGGGTTGAAGTTGCACGAGTGATCAAGGATATGCGATGAGTCTTTTTCCAATCTTTCTAAAGCTGGAGCGGCGGCCGTGCCTGATTGTGGGCGCGGGCAATGTGGCTTTGGAGAAGATCACCAGTCTGCTGCGTGCCGGCGCTCAACTGCGCGTGGTCGCTCCGGTGGCATGTGATGCGGTTCGCGAGCTTGCGCAGAATGGGACCATTGCGCTGGAGCTTCGCCGCTTTCAGGAAGCTGATTTGGATGGACAAGCGTTCGTTATTACGGCGACGGATTCACGTGATGTCAATCGGCAGGTGTTTCTCGCAGCGCAGCGATGCGGAATCTTATGCAACTCCGTCGACGATCCGGCGAATTGCGATTTCTATTTCGCCTCGATTGTGGAACGGGGCAAGTTGCAAATTGCGATTTCAACTGCCGGCGAAAGCCCTGCGCTGGCGCAGCGATTACGTCGAGAGATTGATGCGCAGCTGCCAGATGATACTGGGGATTGGCTCGATCAGCTTGGCGCTCTAAGGCGCGAAATTCTTGCGTCGCATCCGCCGGGGAGCGAGCGCAAGGCGCTGCTGCATACGCTTGCTGAGCGGCCGGTGTGCAACTCGGATGCGTGCCCATCGAGACAACTGGCATTTCCTGAGCGCGCACAAAAAAAGAAATCTGCGCGGACGATAGCGGAGAAGGGAACGATGTATCTGGTCGGCGCGGGGCCGGGGGATCCTGAACTGCTGACGCTGAAGGCAGCGGATTTACTTGCGACGGCGGATGTCGTGCTGCACGACGATTTGGTTCCGCAGGCAATCCTCGACCGTGTCGGCATCGAAACAAAAATCATCAGCGTGGGAAAACGTTGCGGGACTCGACGTGTTACGCAACAGCAGATCCACGAGTTGATGATTGAGAAAGCGCGAAGCGGCGCGAGCGTGGTGCGCTTGAAGAGCGGCGACCCGCTCATCTTTGGGCGTGCCGGCGAAGAGATTGAAGCGCTGGAACAGGCGCAGGTGCCATGCGAAGTTGTTCCGGGCGTGACCACCATGTTCGCGGCGGCTGCGGCGGCCAAGAAATCCCTGACCGATCGGCGCAGCGCATCGAAAGTGATTTTGACCACCGCACATCATGCGACACACAGCGAGGGTCAAGATCGGCCATCATTCTGGCGTGGTCCTCTGCCCAACGATGCCACGCTGGGAATTTACATGCCCGGACGGGATCTTCGCGCGCTTGCGTGGGACATGCTGCAGGCTGGGCTGTCGGCGGACTTGCCGATTGTAGTGATGAGTCACGTTTCGTTGCCCGATGAAGACAGTCGACGCACGACGCTGGCGGGTCTAGGCGAATTGGAGCCTGGGCCGGCGCCGATGCTGATCCTGGCAGGCTGGCCGCTTGCAGAACGATCGGATGGTGTTGTTCCACATTTTGTGGCGGCGGAGCTTTTAGAAGAAGCTGTCGCGCAGGAACAATAACGGCGCCTCGTGGCAAACCATCGAAGAGTATGCGGATGGGCTATCGCTCGGGCGCGATAGCCGCCAATCCTAGTGAATTGGAACGTTCTGGACGACACGGCTGATGGCGCCGCTGGGACTGGGTGCGTCCGGTTTCAGTTTGCATTGAATCGAGAAAAACAGCCCGAGCAACTGGCCGAACATCACGTCAAGCGGCGGCCGATACGCGTCCGGAATTGATACGGATAACCCCGGCGTCAGGAGGTGTTCACATTCCTTCTCGACTTCTTTGCTGGGTTGGATGGCAACTGCCACGCGAGTCTGGACCACGCCTTTTTTCCCAATCTCACGGAGAAGATCGGCTTCATAGCGTTCCCGGCGGCTATCGCTGGAAATGAAGCTGACGAACAAAGTCTCGGCGTTTAAGGCTGCCAGCGGCCCATGACGTAAGCCAAGCGTGGATTCAGACATGGATTGAATGCGGCCGGCAGTCAACTCCGACACCTTCAGCGCAGACTCCGTTGCGACGGCCTTTAATGAGCCCGACCCGACAAAGCACACCCTGGAATAGGGCCCTTGGGCCAGGTCTGCCGCGCATTCCGAAGCCACATCGAGAAATCTTTCTCCAGCGGCAATCAAAGATTGCAGGATTGGTTCGTATTCCTCCAGAGTCCAGATGTGCGCCAGGCATTGTCCGCAGACAACCATGTTGGAAAATGAGCTGGTCATGGCCAGGCCGCGATCGTTCACAGCGTCGTCGAGCAACAGGCCAAAGACGCGCGGATCATCCCGATGATCGCGAATCATTTTTCCTTGTGCGTTGCACGAAACCACAAGGTGGGAAATATTCGGATACTCCTTGAGCGCTTTGTTCAGGACGTTGACACCTTCCGGGCTATCGCCCGAGCGCGAAAAGGAAATCCATAGGTAATTGGTGTCGCGGAGGATGAAATCGTCAAAGTTCGTAAGCAGGTCTGTGCTGGGAATTGCGTTCACTTCGCATTGCCATTTCTGGCGGAGCAGCGCAATCAAGGATTGACCAATATAATCAGACGTGCCTGCACCGATCAAGAAAACGATGGGACGGCGACCGTTGGCTGTGGCAACTGGACCTACCCCTTTGGATTGAAGAAAAGCGTCGATTTCCGCACGCCGTTGCTGAAAATTCAAGAAGGTAGTGGCCCAGGTAGAAGGTTGTTGTGCAATTTCGCTGGGAGTATGGATGAGTCCGCGCTTTGCTTTTTCTTCTTTGTCCAGATGGATGAGATTGAGCAAACGGCTCACGGTTCTACGCTCCTTTGGCATGCAGTGCAGTGAAAAGCTGATATAAAAAGGCGAGTCCGAACCTGCAAATAAAGGTCAGGCAGCGCAGATCTCAAGCAACCATAAGGTAACAAAACGAAATTTATCATAACGTATAGTGTTCAATTTAGCAACCGCTTTCTATGAATCCTCCGATACAAAACATGACCAGTGCAGGGAAAAGATTTGACGTCAGCATCGCCGGTGAAATCAACTTTGATTTGATTTTGTATGGGTTAGCCGAGGCCATCCCGGTCGAGCGAGAGATCCTGGCCACGGATTTTCGCTGCACATTGGGCGGCTCATCGTCTATCGTCGCGCACAATTTAGCTTCCCTCGGGGCATCTGTCGGCTTCACAACACGACTGGGAAAAGACGAATTCGGTCGAATAGCCCTGGAACGCATGGCGGAAAGCGGGGCGGATCTTTCTGAAGTCGTCTATGCGGACGATTCGACCAGCACGGGCGTCACCGTGTTGCTGCATCATGGGGCGAAGCGGCGAATTCTTACCTATCCCGGAACGATGAGCGGCATGTCACGCGCCGACCTAAATTTTGACTACCTGGCATCGGCGCGGCATTTTCATCTCTCCTCGCTTTTTCTGCAAAAGGCGTTGGCGCCCGATTTGCCAGCGCTGTTTCGAAATCTGAAGCAGGCCGGACTTACGATTTCTCTGGACACGAACGACGATCCGGACAACTTGTGGGATGGCGTTCTGCATGAGCTTTTGGAGTACGTTGACTTGCTGCTGCCAAATGCCGATGAGGTGTGTCGCATTGCGCGGCGCGACACGGTCGAGGAATCGCTGCTGGTCTTATCGAGTCGTGTGCCTTGTATTGCGGCGAAGTGCGGCCCGGCGGGTGCGTTGTTGCAGATGGGGGATAAACTCACTCGTATCCCACCGATTCAAGTGACGCCGATCGACACCATCGGCGCAGGCGACAGCTTCGATGCGGGCTTTTTATATGGGTACGTGCGCGGCGCAGATCCGGTGGATTGTGCGACGGCGGGGAACATTACTGGCGCACTGTCGACGCTGCGGCCCGGCGGCACGGAAGCCTTCCGCGATGCTGCCTTCCGCGATAGCTTCCTGCGGCAACACAATTTTCCTTTCGCGAAACGCGAGCAAAATTGCACGACCGTGCCTTAACTGCGAGCGATCAACAGCAATGTTGAACCACGCAGGCTCACCGAACTCATCTAAGACGAGCCTGCGTTTTTTGGGGCGATCGCTTTACGGACGGCCGGACGGCGTCGCTTCCAGGGTGCGCACTTCCCACGGCTGCATTTGAATCTGCGTTGTCTCCCCGGCGTGGAGCGTCAGAGCTGGCGTGCTGGCTTTCCACGGGTCGTGCGCGACGTAGGTTCGCGCCGACCCGGCGGGCAACTCCAGCGCGGTTTGAATATCAAGCGAGAAGCTCTGCGGTTTATCGGATGGGTTGCGCAGTACGATGATCGCGTTGCGCGGGCTCCAGGATGCCCAGCCGTAGACCTGCAGTTGCTGGGGGTCGCCGCCAATCCAATGTACATCTTTCAAAGTTTCAGCGTTCTCGAACGACCAGCGCGCACCTTTCGCCAGCGCGTCCCAATCTGCGGAAGAGAGAAGCGACGGGGTAATGTACATTTCCTGCGTCTGAGTGCCGGAGCCGAAAAACGTTTCCACCTCGTCGCGAAAATCGCCGTTGGGATCGGTTTTCAATCCATCCGCATATTGCGCATAAATCATGCCATGCAGCATGAGCGAATTGATGGGAAACAGCGGACCCTTTTCGACGATGTTCTTGTAAACCTGCGAGTCGCGATAGGTGATCCAGCGCTGCCGCGAGGTGCCGACGCCGGTGAAGGAATGGTCATCGCCGCCACGCCAGATATCGTCGGTATCAAACAGCCAGAACGGCGATGGATAAGTGCCGGTGCTCATGTTGATGAAAATATCTGGCTCCGCTTGACGCAGGCGATGGATGAGCGCCAGCATGGCATCGAAGTCACTGTCGAACTCACTCCCAGGGAAGACGCGATCGGCATTTCCGGTGCCGTCGAACTTGAATTCGTTCGCTCCATACGAGTGGATCATGTTGAGGCAAGTGTCTTCAAACTTCGCGAAGTATTTCGGGCCGGAGAGCGCAAATCCTCCGTCTACAATCTCGTATCCGTGCTTTCTGCCAAAGGCGATGCGGTCGAGTTTCTGCTGCTGATACCCTCCCCAGGGCGACATCCACACGCCAATATGACTGTGATATTTCGCCGCCGCCTGGCTGACCTTTGTAAATTCGTCGGGGAAGCCGGAATCGAATCCCCACAGGCTATTTGGATTGTCCCAGCCATCGTCGAAGACGAAAGATTTCACCGTGGCGCCACGCTTTTCGGTTAACTCGGTGCCGAATGCGTGGATGCGATTGAGGACGCCGGCCTCATTGTAGCGATTGTTATATCCCAGGTCGTACCAGGTGTTGTATTGCAGGGTTGGCCGATACGGATGGGCCCGTTCGCGCTCGATGTATCGAAGAAAGTCGCGCCGCATCTGGCCTGGCGCGGCAACTCCGACGACGGACGAGTAGACGATGCTTTGGTGCGGCTGCATGGGGAGCGTTCGCGGCAACGAGGCGAGAACTTCGCCGCCTTGAACCTGGCTGATGGACAGTGGATGCTCGAAGCCGAAGAACATTGTTTCGTCGGCAATCGGAGAGCCCTTCACGCTTCCGACGACGCGCGCGCCGGGATCTTTGAATTGCAGCATGCGAACATCTGCGATCGGGAGCGGTTTTGCGTTGGTGTGAATGGTGATTTGCTGGCGAAAATAATTCGAGCCATCGCGCATGATGCCGCACCATTCAAATTCTGTGGCGGTGGTTGGATCGTTGAATTCGGTGCAAACTTCTTTGCCGGCAAGCTGGTCCGAGTAGCGAGACGCATCCGACTGCGCGCGCAGGTTGTGCACGACAAACGGTTGCGTTCGCCTCATAGAAGAAGAACTCAGGACGGAGCCGTTCTTGAGCGAGAGGGAAAAGGCAGCGGGGAGTTCGATTGAGCGTTGCGAGGCGCGGTCGATGATTCGCAATCCATTCCATTTTCCGGATGAAACTGACCCTTGTACTTGAATCCAACTGTCGCCCAACGTGAATTTCGAGCCGTCGGCGGAGGCGGTGGCGGCGTCCCGGACTGAATTCTGGGTCGTCTGGGCGTAGACGAAACCCGCGAAGGGTGTCAGCAGGCACATGGATGTTGCCAGGGCGAAACGCGCTGCGGATTTCCGTGAGACGCCAAAATTCTCCATCTTTTACTCCGGTTCACGTGGGAATGGGGATCGGAAAACGATCCCAAAGGGCATGGTTCGAATCTCGACTAAAATATATCGTAACTGAGCGATTGAATGTGAAACCTATTGGCGCGAGCGATTGGCATCGCTCGCGTCGCGTGGATGGAGGAGAACACAGGAATGGCAGCCGATACAAAAGCGAAGGAACTGGATCAGCAGGACAAGTTTGTCGCCATGGCTACGGCGAAGGCGGAAGTGGACTTGAAGTTGAGCGATTTCAAGCCGGCTTCCATGCTGGTAACGCCGGTGCACGCGGTCAATCGGCCGAGCGTTCCTGCGATCGACTATCACAATCATCTGGATGCCTTCGAGCCCCGCGAAGTATTGAAGGTGATGGACGCCTGCGGCATTGAGCGGGTGGTGAACATCACCATGAAGACCGGGGATGAGGCGCTGCAGATGATCGATCGCTACGCGCAATTTTCCGACCGGTTTTCGACGATGGGCTGGATGGATTGGTCCGGGGTTGAACGGCCGGATTTTATTCAGAAATCTCTCGATACATTCGATCGGCTGCGGGAGCGCGGCATTTGCGGCATGAAGTTCTGGAAAGATTTGGGGCTGTCGGTGCGGGATGCTTCCGGCGAATTATTGCGCATTGATGATGAGCGGCTGGCTCCACTGTTCGATAAGGCTGCCGAGCTTGGAATGCCGGTGATGTTTCACACGGCGGATCCGGACGCATTCTTTTTGCCGATCGATGCGAATAATGAGCGGTACGAGGAATTGGCGGCTCATCCGGACTGGGGATTTTATGGATCGCATTTTTCGAAGGATGAACTGCTGGCGCAGCGAAATCGTGTGTTTGCGCGGCATCCAAAGACGACATTTGTGGCGGCGCATCTTGGAGAACGCGGAGAAAATCTTGCGTATGTCTCGGACATGCTGGATACATATCCCAACGTTTCTGTGGACATGAGCGCGCGCGTCGCGGAGTTGGGCCGGCAGCCGTACACAGCGCGTGCGTTCTTTCTGCGCTATGCCGATCGGATTTTATTTGGGACGGATTTATTTCCGGAGATTGAGACTTATCGGCTCCATTTTCGATTTTTCGAAACGGATGATCAATACTTCGAGTATCCGTCGCACGCGTCACGGCAGGGGCGATGGAATATTTACGGAATCCATCTGCCGCAGGATGTTCTGCGAAATATCTATCGCGAGAACGCGCTACGGCTGCTGCGATAAGATTCGCGCCGGCGCGGGTGGTCAGCGTTAGACCGAAACCTGATAGACCTTCGCCGACGAATGAGCGGCGGAAATGCTACGAATTTTCGATGTGCCCGTTGCCGGTGATTCAACCTCGTGATCCATTTTTTGGCCGGTGTGGTTTCGCACGGCGGTCGAGGCCGCGGAGATTGCTTCAACCACTCCATAGGGAAGAAGGCTGGCGCGAAGTCCTTCAATATCCTGCGGGCTACCGATGATCTGAAATGCGACCCAATCGGGACGCACCGCAACCACCTGCGCACCTATCGAAGAGATGACCTGCAGCAGGGGCAGACGCGATTCCTGATCGCACATAATGCGGAACATGGCGAGGGTGCGGCAGAAGCCGTCCTGGCGGGCGAAGCAGTCGATGGACTGAACATCCTGCAACCGACGAAGCATGTCGCAGGTTCGTTGCGCGCTGTCATCATCGAGTTGCGTCATGAAGGTGACACGGGCTTCGTCTCCGAGACGCATCGAGGAGAACGATTCCACTGGCACCGCGTGATGGTCCAGCACCTGCAGGATTCTGGATTCAACCCGTACCCGATTTGAAGCTGTGATCAAGAACATCCGTTCCATCGACGATCCTCCTGGTGGTTTGCGGTCCGCGGTTCGAGCCAAGAAATTGGGCTCAGAAATAAAAAAGCCACCAACCCGCTTTGGGTGGTGGCTTGTAGTTGCTTTGATTCTTTTCCAGCCTACATGCCCGCACCCATGTGGATCCTAATAATGGACCGAATAATGGAGGGAATGATGATGACGGAAGAAATGCTGGACGCAGCCGAGTGGTTCAGCAGATTGTGCTGAAGCGCTTGCACCGGAGATCCGGAACGGCGACGCATGTGACACATCCTAACAGAAACGATACGAAAGAGACAAAAAGCTTTCGCAGCGGAGTGTGCGACCATGCCAACGGCAGTCCACTCTGTCAACGGGCAGAGCACCATTCGTGGACGAAAACCAGCAGCACTTTTGCGGCTTCCACAAGTGAATCAATTTCGACATACTCGTCAGCTGCATGAGTGTTACCGCCTCGCGCGCCCCACAGAACGGCAGGCGTGTGAGACACCATGTGAAATACGTACATGTCGCATGGGCCTTCGATTCCAGCGATGGCCGGGGCCTTGCCCATGACGCGCGTGGCACAATCCGATAACTCTGTGACGAGCGGCTCGTTGGCAGAGATGGCCGAGCCGGGCAACCATCGCGGAGTGAACTCGACTTGTGGCGGCTTCGCGAAAGGAGTGCCTGAGCCGGTCGCGAGCGAATCGATCCACGCAAGGAATTCGCGGTCGATGTCTTCCTGCTGTTCGCATGGCATCGCCTGCCAGTAGATTTCAAGCTTGCATTCCTCTGGAACTGTAATCGGCTCCTTCATGCCCCAGGGAGCGGTGATGATCTTCGTCACGATCACCGGAACGGGATCGGCAGCATTGGAATACAACGGGTGAGGCTTGGCGTTGGCGCGACGTTGATCGTCGAAATCTTTAATCTTTGCCAACAAGTAGGTCAGTTGCTCGACTACGCCCGGAGTCGGCGCGCCCTCGTTTAGAACGCCTCCAGATGCCCGCAAGGTGACGTGAGCGATGCGGCCGCCGCGTTGCGCCGGGCAGATGCGCAGGAACGATGGCTCAGAAATGATGGCAGCATCCGCGTTGAATCCTCTGACGCGACCCGCCAACGTTCCATTGACGCCGCCGAACTCCTCATCAATGACAGTCTCAAAAAGAACATCTCCCGACAGAGGAAGATTCAATTTGTGCAGACACTCCATGATGAAGAGGTTGGTTGCGACGCCACCTTTCATATCGTTTGAGCCGCGGCCGTAGAGAAGGTTTCCTTCGACTGCGCCGCCAAAAGGGTCCTTCGTCCATGGCAGCGTGCCGACGGGCACCGTATCGATATGGCCGGACAGCAGCAGCGATCGGCCGTTCCCCGTGCCTTTGCGGCGGGCGGCAATGTTGGGGCGATTGTTATAGTCGCGTCCTGCGATGAACAGAGGATGTTGCTTCAGCTCCGGCACGTCATCGAAGGAATACGCAACGGGCTCGCAATCGAGATTCGATAAGAAGCGGGCAATATATTTCTGGCACTCGCCCTCGCTGCCGACTGGCGGAGTATTTTCGGATGGAATGCGAACGATGTCCTGCAGAATTTGGACCAGGCGGTCCGCGTGTTGCTCGACATAGCTGGTGAGTTCGTTTTCAACTGCGGGTAGTTTCATTGGAAGGCGTCTCCACTCCACTGGCTGAGTTTATTTTTAAATCCCCGCGTGAGAATCGCCAGGTACGCAATCCCGATCGCCAGCCAGATAAATCCAACGACCTTGGCGTGCGTACTCAAGTTGAGCCAGATATAGATGCAGACACAGGCTCCGGCCAGCGGAGAGATCAAGTTCTTGAAGATGGTGTTGGCGCTGCGTTGTTTCTGCGCAAAGTAAAAATGCTGGATCACCGAAAGATTGACGAGAATGAATCCGACGAATGCGCCGAAGTTGAGCAGTTCGACGGCGGTTTGAAAATTCATCAAGAGCGCGCCGATCAGCGACGCGGCGGAGGTGACGTAAATAGCGTGTGTCGGAGTTCCATACTTGGGCGAAACGTAACCGAATACGGTACGGGAAAAAACTCCGTCGCGACCCATGGCATACAGCAAACGCGAGGCTCCGGCTTGTCCAGTGAGTGCGCTGGAAACGCCTGCCACGAGCAGAACAAATGTGAGGATCAGGAACATGAATTGTCCGCCGATACGGTGTCCGATATCGAGGATCGCGGTATCGACGTGGGGGAAGGCGCCGTAGTTATTCCAGGCGAGCGCGGCAAAATAAACGGTGACGACGCAGATCAATGTTTGAAGGATGCAGACCAGGACGGTAGAAAAGCCAATGTCCTTTTCCGGGTTCAACGTGTCTTCCGCGAGGGTGGAGATGGCATCGAACCCGATATAAGAAAGAGCGGCAATGGATGCACCCAGCATCATTGGTCGTACGGAGAAGTGGCCTGCGGGAAAAACGCCGACCGGGGAGATCAGGCTGGCTTTGCCATAGTGCAATTCAACATAATGGATGGCGAGAAAGATAAAGAGCACGGCGCAGGCGGTCATGGCGGCCATCATTACGGTGTTGGCTCGAGCCAGAATGCGAATGCCTTTTACGTTGATCGCGGTAATGCCGGCGGTGAAGATGAGGACCCAAACGAAGTAGGGAATTGCCGGAACAAATCGCTGCGCCGTCAGTGCGGCATAGATCACGCTTTCCAGCGGAATCAGAAAATAATCCAGGATCATTGCCCAACCGGCGACGAATCCTACCGTGGGAGTGAATGATTGCTGGACGTAGGTGTAGGTGGATCCGGCGGACGGATAGACGGTCGCCATTCTTCCGTAGCTGGCCGCGGTGAACAACATAGCGACCATCGCAACGATATAACTGAGTGCGGCCTGCCCATGAGAAACGGACTGAATAATTCCATAGACCGGGTAGACCGCAGTGGGGCTGAGAATGACCAGCCCGAACAGGATGAGGTCCCAGCGCGTGAGCACGCGCCGGAAATGTCCTGTCTCCGAGGGAGCGCTCTGCGTCGCTTGCGGTGATGATTTACTCATCGAAGTCCTCTTCAAGCGGGTTCACCTAGGATCACTAGCTTTTTGTCCGGATGGAGCCAGCGAGCATCTTCAGAACGGACGATTGCAACCACCCCCACAATCGGGAAACCAGGACTTGCAGAGATTTCGAAAGGTTGCGATTTGGACAGCCTTGCTGGTTTCGAAAGTTCATCATAAAGGAAAAAGAGCGACGTTGCTATGATCGCGCTCGGTGGTCCAATTCCGTGAAATATGGATCGAATTACGGGTCGAAGAAACGAAGCAAGCGAAGGCGAACGGTTGCCTGATCAATTATTTTGTGAATAATGAGGGTGCTACGTTAACTATAGTAAGGACGGTAGCCAAGTTCCTACCCGAGGCCAAAACGATGAATAATTTACTAAAAAGTGGCCACCACGCGAAATCAGCTTCGAGCGATTCCGGGGCGAGCCCGGATGCCGATCCGATGCTGATTGAGGAGCGCCGGCAGCACATTTTGGCGATTGCCCAGAGTGAGGGCCGCGTCCGCGTTCGTGATCTTTCGAAAGCCCTTGGTATTTCGCAGATAACGATTCGTAAAGACCTGGATCACCTGCAGGGAAGGGGTTTGCTGCACCGCAGCCATGGGGGTGCATTACCGGCCCAGCCCGGTGCGCTGTTCGATCCGACACTGCAGGAGAAAGAAAAACGCCATCACAACGAGAAAGTTCGCATCGCGGCGGCGGCGGCGGAGTTGGTGCAGGAAGGCCAATGCGTCATGCTCGACTCCGGCACGACGACCACGGCAGTGGCGCTGGCGCTGAAGAAGTTTTCCCAGTTGACCATCATTACGAATGGGGTGAACATTGCGGCGGAGCTTACGGGAACACATTTTGATGTGATCCTCACCGGCGGAATCGTGCGCAAGAATTCATTCTCGCTGGTGGGCCCGCTGGCTGAAGACATGCTGGCTGAGATGCATGCGGATATATTGTTTCTCGGGGTCGATGGGTTTGATTTGGATATCGGGCTGACCACGCCAAACCTGCTGGAATCGCGGGTGAACCGAGCCATGGTGGGAGCTGCAACCAAAGTGGTTGCGGTGTGTGATTCAACGAAGTTCGACCGCCGAAGTTTATCCCGCATCGTACCGGCGACCGCGATTCACCATGTGATTACGGATACCAATCTCCGAGAGGAGACTGCGGAAGCGCTGCGAAGTCTGAATATTGAGTTGACGCTGGTATAGCTCGGCGATCGCGCGTTTCTAGTTTGTGCGTCCCATCCATCGATATCGCTGGATGGGACGTTTGTTTTTCGCGGGCTAGCTTCCAAGGTTTTTCAAAGCGATGCGGGCTTGCCAGAAGTGCGGGTTGAGATGGAGCGCTTGCTGGAAATACTTTTGAGCCTGGTCTGCGTGGTTGCTGTATTGTTCGGCGGTGCCGGCTGCGAAATAATCTTCCGCATTCGGCTTCGGTTGCGCAGCGGATTGAATTGCACCCTGCAATAGCCGCTGCGCTTGTTCGTTCTGTCCTAGCTTTTGATACGCAAGCCCGGAATAGACCGCTGAAACATTCGTTTTTCCGTTGCCCTGATCGGCAGACTTCTGCCACGCGGCTTTGGCTTCGGCACTCTTGCCCTGAGCTTCGAGCGCGTTGCCGATCCAATACATTTGCTCCGCGGTGTCGGGTTTCGCGGGCGCGCCTGTGCCCAGATTGTCCGGATACTCCAGCGCCTTGCGGAAGGAAGCTTCGGCGGCGTCGGGATGATGATTCTGCAGCTGCTGCTTGCCCATTGCAATGTTGGTGAAGACGAACATGTTGTGCATCACCACGCCACCCTCCCATGGTTTGTAGGTGTGGTTGGCGAACAGAGCCATCGCGTCATCGTATTTTCCCTGCTCAAGGAACAAGAGAGCGCGACGAGCGCGAACCGTGTCCTGGTCGAGCACTGCAGGCGGCGCGTTCTGGAACAGTGCCGCGCGGGCCGAGGTGTCGCCCTGCTCGGTGTAAATCTCATCCAGATCCGGATACAGCCGGTAATCGTTGGGAGTCATCTGGATGGCTTGCGAATAATAGTTGGCCGCGCTCGATAGATCACGCTTCACATCCCACTGATAGACGCCGAGGTTGCGCAACAGTACGGCGTTTTTGAATCCTTCGCCCAGCGCCTTTTCCCACAACGCCGCCGCTTCATCGTATTGATCTTTTGCGAATAGAAAATTGCCGAGCGAGTATTGTGCTTGCGCGTCGGAAGGATTGTGCCGCAACGCTTCGCGCAATACGGCCACATCTTCCAGGCGATTCGGGAACGTATCGGTGACAGTGGAGGCAGCGGCTTTTCTGGCGTACTCATCTGCCTGCTGGTCGTGTCCGAGTTGGCGCGCGTTCGATGCCAGATAGTAGTCGATCATCGGTGCAATGCCAGCGGCGGATGGATTTGTTTCGGCGAGGTGAAGGATGGCGTCCGAGGACTGCCAGACGCCGATGCTGTGGTACCAGGATGCAACGGCAAGATAGTTTTGCGGGTCGGCGTTGATGATGCTGGTCCAGCCGGGCTTTGATGGGGACGCTGCACCGGCCGATGGGCTCGAGTCGAGCCATTGCTCCGCCAGCGCGTAGGGAAGCACGGGCATTTTTTTCACGGCTTCGGCGGAGTCCTGTTCCGCGTCACGCTGGTTGCCACTCAACCGCTCGGCCGCGGCAAGATCAGCGAGCGCGAAAGCATCGTCGGGGTTATAGCCCACGGCAGACTTCAACAGATCGACTGCCTGCGCGGGCTTTCCCTGGCGAAGCGCAATCTCTCCCAACTCCACATAGGAGGCGGCGAGAGTTGGCCCGGGTGCAACGGCAGCGCCATAGTGGATTGCGTTCCACAGTGCGTCATTCGCGAGCGGGTAGCGCCCGGCTGCTCGATCGATGACGCCGTGTGTGTACGCGATGTATGGATCCTCAGTATCGCGATCGGCGGCGCGCGTGATCAGCGATTCGGCTTTGTTGAAGTTTGCGGCGCTGTAGTTATACCAGGCTTCTTTCAGCAGCGCTGGAACATATCCGGAGTCCTGCGCCAATACACGACCGAAGAACTTCTGGGCTCCGAGTTCATCTCCTGTTTTCTCCAGGAAAACACCCTGCAGATAGAGCTGTTCGATCGGCGTTTGCGCATTGATCGGGATCGGCTGGGCAATCGGCTTTCCAGCCAAAGGAATCAGATTTGGATTTCCATCGACGGGCTCGGCGGCTGACCATTGCAGCAGCTTCTCTCCTTGCGAGGACAGAATCTCGACATTGAGATTCTTCTTTGCGTCGTCTACATTTTGTACGGGAAAGGCGTAGGTGGCGGCCTCTAGGGGAGTGAAGTTGACGTGATGAAATTCGCGCAGCACGTTGGAGCTCTGCTTCACCACGATGGTCGCGTCGGAAATGTCGGCTACGGGACTGATGAGCAGTTTGATGTTTCCTGGAGAAGAATTGTCTGCGGGATAAACCGCATTGATGGCGAGCTGGTTTGTGGCTTCAACAAACCAGCCATCCAGACCGCGGACCGGGTACCAGTATTCTGTCCAGGTCTCCACCCGGCGCGGATTCATGAACTCGCGATAGCCCTGGGTGTAGAAGCGTCCGCTCTGGATTTCGTTATACGAGCCGTCCTTGTCGCTCAGGATGTGGTCCCAGATTTTTCCGACTGGCGCGGTTCCCCACGTCCAGATTTTCTTGCCTGGATCCTGGCGAAAATCGGCCACGTGGACGACGCCGTAGTTCGACGCGTGGTAATAGATGCCGAAGAAGTTCCGCTGCACGTCGCGGCCGAAGGCAGCCATGGCGCCGGCATCGTTCTTATACCAGCTTTGGTCGACACCGTTCGAGACCGGCCAGCTCTGCGCGACGGCAAAGGGATCGTCGTAAATCGTCTCGCGCATGGGGTAGATGTATTGCAGATCGTCGGTGGCCTTGACGGCGGTGTTGGTCCAGAACAGGTAGAGATGATTGCGCGGCGTGGAATTGAACAGCGTCACACCTTCTTCCACGCGGGCTGTGTTCGGCCGCAGGGTGATAGCAATTTCCCAATGCATGTTGGAAACCCAGTCCACCGCGCCGACAATAGAAGTCGCGCTGCCGTCTGGATTGTGGCGCAGCACGGAGTTCACTGCGGACACGGTGTCGGTGGTGTGGGCGAAAGGAAAACTGAATTCCATGCCGCCGGAGACCCACGCGCCCCGCGGCCCGACCAGACCATATTTGATGACGTGATCGCGATAGAGAACTTCGCGATGATCGATTTTGTCGTAGACGGAATAGACGTGGCCGCCGAGCTGGGGCAGGATGGTGATTTTTAAATATTTGTTCTCGAGATAAATCGCGCGGTAGGTCATTGGCACGCGATCACTCGTCAGATCGTCGAGCATGGTGTATGGATAGACGGGAGACGTGCTGACCAGCGGAAATGCCGGATTCGGATCGGCCGGACCCAGCTTGTAGGTCGGGATGGTAATTGTGCCTTCCCATGCGTGCACCACACTACTTGATTCCGGCGCCGAGGTTGTCGCCTGGCCGTGTGCCAGTCCGGAGGACAGCAAGCAAGCCAGCGCAATGCAAGGCAGAAATACGCAACGTCTCATTTTCATTTTTAAATTCTCCCGAATCATGGGTTCAATTCTTTCGTATTGCGGGTCTTTCGAATATGCATTTCTAGCGCGTTAACGCTACGGATGCGATGGAGCCGGAATTTCGTCCGTAGCAGTTGCAGCCAGAGTTTGGTGCACTGTCGCATTGCCCAACGCATACCACCCATCGGCATCCATGCCTTGAATCGCGAGCTTGATTGCGGGCTTGCGGGTCACTGGGTCAACGATGGCGATGCTCACTTGATAGACTCCATTGGGCAGACTGGCTGGAATAAAGACGGAATTGTTGTACAGATTGTCTCCTGGCATCCAGGTGCGAATGTCGGCGCCTGTCATCATAACGGCGCCGGTTTGTCTATTGCTCAAACGCAGTGCCAGCGAAAATCTCCGATAGCACGGCGCGTCCCCGTCATTTTCCCACCAGGACGTAAATGCAATTTTCCTATCCGGTCCGATGACCGCTGGATAGGTAAACCGCCGCAGCGCGAAGCGATAGCCCATGTGTTTCAGCCAGCGATTTACCTCCGGCCATAGATCTTTTGGAACCGCGGAAGACTTGGCGTTGAATGAGGAAACATGCCACTTGATGGCTTGATCGATGATGTAGTTCACATCCCAGCCGCGATCCTCCCAGGTCTGCATGACCCAGCAGGCTTCCATGGTGACCGGAGCTCTCTTCCAGGCATCCTGCAAACCATCTTCAATAATGGCCTCAGGATAATAGTCCGTCATGTGGTTCCATGTTTTACTGAAGCCACCCATATCGCCCAGGCAGTCGGCGCGCCATCCTACATTGGCCTTTGACAGGGCGTACTCATCCGTTTTGGGATCGGTGGGCTGCACGACCAGCGGAGTTTTGTGGAAGGAGTCAAGATAGCTGTCCATCAAGCTGTGCATCACGGGGGCGGTCAACATGGGTGTGCCGGCGCCTTCTCCCCAGGGACCGACAATGGAAATGTCGACGAGATTCAGGTCGGGATCGCCATCGTAGCGCGCGCCGAGGGCTCGAATCATGTCGCCGAAGAAGTGCGCGTAGGCGGGATTCATGGGGTCGACCATCCACTGCGCTTCATAGGGAGCCCAATCAGGCTGGCTGCTGGGCAGTGGACGATACCAGGACGAATGACGGCCATCGCCGGGAGCCTTGCGAAGAACTTCTCCCGTGATTTTTCTGTACCACTCGGGGGCATCGCTTGCGGCGTCGGTGCCATACGGGGCGATGCGCAGCATTAATGTCTGGTGGCGCGCATGAGCCGTTTGCAACGCCTTGTCGAGCATGGCCCAGTTATAGACACCCTGCTCGGGCTCAACAAATCGCCAATAAATGCGGAAATAGGCGAAGGTGGTCATGGGAAAGTCTTTGGTCTGGAGCGTGCCGTGGAAGGGCTGATACTGGATCGGGAATCCCTCGGTCCACTTGGTGCCGGCGTTGAGGCTGTCACCGTTGAAGCGCTGAAACGTGGTGAAGCCAATGCCCGGATTGACCAGCGTGCCATCGAATGGCTTCGGCTTGACGATGATGGTCTCCGTGGGCGATTGCGCGGAGGCAGGCCCGGAGGAACCCAGAGAGAAGCACCCGGCACAGAACAGAAGGACGGCCAATTTCAAGCAGCGCATGCTAGCTAGCTCCTGGGGCCGACAAATGCGGTCTCCCTTGTTTTTCGCGGCCCACCTCCAACTCGGAGGCTTTTCCGAATGCTATCGAGCCGGAGTGAGTGGCCGACGGGATTGCGATTTGCAGGCTACGGTTTTTCGTCGAATCGAACTCGATTACGTATACTTCCGTTCAAGAGTATTCTACTTCTATCTTGAATCCTAACGATTCGAGACAATGGATTGCGAAACCTGGCTCGACAAGATGCAAGACTTAAACCTGGAGGTTGACTGCTGCCGACCTCACTCCCATTCATTTCTGGTTCCAGCAAGGGAACCGACGCCACCATCAACGGAGAAACGCCTTGAATCGCAAAAAATACGATGCCAGCCGGAGAGGATTTCTCCGCAGCGCCATTGCTTCTGCCATGTTGAGCCCCGCATTGATGGGGATGGGACAGGCAACTCGTGAATCCGTCGAAGCGGCTCCCACTGGGCCGGACGCGATGGTGCTGGGACGAATCAAGCTGGATCAGGAATTGGCGAACCAGGAAGGAGTATTGAGCGGCCACCTACGTTTTTTGCGGGCTGTCCCGGGTCCGGTGATCGTTCGATGGATTGACAGTTTTGGTCGGGTGAGCGGCGAGCAGCAGCTGCCAACGGGGCCGGAAACGGTGATATTGCCGTTTTCCTTCAATATGCGAGCCGGCCTGACTTATGTGAACTGGATTCGGGTGACGGTGAATGGAGTGCCGCAGGTGGCGACCGCGAAATTTATGCTGTCGCCAGAACATACGCCGTGGAACGATTTCCATACCATCAGCTGGGCCCATTATCCCGACGGTTTTTACGATCAACTGCGCGAGGCCGGGATGGATGCCATCATCGCGTACGTCAATGATGATTTCGATCCCATCCTGGATAACGATTTCAAATTTTATGTGGAACAGATGGCGTGGGAGGTCTTTTCGATTTATCACAAGAATCAGCCGGAATGGCGGACCCTGCTGTCCAAGGTGAGCATGAACCGGCAGGATCTGGAGTTGTGGGTTCGCGATCCCTGCGTCAACGATCCGCGGACGACGGAATATTTGCGCGAGCACATTACGCGCTTCGCCCGCATTCACGCCCCCTATCGACCGCTGTTTTACAACATCGCGGATGAGCTTGGACAGGGCGATCAGATTCGTCCGAACGACTTTTGCCACTCGAAATTCTGCACGGATAAATTCGCCGAGTATCTGCGCAAGATGTATGGGCTGCCGTCGCATGTTGGTGGGCAATGGCGCGTTGGTGAGCCCACGCACTGGGATGACACCAAGCTGGACGCGTGGCCGGCATGGATGAAGATCGGCGACATGATCGACTACACCACGACAGATCGGGCCTTTGAGGCAGTTGCGTTAGCCGGTCTGAAGGCACGATATAAAACCATTGGCCAGTTCAACCAGGAATGGGGCACCAGTTTTCCAGTACCACGTGGGAACACCCTGATGAGCGACAGCTGGGATCCGATTTTGGCGGTGGCGCGAGACTCACTGTCGGTTCCGGTGCTGGATGCCGCATCGTTGGAAAAACAGATGGGACCGCTCGATCAGGCCAACGCTCGCTGGGGCGGTCTCGGCTCCTGGGATGCGCCTGATAAGCCAACGACGTTTAAGAGCTGGGGTGAGGTGGCGACGTTTCTGACCCGGTACTTTAAAGAGCTGGCAGAAATCACTTCCACCCGCCACTGGAATGTAAGCCCGTGGTGCGACTTCCGCAACTTCATGGACGAAACCTTTGCTGACGCAGTGAAGCGGGCGGGGGACATCTGCAAGGCGGAAGATCCGTACGCGTTGTGCGCGACGGAAGGTGGTCAATGCCCGTTCGCTTACGGCTGGTACAACTACGAGCAAGTGGTGCGCGCGATCGATGTGATCGAGCCGTACAACATCGGCAACAACGTCGAAGTGATTCGCTCTTTGAATCCGGCGGTCATTATGATTTCGACGCATGGCTTTGGCACCGTGCCGGGTCACGCGCTGACAGAACAGGAGCGGATTGCCCAGAAGCGCCAGGTGCGGCCCATCTGGTGGGGACTCTTCCATCGTCATAATGCGGCGCTGATTTGGGACGATAACGAAGCCGGCAACGAATTTGTGAATCAGCGAACTGGCAAACTGACGGCCTCGGCTGAAACATTTTCTGCCACGTTCCACGAATTGCGCGCGGGTATCGGTAAGTTGATGATCAACTCCACGCGCAGGCATGATGGCATCGCCATTCATTACTCGCAGGCATCGATCCAGGCGCATTGGCTGCTGGACAACCTGAAGTATGCGCGGGAGTGGATGCTGAAAAACGGCGGCGATAGCGACAGCGTATGCGTTGCCGTGCGCAACAGCTGGACAAAGCTGGTGGAAGACCTGGCGCTGCAATATAACTTTGTTGGCAAAGACCGCATTGCCGCTGGAGATTTGAGCTCCGGGGAATACAAAGTCTTCATCATGCCGCAGTCGATCGCCGTCGGCGTGGATGAGGCGCAGCAGATACGCGCTTTTGTACAAGCCGGCGGAACGCTGATTGCAGATTGCCGCGCGGCCGATCTGGACGGTCATGGACGCGATATTGGCGGCGCGAAAATTGCTGGATATTTTCCTGCGAATGGCAACGCCGATCTGGATGGTCATAGGCCGGATTACGGTGGAGGCCAGTTGGATGATGTGTTCGGCATTGCACACGGTCCGTCTCGTACTTTCGCAAAAACTGTGACAGGTACGGGCAATGAAGGTGCAGTCCAACTGGAAGGCAAGCAGTTGCGCGACTTGCAACCGGCGGATGCAACGGTCGTCGAAGTGACAGGGAAAGCGCTGGCGCATAGCGGAGATGTGCCGCTGGTGATCGTGAACAAGTTTGGTGCGGGGAAGGCCATCTTCCTGAACCTGGAAATTGCCGACTACGCGTATCTCCGGCTGAAAGGAAATTCTGTGTCGAGTTTGCCGGACTTGATGGAGAGCGTGTTTGCGTTGGCCGATGTGAAGCCGCAGGTTCGCGTGCTGGATGCGGATGGCAAGCGGCTGCCGGGAACGGAAATTGTTCGCTTCTCGAATGGAGGGGCCGAGCAGGTCGCCGTGTTTCGGAATCCACAGACAGACAATGGTGGATTTGGTGCGTATCCAAAACTGCTCGCGGACAGCAACGTTCCGGATATCGATCCCAATCTGAGCGTCAATATTGACAACTCGCTGCTGGAAAAAGAAGAGAAAGTCACAATCGAGTGGACCGCTTCCGGGCAAACCTATGATGTGCGGGCTCGCAAAGACCTGGGCCAGACCAGCACCGTGAAGACGACCTTGGATCCGTGGAGCGCGCTTGTTTTTACTCGGTCACGGCAGCCATTGCCGGCGTTGAAGGTGGAGGTTCGCGGAGCACGCGCCGGTGAGATGGCGGACATCATTTTGACGGGGGAGGGTCCGTTGCCGGATGGTACGTTTCGCGTCGTGCACTTGAAATTTCGCACACCCACCGGGGAGTTCTACGAGTTGTACGCGCGGAACGTGATGCTGCAATCCAGTCCATACGTCGAGCGTATTCCGTTTGCCGCAAACGATCCAAAAGGTGATTGGAAAGTGATCGCGCATGATCTTGCGTCCGTGCAAGTGGTCGAAGTTTCATTTGAGCTGGCGTGACGCCAGTTGCTGGGTGTCGCATCGAAGAGCAGGACAATCAAATTGAATTGGGGGTAGTGGCCGTGGCGATCACCGCAAACACAGCATTGGCACAGGCTGGAGGCGTGAACTATTACTCCGCCGAACAACTGAAGCAGCTGGCGCACGAGCCGGAGCAGCAGGAGAGTTTTCGCACCACGGGATCGGCCGGCGAAACGCTGGACAAATATCCGGGCAGCTTTACTATGCTGACCGTTCGCAACACCAGCGGCGCCGCAGAATTGCACGAACACTATGCCGATATATTTTTCGTTGTCGATGGGGAAGCGACGCTGACCAGCGGTGGCACCATCGTCGGCCCAAACACAACAGTTCCAGGTGAAGTGCGCGGAATTGCCGTATCTGGTGGAGTGGAGCAGAAACTTGGCAAGGGCGATGTGGTGCATATTTCGCCCAACACGCCGCACCAGCTTGCGATTCCAAAAGGAAAGAGCTTCACCTATTTTGTCGTCAAGGTGAAGGAGTAATTTCTCGCAGATCGCCCGGGAAGCGCGAATAATCGCGACCGTGAACGACCATTGTGAAATGGAGTGAACCGTGCAATTCAGAAAACTTGCCGTCGTTGGGATGGCTTTGGGCATGGCCGTCGGCTTGTCGGCGCAGCAGACCACTGTGGTAGTCAAGCCGGTGGAGATTCATGACGTGCTTGTGAATCCTGGGATTGGATTTATGACGTTTCAACGCTTCAACGGCGATGCGTTAAACGCCGGGGCAAAATGGACGGAGGGATTTCCGATCCAGTATCAGCCGTTTTCCGGGAGCCTGGAGAACAAAGATTACCCAGAGACGAGCATCGCGTATTTTCGGGTCTATTGGAGATTTCTGGAGCCAGAAAAAGGCGTCTACGACTGGAGCATGATCGATAAGGCGCTGCAGACCGCACATGCGCGTCATCAAACATTGATGTTGCGCATCGCGCCGCATGGCACGGACGCAGCAAGTGATGTGCCGGCGTGGTATCGGCAGGAGACTGGAGAGAAATTCCACAAAATCCCCGGCGGATGGGATGCAACCACAGGCAAGTGGCTGATCAATCCTGAAAACCCCGCGTATGCGAAAGAATTCGGCGATTGCATACGAGCGCTCGGCAATCGCTACGATGGCGACCCTGACCTGGACCTGGTAGACATTTCAATTTTGGCGGCGTGGGGCGAGGGTGCGGGAACCAGTCTGCTGACCGACAAGACGCGACGTGCGCTGATCGACAGCTATATGGACTCCTTTCACAAGACGCCGCTGGTCACGCAATTAGGAGACGCGAAAACTGGTGCGTACACGCTGTCCAAATCCTATGAAGCGGCGAGCAATGACGCCGCTGCGAAGCATCGTGCCGCCAGCCTCGGGGAGGAGCGGCCGCGCGTCGGGTGGCGTGCGGATTGCCTCGGAGACCTGGGCACGTTCAGCAAAACTTTCAACCTGATGACGGACGTGTATCCGGAGGCAATCATCAATCTTGGGCTTGCCGATGCGTGGAAGACAGCGCCGGTGACGATGGAAGCATGCGGAGTGATGCAGGATTGGAAGAATCGCGGATGGGATCTGCAATACATCATCGATCAGTCCATCAAGTGGCACATGTCATCGTTCAATGCGAAGTCGTCGGTTGTGCCGCCGGAATGGCAGGCGCAGGTAAATGAGTGGTTGAATCGCATGGGCTACAGATTTGTCTTGCGACGGTTCACCTATCCTGCGACGGTCGACGCCAACCGCAAACTCACCTTCACCTCTTGGTGGGAGAACGAAGGCGACGCGCCGGCATACCGGCGATACCCGCTCGCACTGCGACTTAAGAACGTTAAGAACTCCACGATCCTGATGACGAATGTCGATGTTCGAACCTGGATGCCAGGTGACAATCTTTATAACGACGCAGTCTTCGTGCCGCGGTCACTGCCGGATGGCGATTACACACTGGAAATTGCGCTGGTCGACGCGGCAACGCGTGAACCCAAAATCAAACTTGCCATTGCCGGGGTAGCGCCGGATGGATGGTACCCGATGGGCACGATCAAGATCAGCACTGACGACAACGGAAAATAGTTTCGCGTTGACGGCCAACTGGCCCCGGGTTCGATGTCGCGGCGATGAATATCTTCATCGCACCAGTTTGAGCTCGCCGAATTGTTCTGGAGCGTGGAAGCTGGCTTGCAGCGGAGGCTGCCATGCCATCTCTACCGGCTTGGTCCCCTGACTGCGGAAAAAATTGATGCGAAGAATATCGCCCGCGTTTGCCTCGCCGGCTTTGAGAGAGGCGTAGGGAATTCGCATCGATCCATACCAGATTTTCTGAGTGTGCGCGATGTGAGCGGCAGCCTGAAAGCCCGATTTCCACGAGGTAAGAGCGACTTTATCCGGCTGCTTTAAATCGATGTCGAGATCGAGCCATTCACTTTGCGGAGAAATCTCAAACTCCTTATATCGATCGATGGGACCATCGGGGGCTCCGATGAAAACTTCGGCAACATCCCAGTTCCAAAGGCCAGGGGTTGGTTGATCGAGCACCGTATGCGGTTTCAGATGAAGCTCCTGGTAGGGACAGGCAAACAGAAAGTAGAGGTTGGAGGCAGTCCATCGGGAGCGGATTTCGGTGGCATGCGCGGCAACTTTGTGCCCGTAGGCGTCGTCGGTCATTGGAGTGACTGGTGCGTCGCGCCAAAATTCCGCCAGCGGATCGGTACTGGCGGCGGAATCCGCTTGGGAAAATTTTGAAATGGCCTGGGGATGGTCACGATGCATTCTTCTGTTTCCTCCGGAACTCTGATTCGGGGTGAATGGGCGGGTATGCTTCTACCTTATCGCAAGGTCGAATGCGCTCCCAGCAAGATCGCGGTTGGTTACGAGCGTTTCCTTACTGTTTTCCCAGTATATAATCGTTTCGACATCCGGGAGAACGATTCAAAGTCATCGAACGCAACCAGATCCTGGATCCATTTCGGCGTCGTTCGTCACGCAGGTTTGCACGATCCAGCAAGTATTTTCAACCCGTAAAGAGAGAATCGATGAAGTCGTGGCCTCTACTGTTTGCAATAGTGCTGACCTTGGGTTCGTTGCACTGCCATGCGGACGATGTTTCCGCAAAGACTGGAACCCCGTCTGCGATCATCGTGTCGGAAGGCGAAATTACCATTCCAACGTACGAGCAGGTGGGCAGATATATGCAGCCACCGCTGTTCAACGATTCGACGCTGACCGGACTATATCCATTCACGACCTATAAGAGGCAATTTAAAGAAGGCAGCCCGTTCCCCGAAAAGTATCGCGCCATCTTTGTCGACAGCCGATATTTCAAGCTGACGTACATCCCAGAGCTGGGCGGTCGGTTCTTCTCCGTGTATGACAAGGTGCATCATCGGCAGATGTTTTATCGAAACGATGTGATCAAGCCAACCCAGTTCAACCCGCGCTTCACGTGGCCGCAGTCTGGCATTGAATTGACCGGTCCCTACGACGCCCACTCGCTTACATGGAAGGGCGAACCTTACTGGTCGCACACCATCCTGAAGCACACGGATGGAAGCGTCTCGGTTCTGCTGGGCGAAGAAGACCCCTTTTATCACATGGATTTGACTTACACCGCTACGCTCTACCCCGACGTGGATGCGCTGGAGATCAGCACATTTTGCTACAACGGCACCGATGGGCAAAAGCCGCAGATGTTGTGGTCGAACGCGGCTTTCCCGGTCACGCCGAAAACGCGATTTCTTTATCCGATGACGCAAACTGTCGGGCACACCACTGGCGTCGTTTCTCCGTGGCCCATCTATAACGGAGTCGATTTGAGCTGGGCGCACAACAATATGCACATGCTGGGCGTGTTCGGAATCGACAGCTATGACAACTATGGTGGCTCGTACGAGTTCGATCGCGACTACGGTGTTTTCCGGTATGCTGACCGCCGCGTTGTTCAGGGCATGAAGATGTGGACCTTCGGCTTTGGTCCGTGCTCGTCGGAAGTGGAGTACAGCTATACCGACAAGGCGGGTCCGTATTTTGAAGCGCAAAGCGGCCGCATGGTTTGGGATGGCCACTATGAGTGGGTGTATCCGCATGAAGTGGAGCAGTGGCATGAATGGTGGATTCCAGTGGCCGGCATCAACGGCCTGACCACGATGAGCAAGGAAGTGGCTCTGAACGTCGAAGTGCATCCCGGCCCGAGCGGCGGGAATTCATCGGTGGAGGTGGCGTTGTCGCCGGTCGTCCCGATCAAGAATGCGAAGCTGGTGGTGAAAGCCACGAGCGGAGAACTGCTGAACGCTACCGTGAACCTGATCCCGGGAATTCCGGTAAAGAAGACCGTCGAAAATGTCAGTGCTGCCGATCTTGAGTCGCTGGACGTGCAAGTGATTGGGCCGGCGGGCAAGCTATTGCTTGCGTACACCAAGCCTTCCACGCCGCCGGGCGGACATATCACGCCGTTCGCCAAGGATCTGATGGCGGCGCCCGTTCCGTTGGACAAGATGACAGCGGAACAATTGGTTCTGGCGGCGGAGTTCAAGCAGAAAGACCTGAATGCGGACGAGGCTGAGACGTTGGCCAATCTGGCGCTGAAGCGTGATCCGGGCTACTCTGTCGCGCACCAGTTGCTGGGGGTGCTGGAATATAACCAGCACCACTATCGGCAGGCGGCAAAGCAATTTCACCAGGCCGTGGATCGCAATCCATATGCGTCGGAATCCTGGTATTACCTGGCGATTTGCCAGCTAAAACTTGGACAAGAGAAGCAGGCGGAACGCAATTTCTATTACATCTGGCCAGATAGCGTGTACTTCGGGCCGCGCGAATATCAATTAGGCCTGCTGAATTTTCTGCGGCATGACGATTCAGCGGCGGCGCAGCATCTGCTGGGAGCGATCAATTCCAATGGCAGAGATTTGAAGGCGCGGCTTGTGCTTGCGATGACATTGCGCGACCAAGGAAATAAAGCTGGCGCCCTGGAACAACTCGCCAAGGTGGAAGAAATTGATCCGGCCGATCGCGTGGCGCAGGCGGAGCGATTCTTTCTGACAGGCGACGCAGCTGCAAAGGCGAAGTTGCTGGACTTGATGGGCGAGCAGTCGGAAAGCGCGATTGAGGTGTCGATTTTCTATAGCTCGCTGGAGCGCTGGAAAGATGCGGTTGCAGTACTCAAAATGGTCGAGCCGCCGCATAACGAAGATCCCTGGGGAACGCCGCCGATTTATTACTATGCGCTGGTGTATGACTTGAAACAAACCGGTGACACTGCGGCAGCACAGCAATACCGCCATAAAGCGCAGGCTGCGGCTGGAATAGTGGAACGCTTTCCATATCGCGCAGAAATGGAGGGGCCGCTGGCCGATGCCGTGAAGGATGACCCGAATGATACGGTCGCGCGGTTTGACCTGGCGTGCCTGCTGTACTATCGCGGACACAAAGCGGAGGCTATCCAACAGTGGCAGGCCATCAACCAGATCAACCCGTCTGATTTTGGCGCGCGGCGTGCGCTGGGACTGGCATACGAGGAAGATGGAAATTTGGAGGCAGCCGTTCCGGAATTGCAGAAGGCGGTTGCCTTGAATCCGGACAGCGCCGATACGCTCGATGATCTTTCGGACCTTTACGCACGCACCGGAAAGTTCGACGAGCAGGTTGCGCTGTTGCAAAAAGCTGTGGCCCACGACCCGAAGAACGATCATCTGGTCCAGGGATTGTTGACGGCCGATTTAATCCAGGGCAAGTTCCAGGCGGCGCATGACATCATCGATCATCACACCTTTCTTCCTGTGCACAGGACCTATACTCTGCGCGACGCGTATCGTGAGTTGAAATACGGTGAGGGCGCGCAGGCGTTCCACAAGGGCAATTATCAGCAGGCGCTCGACTTTTTCCAGTCTGCGCTCAAGCCGCCTGCGTCGATGGGCATGGATGATTTCGAACTGCAGTCTGCGCCGCGAATTTACTACTACATCGGCCGAACCTACGATGCGATGGGCAAGAAGGAGGACGCAGAGCGGGCCTATAAAGACAGCGTGCGCGGGGTGGAGCAGCTTACGGGCGGCGGCAGCGATAGCTGGAGTCCGGAGAACTTCTTCATGATGTTCTCGCTGGATCGCCTTGGCCGCCAAAAGGAGGCGGAAGCCATGGTGCAACAGTTCCAGACCGTCGCGGAGTCGCGGCATGAGTCCACCGACCCAACGTATCGAGCGCGTTCGTATTACCTGCAGGCTTTGGTCGATGAATACAACGGCAATACGGATGAAGCCCATAAGCTGATGGCTCAGGCCGTGCAAATTGAGCCGGACTACATTGGGCCGGGCTTCGAATTGCGTGGCGATGCGATTGCCCCAACGAAACAATGATCGGAGACAGATGAACTGGACGAAGTCGTGCACCATTCTTGCCGGAACTTTGCTGGCGATCACGCTCACCGCAACCGCCGCCTCCGGTGCCACTACGGTGAATACATCGGGCGATGCGCGCATGCCCTCGAAATTGATTCTGCCTTCTACCGTTCTGGCGCGGAGAGGCGAGGTGGCGGTGGTGTATCAGTTGAGCCAGGGATTTACTGGTCACGCGACACTGCATGTGCTCTGGACCGACAGTCTGGGCCGCACGGTAGAAGACAAGACTCTGCCCGCCGATCTGCTGGATGAAACCGAGATCACGTTTCCGATCGACATGTCGCTGGCTGTCGCCATGAAGAATCATCTTCACGTGGACTTAACCCTGAATGGAAAAGACATCAACGGCGCGCCCTACAACCAAACCGAAGCCTCTGAGGCGGACTTTGTTGCGCGGCCGCCCTACACCGGTTGGAAAGATTATGTCGTGATGATGTGGCAGAACTACCCGGAGAACCTTGTCGCTTCTTTCAAGGACATCGGTATCAACGGCGCCACCTACTCCAGCCGCCGCATAGCGCTGCCGGATTTTTTGATCGACAATAATGTTCGTTGGTACTCGGAAAGCCTCGCCACCGATTACTACTCCGAATATCATCGCTGGCGTCCGGACAGGCCGGTGGGATGGTCTTTTATTCAGGCAAAGAAGCTGTATCAGGAAAATCCCAACAGCCTGGCGGCTTTCAAGCGTCACCCCAGTTTCTGGGATCCGTATTGGCGCAAGCTGGTCCACGATCGCGGCGTTGCAACGGCGGAACGACTCGCGCCATATCGGCCATATTTTTATAGCCTCGCCGATGAATCGGGAATCGCGGAGTTGGAGGCCGCGTGGGATTTTGACTTTTCCGATGAGTCGCTGGTGCCGATGCGCCGCTGGCTGCAGACACAATATGGCAGTCTTGGTGCGCTGAATCGGGAGTGGGGCACGAACTTCACCAACTGGAACCTGGTGATGCCGCTGACGACGAATCAGGCGATGAAGCGCGCCGACGGAAATTATGCTGCGTGGGCGGACTTTAAAGAGTGGATGGATATCTCCTACGCGGATGCGTTGAAAATGGGTGTGGATGCCATCCACGAGGGTGATCCGCAGGCGTACGTGAACATCGGCGGTGGCCAGATGCCCGGTTGGGGTGGGTATGACTACTCCCGCATTTCGCAAGTGCTCAACGCAATTGAACCGTACGATATTGGTCGCAGCGTTGACATCGTTCATTCGCTGAATCCAAATATGGTGATCATGAGCACCAGCTTTGCTGCCGGCGACCGCGAACGTCAGCGAGTCTGGTATGAGTTGCTGCATGGCAATCGCGGATTGATACTTTGGGATGAGGGCGAAAAGTATATCCAGAAAGATGGTCAGCCAAGCGCAGTCGGCAGGGAGGCCGGCGAACTTTACGACGCGATTCGTGGAGGCGAGGGCGCGCTGATCATCAACAGCCAGCCGGTGAACAACCGGATCGCGATTCACTACTCTCAACCCAGCCTGCGCACCCAGTGGATGCTGGAGCGGCGTCCGGATGGCGATGCATGGATGACCCGCAGCCCAGCGTATGAGCGCTCAACGAACAACTTTATGCGGCTGCGCGAGTCGTGGTGCAATTTGATTGAAGACGAAGGATTGCAGCCGAACTTCGTTTCTTACGATCAGGTAGAGCAAGGCGATCTGCTGAAGGGTGGCTATCATGTGTTGGTGCTGCCGGAGTCGAGTTCGCTGTCGAAAGCCGAGGCGAATGCGATTCGCGAATTTGTTGCGCAGGGAGGTGTCGCCATTGCAGATGGAATTCCTGGAACCTACGATGAACATAGCCGCAAACTTCCTGCTTCGTCCCTGGCCGATCTTTTTGCCGGTCCAAATACGGAACAGGTGAACGTACATCCCTACGGCAAGGGAAAAGCGATTCTGCTGAACGTCGACATCATCAGTTATCTGCAAGACCGTCTCGATGGAAAAGAAGGGGCCGTTCACGAATTGATCGAGCAGCTATTGCGTTCGAACGGCGTTCGTCCAAGATTTGCAGTGGAGGATGCGCAAGGTCACTCCGTCGTTGGGATTGATGTGCATGTCTATGCCGATGGCGGGGCGCGGATCATCGCCCTGCTGTCGAATCCTCAACTGCGAGTGAATGAGCTGGGCCCGGCGGATTTCCGCTCCAACGAACGGTTTACCAAGCCGACAACCGTGCATGTGCATCTTCCAAACGCGATGTACCTCTACGACACCATGGCCAACAAGGACTTGGGCGAGAAGAAGGAAATCACTCTGACCGTCGGACCTTATGATCCGACGATCCTGGTGGCCAGCGACACTCCGCTGCCGCAGATGCAGGTGTCCACTCCGCAACAGGTGCAGCGCGGTACGATTGCGAATATCGCTATTGATTCTGCTCCGTCGCAAACGGACCTCAGCATCTTTCATGTTGACGTTGTCGATCCGAAGGGAAATCGCCAGGCCTTTTATTCTGGAAATGTTCTGGCGCGCCAAGGTGCGGGAGTCAAGTCGATTCCGTTTGCCGTCAACGACGCGCCCGGTAAGTGGACCATTGACGTGCATGACGTAATGAGCGGGCAAACCGTCCAACAAACGATAGACCTGCAATAAAGAAGCGTTTTCACCGAAAAGGAATGGGTTGATGCAAAAGAAATTCATTTTGGCGTGTGTCGCCGCTGCGTTGCTCCTTGCCGTTTGTCCGCAGCAATTGCAGGCGCAGGTGTATTCGCCGCTGATCACCAAGGTGGGTCAGGTCGACACCAGCAACATGACGAGCCTGGTGCAAGGAATTTACCGGCAATACCATGCCACGACAGACCGCGAAAAAGCGGAGGCGATTTGGCGCTTCTATTTGACCGATGGGCGGTTCGTGAAGCCGGGAATGTTCTATCACCTGCTGGGGTACGCCTACGAGGAGCCGGACGGGCAAGTGCTCGATCCCATCAAGCTGCTGAACAGCTATGGCTTCGGTCTGTGCTATCAGATTGGACCTTTGATGGCGGCCACCTATGATGTCGGCGGGTTCAAGGACTCGCGTGTGTGGTTTCTCACTGGGCATACCGTCGCCGAGGTGTACTACGACGGCGCCTACCACATGTTCGATTCCGATGAGATGGGCTATAACCCGATTGGGACCGGACCGCTGAAGCAACGCGATGTCGCCTCTGTGTGGCAGTTAGAGCACGACGGCAGCATCATCACGAGGAACGTTACCGGGCCGACGACATCGAATCCAAAGACCGTCGACGATCCCTGGTATCCGGCAGATGTTCGCGCGGGCGACATGAAGGATCTCGCCGAGCTATACACCAGCATCAACGATAACTATCTCTACGCATATCGACGCTATTCCGAAGGCCGCACCATGGATTTTGTTCTGCGTCCCGGGGAGCGAATGATTCGCTACTATCATCCGACGCCTGCGGGAACCTTCTATCTGCCGTATACCTACGACGGCACGGAGTGGAAGATTCTCCCGGATTTTGCGCAGTTCAAGTTGCCGCCGTCGGCGGGTCCGCATAGCGAGAAAGATGCACGTACCTGGGCCACGGGGAGGATTGAGTATCGACCCACGGATATTTCCAGCGACCTGACGCGCAATGGTGACGACGCGACGTATACCTTTTCCATGCCATCTCCCTACGTGATCATCGACGCGCATTTTTCTGTTGAGGCAGCGCTGCCGATCGCGCAAGACAAACTGACGGCTGCAACCTCAATCGATGGCGGCCGCAGTTGGACGGACAGCGCCGCGCTCAACGGGCCATTCAACGGTCCTTGGAAGATTCATGCAGCGGACCTGCCGGGCGCGCAAGGACATCGCACAGCTGTGTCGGGAGCCTATGGGTATCTCGTTCGCTTCACACTGCACGGGCCACCGAATCACTTGCCATCGCTGCAGGGCGTATTCCTGACCACGATATTTCAGTTGAACCCGCGGACGCTTCCTGCGCTCACGCCTGGGGAAAACAAGTTTGAATATAGCGCCGGAAAAGATGTGAGGACGGAGTTGCCGGTGCGCCCTTCGCGTTTGAAAGAGTATGCGGACAAAGTTGAGAACGCCAGCTACGTGTCTCAAGGTGGACAGGGTTATTGGATCAACGACAGGGATCATGCTGCAGACATGATTTTTGAAGTCTCCGCCAACGATCGCGATCTCAGCGGCTTCGATGTTGGCGGCAGGTTCCTCGACCTGGCCGGTGGGATTGCTCCGAATAAATTTACGGCAGAGATTCGCCACGTGACTCCATGGCCTGCGAATCGCAAGGGCCCAGGCTCGGCGTCCATCGCGTGGTCGACCAATAGCCATGGACCTTGGAAGACATTGTGGACCTACGACCCCAAGCTGAAGTGGCTCGACGGTCAGCCGATCAAGCAGGTGCTGCGCTGGCCGGAGGTAGACCGCAGCGTGCGAAATCTGCCCGCAGGAACGGAGCATGTCTACGTTCGCTACCGGTTCGACGGGCTGGCGATCGATCATTTTCGGCTTGCCAGCATTCGCCCAGAAAATCCTTCCGCGACGCAGCATCTGAGGATTACGCAAATTTGGGAGGAGAGTGGCATCCAGCGCGAGTTCCACAAAGATATAACAAACGCGAGTGTCGCGCAGGCGTACCAGATCTCGATTCCGGATAAAGCAGATGTCACCAACGTCGCATTCATACTCGACTGCCCGCCAAAATAGAACCAGCCGGATTACGATGGAAAAAGGATGACGCGTTTCGAGCGAATCAAATTGCCGCTGCCCAGCCAAGAAAATTTCCCAGTGTGAACGAACAAGTGTTGACGTGTGGCGTTACCATGGCAGAGGATCGGTCAGCGTTTGTAGAACAAGGAGTATTTGTACATGTCGTCCACTCGTCGTGATTTTCTAGCGGGCCTTGGTGCTGCGGCTGCAGTCATTTCGGTTCCAGTGCGCGCCGCGCACGCCCTTGCCGGTGACTCGTTATTGTATCCTCCCACGGATTTGTCATATTTCGACACGCCCATCCATCACGGGCCGATGAAGATCCAGATCGGCTACGCCGCGATTACCTGGAAAGAAAACGATAACCAGGCCATCGAGGATATTTCTGCCGTCGGCTATCCCGGCATTCAGCTGCGCGCCAACGTTCTCGGAGAATATCCTGATCCGCAGGCGCTTAAAGACGTATTGGCCAAGCACAATCTCACCTTCGTGGCCTTGTCCAGTGGAGATGCTCCGCTCGATCCCGCAGTCGAGAAAAAAAATCTGGAGATGCACGCCGCGCACGCGCGCTATCTGCACCAGGCCGGCGGAAAATACCTGCAGGTGATCGGCACGTTCGCCCAGAAAACCTACACTCCCAGCGATTACAAGCGGGAAGGGATGCTGCTGACGGAAATCGGCAAGCGTGCCGCGGATTACGGAATCCAGACAGGCTTTCACAATCACATGGGATCGATCGGGCAAACTCCGGAGCAGGTGGACGCGATTCTCGATGCCGCCGATCCTCGCTACGTGAAGCTGGAACTGGACACCGGCCACTATGTTCAGGGCGGAGGCGATCCGGCGGAAGCCATTCGCAAATATCATGATCGATTGTTGTTTTTGCATCTGAAAGATGTTGAGCCGGCGGCGACCAAGAATGGGTATCAATTTGTCGAGCTGGGGCAGGGAAGAGTGAACTTCGTTGCGATCTTCGACGCGTTGCGAGCGACCCACTTTAGAGGCTGGGGCGTGGTGGAACTGGATGGAGAGCGCATCGGCGCGACCCGCACGCCGAAACAATCCGCGGAAATGAGCAAAGATTATTTAATCCACAAGCTAGGAGTGCAGGTATGAGCTGTCCATTTCGCCTTGCTGTCATCAATGATGAAATCACGCAGGATTTTGGCCGCGCGTGCGAAATCGCGTCGAAAGATTTTGGCCTGAACTGGATTGAACTGCGCGGCATGTGGAACAAGAACATTGTCGATCTGGACTCTTCGGAAATTGCGGAAGCACGGAAGATTTTAGAGAAGAACAAGCTGCGCGTGACGGATATCGCGAGCCCATTGTTCAAGGTGGATTGGCCGGGTGCGCCGGTTTCAAAGGTGTCGGAACGGCACGACCAATTCGGCGCTGACTTCGGTTTCAAGCAGCAGGAAAAGGTTCTGGAACGCTGCATCGAACTAGCGAAAGCATTTCAGACAGACCGGATTCGCTGTTTCGATTTTTGGCGACTCGACGATCAGAAGCCCTATCGAGCTGCGATTAATGATAAGCTGCGCGAGGCTGCGGAACGGTGCGCGAAAGCCGATAAAATTCTGCTGCTGGAAAATGAAATGGCGTGCAATACGGCCACCGGAGCGGAAGCTGCGGCGGTGCTGCACGAAATTCCTAACAAGAACTTTATGCTGAATTGGGACCCGGGCAATGCGGCCGCGACTGGCAGCACGCCTTATCCAAACGGGTTTGATCTGTTGCCGGAGAAACGTATTGGTCATTGCCACTGCAAAGATGTTGTGCGCAAGCCGGGTGGTGGATATGACTGGGCGCCCGTTGGAGCGGGGATCGTCGACTGGGTGGGGCAATTCCGCGCATTCAAACGCGATGGTTACCACTATGCCGTCAGCCTGGAGACGCATTGGCGTGGTGCAGGAACAGCGGAGGCCTCGACACGCATCAGCATGAAGGGTTTGAAGGAGACGCTGGCAAAAGCTGGAATCCAATGCTAGGCGAGGCTTCGCAAGTTAATTAATCGGCGGCAGAAACGAAGCGCGGCCAGATAAGAAAATGATGCCCATCGCCAGGCTATAGATTGCCGTCAGCGCAGAGACCACGCGGAGAAATTGCGGACGGTGCCGTGAGACGCCGAACAGCCCGGCTGCCGAAGCCGTCATTACCGCATTCATAGTCAACAGACCTGCAAGGAACATGCCCAGGCCCAGCATTCCCAGGGCAGCGCCGCCGAGATTCGCCGCGAGCAAAAAAATCATCAACTGGCTTGGAGTTTCTGCTCCCAGTCCGTGAATGATGCCGATGACAAACACGGAGCGCGCGTCGAAGTTTTTGGGCGGCGTATAAGCTTCGACGGGAGCCCCTTCTTCGCGGCGCTTGAATGCCAGCCGTGCACGGTGATATCCGGCGTGGAGCAACATGTAACGACTCTTCGGCAGCGTGTCTTCCGGCCGAAACACGAGCGTACCCAGAACATAGATTCCGAGAAGCAGCAAGGTAAGACCGACTAGGCGCTCCGCCCAACGATCGATGCCAGCAGGCAGGCTGATCCCCAGCAGGATGACGATGGAGCCCAGTCCCGCGACGGTGAGCGCATGACCCAGGGCATAGATCATGCCGAGTTTCATGGCAACGCGTTTCGACGATTGCACGCTGACCACATCCGTAATGGCGGCAATATGGTCGTAGTCGAAGCCGTGGCGAAAGCCGAGCACAGCTGCGGTGAGCAGGGCGGCATAGAGCGTGGTATGCGTCGTCAAAATATCTTTCGTTATCAATTGCGTGTTGATTTATTTTTAGCGTGCTGCAGTGGTCAAAGGCTCGGCGGCCGCTAACAAATCCTCGGAAGCTGCTCGCCGAAGATCACATCCAAAATGCGCGTGCCACCAACACGGGTCTGCATCCGCACCATACCGGGGTGTTCTGAAACTACTTCTCCAATGATTTTCGCATCTCGGCCGAGCGGATGACCCTGCATGCTCCGCAGCACAGTATCGGCCGCCTCCGCAGCCACAATGGCCACGAGCTTCCCCTCATTCGCGACGTATAGCGGATCCAATCCAAGGATTTCGCAGGCACCCTGTACGCTTTCGCGCACAGGAATCTGATCTTCGTGCAAAAACATTCCAACCTTCGATTGGGACGCGATCTCGTTCAGCGTGGTCGCCACGCCTCCGCGAGTTGGGTCGCGCATGCAGTGCAGCGGATGATCGTTGTCTCGCTTCAGCGCAATCGCATCGCACGCATCCAGCATGCAATCCACCAAGCCATTCAAGGCGGCGCAATCGCTCTCAATTGCACCTTCGAACTCCAGGTTCTCGCGCTTCGACATGATTGCCATACCGTGATCGCCGATGTAGCCGCTTAGCAGAATCTTGTCTCCGGGCCGCGCGCGGTTGGCGGAGACGTTCACATCGCGTTCAATGGCGCCGATACCCGTCGTCGTAATAAAAAGCTTGTCACCCTTTCCGCGATTCACCACTTTGGTGTCGCCGGTGACCAACTGTACACCGGCTTCGCGCGCAGCGGCTCCCATGGACTCGACGACGCGGCGCAACTCTTCTGCCGGCAATCCTTCTTCCAGGATGAAGGCCGCCGCGAGATACAGCGGGCGTGCGCCACTCATCGCGAGATCATTGACCGTGCCGTTGATGGCGAGCGTGCCAATGTCGCCACCAGGAAAAAAGATCGGCGTAACGACGAAGCTGTCTGTGGTGAAGGCCAGTCGAGCACCGCTGATTTGCAGTACCGCCTGATCGTCCAGCTTGTCGAGGATGGGATTCGCGAAGGCCCGCAGGAAGACTTTGTCGATCAGCTCCGACGTGAGTTTTCCGCCGCTGCCGTGGCCCAGGACAATATTCTTATGCTCGAAAATCGGCAATGCGCAGCTTCCAAATAAGGGATTTGGTATTTCTGCAGTCGAATTCTCCGACTCGGAATCGGAGCTTGACACCGCAACCGGCACATTTGCGGCGGAGTCGTTTCGAGTCACGCCGCGCCCCCGACAGAATGGACCGGAACGTTGACGCTTTTCGCTTGATTAAGGTGGCGACCGTAGGCATAGTACGCGGCGCACGCACCCTCAGCGGAAACCATGGTGGCTCCCAGCGGGTTTTGTGGCGTGCACAGAGTACCAAACGCCGGACAGTCCTTCGGCTTTTTGATGCCGCGCAAAATTTCTCCGCTGATACAGATTGCCGACTCACGCGTTGCGATTTGCGCCACGTCGAATAGTTTTTCCGCATCGTGGTCGGCGAACTCCGGACGAAGATGATAGCCGCTTTGCGGAATGGTGCCGATGCCGCGCCAATTTCGATCTCCTACCTGAAAGACCTGGGACACAAGCTTCTGCGCGGTCTTATTTCCCTCACGATCCAGGATGCGCGAATACTGGTTTTCGACTTCGCCGCGTTCTGTTTCCAGCTGGCGAATTGTCATCAAAGTTCCCTGCAAAATGTCGAGGGGCTCGAAGCCGCTTACAACGATGGGCACATGATATTTGGCGCTGATGGGTTCGTATTCTTCGTAACCCATGACGGCGCAAACATGTCCCGGCCCAAGGAATCCTTGCACGCGATTCTCGGGAGATTGCAAAATGGCTGCCAACGCGGGTGGAACCAAAACGTGCGACACCAATAAGGAGATGTTCTTCAGGCCTTCTTGTTTTGCGCGCCAGGCCAGCATGGCATTCGCCGGCGCGGTGGTTTCGAATCCTATGGCAAAGAAGACTACTTTCTTGTCAGGGTTGGCATGCGCAATCTTGATGCAGTCGATTGGCGAATATACCACGCGAACATCGCCGCCCTCGGACTTGATGGTGAATAGGTCGCCTTCCGATCCGGGAACGCGCAGCATGTCTCCGAAGGAGCAGAAGATTACGTCCGGCATGCGGGCAATCGCATGCGCTTTGTCGATCATTTCCAGCGGCGTCACGCAGACCGGGCAACCCGGTCCATGGACCAGTTCCACGCCCGCGGGCAACAGGTAGTCGATCCCGTTCTTCACGATGGAGTGGGTTTGGCCGCCACAAACCTCCATAATCACCCAGGGCTTGGTCTGTACGCGTTGAATCTCGTCGACAATTTTTCGGGCGACCCGCCCATCACGATATTCGTCCAGATATTTCATCAGTTGCCCTCCTTGCCGCGAGTCACCTTCGTCGCAGACTGATGATTTCCGTTGGTACCTGTGGTATCGCGAAATCCCGGCGCTTGCCCTTCGCGTTCCTCGACGACGGGAGCCATCAATTCGGAAAGCTGATCCATCTCTTCGAGAATTTGATAGGTGCGGTGGGCTTCTTCCTCGTCCACCTTGCTGATGGCAAAACCGACATGAACCAGAACATATTCGCCGACCTTGGTGTCCGGCACATATTCAAGGCAAGCCTCGCGGATGATCCCGCCGAATTGCACTCTCGCCATTCGCATGCCGCCTTGATCGAACGCTTCGACAACTTTACCCGGAATGGCCAGACACATGATGCGTCTCCTTACTCTTGTTCCCGCCGCAGAATAGCATTCGCGATTGCTGCCTGGCCCAGGGAAATTCCGCCGTCGTTCGGTGGAACCATGGCGTGCAGGAAAACCTGAAACCCATCCCTATCTAAGTCTCTTACCGTGTGTTTTAGCAAATACATATTTTGGAATACACCGCCGCTGAGGCAAACCCGTGTCAATTGTTCCTGCCGACGAATTTGCCGGCATACTTCGAGAATGGCGGCGGCCACGGTGTTGTGAAAGCGGGCGGAAATAAGGCCGACCGGTACACCGCAAGCCAGATCGCACACAATCTCTTCTATCATCGGACGCATATCCAATTGCATCGGCTCAGTTTTTTCCAGATCGAAGGAGTAGCGGTCTTCAACTCCAGACTGTGCCGCAGATTCCAACGTGATGGCAGCCTGCCCCTCGAAAGTCACTTCGGATCCCAGACCGACCAGGGCGGCGACGGCATCGAACAGCCGGCCGCTTGAAGAAGTCTCAATAGACTGGATGCGGCGGACGATCATTGCGTCGACTATGGCGACTTGTTTTTCAGGCACGGAGTAGAGAAATTTCATCTGCTCCGGGAGTGCTCCGTTGCCAAACGTGTCTCGCAGATAGCTGAGAGCCATGCGCCAGGGCTGGCGTACCGCGGCATCACCACCGGGGAGAGGCAGATAGCGGAGATGGGCGCGCCGTTCGAATGTTTCCAGATCGGCAACTAGAAATTCTCCGCCCCAGATTTTTCCATCCGTGCCATAGCCGGTGCCGTCGAAGGCCACGCCGATGACCTTGCCTTGCAAATGATTTTCTGCCATGCAACTGGCGATGTGCGCATGGTGGTGTTGCACGCCAATTTTGCGCTCAATCGGCGATGCCAACGCGAACTGAGTGCTGCGGTAGTTCGGGTGCAGGTCGTAGGCGATGGCCTGTGGCTCCGCACGGAATAGCTTTTTCAGGTTGGCCAGCGTCTCCTGAAAAAAGCACAGTGTCTCAAAATTTTCCAGGTCGCCAATGTGCTGGCTGAGGATGGCGTAATGATCCTTGGTCAGGCAGAAGGTATGTTTCAACTCAGCGCCGCACGCCAGCAGATCCTGCATCGGAGCGTCAAGATCGATGGCTTGCGGTACATAGCCGCGGGAGCGACGCATCACCCGCTCGCGGCCTGCAAAAGTCCGCACCACCGAGTCGTCGGCACGCATATAGATGTCGCGATTGTGAAATAAAAACCAATCTGCAATCGGCTCCAGTCGCTGCCACGCCTCTTCGTTGGAGATGACGATGGGCTCTTCGCTCAAATTGCCGCTGGTCATCACCAGCGCTGCAAACTGCGAGGGGTCGGTCGGCGAGTCGCTGAACAAGAGATAGTGGAGCGGTGTGTACGGGAGCATCACGCCGATGGAGTCGTTGCCGGGCGCAATCGCGTGGGAAAGATTCGACTCCGGCCGGCGTTGGAGAATCACGATGGGTCGGCGAGGGCTTTGTAAGACGGCTCGGTCGGCTTCTGTGACGATACAAAAGTTCTCCACCTCGGCCAGGTCGCGCGCCATGATCGCAAATGGCTTGTCGCTGCGACGCTTGCGGTGGCGAAGTTGCCGCACAGCTGCATCGTTCTGCGCGTCACAGGCCAGCAGAAAACCGCCCAACCCTTTCACTGCGACCAGGCGTCCCGCGTGCAACAGGTCGCGAACGCGCTGCAATGTTGTGAGCGAAGACCGCTGCGCTGCAAGAAAATCGCTGGCAGCGGGCAGGTGCGAGTCGCGGTTATGTTGGCGGCTTTCGACCAGCACCAGGCTTGGCCCGCAGGCAGGGCAGGCGTTGGGTTGAGCGTGAAATCGCCGATTGCCGGGATCTTCATATTCTGCGTGGCAAAGTGCGCACATGCGAAACGACGCCATTGTGGTGGTCGGGCGATCATACGGAATATCCTGAATGATCGTGTAGCGCGGTCCGCAGTTAGTGCAATTGGTGAACGCATAGCCGTAGCGGCGGTTCGGCGGATCGCCGAAGTCATGCCAGCAATCGGTGCAGGTGGCCACGTCCGGGGAGATGAAGGCGAATGCGTTTTCCTGCTCGCGGCTGGGATGGATGGAAAAGTCACTTGCATTTTGCAAGGAAATTTCTTCCGAAGCGATCTCCATAATCTGGGCCAGCGGAGGCGGACTGGTTTGCAAACTATGGAGAAATTGCTCGATGGCGTGGTCTGGACCTTCGATTTCGACCGTAACGCCAGAGGAGGAATTCAAAATAAAACCGGACAATTGCAGCGATCGGGCCAAGTTGTAGACGAAGGGACGGAAGCCGACCCCCTGCACCACTCCCCGGATCGAGATGCGCTTGCGGATTCTTGGGAGAGAGCGGCTTGTGGCCATGGAGAGTCCTGGGTTGCGCGTCCGACGAGGGGGACGGCGAACGTTGCGGCTGTCTCCTAGCGTATACGACGGTGGCGGCGAATGGGCCGTCCGCAGAAAGAAGCGCGGCTTGCGCACATCGGCTGACAAGCCAGCCGCATCCAAGTCGGGATGAAATGGATCGTGATTGCAACACTCGGCTTGATCACTCTTTGCGGTTGTGCTCGCTCCAGTCCGAGTCCCGACCAGATTCGCCAGCAGACAGCCAACGCAACAGCGGAGGCAGCGCGAGATACCAAGGCGATTGCGCAGGGAATCGTCGAGGGCCTGAAAACCAAGGGGCCGCTTAACATTAACCACGCGTCGAAAGACCAGCTGGAGACATTGCCCGGCATCGATGGGGCGGCTGCGGACAGAATTATCGCGGGCAGGCCATATCAAAATTCAGAAGATCTTCCGCGACGCCATATTATTTCGCGAGCCGAGTATCACCAGATTGAAACCAAAATCGAAACGCGATAAAGCGCACTGTCGCGTTTGAGCCGACCGCTGCGACCCCGGCGTACGATTCCGAATATTCCGAGATTGCGGCACTGCGGTAGAAAGTTAGCTCGATGCCAGTTCTTTTGCGCGTTGCGCCGCACGCATCACCGCTTTGATCAACGTCACGCGCACGCCGCCTTCTTCCAACTCCAGAATGCCGTCGATGGTGCAGCCGGCGGGTGTTGTGACCGCATCTTTCAGCAGCGCCGGATGGCTGCCGGTTTCAAGCACCATGGTGGCAGCGCCCAATACCATTTGCGCGGCGAGAAAAGTGGCAATGTCGCGCGGCAGGCCGACCTTGACGCCGCCCTCCGCGAGCGACTCGAGAATGATGTAGATGTACGCCGGGCCGCTGGCGGACAGCGCAGTGACGGCGTCCATGTGTTTTTCATCCACGGTGACGGTGCGGCCAACGCTGGCGAAGACTTTTTCCGCGACCGCAAGTTGCTCGTCGGTGACGAACTTGCCACGGCAGAGAGCAGTGGCTCCGCAACCCAGCAACGACGGCGTGTTGGGCATGGCGCGAATGACCGCCAGATCGACGCCCGCAGCTTTTTCGATTGCGCTGGTCTTGACCGAGGCGGCAAAGGAAATGATCGTCTTCTTTGCGGTCAGCGCTGGGCGAATCTGCGCCAGAACTTCAGGCACTGTCTGCGGTTTGACGCCCAGCAGAATCAGATCGCTGTTGCGCGCAGCGGCGAGGTTATCGGTGGAAACAGAAACTCCCCATTGTTGGGAGAGCATCTTCGCCCGCTCTGGATGTTGCACGGTGGCGCGTATATTTTCCGGATGGAACAGACCATTTTTCAGGAATGCCTGAAGCAGAATGCCGCCCATTTTGCCTGCTCCGAGCATCGCAACGTTGGTATTGGAAGCGGCTGAATTTTCCTGCCGCGATTTTTCTTTTTTCTTGGCCATCAACTTAGTTTCCTTCTGTCGTTCGACTAGAAATGTTGTGCGTCATGGCTTGTCCAGCGGGTTTCTGCTGTTGCTGTTGAATCCAGGCCTCCACGCGCTGCTGCAGAATATCGAGAGGTAATGCTCCCGAGTCGAGCACTTCATCGTGAAAGGCGCGAAGATCGAAATTCTTTCCCAGCGCTTTTTGTGCCTCGGCACGTAGCTCGAGAATTTTCAACCGGCCAATGTCGTAGGCAAGGGCCTGACCGGGCCATGCGATGTATCGATCGACCTCTTCCTGAATGGTAATGTCATCCATCGCGGTGTGGTCGTGGAAGTATTGCACCATCTGTTCGCGGGTCCAATGTTTGTAGTGAACGCCGGTGTCGACCACCAATCGAACGGCGCGCCACATCTGATTCTCCAGCAGGCCGTATTCGCTGTAGGGGTCCTGGTAGAAGCCAACTTCCTTCCCCAACTGCTCGCTGTAGAACGCCCAGCCCTCGACAAACGCTGTGTACATTTCAAAGCGGCGAAATTCCGGAATTCCGGTCTGCTCCTGCGCCAGCGAAATTTGCAGATGATGGCCAGGGACGCCTTCGTGATACGCAATTGCTTCCACCTGAGTCAACAGGCGTTTTGTGGCGTCAGTGGTGTTCACTCGGATTTCTCCGGGACGAGAACCGTCGGGCGTGCCCGGTTGATAGTCGGCCGGAACCTGATCGGCAGCGCCAAAGGTCGGCATGGCGACTACCTTCAGCGGCGCGTGCGGCAGCTTGGTCACCAGGTCGGGCAGCTTCGGTTCCATCAGGTCGACATAGTGCTGGTAGAGTCCGATCAGCTGCGCGCCCGATTCCGCATGCTCCTTGGGATTGTTGACCAGCGCTTGGTGAAAACTGCGCAGGTCCTTATAGCCAAGCTGGTGCACGACGGCCAGCAACTGTGGCTCAATGCGCGCCACATCCGCGACGCCCATCTGGTAGACCTGCTCGGGCGTCAGGTCGGTGGTGGTGTAGCTCTGGACCAAATAGGCGTAGCAGGCGTCGCCGTTTTTCGTAGCCCAGAGGCCAGGGTCCTTGCGCGCGTTGGGAATATATTGCGCGGCCAGGTACCTGGCGAAATGGCCAAAGGCTGGTTGCACCTGGGTGCGTATCGCCGTCAGCAGTGCGGTGCGAATCTGGGCGCGATCTTGCCCGGAGATACTGGCAGGGAAGCGCTGTAACGGGCTGGCGAAGGGGGAATCCTCCGGCTTGCCGGTTGCCAAAGCATTCACCTGCGCCAGCACTTTCTGCATGGTGAGTTGCGGCTCGCTGCGGCCGGCTTCTTCGCCCAGCATAAGGTCTGTGCTGATCTGAAGAATTGCGGCAGGCACTTTGTTCAAGCGCGCAATGTAATGGTCGTAGTCGTCATCGGAAGCGAACTGGAGCATGCCTGCCAGCATCGGCAGGTCGACTTGAATTCCGGAAAATTGCGTGACTGGAGTCTGCCAAGGCTCGCACACCGCCGATTCCTGCTGATCGACCAGATCGTGCACCAGCAATCGCTTGCTCAGCTTTTCCTGGTCGGTCATTCCGGTGGTGTCGACGGAACCAAGGCGCTCGATGAAGCGTTCGCCGCGCGCCAGAGAATCGTTGTAGGCCTCGTCAGAATAGTCGGATAGCTGATCGTCGTAGCGCTTATCGCCGATGGTTGAGGCCATCTCTGGCGAGTGCTTCAGCGTCTCGTCCCAGTAGTCGTGAAAGATCAGGTTCAACTGCGCTACGCGATCCTGTAGGGTGTTCGTCTGGAATTGCGGCGCCGGAGCGAGATCCTTTGCCTTGAATGACTGTGACCAGATTGTGCAGGGGAACAGCAGGCAAACGCCGAGGGTGACGAACGCCGGAAGGGATGAACTACGCCAACCAAAATGACGCGATGCAAACGAACGAAGTGTTGCGAGAGGCATGGGTTGAGTGTAAATGCCAGCGACGCTTGTAACCACGCTCGCTCCGTGGCGAGAGTACGGCGCCGTCAAACCGAAGCTGAACCGTGATGAAGGTGCACATCACCACGGAGAGAACCGCCGTTCGAAAACTGCGCCTCCAAGCAAATCCCAAGGCAGATGCGATATCGTGATTGCTGAAGCTTTTGATTCGAGAGGGCTATGAAGAATTTTTCTCTTTTCTCCCGCCTTGGAGGCTTAGCCGCCGTCCTTTTCGTCGCGATCTCCGCTCACCCGCAGACCCAGGCCGCATTGCCGCGGGCTCCGCAAGCACAGGTGACGACGTTGACTGAGCCCGGCTCTTTCAGCGAACCTTCGGTGGCAGTGAACTCCATTAACCCAAAGCAAGTGGTGGTGGCCTACCAGAATCAGGCGCACATCGCCTACTCGACGGACGCGGGCGAGCATTGGGAACACGCCGCGAGTGTCGCTCCGAAAGGGTTCAAGGTTTCCGGCGATGTGTCTGTGACCTACGACAATCAGGGCCACGCCATTCTCTGTTTCATCGCGTTCAACAAGCTCGGCACGTTCAATTACTGGGGCCACGCGACCAAAATGAATGCCCTTTTGATTCGCCGATCGCTCGACGGCGGCAAGACGTGGGAACCTGACACGATTGCGGTTTCGCTGCAGCCGCAGAAGCCCGGAATCCCTTTCGAGGACAAGCCGTACGTCGTGGCGGATACATCACGTGGCAAGTACGCCGGTAATCTTTATATCGCCTGGACGCGCTGGAGCCTGGTTGATTCACGCATGGTGCTGTCGCGTTCCACAGACGATGGCAAAACCTGGTCGACGCCCATGGAGATTGATCAGAAGCCCGGATTGCCGCGCGATGATAACGGTGCGCTGGAGGGGTTTGATGGAGCCGTCGGTGTTGACTCGACCTTGTACGCGGTTTGGTCGGCCGGGAACTACATTCAGTTCACCACCTCCCGTGATGGCGGCAAAACATTTGCGAAGGTGAAGAATATTATCCGAAGCGGACCGACCATGTTCGCGGTGCAGGATTTCGATCGCGCCAATGGATTTCCTCAAATCGCCGTCGATGCTCGCAGCGGCGACCACAATCATGCTCACCTGTACGTGACCTGGAGCGATACTCGCAACGGGGATATCGACGTATTTTGTGCACGATCGCTGGATGGAGGAAAAAAATGGAGCGCGCCGGTGAGGGTGAATAATGACACAATCCACGACGGCACCGATCAGTTTTTCCAGTGGCTCACCGTGGATCCGGTCACGGGGGCTGTCTCAATTGTTTTTTATGACCGGCGTTTGGATCCGAAGAATGAAAAAACCCTGGTTACGCTGGCGCGTTCGACCGACGGCGGACAGACGTTCGAAAACTATGCTTGGAGCGAGAAGCCGTTCGTCGCCAATGAGCAGGACTTTATGGGGGATTACAGCGGGATTGCTTCCTTCAACAACCGTGTCTACGGCGCGTGGGCGGAAGACACCATGACCAAGAAGAAGGCGACTGTGGACGAGAAAAAACCTTCTGCCGCTACCGGCGAGGATCATTCGACAGACGACACCATTGTTCGTGTCGGAGTCGCAGATTTTTCCGCGGAGGCTCCATTAAAGCCGTGAATCTGCGAAAGCTTCAACGCAAATGGACGGGACACTTATCTTGAATCGTTTGAATTTGAGGAAATGCCATTCATCTGAATTTTGCACCGAGAATGCTGCACTTGGCTACTGATCCATGGGTCTATTTTCGGCTTTACTGCGTCCAACTAGAGTAGGGGAAGTCGGGGGCGAAATTTCCCGGATTCGGGTACACTGCCTTTATATCAATGACACTAAGCACTCCTCAGTAAGGTCTAAGAAAATCTTGAGATGCAAGAGAGAGTTTTCGTGAAGCCAAAGATATTGGTGGTCGATGATGAGCGCGTGATTGCCGATACGCTAGTGATTATTCTGAACCGGAACGGTTTTGAAGCGACAGCTGCCTA
>JBARFA010000009.1:0-6890 GCA_049796755.1 Acidobacteriaceae bacterium
GAATGGGACCGCGTAATAGGTTAGGTCATCGCGCAGCTTGTCGAGGTTCAGCGACTGGTCGTAGATCACGGCCGCGCCCGCGCGCAAGGATTGCACATCCTGCTGCGCCGTCTCGGCATTCATCGCGATCAGGACATCGATATCGGTCTTGCGCGCCACCCAGCCATGTTTGCTGACGCGAATTGTGTACCAGGTCGGAAGTCCGGCAATGTTGGAAGGAAATAAATTCTTGCCCGAGACAGGAACGCCCATGCGAAAAATGCTGCGCAGCAGGACGTTATTGGCAGATTGCGAACCTGATCCGTTTACCGTGGCAATCTGAATAGAAAAGTCATTGACGATTTGCTGGACGCCACCGGCAGGTTGCAGCCCGGGCTGGTCCTGCACCACAAGATGAGGAGTGGTCATTGGTTGATTGCATTCCTTCCATATTTGGGGATACGTATCATCGGTAATTCCACGGAGGTTCTGACCACGGGCTTTTATTCCAAGCCTCTTGGGCGGATGACCCTGCGGCCGTGCAGGCCTGGATCATCTCCACGGAAACTCTTCACCGTTTTGCCTCATATTAATTGTATTCCAGCGCCGCCCAGAACACATGGACGACGCTGTATTCGCGGTCGGTTGTATCTCGGCGGTACACACCGATGTTGCCGCCGTTCTCGTTGTCCTTGCCATCGAATTCGCAGGTCTACTTCGCAGATCAGGCAACCGTCGCTCGAAGGGTGTAACTGCTGAGGGTCTTGATATAGTTGCCGCGTTCAAAAGGAGAGGGATCCGGCACGGAGCGACGACTCAAACTGCCCCGCATCTGATCGATCGATCGATATTCGTGTTCGTCCATCCAGCGCATCAATTCTGCTCGAATATTGGAAAGTTGATCGATGCCGTGGGCCAGGAGTTCAGACACCATCATCGCGACCTGTGCTCCCGCCATAATGGCTTTCAGCACGTCTTGCGCGCCATGCACGCCACCCGTGACGGCGAGCTCCGCCTCGACATTGCCATACAGAATCGCCACCCAATGCAGACGCAGCAGCAGCTCTTCCGGCCGGCTCAACGCCAGGCGTGGAACCACGTCCAACTGCTCCAAATCAAAATCCGGTTGATAGAAGCGGTTGAACAACACCAAGGCGTCCGCTCCGACTTCATCCAGCTGCCGCGCCAGATTTGGAAGGCTCGTATAGTTTGGCGATAGTTTGACCGCAATGGGAAGTGTCGTACTCTGTCGAACGCCGTGCACTAATTCCACAAGCTCGTGCTCCACCTGCCCACTGGTAAACGCCGGATCTGTCACCAGGGAATAGGTGTTCAATTCCAGTCCGGCCGCGCCAGCTTGCTCAATCTCCTTGGCAAAGCGAACCCAGCCACCCGCTGTCACCCCATTCAGGCTTGCAATCACAGGAATTCCAGCGCGCAGCCTAGCATGATGCAGCAGGCTCAGATACGCATCCTGTCCCTGGCGATAATCCTCATACACGGGAAAGTAGCTGAGCGACTCGGCAAACGATTCCGTTCCACGCGAAATGTCCCCGTCGAGTGAATTCCCTTCCAGCGCCAGCTGCTCCTCAAAAATCGACGGCAAAATCACCGCCGCTGCTCCGGCCTCTTCCAGGCGCAGAATATTGTCCACGGATTCCGTCAGCGGCGAAGAGGAAACGACCAGCGGATTTTTCAGCTTCAATCCAAGATAATCGGTTGTCAGGTCCATCAATTTCCATCCTTGCTCTTTCCAAGCGCGACCACATCCTCGTCCTTTTGCGGCGGCGCAATGTTGGGAGTTTCCGAGCGTCCGGCCATCGCCGCCCGACCGGAATAGACGCGCCATTCGCGCTCGACATCGTCCTGCGCTTCCATTAGCAGCTTCTTTGCCACGTCGGGATGACTGCGCGCCAGCATGGTGTATCTAGCTTCGTGGTAGCTGTACTCCTTCAGCGGAATGGAAGGCGCTCTGGAATCCAGCTGGAAGGGATTCTTGCCTTCCTCGCGCAACATGGGGTTGTAGCGCATCAACGGCCAGTATCCGGAGAGCACAGCATTTTTCTGCTGCTCCATGCCGTAGGAAAGGTCGTAGCCATGCGCAATGCAGTGGCTATAGGCAATGATGAGCGCTGGACCGTCGTAGGCCTCGGCCTCCTGAAAGGCCTTGACGGTTTGTGCGTCACTGCCACCCATCGCGACCCGTGCGACGTACACCGAGCCATACGCCACGGCCTCCATCGCCAGGTCTTTTTTACTGTTGGTTTTTCCGCCGGCAGCAAACTTCGCCACCGCTCCCCGGGGCGTGGCCTTCGACATCTGGCCGCCCGTATTGGAATAGGTTTCCGTATCCAGAACCAGCACCTTGACGTTTTGACCGGAGCCCAGCACGTGATCCAGGCCGCCGAATCCAATGTCGTACGCCCAGCCATCTCCGCCGATCATCCACACGCTCTTGCGCACCAGCGAATCGGCAATCGCCAACAGGTTGCGAACGTCGGAAGGATCGATGAAATGTTGCACTGACCCGCCATCCAACGATTCCGTTTGCGCCAAACCGTTGCCGCCCTTCACGTCCGCTGCTGCCAGCCGTTCCCGCACCAGCCGCACGCGTTCCCGCTGCGCTTCAATCTCGGTTTCTGTGGATTGCCGGGCCGTCAGCACCGCAGTCACGAGCACCTCACCAACAATGGGCGTCAAACGGACCAGCAATTCTTCCGCGTAGGTCTTCTGTTGATTCAGCGCCAGCCGCATGCCCAGGCCAAACTCGGCATTGTCCTCAAATAAGGAATTGGACCATGTCGGCCCGCGACCGCTTTGGTTCACGGTGTAGGGAGTGGTGGGCAAGTTGCCACCGTAGATAGAAGAGCATCCGGTCGCGTTGGCAATGTACAGGCGATCCCCGAACAACTGCGTCAACAGCTTGATGTACGGAGTCTCGCCGCAGCCCGAGCAGGCGCCGGAAAACTCGAACAACGGCTCCAGCAGTTGAATATCTTTCACCTGGGTATGCGCCAGGCGGCTGCGATCCACCGACGGCAGCGACTCAAAGAAGTTCCAGTTCAGCACTTCCGCGTCACGCAGCGGAGCCTGCATTTCCATGTTGATGGCTTTGTGCTTGGCTTCGCTCTTGCTCTTCACCGGGCAAATTTCCACGCAGATGCGGCAGCCGGTGCAATCTTCCGGCGAGACTTGCAGGGTGTACTGCTCCTGTTCCATGCCGCGCCATTTCGGCTTGGCGCTCTTGAATGTCGAGGGCGCTTGCTTCAGCAGATCGTCGTCATACACTTTGGCGCGAATGACGGCATGCGGGCAGACCAGCACGCATTTGCCGCACTGGATGCACAGATCCTTGTCCCATACGGGAATCATCTGGGCGATATTGCGCTTCTCCCACTTCGCGGTGCCGGTTGGAAATGTTCCGCCCGCCGGCATGGCGCTCACCGGCAACATATCTCCGTGGCCGGACGCGATGGCGCCTAGAACGTCATGCACAAAAGCGGGTGCAGCGGTCGGAATGATCGGCAGGATATCGAACGACGCGGTAATTTTTTCCGGCAGCTTTACCGGATGCAAATGCGCCAGGGCAGCATCGACGGCGGCGTAGTTCTCCTGCACCACCGCATCGCCGCGCTTGCCATAGGTCTTCTGAATGGCCTTCTTAATCTGCTGAATGGCCTGATCGCTGGGCAGCACGCCACTGATGGCGAAAAAGCAGGTCTGCATCACCGTGTTGATGCGATTGCCCATCTTGGCTTCGCGCGCCACGGTATAGGCGTCGATCACATAAAACTTCAACTGCTTCTTTAATATTGTCTCTTGAGTGGTTCTAGGCAAATGATTCCATATCGTGTCCGGGCCGTATGGCGCGTTCAGCAAAAACACCGCACCGGGCGCAGCCGCTTCCAGCACATCCATCCGTTCCAGGAAGGAAAACTGATGGCACGCTACAAAATTTGCCTTGCTGATCAGGTAAGTGGAACGGATCGGATCAGGCCCGAAGCGCAAGTGAGAGGTCGTCACCGAGCCGGATTTTTTCGAATCATAGACAAAATATCCCTGAGCGTAATTCGGCGTTTCCTGACCGATAATTTTGATGGAATTCTTGTTTGCGCCGACCGTTCCATCGGAACCGAGTCCGTAGAACAACGCCCGCACCGTACGAGGATCTTCCGTTGAAAACTCCGGATCGTACGCCAGGCTGGTGTGGGTGACGTCATCGTGAATGCCGATGGTGAAGTGATTCTTCATCTGCGGCTTTTTCAGCTCGTCGAACACACCCTTGGCCATGGCTGGAGTAAATTCCTTTGAAGACAGACCATAGCGACCGCCGACGATGCGCGGCTGTTGCGCCAAGCCGGACTTACCGCCGGCGAATGCTTCGCTGAAGCTGGTCACAACATCCTGATACAGGGGCTCGCCCAGCGCGCCAGGTTCTTTGGTGCGATCCAGCACTGCAATCGACCGCACGGTTTTGGGGAGGGCTGCGAGGAACGCATCGGCCGCAAACGGACGATACAAATGCACTTTCAGCAGGCCAACTTTTTCACCCTGTTTGTTCAGGGCATCCATGGTTTCTTCCACTGCGCCAGAAGCCGAACCCATCAGGATCACCACACGAGTTGCATCTTTGGCGCCCACATAATCGAACAGGTGGTAGCTGCGTCCGGTCTGCGCGGCAAAACGATCCATCACATCCTGCACAATCGTCGGGCACGCTAGATAGTAGGAGTTGCACGCTTCTCGCGCCTGGAAAAATACATCCGGATTCTGCGCCGTACCACGCAAAATCGGCCGATCGGAACTGAGCGCGCGCTCGCGATGCCCGGAGATATATTTCTCTTCCAGCAACGCCAGAATCGTCTCGTCAGAAATTGCCTTGGCCTTGTTGATTTCGTGCGAGGTGCGAAATCCGTCAAAGAAGTGGAGGAAAGGAATGCGTGCCTCGAGCGTCGCCAGGTGCGCGATCAGCGCCATATCTGCGGCCTCCTGCACAGAATTCGAGGACAGCATGGCGTAGCCGGTGGAACGGCAGGCCATCACGTCGGAGTGGTCGCCAAAAATCGATAGCGCATGGGTTGCAATGGAGCGCGCCGTTACATGAATCACATTCGACGTCAATTCGCCCGCGATTTTGTACATATTGGGAATCATCAGCAACAGTCCCTGAGAGGCCGTAAAAGTAGTGCTGAACGCACCCCCCTGCAGGGCGCCATGCATCGCACCCGCAGCTCCGCCTTCACTCTGCAGTTCGGCGACAACGGGGATGGAGCCCCAGATATTCCTGCGACCTTCTTCTTTCCACTGATCGGCCCACTCGCCCATGGTGGAGGAGGGCGTAATCGGATAAATGGCAATCACTTCCGCCATGCGGTAAGCGACGGATGCGGCGGCTTCATTTCCATCCAGAATGACTGTTTTTTCTTCTCTCATTGCCTTCCCTTCGTCCATCCTTATCTTGCAATAACGAAAGGGGCTCTAGATGTGCGCGCCGTCACAAGCCATCTTTATAATCAGGTTGTAGCCTGTACGTAATGGTTCGCATCGCAGTGTGAATCTGGTACGGTAAAGAGTTCAGAGAATATGACAAACAGCCCCTATTTTCCTGTGTTCGTGCTGCTGCTGGCAGGCACCGGTTTCGCCGTTGCGCCGCTGGCGCTGGCGTGGCTCTGGGCATGGAAATTTTCTCCACAGAAGCCGGGGCCCAGCAAGAATTCGATTTATGAGTGCGGCCTGGAATCTCCCGGCGATGCCTGGATTCAGTTCCATCCCGGCTACTATCTGTACGCAATTATTTTTCTGGTTTTTGATGTCGAAGCGGTCTTCCTTCTGCCCTTTGCCGTGGCCTTTACCGGCCTCACATTCGCAGCCGGAGTCGCCATGCTGGTTTTCTTGCTTTTACTGGTCGAAGGTCTGGTCTGGGCGTATCAGAAAAAAGTGCTGGTATGGAGTTAAGCTCCGCGCCGGAGACGAAGGCTGCACCCGGATGTTCAGGTTCGAGCCAAACGCAACACACAAGGTTTTCTCTACATGGATGAACAGCTGAAAACTGAATTGAGAAAGCAAGGGATTGTTGCGACCACCCTGCAGGAGCTGTATAACTGGGGCCGCAAAAACTCCCTCTGGCCGTTGAACTTCGGCCTTGCCTGCTGCGCCATTGAGATGATTGCCGCCAGTATGGCCCGATATGACATGGCGCGCTTCGGTGCGGAGGTGTTTCGTCCCTCCCCGCGTCAGGCGGACCTGATGATTGTCGCTGGAACCGTCACAAAGAAGATGGCCCCCCAGGTAGTTCGCCTCTATAACCAGATGGCGGAACCGAAATATGTCATCTCCATGGGTGCCTGCGCTATCTCCGGCGGTCCCTTCAAGCAGGGCTACAACGTGCTGAAAGGGATTGATCGCTACATTCCCGTCGATGTCTATATTCCTGGCTGCCCGCCGCGTCCGGAAGCGTTGATCGACGCGCTGATGATGCTGCAGAAGCTCATTGACCAACAAGCACTCACCGGCGCCGACAGGCCGCGCCATTTGCAGGCCGAAGCGCCCAGCGAATTTGTCGTGCCGCAGTTCGGCGAGCACGATTTGGAGCCGCCGGAAAATTCAGAGGTCTGGCAACCAGAGCTAGTCAATATCTCTTTAGCAGGGACGGATGACGCTGGAAACAATTAAATCCGAGATAGAAGCGAATGTTCCCGGCTGCGTGCTGGAAATTATTCCCAACCCCAGCCCGTCGGCTCAGCATTCCCTGCGGATCGATCCCGCACATGCGGTCGCTATCGCCACATTCCTTCGCGACGCTGACGAACTTCGCTTCGACTACTGTTCCAACGTGACTGGCATCGACTGGCCCGGTAAAGAAATTTCAGAAAAAGTAAAAGTGAAGCAGATCGTCGACGGCGTAGAAACAG
>JBARFA010000010.1:0-10752 GCA_049796755.1 Acidobacteriaceae bacterium
TGTTCGAAGCGCGCAAGCCGCGTGAAACGGCCATCATCAGCGAGATCGACGGTGCGGTGCGGTTCGGCGAAGTGAGCAAGGGACAGCGCAAGATTTACGTGACGGCGGATAGCGGCGAAGAGAAAGAATACTCGATGCCGCGCGGTGTTCACGTCAACGTACAGGAAGGCGAGCGCATGCGTGCCGGCGATCCTTTGATGGATGGCCCGCTGAACCCGCATGACATTCTCGCAGTCCTGGGCGAAAAGGAATTGCAGTCCTACATGGTGACGGAGATTCAGGAAGTCTACCGCTTGCAGGGCGTGGCAATTTCTGACAAGCACATCGAGGTGATCGTTCGCCAGATGCTGCGCTGGGTGAAGGTGGAAGATCCGGGCGACACGGCATTCCTGGTGGAGCAGCAGGTGGACAAGTTCCGCTTCCGCGAGGAAAACGAACGCGTCATCAACAATGGCGGCCGTCCCGCAGTGGGTCGTCCGTTGCTGCTGGGCATCACCAAGGCGTCGTTGTCGACGGATTCATTCATCTCCGCGGCTTCCTTCCAGGAGACAACGCGCGTGCTTACCGAAGCGGCCATCAACGGCGCGGTCGATCAGCTTCGCGGCCTGAAGGAAAACGTGATCGTCGGACGGCTTATCCCCGCCGGCACCGGAATGGAGTATTACCGCAATGTCCGGCTGTCGCAGGAACTGGAAGACGCTGCTGCACGCGTGCAGCAGGAGGTTTCCGAGGCCACCGAAGCTGCCGAACGCGAGCTGGAACTGATGCGTCAGGAAGGCGAAGCCGAAGAAATGGCTGCCGAATAACAATTTGTAACTGTAATTGTTCTAAATGGAAGGGCATGCGTTCGGCGCATGCCCTTTTGCTTGCCCCTGCTGCATTCAAACTCGGGATGATCGACTCGAGCAGTGGACTGCGGCTTGATTCGACAACCAAGTTTTCGCGGCGCGCCGGGCAACCCGCGGGCATATTTTGTCCACCGAAGTACATATAAATCTCATTCTGGGGTCAAAATGCTCGATGTGGCCTCCAACTTCCCCAGCCGCTCACCTGGGCGGCGCATCGTTCCGCTAAAGGAGAAAAATCTATGTCTACCGTTGAAGCAGTTCGGGGAGAAAAAACCACGTCTACGGCCGAAGTTGCGAAAGGTCTAGTCGACCTGTGCCGGCAGGGCAAGTACATGGGCGCCATCGAAAAGTATTATTCCGACAAGATTGTCAGCGTAGAATCGGCCGAGGCTCCGGGAATGCCGGCCGAGATGAGGGGCATCGAGGCGATCAAGGGAAAGACCAAACACTTCGAGGAGAATAACGAGATTCATAGCGCCGAGGTGAACGGGCCCTTTGTCGGGGAGAAGCAGTTTGCGGTTCAGTTCAAGCTGGATGTAACGCAGAAGCCGTCTGCCAAGCGTATGAAGTTGGACGAGATAGGACTGTATACGGTGGAGGACGGGAAGATCGTCCGCGAACATTTCTACTACAAAACCAGCTAACAAATTCATTGCGGTTCCGAGCTACAATCCGTCAATGCGAGTTTCTAGAATTCTTCGGGCGGTCGCGGTTTGCACAGTTGTCGTAGCCGCGACCGCCAGTTCGGCCAGCGTGCGCCCGGCCCTGTCACTACAAGGGCGGGCGCAATTTCAGATGGCAACAGCGGATCTTTATCCGGCGACCGCCAATGCACATGAAGATATTCGCCAGGCAATCCTGAAGGCAGCTGCAGAACATAAAAACGTTCTGCTGGTGTTCGGCGGAAATTGGTGCATCGATTGTCATTTGCTGGATCTCTACTTCCACGATCCGGGGAACGCTTCCCTGCTGGCTGCGAACTATGTACTGGTCAACGTGAACATCGGGGAGTATGACAAGAATCTTGACCTGGCCCGCAAGTACGGCATCCCGCTCAGCAAAGGAGTGCCGGCGCTGGTGGTGCTGGATGGCGCGGGACATGTTTTGTATGCGCAGCGAAATGCGGAGTTTGAAAACATGCGGGTGAAGGATGCTTCTGCCGTGACCGCGTTCTTAGAGAAATGGAAGCCCAGGCCAACTCATAAGCGGGTCGCGACGCACAGGAAATCCCAGGTCTCAGAAACGAGACCTGGGGCACCCGGCGCTCTCTACGGCACCACTTTAAAATCGGCGCTTTGAGTGGCGTTGGAACTGCCGCCGACAAAGACGGTGTAATCCGCCGGCTCTACAACGCGCTGGCTTTTCGCGTTGATGAATGACAACTCCTGAAAGCCCAGCGGGAAGGTGACCTTCTTCGACTCACCCGGCTGCAGATTCACACGCTCAAAGCCCTTGAGCACGCGCAGCGGCTCTTCGACACTGGCTCCGCGAATGCGAATGTAGAGTTGAACAATTTCCGTGCCGGCCATCGCACCCGCATTGCGCACCGTGGTTGATGCTTCTATCGCGGGTTGGGAGACACCCTGCCCGGGCGCTGACATCAATTGCGCAATCGGCACCGAACTGGTGCTGAGCGTGATCGGGGAAAAGTCGAACTGGGTATAGCTCAACCCATGTCCGAACGGAAACAGCGGCGAATTCGCGACGTCGATGTAGCGCGAAACATATTTTTCCGCGGCGTTCTCTGGCGGATGCGACAGGTCCATATTTCCGGCTGGACGCCCGGTTGGCATTTGCGCCAGGTAGAGCGGCTCCTGACCGACCGCCCGAGGAAAGCTGACGGGAAGTTTGCCGCTGGGATTGGTGTCGCCGAACAGGAGATCGGCCAGCGCCGGACCGGCCTCAATGCCGGGAAACCACGCCTCCATGATTGCGGGAACATGTTGCGCGGCCCAGTCGAGCACCAATGGCCTGCCGCTGAAAACAAGCAGCACGACTGGCTTGCCGGTAGAGGCGACCGCCTGGAGTAACTCTTCCTGATTGCCGGGCAAGTCGAGATGCGCACGCGAACTGGCCTCGCCTGTCATGGTGGGGCCGTCTTCACCCAGCGCAAGAATCACCAGATCCGCCTGTTCGGCAGCTTTTTTTGCTGCGTCGAACCCAGCGTCAGATGTTGTCAGAATCTGTGTGCCTTCCGCGTACAGTAGTTCTCCTCCGCGGCTGTCCATGCGGTGTTCCAGCGCGGTCCGCAGAGTAATGGCGTCCGCCGGATTCCCATGTCCTCCCCAGGAGCCGAGCATCTCGGCTTGGGAATCTGCCAGGGGACCGATTAACGCGATGGTGCGCACGTGGTTGGAAATCGGCAACAGTTTCGGCTGGCCTTCTTCGGCGCGGTTTTGTAGCAGCACAATGGATTCTTCAGCAGCTTTGCGGGCAAGGGCACGCTTTTCAGGTGTCGCCTGATAGGGTGGTCGATTCTCATCTACATACGGATGAGCGAAAATGCCGAGCGCAAACTTGACTCGCAGCACACGGCGCACCGCCTCATCGACGACGGATTGAGGAACGACCTTGTCGCGTACGAGTGCAACCAAGCGCTCGTGATACGCGCCGCTTTCCATGTCCATATCCAGACCGGCCATGATCGCCTTTTGCGCTGCGGTTGCGTTGTTGAGGGCGATGCCGTGCGCAATCAGCTCGCCGACCGCGCCCCAGTCGCTGACGACAAATCCATCAAAGTTCCATTCCTTGCGCAGGATTTGCGTGAGGGTATAGGGATTGGCAGTCTGCGGCACACTATTTAGCGAATTGAAGGAGCTCATCACGGTGGCCGCACCGGCATCGACCGCAGCTTGATAGGGCGGCAGATATACCTGGCGCAGCATCAGGTCCGACATATCGACGGCGTTGTAATCGCGTCCCGCGATCGCTGCGCCATAGGCGGCAAAATGCTTGACGCACGCGGCCACCGAATCAGGATTGCTGAGGCTGGTTCCTTGATAGCCGCGCACATAGGCGCGAGCCAGGGCGGAGCCGAGAAACGGGCTTTCTCCGGAGCCTTCGACGATGCGTCCCCAGCGCGCATCGCGCGCGATATCCACCATGGGAGAAAAGACCCAGCGAATGCCATCGGCGCTGGCTTCCTGGGCAGCCATTCGGGCGGTCGCTTCCACAAGCGAAGGATCGAAGCTTGAGGCCAGTCCAAGCGGCACAGGAAAGATGGTTCTGTATCCATGGATGGAATCGAAGCCGAACATCAGCGGAATATGGAGTCGACTTTTCTCCACGGCAATATGCTGGAATTTGTTCGCCGTTTTCGCATCGACGACGTTCAGCAGCGCTCCTACCTGCCCGGCTGCGATCATGTCGTCATAGCTCTGACGCCCGGTTCCGGGCCCGGTTGGTGTGCCGACGGAAAATTGCACTAACTGGCCAACCTTCTCCTCCAGCGTCATCTTGTCCAACAGAGCGTCCACCTTTTTGTTCAGAGCGGGATCTGTGAGCTGAGGATTGGGAACGAATGTACTGGAAACATTTTGAGTCATAGCTCTAGAACCAGTGGAGCGGCGGTGATGGAACTGCGCCTGACTTTGCTGTGCAGAGAATCCAATTAGGAGGAGGGCGGCGGCAACAAGAAACCTTGAATCGCTTCGTACCGAGTTCATAGCATCCTTTATGCTAGCAGTGAATGAGGTGGCAGGCAGAGGTCGGGCTTGTCAAGCATTTACGGCGGCCTTCTCTTGATAGGATGCCGAAGGGGACTTGCTTCACTGTTTCGTTATAGTCTTTTCCACGTATGCGTCGCTGGCTGGTACATATACGAAGAACGGTCGTCAACAGCCTCAGCAATGACGTTCTGATGCTGGCGCGTGCCGGCGCTTACTCTGCTATTCTCTGCATCTTTCCCATCGTTCTGCTCACCGCGGCCATCATCGCGACATCTCCCGCGGCGGAAGTCGTGCGCGCGGAACTGCGCGCCATGTTGTACCAGATGTTTCCGCCCGACGTGCCGCCGCTGGTGCTCGCATATTTTCAAGGGCAGCACCGTTCGATTCGCCTTTTGCTATCGGCTGCAACGGTGTTCCTGGTTGCCTCCAACAGCGTGCTGACTACGTTGATGGAAGCCATGCGACGCGCCTACAAAATTCCCGAAGGCGCATGGAGTGTTCCCCGGCAAATTTTTATCGCCCTGGTGCTGACGTTTTTGTCGTTTCTGCCATTGGCGCTTGCGTCCATGTTTGTCGTGTTCGGCCACCAAATTGAAAACTGGATGCTGTATCAATCGCTGTACGACGTGCGCCCGTACGTGATTGTGCTGGCGCGCATCGTACGCTGGCTGTTGGCGCTGACGACCAGCATAGCGGTGCTGGCGGTGATTTATCACCTGGGCACTCCGCGCACGCAATCGTGGCGAAGGATACTTCCGGGTTCGATTCTGGCGACGGCGCTGTGGTTTCCGTCCACGCTGGCCTTTGGATGGTATGTGACGCGGCATGCGCACTATCGGCAAGTCTACGGCTCGCTGGGTGCTGGAGTCGCGCTGCTGGTGTGGCTCTACATCATTCTGGTCAGCGTGATGGTAGGTGCGGAGTTCAACGCGCAGGTATTTCCCAAACTGCAACGCGAATCTTCTCCGTCTCGCAGCCAGACGCGGTAGTCTTTCGTGCGGCATCATTCACCGAACTCCAACATCCTGCCGATTACAATAAAGGAGTCGCGCAAAATATCCGTTTATGGAGAATGAATGCACACTTCGCTTACTTCGGCGAGTTCCCCGGCAAGCTCACGGCGCGCAAAAATTGTCGCCACGATTGGGCCCGCCAGCAATACAGAGACGGTGTTTCGAGGCCTGCTACGCGCGGGCATGGACGTTGCGCGGTTAAATTTCTCGCACGGTACCCATCCGGACAAAGTAAAACTCATTCAGTTGATTCGCAGAGTAGCAGCCGAGGAAGGCAAGAGCATTTGCATCCTTGCAGACTTGCAGGGACCGAAGATTCGTACCGGCCGGTTGAAGAATCGCCTGCCTGTCTCGCTGAAAACCGGACAGCAACTGACAATCACGCCGCGCGATATTCCGGGAACTTCCGCGGTGATCGGAACGACATTTGCGACGCTTGCAGAAAATCTTGAAGAGGGCTCGCGAATTTTGTTATCGGATGGGCTGATCGAGCTGCGAGTCCGGCGAATTCGCGGTGTCGACGTTGCGTGCGAAGTGATCAACGGCGGCATCCTGGGCGAATACAAGGGAATCAATCTGCCGGGAATTGCAGTGCGCGTGCCATCCCTGACCCCGAAGGATGAAATCGATCTTGCCTTTGCCATTCAGCAGGACCTTGATATGGTCGCCGTCTCCTTTGTGCGCACAGCGGAAGATGTGCGACTGGTGCGGCACCGCGTGGCCGCGCTTGGCGCAGAAACCTGGATCATCGCCAAGCTGGAAAAACCGCAGGCGATCGAGCACCTGGAAAGCATTCTGGAAGTTGCCGACGGCGTGATGGTGGCGCGCGGCGATCTGGGCGTAGAAATATCGCCGGAGAAAGTTCCTGCCATTCAGAAGCGTGTAATTCGCCGTGCAGCCGAGTTGCGCAAGCCGGTCATCACTGCGACGCAGATGCTGGAGTCAATGATTGAAAATCCGCGGCCTACGCGTGCCGAGGCCAGCGACGTTGCCAACGCAATCTACGATGGCACTGACGCGGTGATGCTTTCTGCGGAGAGTGCTGCCGGAAAATATCCCATCGAGTCTGTCGCGATGATGGCCAAAATTGTCGCCGAAACCGAAATGCAGATCCGCGCTGAGTCGCAGCGATATCCGTATCACGTTAACCGGGGATTATCGATTCCAGAGACCATTTGCGAAGCCATGGCGCATGCGGCAGAAGAGCTCGACTTGGCGGCGATTGCCCTGTTTACCGAGACCGGAAACACGGCGCGGCTGCTTTCGAAGTACCATCCTGTTCCGCCGATATTTGCATTGAGCAGCGTGGAAAAAACGATTCGTCGCATGTCGCTGCTTTGGGGAGTGAATCCGGTGCAGTGTCAAAAGATGATGCACACGGATCAGATGGTCGACACCGCGGAGCGACTGCTGTCGGAGTCGGGACACGTGCGGGAGGGAGAGATTCTGGGCATGGTGGCTGGTACGCGCACCAAGTCAGGATCGACCAACTTTCTGCGACTGCACACAGTTGGAGATCGCGAACGCCTGTCGCGCAAGCATTCGGACTCGACTAAGCCAAAAAAGAGAAAAGCGAAAGCAGCCGGACAGTCGGCTGCGGTGGTCCCCACGACCTGAGCCCAAACGACCGCGCATAATCCCATGTCTCAGAATCGAGACATGGGGCACCCGGCATTATGAGATACCCGGCGAGTGACCTGCGACTGACATCGAATCTTCTATCGCACTCAAGCCAACAGAAGGCCTGAATGGGTGCCTGCCAAGCCATTTACGCGGCTATCTGCGCGAGCTGGAATTCCGCAAACGTCCTACAATTGGTTTCTTATGGGCTATATCCGCGTTCTTTCCGATCAGGTGGCGAACCAGATTGCTGCCGGCGAGGTGGTGGAGAGACCTGCGTCTGTGGTGAAGGAGTTGCTGGAAAATTCGCTTGACGCCGGAGCCCAGCGGATTCGCATTGACGTGGAAGCGGGCGGCCGCAAACTGATTCGCATCACCGACGACGGGCGCGGCATGGTGCGCGACGATGCGCTGCTGGCGTTTGAACGTCATGCGACCTCGAAGATCCATTCCAGCGACGATCTGCTGGAGCTGACCACGCTGGGCTTTCGCGGCGAGGCGCTTCCTTCTATCGCATCGGTTGCGAGGGTGCATCTGAGCACTCGCTCCGCGGAAGAGGCCGTTGGTACGGAAATGGAAATTGCGGGTGGAAAAATTTTGCGGGTCGCCGACTGCGGCATTCCAGCGGGTACAACATTGGAGGTCCGCGATCTTTTTTTCAACACGCCGGCGCGAAAGAAATTTCTGAAGGCGGAGCAGACGGAGTTATCGCATATTGCGGCGCTGGCGACACATTATGCCCTGGCCAATCCGACAAAACATTTTGAACTGCATAGCGCTACCCACGCGTTGCTGGAGGCTCCTGCTGTGCAGCGTGTTTCCGAACGCATTTTTCAGATTTTTGGTCGCGATGTGCTGGACCAGTTGTTGCCGGTGGCCGCGGAAACCAACTTCGAGCGTGCAGGCATTCCTGAACCGCCGCCGTGGAAGCGTCCGGTGGACTGGCAACCGCAGCCTCCAGGCCCGCTGCGGCTGCACGGTTTTGTATCGCGTCCGCAATTGCAAAAACTGAATCGCAATTCCATGTATGTGTTCGTGAATCAGCGGCTGATTCGCGATCGCATGATTCTGCACGCGCTCACCGAGGCGTATCGCAATGTGATTCCGCCGACGTCGTTTCCTGTGGTGCTGCTGTTTCTGGAAATGCCTCCGCAGGAAGTCGACGTGAACGTGCATCCGGCGAAGACGGAGGTGCGGTTTCGGCAGCAGGCGTTTGTGCATGATTTTGTTCGGGATGCGGTCCGCAACTCGATTATCAAAACGCGTCCAGCGGCTAGTTTTTTGACGGCGTTGAGCGGTCATGCGGAGATGACGCCGGCGCTGGTGCCTGATCTGTCGCCGCTGCCCGGTGCGCCTGAGCCCGTAGATAGTTCGATCCGTGGGCTCGGCAGCACGCAAACCCAGGTCTCAGAAGCGAGACCTGGGGCACCCGCAGTTGGAACAGCTTCCCCTGCAGCGGTTGCGTTTCAGGATTCCGATCTGCCGCCCGTTGCTGAGGATACGGAACGGTTTGAGCTAAAGCCTCCGCCCATTTCTCCGGCAGCACAATTGCTGCCCTTTGTGGCTGGGAGTCCGGTGATTCTGGCGCCACAGTCAGGCGAGGAGGAGGATGTCACTCCGCCGACGTTGAATGGATTGGCGCGGCTGCGCCCACTGGGTCAACTGGAAGAGTCCTTCATCCTGGCTGTGAATGAAGAAGGGTTGTGGATTATCGATCAGCACGTTGCGCATGAACGGGTGCTGTTTGAAAAAATCGTTCGCGATCGTGACGTGGAACAGGTGCAGCGCCAACGCCTGCTGATGCCGGTATTGATCGACCTAAAGCCGGACCAGATGCCTCTGTTCGCGACGATTGCGGCGGAGCTGGAGCGGAATGGTTTTGAAGCGGAGCCGTTCGGACCACGTACGCTGGCGGTGAAAGCCACTCCGGTAGGGCTCGTCGGTCGTGAACTGGAGCGCACGCTGGTTGAAGTGCTGGAGCAGACGGAACGAGAGCAGCAGGCGCAGAATCTGGACACGCTGCGGCTGCGCATTGCCGCCTCGATTGCGTGCCACGCGGCCATCAAGATCCACACGCCGCTCGAAATGGGAAAGATGGAGTGGCTACTGGAAGAATTGGCGAAAACGGAGCACCCTACCAGCTGTCCGCATGGGCGTCCCATCGTCCTACGGTATTCTTTAAAAGAGATTCAGCGCGCCTTTCAGCGCATCTAGCACGTTGCGATTCGTACCGATAGAAGGACCCAGCGTTCGCGCCTGCCTGCAAACTTAGGAAGAAGGACATATTGAACGCGGAGCAACTCAACTCGACAAGACTGGCTCGTTGGAGCCAGAACGGCGAAGCACGACTTACCTTGGAAGCGGCGTCGGAGTGGATCGACGAAATTGGCTTTTGTCCGTACGTACCCATGGGGCTGACTGGCAGCGCGCCAGCTCCCAGTTTTGTTGAGGCTGTCGTCGGCCGGCCGGCGCAAACGCCCAGCGCGGGAGAACGCGCGCGAGCGTTAGAACTACTGGCTCGAGTCGTCGAAAATTCTTCTGTCGTGCCGCTGAAACTGGGCGCATCGCTGGGCGAGCAGCCGGATTTTGTCTGCAGTCCGGAGGTTTTGCGATTCGTCTATGCGCTGCGCGGAGATCGTAATTTCAAAACCGGCCCGCTGACCGTAGGCAATGAGAAAGTGACGCCGCTGGCGCTGCATTGCTGGCGGGCGATTGAGCAACAAGGTCCGCTCGATGTTGCCGCGCTGCAGCCGATTCTGGGCCGCGATATTACAGAGGCGGCAGTCGCGCGTGCGCTGCAGGAACTTTGGTCGGCGATGTACATCTTCCCGATTCTTCGTGCTGGCGGCGAGCCGGCGCAGTGGGAGCTGATGTTCCGAGGCTTTCCCAAGCCAGTCGCAGCGGGCGCCAGTACGGGCCATGCCGAGGCTCTGTCGGCGATGATTTCTCTCTATCTGCAAGCTGCGGTGGCCGCGCGCGAGGAAGAAATTCTGTCGTTTCTGTCGCCGCTGGCTCCGCAATCCAAACTGCGCGAGGTGATTCGCGGGTTGGGTTCGATGCGGCAGCTCGACATTCTGGATATTGGCGGCCGCGCACACGTGGCGTTGCAGGGCGGTCTGTTGCCGGAGATGGTGATGCAGCTTTCAGAGGAATTTCTCGCTGCACCGCCTGCTGCGGAAGCGATCGTGGGCGAGCCGGAGATTGCGATGGAGGCTGAAGTTGAAAGTGAAGCGGAAATCGACATGAGTGCGGGAATGGACATGGATTCCGGCATTCAGATTGAAGCCGTGCCGCCAGAGAAGCAGCGCTCCTGGCGATCGCAGCCGCTGGAAGAGTCCGACATGGCGACTCCTTCGACCATCAAGAAATTTACGCCGAAGAAATTTGTTGATCGACCCGCGAGTTTGAGGCCCGCCTCGTCCGCAAGATTCGCGCCACGCGGTGGTGGAGAGGACGGACCTTCTCGACGACCGTTCAGCGGAGGGGCGCGTTCCGCAGCGGGTGGATTTTCTCGTCCCGCGGGAGCGTATGTTCCTCGCGGGGGCAGGATTGCCGCCAGCGCGGATGGACGTCCGGAAGCAGATCGTCCACGGCCCTCTGGAT
>JBARFA010000011.1:0-4704 GCA_049796755.1 Acidobacteriaceae bacterium
GGTTCCGATACACTAAATGCTGGAGATCAGGATGAATCTGTTTTGCTTTCTTCCTCCTCAGGTGGCTCGCCGCCGCCTGAAGCTGGGAGTGTATTTGTGCGCTGTTTTCATGGCAACATCCATGCTCGGGCTGGCGCAGTCACAGTCACAGCCCCAGTCCAGCAGCAGCGATACCACCAACAGTAACGGCGCCACCCCGACGATTAATAATCCGCAGAACCACAACGTGAGCACGGGAAACTATATCCCGCCACCGCCGCCTTCGGGCCCGGATGTGTACTACAACCACCGTTGGGATCTCTATGGCGCCGCGACATACACAAATTTTCTGGCGGGGCCGGCGTTGCTGCAGCGATCGAACATGGGCGGTTGGGAAGCAGGCGCCACCTACTGGCTGGGATGGCACTGGGGCTTGCTGGCAGATGCGCGCCAATATATCGGAACCTCCGGCGTTTTCCCGAACACCGCCGGTGCCGGGCAACCACCGTATTGCACGCCGTTTTCGACGACCTGCAATAACAATCGGACCATCACCGGTCCGCGCATCATGCAGTACTACTTCATGGCCGGACCGGAATATCGCGTGTTTCGGCGCGCAAAGGCTTCGGGTACATTTCACGCGATGTTCGGCAACGCGTACGGAATTTTCGACGCCGCGACGCTGCATGGTCTAAATCCGCAGACCATTGGATTGTTTGCCACGCAATGGACCTTCAGCAGCGCCATCGGCGGCACCTTCGATTACAACTACAGCCCTCGCATCGCATTTCGCATACAGCCTGAGTTGTTGATTACTCGCTACGGTGGCACAGCGCAGCAGAATTTCGGCTTTTCCGCGGGCCCCATCTTCCGGCTGGGCCACCTGGATACATCCGGTGGAGCGACGCCATCTGGTGGCAATCATTGGCACTTACATAACCCATTCCATAAGTGACCAAAGGGCTGCTCCTTCGGTACTTTGACACAGATATCGTCCACGAATCACTATCTGAATCAGAAGCGGATTGAATTTAGGCCCTCCCCCCTATCTCCAGTCTCAATTCCTTCCGCTTTCCTCACTCCCCCTTACAAACTAAACAACGGCATCGAAGCGCAAAACTGCGCAGAGCCGCGTCCGGCCGCTGCGGTTCTCGCGCGGAAAAAGCTCACCTGCAAAACTGCCTCCATCGAGTGGAGGCAGTTCACATAAATGATTGATTCGGTCTAGGCCAGTTCGTAGCCTGCGAAGAAGTAGCCGATTTCGAAAACAGCGGTGTCTTCGCCGTCTGAACCGTGAATCGTATTCTCTTCAATGCTGCCGGCAAACTTCTTGCGGATGGTCCCTTCTTCGGCGTTGGCGGGGTTGGTGGCGCCCATCAGTTTGCGCAGATCGACAATGGCATTGTCTTTTTCCAGCACCATCACGAAGATGGGGCCAGACGACATAAAGTCCGTAAGCGAATCGAAGAATGGACGCTGCGCGTGGACCGCATAAAATCCTGCAGCCTGCTGTTTGCTGATCGAAAGACGCTTGATGGCGACCAGGCGAAAGCCTGCAGCCTCAATCATGGCGAGGACGGCGCCGGTCTGGCCCTTGCGGACCGCATCCGGCTTGATGATGCTAAACGTACGTTGCAATGAAAACTCTCCTTGAAATGTTGAAGATTTTAAATTTCGCTATGCCTTGCCGATGACCTGGGCCAGGGTTTCGCCAATCAGAGCGGGCGATTTTACGACGTGAATGCCGGCCGCTTCGAGCGCCTTCATCTTATCGGCCGCGGTTCCCTGCCCACCGGAAATGATCGCGCCGGCATGCCCCATGCGTCGGCCCGGCGGCGCTGTCTGGCCGGCGATAAAGCCGACCACGGGCTTCCTGACGTGTGCCTTGACGTAGTCTGCGGCTGCTTCCTCGGCCGTCCCGCCAATCTCGCCAATCATAATGATGGCTTCTGTGTCGGGATCTTCGTTCAGCAGGCGAAGGCCATCGACGTGTGTGGTGCCGATGATGGGATCGCCGCCGATTCCGATGGCAGTCGACTGGCCAATACCGCGCTGGGTGAGCTGGAAGACGGCCTCGTAGGTCAACGTGCCGGAACGGGAAACGATGCCGATGTTGCCTTCCATGTGAATGCGACCCGGCATGATGCCGATTTTGCATTTTCCAGGCGAGATGATCCCCGGGCAATTCGGCCCGATGAGACGGGATTTCGAATGCTTCAGCTTCTCCCAGACGCGCACCATGTCCAGCGTGGGAATCCCTTCTGTAATGCACACAATCAGCGGAATGCCGGCATCTTCGGCCTCGAGAATGGCATCCGCGGCAAACGGCGGCGGCACAAAAATCACCGTGGCGTTCGCGCCTGTCTTGTTGATCGCCTGCTCCACGGTATCGAAAACAGGCCAGCCCTCATGGGTAGCTCCACCTTTGCCCGGCGTAACTCCGCCGACAACTTTGGTGCCATATTCCGCGCATCCCTTGGCGTGGAAGGTGCCTTCGCGGCCGGTAATTCCCTGCACGATCAGGCGAGTTTTCTTATCAACTAAGACTGACATCTACTTTCAGCTCCTTTATGAGGGGACAAGGATCAGGCGACAGGGAACGTTTTCTATTCTCTAGCCCTCAGCTCTAGACCCGGCTTTTGATATTTTCCTATTCCCCGATCTCTGCTCCCTACACCCTACTCTGCAAACTCTTCATGATTGCGGTAATCATCTTGCCAACCTCGTGGGAAAACTTTTCGGCCGCTTGCCATAGCTCTTTGTCACCAAACTGGAGCTCACTTGCGATGACTAGCTGTGTTTGAAGTTCACAATTCGAGCCACGAGCCATGCCAAGGAAATGCACATATTCGCCCTTCGTAGCCCGTCCATATCCCTCCGCAATGTTGCTCGCGACCGAAACTGCTGATCGGCGAAGTTGGCTAGTCAATCCAAAAACCTCCGCCCTCGGAAATTGCTCGGTGATTTTGTATATGGCCACCGTCATCTGCACTGCTCGTTGCCATACCGTAAGGTCACGGAATGAATTCGCCATACTACCAACCGCGCCCTTCTGATCCCTGTTCCCTAATCTTTGGTTCCCGTTCCCAGTTCCCAGATCCCTGACTACTGGCGCTTCGCCGCGGCGACAGCCTTCTCGGCCGCATCCTTCATGGTTTGGCCAATGATGAAATTCAGTCCAGAATCCTTCAGAATCTGGCGCCCTTCTTCCACGTTGGTGCCTTCCAGGCGCAGAATGACTGGCACCTGCACGTTCATCTTTCTGGCCGCCTCCACAACGCCGCGGGCCAGCGTATCGACGCGCAGGATGCCGCCAAAGATGTTGATGAAAACGGCTTTCACGTTCTTGTCAGACAGCAGAATGCGAAAAGCATTTTCAATCTGTTCCTGGTTGGCGCCGCCGCCCACGTCGAGAAAATTTGCAGGAGAGCCGCCGGCGTACTGGATGATGTCCATCGTCGCCATGGCCAGTCCTGCGCCATTCACCATGCAGGCAATATTGCCGTCGAGCCGAATGTAATTCAGCGCGAATTTCGAGGCTTCCACTTCCAGCGGATCTTCTTCGTTGGTGTCACGCAGCTCCTTCAGGTCCTTATGCCGGAACATGGCATTGTCGTCGAAGTTCATTTTGCAATCGAGCGCGAACAGCTTGTCATCCTTGGTGGTGATGAAGGGATTGATTTCCATCAGCGAAGCATCGGTCTCGACGCAGCCCTTGTAAAGGCCAGACATAAAGTGCACAGCCTGGTTGATCTGGGTTGGCTTCAGTCCAAGAGAGAACGCCAGCTTGCGCGCCTGGTAAGGCTGAAAGCCAATCGCTGGATCGATGTGTTCCTTGTAAATTGCCTCGGGAGTTTTCGCGGCGACCTCTTCAATCTCCATGCCGCCGGACTTGGAGGCCATAAACACCATCTTGGCGGCAGCTCGATCCAGCACCATCCCCAGGTACAGTTCGCGGTCGATGGCTGCGGTTTCCTCGATCAGCAGGCGCTTGACCTTCTGTCCTTCGGGGCCGGTCTGGTGGGTAATCAGCTGCATTCCGAGAATTTTTTTGGCATATTCTTCGGCTTCTGCAAGGTTTTTCGCCACTTTGACACCACCGCCCTTGCCGCGACCGCCGGCGTGGATCTGAGCCTTGACTACTACACCATGGGCGCCCGCAGCGAACAGCTTTTTGGCCACATCCACGGCCTCTTCCACCGTGTTGGCTACTTCTCCGCGGGGCACGGCGACCCCATATTTCGCAAGAATGTCTTTTGCCTGATACTCGTGAATTTTCATAAGGATTATCTCTAATTGTAATGGTGCGCCGCTGGTCCGGACGGAAAGACCCGACGGCATTGGACAAGAAAAAGCAAAAGACAGGGAACCTTCGATATTAAAAAACAACGGAACCCTAGATACTAAAAGATGAGCGTGAGTGGAGCAAACCACCGCCGCTGCTTGGCCGGTTACGATCGCGTATTTCCAATGGCAGACCTGATCCGAACATTGTCGATTTTGAACGAAGGCCACGCGACACTGAGCCGCGAGCAGGCGCGCGCGATGATGCAGACGATCCTGGAAGACACCCGCAACCAGCTGCCCAATATGCAGATCGAGGCCGTGCTGGCGGCGCTCGCGGACCGTCCGGTCACAGCCGATGAACTGGCCGGATTCGTCGATGCCATGCGTGCCGCTTCCGTGATCCTGCTGTTTACGGACGAGGAGCGCGCCACGCTGGTG
>JBARFA010000012.1:0-52337 GCA_049796755.1 Acidobacteriaceae bacterium
GGGATGCACTAAGGGAGTGTGTAGCAAAGAATTCTCAACCTAAATCCAGGGAGTCCGACATGGCCATTGCAAAGAAATCTTTGATCAGCAGCAGCCCAGCTCCGAAGTCTACCAGCACGAAGTCTTCCGCAGCCACCAGCCCGATTGCCAGCGACAAGATGGTTTCAGCCAAGCGGATTACCGCGAAGCGCATCACTGCCAAGCGCATTACAGCAAAGCGCGTCACCGCCAAGCTGGTCAGTGCGAAGCGCGTGAATGCGAAACTGGTCAGCGCGAAGGCCATGTTTTAATCAGGACGAAGTCTCCGAGTGGGCTGCGAAACGCGGTCATCCTCGTAACGCTAGAACCCGCTTGAAGAAATGAATCACTCCCCTCTGCTTGGTTCCTCATACGCAGAGAAGCGGCAGCCGCGATTGCGGTGGCCGCTTTTCTGTTTACCAGACATGTGCCTTCACCAGATTCAGCAGCAGCGTAACGCCTCGCTGTGCCAGGCTTCGACGCTGCCCGAAGATCCTGGCATGACCGGAAAGTCCGATGGGCAGATCATCCTCTGACGCCGGCAGTTGCATTCGTGTCGAGTAGAAAACCGGAAGCTCAATTCCCTTGTAGTCCTGCCGCGCAATCAGCCCCTCGGGAAGTTTCACAGGCCCGCCTCCCAACGGGGCGAGGGTCATACGCAGAATGGAAATTCGCCCCGGCAAAGCCAGGCCAACCTGAGCACCCGGTGTTAGGCGGTCAAGCGCGGAAGCGGGAACGTAGAGTCGGACGGCGCGACCACCCCCTGCAGCAACCGTGATGAGCGATTCCCCAGAAGCAACGCTCTGATCAAGCAGATCCTCAGGATCCCGCGTGAGCACAACCCCGGCGGAAGGTGCAATCAGCGTCAGGGAGGACTGAGCCTCGCGCGCGAACGTGGTCGCCTGAACTGCGGCATTCTGTTCCGCGGCGGCTGTGCCGATGCTGCGACCATCCATTTCTGCACTGAATGCTTGAAATCTTGCGCCGCCGGTTTCAGCGCTTGCAGCGGAACCCATGGAGGCGGCAGCGGGGCTTTCCATGCGCAATAGCAGCTGGCCCGGCCGGACCTGCTCTCCTTCGCGAATCAGCACAGCATTGACGCGTCCCGGCACTGCGGCATGCAGCGTGATGGAATGGAGCGGCTCAATCACGAAGAGGGCACCTTCTCGATCGCGCCACAGCGGCACGAACAACAGCACCAGGATCACGGCTGCAGCTATCAAGTAAGTAGGGCGCCAGGGGCGTCCGCCTGCAAAACTCTTCGCCCAAAGCTGCGAACCAAGCCGGCGTAATGCGCTAAGGCGTGAGCGAAAGATGACAAACGCCAGAATGCCGGCCGGAATCAAAGCAAACTCCGCCAGCCAATTGGCCGCGACATTATAGGAAAAGCGCACCACAACCAGGAGCAGCAAGTAGCTGTACAGGCCGGAGGCGAACGCATAGATGGCGAACAGCGCCACGCGCCGTTTTGGCACAACCGGCGTTTCCACGGGAAGACGCAGGACATGGCTCTGAAACCAGCCGGAGAGAAACGCCGTGGAGCGCTCTTTCAGGTCTGGAATATCGATGACCTCGGTGAGAAAGTAATAGCCATCCAGCTTGATGAGCGGATTCAAATTGATCAAAATCACGGCGAGCCCGGTGATCAGGATGACTTGATAGGCGAAATCGTGCAGCCATTCTCCGGGCGTGGAATTGACCCAGGCAAACATCGCAATTCCGCAGATCACCATCTCAACCCATATTCCGGCGATGATGGTGGCCAGGCGTTGCAGTTTGGTCGCGGAGATCCAGGTCTCTGTGACGTCCACATAAAAAGCCGGCGTCAGGTAGAGAAACATCAGGCCCATGCTGTGAACTTCACCACCGTAGTGTTTGCAAGTCAGCCCATGCGCGGTCTCGTGGAAGAATCCGAGAGTCAGGAAGAGGAGCCAGAACTGCAGCAAATCCAGCGCGCTTTTATGGGTGAAGTTGTAATAGAGAGGGATGTCCGGGCCAATGACGTTCCACTTGGCGACAAAGATCGCCGCTTCAAAACAGAACAACAAGATGACAGCCAGGACGCACCAACGACTGAAAAGAAAATTCCCGATTCCGCGGTCGAGCCATCCCAGGTACCGATCCGGGTCCCAGGCGGAGAAGCTGATGTGGGCGAAATCGATTTTGGATTTGCGACCGGCGCGACGGCTGCGCTGCGCGATCAACTTCTCACTCAGCGCAAGATTTTTTTCCTGCGCCGTTTTGTACCAGAAATCGGCCTCTTCCATGTTGTCGGCGAAGGCTCGCGCATCCTCGGCATTGATCTCGCCGCCGTGTTGCTTGTTGTAGAGCTCAGCAATCTCCTCGTACGACCGGACGCCGTCAAACAGTAGCGCAAGCTGCCACTGCGCCGGCGGAAAGCGAAAGTAATTCGCCTTACCGCGCTCCAGAACGCCAACGAAAGGCTCGCCTTCCATCACATCCTCTCGCACGATCAGGTCAGGATTGAGGCACGGAGGCCGACTGCGGGCAAGCCGCGTCTTCGGAATCTCAGGCAGGGCGGCGTCGAGGGCTTCACTCAGGTTCATGGCGCCAGACGAATCTGCATGGACATGCCTGGTTTCAACAGGCGCGATGGATGGACGACAGCGCCGATAATTTGCACGCTTCCGCTCGCCGGATCGACAACCGGACTGACGCGCAGAATACGCGCAGGTTGACGAAGCCTGGGATAATCCGGCGTCGTCAACTCCAGCGCGGCGCCGTTGGTGAATTCAGCCATCTCGGACTCTGGAACCGTAAAGAGAATTCGCAGCGGAGCCACAGCGGTAATCCAGAACAGCACGTCGCCTTGTTTCACCTGCTGCGCGATTCGCACGGAACTGCGTCCAACAATGCCGGCGAAGGGCGCGACGATCCGCGATTTGTCCAACTGCAGGTTGGCGGCTTTCAGCTCATCCTCGGCCACGGTCTCGTCAGCTCGATGGCGAGCGACTTCATCCACGGTCTCATCCAGCTTGTATTTGACGTGCTCCCAACTCTCCTGGCTGATGATTTTGTCGGCAAGCATCACGTCGGCTCGACGCAGATCGGCTTCCACACTCTTCTGCTCCGCTTGCCAGTCGAGGACCTGCGCCTGTAGCGAAGCGACGCGGGCTTTCTGGGCGTCCCGGGAAGCGCGCTGCATGCTGTCATCCAGCAACGCCAACACCTGGCCCTTTTGAACATGGTCTCCAATCTCTACGGCGATGCTCACGACACGGCCGTCACGTTGCGCGGAGATATCGGCTTGCTGCACAGCGACAAGCGGTCCCACGGTCGTAAACGTCCTTGCATTCTGAAGAACAGGCGAGGGCGGGGACGGCAAATTTGCAATGGATGTTGACGCGCTGGCAGAGGGCGAATGGATTTCAGATGGAGAGGAGACCTGGGCGGGTGACGAAGCGCCGCAGCCGCTGACGAAAATCAGACCCGTTGCAACCGCAGCAGCAGCAGCGATAGAAATCATGGAGCGGGAAGATGGAGAATTCATGCCGTCACCAACCAATCCAATTCCATAGAGTTTGCCATATCCAAAGCGCGGGCCGGCGCAGCAGCACATAACCGGCAGGTCGATAGCCGATGAAAATTTTGCCGCGGCCCGTCATTCCGGCGCGGAGCGTAGCATCTGTGTTCGGCAGCGGAACGCGAGCGGCGAACGTACGGTCGCCATCGCCCGGCTGCGCTTCAGAACTGACCACAGAAACCGCGTCGTGCCAGGATCGTTGCGGATAGCTGTCCAGTTTCACCGCCGCAGACTGGCCGGGACGCACCAGGGCGACGTCGCGCTGCGGAACAGCAATATCAACCACCGCGGACGAAAGATCGAGCACCTGGGCGAACGGCGCGCCGGCATCCAGATGCTCCCCGGCAGCATTCTGCAGCGCTGGCGTGACAACAATGCCTGCAATCGGCGAACGCAATTGTGCGCTTTCCAGGCGCGAGCGGGCGCGTGCAGCCTCCGAACGCAGATACTCCACCTGGGCACGATCGGCGCCTGCCTGCGGAACACCACGGGCAAGATCGGCCTGCATCACCAGCATCGCTTCCTTATAACGAGCTTCCGAGGCTGCGAGGTCGGTACGCCATTGCCAGTCATTCATCGCCCCCAAAACCTGGCCGGCAGAGACACGCTCGCCTTCATGAACATAGACGGCGGTCACATTCCCATCGCTTGGCGCCGCAATCGTGACCTGATGCTGGGCCGCCACAACCGCCGTGCCGCCAACACGCATGGGCAGAGGGCAAAACAGCAAGAACAGCGCGATGGCGAACGCCGCGGCGCCATACCCGAGGCGTCGACTGCGACTGCTGCGCAGCATCGCCTGCTTTTTATGCATCAGCGGTTCCAGCAGGCTGATCAGAGGCACTTCGCGATAGAGCAGCGCGTTGCGGATCGCGACCGTGGCTTGCCCAGCGAGAATCTTGATCATCTCGGTGTGCGGCAAGTCGAGAAAATCTGGGTCACTGCTCTGGTACAGAAGCAGGCCGACGCGACCCTGGTCATCTGTCAGGGGCAGTGAATAGAGAGCGCGATAGCCGCTGGCTCCAAAGTTACGAGCGACTTCAGCTGGAAGAGCGGAAGCAGCGGAATCGTCGGCCTGGCGAAGGTGCAGCGGCTCGGATTGCGAAGACAGCCAGCGGATCAGGTCATTCACCTGCTCCACGTGGGCATCGCCCAGCGGCAGACTCGACATGCCGGATACAGCTTTCAGCTGAAGCTTGTCGCGATTGTCCAGCGCGATCGCGCACAGCTCAAACGGCAGCACATTCTGCGGGCTGTTGACAATGATTTGCAGCAGGCGGTCGAGCCGCAGCGTGGAGGTGATTTCTGAGCTGACCCGGACCAGCGCCTCCAGAATTTCAAGCTTGCGCTCCGCGAACAACAGGCTGGCATTTTTCAGAGCGCTGCTCACCGTTTCCGCGATGGTCGTCAGGAAGAACTCATCATCGTCGTCGAACGGCGGAACATCTTTGTTGACCGCTTCCAGCACGCCAACCTCGGCGCCATTCTGCAGCAGCGGCACCAGCAGAGCGGTGGTGATGGCAGCAGCTTCCTCGTTGTCACGCAGAACTGCGTTGCGGCTCGTGAGTCGCTCATCCTCGGGATCGACGATCAGGAGCGTCTCGCCTTCTTCCGCCATGTCCGCGACATACCCTTCGCCGACCGCCTGCGTCATGCGCGGCTGAACTGTATCGTCCTCTCCGCTGCTCGACATCAGGCGCAGCACAGGCCCGTCAAACATCCACAAATGGATTGCCTGGCAGCTCAGCATGCCTGCAACCTTCATCGGGATCATCTCAATGACCGCATCCAGTTCCAGCGTGGCGTTGAGCGATTTTTCAAGATCGTACAACTGCGTCATGCGATGGACGGAATCCAGCAGATTTTGTCGCTGGCTCTCGAACGACTCACCTGCCAGAATGGCCGTTGGAGCGAGCTGGAGAACAGGGATTAATGTCTTCAGGTCATTCCGCTGCAAGGCAGCAGAAAAGTTGACCATCTCAATAGCACCGATCAACTGCTCGCCTTCCACCAGCGGAAGGTATGCCAGGGATTCAACGGAGCGGGTGACATGCAGGTGGGCAAAATCTTCGCGCCGAAGTTCGTTATTCGGATAGAACAGCACTTGCGGCGCGCCGGAGAGCAGCGGAGCCATCAACCGAGTATCGGACGGCAATGAATTCTGTTCGACGGACACATCTCCGGCCATTCCGATGGCAGTCCAGGCTTCCTCTTCGTCTTCCGCTCGAAACCGATGAATCACGCACGCAGACTCGGGAAAGGCATCGACAACCGCGGAGGCGATCAGGCCGGCTCTCGCGGCAGAATCCGATGCAGCCAGAAGCAATGAGGAAAGCTCGAGGATGGTATCGTTCGGAGAAGACATGATCATGCGGTCTGGCTTGACAAGAGCTACGGGGGGACGGATTCTGAAGTAGCTGGAGCCTATCAAGCGTCCCTCTCTGATGTAAAGCAAATTTTGCGTAGAAACAGGGGAGTCCGTGGATCTCGACATAAAGCAGAGTGGCAACGTTTGCACCTTGAAGCTGAAAGGGCCGCTCAAAATGGGAGAGCCGGTCAACCAGTTTGACAGCGCAGTTCAATCCGCGTTCGCCAGCGGACACGTTTTTCTTGTCCTGGACCTGGAGGCCATGCCGGTCGTGGATTCCTGCGGTATCGGCGCGATTGTGGATGCTCTGAGGCAAGCCACGCAACGCGGCGGAGATGCGAAACTGGTGAATCCATCGCCGTTTGCAACCAAAACATTGAAGATGGTCGGCATCTTGAATCTGTTCACGGTGTATCCATCCGAAGCCAGCGCCGTTGCTGCCTGCGGCGGTTAATCACGCAGCAATCGCACATCCGTTCGGATTGACTTTGTCAGCCAATCTGTCGCAAATAAAGAAAAACTATGGGGTGGATAACCGGAATCTATTTCCGATTGCGGGGATGACGACGTAATCTATAGAAAATCGGGGAAGAATGTTCTCAAATCGCCTGGCGGTTCCGAAGCTCAACTTAACAAATTCAAATTCTGGTTCGAAATCAGTTTTATAGGAGAAGGTATGTCAACTGAATTGCGGGATTTTCTTGCGCTCTCTTACGGGGAGCTGGAGGATTTGAATCTGGAAGCCAAGGAGCAGCGGAAGAACCGCGTTGCGGCCCACAAGGTCCAGGAACAGCGACTGAAATACCTGGCCGATGAAAAGCGGATCAAGGCTGTGACCGTACTGTTCAGCGACCTTGAAGGCCGCCTGCACATGCTGGATTATGACAAGAAATTCCTCGTCAAAAGCTGGGACAATCTCACCTTCGACGGCTCCTCGATTCGCGGATTTACGGCGCAGCGCGAAAGCGACTTGCGGCTGGGCATCGATTGGAGTGCGTTTTACTGGGCGCCTTCCGATGTATTCGGTTCGGGCAAGGTGCTGGTCTTCGGCGAAGTGATCGACAAGAACGGCAGGCCCTACAGCGCCGACATACGCGGAGAGCTGAAGCAATTTGCCAGCAAACTCTACAAGTCTGACGGCTATACCCTGAATGCGGCGAATGAGATTGAAGGCTTCCTGTTCCAGGGCGTCGACGCCGAGCGGAATTACTATCAGACGGGCCGCTTCGACTATGTCAACACGGGCGGCTACTATCACTCGCTGCCGGGCGATCCGCTGCGTACCTTCATCGACACCACGGCAGAAGTGCAGCGCGCCATGGGATTTGAGAATGAGAAAGATCACCCGGAGGTCGCGCCATCGCAGTTTGAAATCAACTACAGCTATGGAGAGGTGGTAGCCGCAGCCGACCAGATCCAACTCTACAAGCTGATCTGCCGTCAGGTCGCGACCAACCTCGGAATGACCGCGTCTTTTCTGCCCAAGCCCGTCGTCGGCGTGAACGGCAGCGGCATGCATACCAACGTCTCGATCAGCAAGGACGGCAAGAATCTGTTCTGGGACGCCAAGGGCGAAGAGAAAGTGAGCGACTCTGCCTGGAACTTTGTCGACCGCATCCTGACGCATGGCAACGATCTGTGCCTGCTGCTGAATGCCAGCGTGAATGCCTATCGCCGTCTGGATCCGCACTTCGAAGCGCCCAACCAGATCAAGGCGTCGGCAGTCGATCGCGGCTCCATGATTCGAATTCCAATCGGCAACGAAAAGAGCGCTCGCGTCGAAATTCGGTCGGTCAGCCCGGACGCCAATCCCTACCTGGTTCTCTATTCAATCTTCCGATCTGGCCTGCAAGGCAATAAGTCAACCGTGAAGAATCTGCGCCAGGCGGAACGATACTTGCCGGACAACGTCTACACCGCCATCGAGGATTTCCGCAGCTCCGCCTGGACAACCAAGCTATTGGGCGCGGATGTGAAGGGCCGTTATGCGGACCTGAAGCAGGCTGCGGCGGACCGTTGCGCTCGCCTGTTGGGAACCTTCGTCAAAGTGCCGGAGGTTCAATACCACCACGACGTCTACAACCAGTTCCTGTGGAACATGTTCTAGGCTCTTGTCCAGGACACTTCATCCATTCGCAAGGGCATGGCCACCCGCCATGCCTTTTGCATTTCGCCGATCGACGCCGCAGAGAAGGATACCTCGCCCATAGCGCTGCGACCGCTTCTCCGCCTCTCCGCGGGCTGTAGCTCATCGATGGCTTAGGCCAACTCCAGCTCGATCTTTTCGCCCGCGCGATCGAGCTTCACAATTCTAAAACTGCGAATCTGACCCTTCGCCAGTGGCTCCGGTTGCTTCGACGACGGTGCAGCCCCACCCTTCCAGCGAGCCTGCAGCATCGAAGTCAAGGCAGACAAGTCGGCGCCAGAACTGCTCTTGTTTTCTGACGAAGGTGCAGCGGCCGCCGCGAGCCTGCAGTTCGCGCGAATGCCATCGCCCAGCTCGATCACTGCAGATTCTGAACCTTGCTCCACCACGCGACCCGACACTACGTCGCCTTGCTTGTGCTCCTCCAGGTATTCGCCAAGGCCAGTGGGAACCAGTTGCTTCATGCTGAGCTTGATCTGCCGCTTCTCCGTATCGACCGCGAGCACCTGGGCTTTCACGATCTGGCCGGCGCGCAACACATCCTGTGGATGAGCGATATGCTTCTCGGCGCTGATCTCGCTGACATGCACCAGTCCCTCGACACCTTCCGTGATCTGCACGAATGCGCCAAATTTCATCAGCTTCGTCACCGGACCTTCGATGGTCGAGCCCACAGGAAATTTCTGCAGCGCGTCCGACCATGGATCGCCAAGCGCCTGCTTCAGCCCGAGAGAGATGCGGCGTTCGCCAGCACTTACGGACAGAACGATTGCATCCACCGTGTCGCCGGTTTTAAGAATGTCGCTGGGCTTGCGAACTTTCTTCAGCCATGACATTTCCGAAACGTGGATGAGGCCTTCGATTCCTGGTTCCAATTCAACGAATGCACCAAAGTCCATGAGCCGCGTGACCGTCCCCGTGATTCGCTGGCCAACTTTATATTTCTCTCCTACGGTATCCCACGGCTCCGGCTGAAGCTGTTTCAGCCCAAGTGAAATGCGGCTATTCTCCGGGTCGACCTTCAGAACCTTCAATTGAAGTTGCTCTCCGACAGTCAATACATCTTCTGGCGAATTCACGCGACTCCACGAAATATCGCTGACATGCAGCAAGCCATCAATGCCGCCAATATCGACAAACGCACCGTAGCTTGCGAGACTGCGAACTTCACCGCTGACGATATCGCCCTCTTTGAGCGCGGAGTATCGATCCTGACGCACAGAAAGCGCCTGCTCTTCGAGAATGGCGCGGCGGTCGACAACGACATCCTCATCCGTCACGTCCAGCTTGGTGATGCGGCAGGTAATTTCCTGGCCGACCAGTTTTTCCATTTCGGCAGCATCGCGCACGCCGCTGCGGGAAGCCGGCATAAAGGCGCGCACACCAACGTCTACGTTCAGGCCACCTTTGACGACGCCTGTCACGATTCCCACCACGGCAGATTTTTGCGCAAAAGCTTCTTCGAGCGACGACCAGTCGGTAGGCAGGGTCACCCGTAGACGAGACAATTCGTAATAGCCCTCGAGATTGCGGCCCTTCACCGAAACAGGAAATTTTTCTCCAGACGTGACACCTTCCGCATTGTTCTCAAACGCAGTGCGCGGCAGAATTCCCTCCGCCTTGAACCCAATATCCAGGTAGACAGACTCGGCATCGACGGAGACAACAATGCCTTCCAACTGGCGGGCGCCGCCTTCCACCTTGTGAGAATGGCTGTGCTCAAATTGCGCGAGCATTTCGCCGAAGGATTCAGCGGCGGGTTCCGATGAAGTTTCGACTGGGGAGGGTGAATTCGGAATGATTTCGTTTGACATAATCGCTTACGTACCATTTTGGCACGAGCCGCCCTTCGATGATATTTCGCAGGCTCATTGATGCTTTGCCAAGCCAAATGAATCGGCGACCGCTCCGCGCGAGTCAGCGTTTCCAGGAGAGTGATACAGTTCTTTTCTATGGACACCAATATAGTTCGCGCGACACGGAAAACCTGCTGTCTACTTGGGTTGCTCGGCCTGATTCTGTTGACCACACCGCAACGGCTGCATGCGCAAGCGTCCACACCAGCTGCCACCACTCCATCAGTTCCCGCGTGGGCGCAGCCCAGCTCCGCTACCCACGAACAGGTGCCGCCGCCCGCGGACTTCCACCGCCCGAGCAGAAATTTCGACAAGCCAATCGGCATATTTCAAGGACAATCCGATATAGGCTCCGCCGTTGTCCCGGGCAGCGCGAGTTATAACGCCGAGACAAAGCAGTACACCATCACTTCGGCCGGCTATAACATCTGGTACTCCCGCGACGAGTTCCGTTATCTCTGGAAGAAAATGTCGGGCGACGTTTCCCTGGCCGCCGATGTCACGTTCCCGGACCCGAAGGGCTATAGCGATCGCAAAGCCGTGCTGGTCATTCGACAGAGCCTTAATGACGACTCGAAGGAAGCGGTGACCGGTGAACACGGCACAGGCATGATCCATCTGGCGTGGCGCCCCACCCCAGGTGCGGACATGACGGACATGCAGTTTCGCTTTGGGGGAACCCTCGAAGGAGTGATGGCGAAGCGGATTGGAATTGAAAAGCGCGGCGACGCGATCGCGCTTTTCGTCAGCTTGAAAGGCGAGCCGATGCATCAATTCGGACCGCCAATTCATCTGCACTTCGATGGACCCTTTTATGTAGGCATCGGCTTCTGCTCGCATCTTCCCGCCACCCGGGATACAGCCGTACTCTCCAACGTCGTCCTGGAAAACGCAGCCGGTAAGGTGCACTAGATCTGAATCCAGAGATAGCCAATCCGAGATGGGATGCGTGACTGAAAACATTTCCGCGTGAGTGCAGAGAAACGCCTGACAGTCGAGACTCAACGAGCGGTAATCTTAAGGTTCGCCTTCAAGCCTGCGACGACTGTCCGCGAGAGGCCAGCGTATCTCGATTGATTTGCTTGCGTGCGCTGTCTCGAATCCATCCCCATTTATTGAAATATTTGATAGCGGAACGGATATGCAGGAGCAGCAGCTTGCGGCTTCGATACGAGCCCATCTGATGGGCATGCTCGACAGTAACGCCTGGCCAATATAACAGCCTCGAGACACCTAACATTCGCCGACAAAGGTCAACATCCTCCATATAAAGAAAAAATCTCTCATCGAAGCCGCCCACTTTCTCCAACACGGAGCGCCTTGCAAACATGAAGCAACCGGAGAGCGACGGGACGTAAGCAGGCGTATCGGAATCTAAGAAGTGCAGTTCATACGATGCAGTCCGCTTGCGAGCGAAACTCTTCCATGGCCCAGGAAGGAACCGCCGTAACACAAGGTCAATCGGTGCCGGAAGCAGTTTGCAAAGATATTGATGGCTGCCGTCGGGATAGCGAACCTTGGGCATCACCAGTCCCACGTCTGGATGGGAATCCATCACGCCTGCCAATCGGCCGAGGGTGTCCTCGTCAAACACTATGTCTGGATTAAGAATCAAATGATATGGAGCATCGACGCCGGAGAGATGCTTCAGCGCCAGATTGTGCCCGCCGCCAAACCCGAGATTCTTTCCAGAACGAACGTAGACGCCGCCCATGCGCTGAACAGCATCGCGGATTTCATCGGAGCTTCCGTTATCAACTACAACCCAGCGGAGAATATGCTGCGCTCCCTGCAGGCTCTTCAGCAATTGGTGAATGTCCGCAAGCACGTCACCATAGATCACGACACTTGCCGTCAGTTGATTAGACATAACTCGGTGTGCATTCACGGGAAACAAAGGCCTTGAAATATGGCAAACACCTTAAGATTGCCCTGCAGATCGGTTGAGAATGAATCGCGGCATGCGACACAGTAAATGGGCGACAAAGTGCACCCGAAAGACGATCATCTTCAAGATAGGTCCATGCACCTCCTTTGTCGCGTTACAGCCGTGTCGTCGGTAATAGACCAGGTCCTTATCAAGGTAATAGGACTTGCCAATCAAGGAATTTACCGTCCCAATCCATGAGTCGTGCGTCGCATTTGATGAAGGGATGGGCAGGCACGCCTTCAATATTTCTCGCCTGAATGCCATCAAGCATCCGTAGTACGGATTCTTTGCAAGCGTATTAGCAATCCCGAATTTCACAGGTATCTTAAGCACCCGTGTCCCAGTAATCGTACCGTCCTTGTCAATCTTAACTCCGTTAGTAAGCACCAGCGTCGTCGCCGCATCCCTGCCGAATACCTCAAGAACCTGCAGGACCTTATCCCGTTCCCAGACATCGTCCTGATCGCTGAAAAATATTATTTCCCCGGATACGCACCGAAGAGCCTTTTCGAAGCTCGCGCGAATCCCAATATTTTTTCCATTCTCGATCAATCTGACGCGGGGATCGGCAGCTTCCATGACGCGCGCGCGAGTCTCATCTTTAGAGGCGTCATCGACGATGATGACTTCGTCTTCAGCAGATAATTGGTCGAGAATTGAGCGCAGCTGCTCCTGAATATACTGTTCTCCGTTATAAGCAGCCATGCAGACGGACACCCGCGGGCGAATCGTCGGATTGCTACCTTCCTCTTGAATCACAGATAAGAGCCTTTCATGTCGAGCAACTACAAATGGTAATTCAGCGAGACTCTCCCTAAAGTGCGCGCGGTTCAATCTTAACTCGGGACTTCGGCCGCAGCCGGTTCACAATTGTCGCTGAATTGGGTGCCGTCGAAAGGACAAGGCCAGTTGCCTCCAGACAGAGAAGCACGTAGACCGGATACTGATAGCGCGGTTGCAGTATCGGCGATACCGCAGTAATAACCCAGTAAAACGCGCACCAGTATATAACCGGGTCCCGCAGCTTAAACTTCTTTCTGCGAGCCACTACAACCATGACCACGAGCATCATGATGCAATTGATTGGAAGTATAAAATACTTCTGAATATCCGATGGATTTCCGTTAACCAGGTCAGAGAGAAAGAGCTGAGGGGATAAGAGATGACCAAATAGGTTGATCATTGTCTTGGGGATCATTACCAGCGGAAATCCATACGACGCCTGGATTCGATTTAGGATTGGCCCAGTGCTTCCCTCAGCTGCAAATGTAACCATGGCCGACAAATCTACTATTTTGGTCCGAATAATAATCGGATAGGCCACGGTCAGCAAGGTCACGAGCCCCACTAACACAAGCTTAGGTTTACGCTTGACTGGAGAAAACCGACTTTCCAGGAATAGAATCGCCCCCGTGACAGCTGCCTGCTCCCATCGGGCCAATAGCGCGACGCCGAGAAGTACCAAAAGAAATAACGTCGACCTTTTCTCAGACGAGACATATTTGACAAATAAGATCACCGCTAACAAGCTGAAAATTTCCTTGTTTACGGTTAGCAACCCGGGGATTAGAGTCGGATTCAGAAGAAGTAATACGAAGAAGGGACCGAGACGAACGCCTGGCAGAGTCGACGCGACATAGAGGCCTATTACAAACAATGAAATATTGATGAGGGCGATACCAAACAGAGTGCGAGCGAGAATCGCAACCAGAACGGGCCCGAGAAGATTTCCCTCCGCAGTCACTAACTCGACTCCCTGCAGCGCCGTGGTCTTACTATTGCCGACAAATCCAGCAAAATCCAGGTAGGTAGCAGAATCCGCCCCGATCCGCAAATCGTTACTGCCAGTGAGGGATGGCTGGACAAACTGAAAAAACAAAGCGATGCACAATAGTAAATAGAACGTGATCGCGTAGATGAGCAACCATCGTTCGAGCCTCGCCGAAGGTAGCTGTAAAAGAAACTTAGGCACGCGGGGTCGTGGATAATTGTCGCTTTCGATTTGACGCACTCGCATGTTCATCGTCGCTGATCAGCGTTTGTCTGCAGGTTAGGGGCCAGTTGTCCAGTCCTTGAGCCCATGCCGTCCAGAAGTGCTCGTAGGAGCAGCTTAAAGCTCTTGATTTTCTGAACGGAGAACCAAGAAAACAAACAAATGTTTATGGGTAGCTTACATGCGGTAATAATGCGCCGCTGCCATCCCATTGTTTTCGATCGAATCAGATACGCAGCGTTGCGGACCATGTAATAATGCCGGACATCGCTGTGTAACCGAATCTTGAAGCCCCACAAAGTTCCGATCTTATCGCCTATCGAATGTGTCATGGTTGCAGTTGGCACCACGTAGCACCTGTATCCATGACGCTTTGCTCGCAATCCCCATTCGACATCCACCCAATCGATGAATAGCTCATCACGCATCATTCCAATATCAGCGAGAACTTCGCACCGGATGAGCGACCCGGATGCGATGAGGTAGTCAGTTTCTACTGGTACTCTAGAATTTCGATCGAGCAGGATTCTGTGGATCAGGACAGAATCATGCCTGGTCGCCCTGGAGGATCTCCCGGTTTTTTCGTCAACGAACAATGGACCAACGGCAGCAATTCTCTTCCCGGCGTTCACTAGCTCGACTTCCGCATCGAGTAGTTGCTTCACCATATCCGGAGGCAGCGAACTATCTTGATCCAGGAAAAGCACATGGGAACACCCGGCTTTGATGCTTTCTCGAATCCCAATATTCTGTGCCGTCGCGACGCCTTTGTTTTCACCTAGCGCGAGATAGGATATCCGTTCTGTGTACTGATGAAAGAATGAGCCGAAGTCCACCGTCGAATCGGAGGTGTTGTCGATTACAAAAATCCTCTCGACCTGGCCGATGACACTTCTGAGAAGACGATCCAGAAGTCGAATCTCCGGATTATATAAAACTACGACTGCAGCAACCATAAGTGTTTTGTCGACCGTGTTACAAATCCCCGATTCCGTGAGGCTAGGATTTCGCTATGCCGGATGCGAGATAGCTCGCCAATCGCTTGCCGCGCTGCCGCATACCTTTGTACTTGAACCACAAGAAAGCAATCGCCACATATGGCCTTCCAAAATTCTCCCGAATACTTTTGTATACCTCGTGAACGTCCGTTCTCTTCATCGAGATACCGTTGTTCAAGTGATGGGAAACAACCTGATCGAATAGCCTCACAATTCGGCCGTTCTTCAGCATACGCTGATTCAGATCAAGATCTCCGAAGACTCGATACTGGATGTTATAGCCCAGGTGTCTCGTTCGAGAATAAAACGTTCCTTGATGGTGCCATGTATTGTCGATGCGAAGTAGGAATCCGGTTTTGGGACGATATATCTCACCTTGATCCATCAGGACGGTGAAGGAAGCCACGTCCACTCCTTCGGTGAGACATTGGGCAAGAGCTACACGGGGTAGGTGTTTCAGCCTGTCGCCAGCATTCAAATGCAAAACATAGTCACCCTGAGCGGCCGAAATTCCCTTGTTCATAGCGTCGTAAATCCCTGAGTCGGGCTCGCTCAGCCAGTAATCGATTTTCTCGTCCCATTGCTGAAGTAGCTCCACCGTTCCATCATTGGAACCGCCGTCAATAACAATCAGTTCAAACTCGTTCGTATCGAACTCGAAAACGTTGTTGAGGATGCCTTGGAGTTCTTCTTTGTCCCGGAACACTACAGTAATAATCGAGATTAGAGGCTTTCTGTCGAGAGCTTCTCCTCGAGTGCGCCGTCCACCTTCAAAGCGTTGGATTGGACCCTGTTGCATGCCATGGCTCCTATGGAGATTGTAACGTTGTCGGACGGACGGACTATTTTCCAGTGGGCCGTAATTCGCAGAGGCCGATGTCGTAGCTCCGCCAGTTTGGACAGCGCTACCGAGCGCACGCTGGATAGCTTTTTCAGTGGTTTTCGAGTCACTGGGCTGTATTACACTCGTTCATGTATCGTCAAAGAGCAGAGACTGAAAGGCTTTGACGAGTATCGTCAATCTTTAGAGAGTGTCCTTCAAGCTGTTGCCTCGACGAGCACGCGCCACCGGGCAACTCGGGCTCCTACAACCATGCGAATCATTTGGGCTAGCCCACCGTTTACACTAGAGTCATCTCAGATGCTACGCAGAATCCTCTATTTGATTGCAGCGCTTTTGTGTACAGGCTCGATGCTGGCGAATGCCCAAACCCAGGGCGGAACCCTGTCGCCACTCACCACGGATTGTTCCAGCCCGGCGAGCGCGTTTCTACCAGAATGTGCGGGCTTGACGGCTAGCCCCTATGCTTCCGGCCAATCCTCCGCTACGGGCACTACCGGGCAAACTTCGAACGGTCAGGGGATGTACGGAGTCAACCCCCAGACGCAACCAGTTTCCCCGCTGGGTGGAAACGGAATCAATCAACGAATCCCGACCTACGTCGATCAATTTCCATTTGGCAACTCAGGCGCGAACCAGTACAACCCATATCTGGGCATGGAGCGCAGACAACCGCTGACGGAATTCCAGCGAGTTGTGGCGGGTTCAGTCGGGCAAGTCTTGCCCATTTTCGGCGCCAACTTATTTTCCAACGTCGCGGCGGGTCTGGCGCCGATTGATCGCACACCGGTTACCGCGGACTATGTCGTCGGCTCCGGCGATCAGCTGCTGATCCGCGTATGGGGTCAGGTTAATTTCAATGTTCATGCAACCGTCGATCGCTCCGGCGATATTTACATCCCTCAAGTCGGCAATATTGAGGTAGCAGGCCTTCATTTCCAGCAATTGGATGGATATTTAAGACACCAGCTTGGACGGGTATTTCGCAACTTCGATCTAAGCGTCAATATGGGGCAATTGCGGTCCATCCAGATTTATGTGGTTGGGAATGCTCGCCAGCCTGGAAGCTACACCGTAAGTTCGCTCAGCACGCTGGTGAACGCACTGTTTTATTCCGGCGGCCCCTCGGAGCAAGGTTCGATGCGGAGGATTGAACTCAGGCGCAATGGAAAAGTTGTCACGACGTTCGACCTCTACGACCTGTTGATCTACGGTGACAAATCACATGATGCGCCGCTGCTACCCGGGGATGTGATCTACATTCCACCGGTAGGACCAGAAGTTGCGGTGTCCGGCAGCATTCATGTCCCAGCAATTTATGAATTGAAGGGAACGGAAACTGTAGGTCAGGTGATCGCCTTGGCTGGTGGTCTGGCAACCATGGCATCCAGGCAGGACGCGCAACTGGATCGGATTAACTCCCAGGAAGCACGACAGACGATTCAAGTGACCTTGAATGCCGCGGGAATGGAAACGCCACTTCGCGATGGGGACATCCTACGCATTTCGGCGATCGTGCAGCAGTTTGATGAAACGGTGATTCTGCGCGGGAATGTTGCTAATCCTGGGCGATATCGCTGGACGCCGGGAATGCGAATATCGGATTTGATCCCAGATAAGGATGCTCTGCAGACACGCGGATACTGGCAGCGCAGGATTGCGCTTGGCTTGCCTGCCCCGGAATATACGCCGCTGTTTTCAGCCTACAAGGCCAACCTGCCGAGCCCGTTTGTGCCGAATGCCGCATCCGGCTCCAGTGAGTCCGGCGCAAACGGCGGTGAATCTGCTACTGGCACTTCGCTGGCAGGAACTCAAAATGCGGGATCCGCCACGCAGACTTCCGCTGCAGGGCAGCCATCACAGGCTCAGTCCGGGGGATCATCTGGCCAAGGTGCGCAGGCCGCGAGGACTTCCTCCAGTCAGACTTCTACTAACCCCGGCGATTCCATCCTAAGCGCCGCATCCCGGGCCAACTCGACTCCCGAACTCCGCTATTTCCCGCCGGGAGACCGTTTTTCTGAGGGGCAATTTCCGATCAAAAACGAAGTTCTTCGCATCGCTCCCAGCATTGACTGGAGCTATGCCGTCATACAGCGCACGAATCCTCACACGCTGGCGACTTCTCTGGTTCCGTTCAGCCTGGGTAAGGTGGTTCTCGATCACGATGAATCGCAGAATCTGCCATTGGAGCCAGGCGATGTGGTCACAGTGTTTTCGACCGCTGATATTCGAGTACCGCAGGCGCAACGCGTGAAATACGTCAGCCTGCAGGGCGAGATCGTCCATGCAGGAATCTACAGCGTTGCCCCTGGGGAGACGCTGCGGGATGTCGTTCAGCGTGCCGGAGGGTTGACACCCAAAGCGTACCTCTACGGTTCTGAATTTCTGCGGGAGTCGACACAACGTCTTCAGCAGGCACGACTGAATCAGTACGTCAATTCCCTTGAGCAGGATATTCAACTCTCAAATGCGAATGCGGCTGGCTCGCTGGTCAACGCCACAGGAGCGGCGGCACTGGGAACAAGCATCCAAAGTCAGCGGGATTTGATTACGACGCTGCGCAAATTGCGCGCAACTGGGCGCATTGTCCTCAACCTGAACCCCTATAGCCGCGGCGTCGATGCGTTGCCGGATCTGCCGCTGGAAGACGGCGATCAATTTGTTGTTCCCGTGATGCCTGCCACGGTGAACGTGGTAGGAGCGGTCTATGACCAGAATTCATTCCTGTATCAGCGAGGGCAACACGTGGAAGATTATTTGCGGGCTGCAGGCGGAACCACACGCAATGCGGACAAACGGCATGAGTTTGTGATCCGCGCGGACGGTTCTGTAATCAGCAAGCAAACGGCGGGAGGGACGCTGTTTGCCGGCGGATTCGGCGGCAAACCCGGGTTTCCAGGGGATACCGTGGTGGTACCGGAGAACGTCAACAAGACAACAATCTTGCGCGGACTGACCGACTGGTCGGCGGTGTTTTCTCAATTCGGCCTGGGAATCGCAGCTCTAACCGTACTTGGGCTGTAACGCATCAGCATGACTATGCCAACAGATACCAATTCGGAGCCGGCCCTGATGGATGGAACCGATCCCGCCGAACTCTTGCCGAAAAATGCAGGTGGTCCTGACGACTCTGTCGACATGCTGGATCTGGCGTTGATCCTGGCAGCGAGAAAGCGATTCATCTTTCTTTTCAGTTTCGGCGTGGCCGTACTCACGGCCATTGCGGTTCTCATCATGCCCGTCACATTTACCGCGACGACAACGATCTTGCCTCCACAACAGCAGCAAAGTTCCGCCATGGCGCTATTAGGGCAGCTTGGCGGACTGGCATCTCTGGCTGGCGGCGGTGGCGCGGCAAGCGCTCTGGGACTTAAAAACCAGGACGATCTTTACATTGGCCTTCTCCAGAGCGAACATGTGATGGATGGAATTATCCGCCGATTTGACCTGATGAGGGTTTACAAGGCGAAACGGTTGGTGGATGCACGTAAGATCCTCAAAGGCAAAACGAAAATCCTCTCAGAAAAAAGCACCCTGATCAGCATCTCGGTTGCGGACAATAACGCAAAACTGGCCGCAGCGATTGCCAATGCGTATGTGGATGAATTGCACGACCTGATGTCCCATCTCGCCGTGACGTCTGCTGCCCAACGCCGGATGTTTTTTGAGCAGCAAGTGAACCAGGAAAAAGAAAAGCTGGCGGATGCGGAAGTTGCCCTGGAAAAAACAGAAATGAAAACCGGGATCATTCAGCCGCAAGGTCAGGCACAGGCCGTCATCGCTACGATCATGCAGCTGCGCGCTCAAATCTCCGCCAGCGAAGTAGAGCTAGGCGCGCTCCGCACCTCCTCTACGGATCAGAATCCAGAAGTCATCAAACTCCAATCTCAGATTGCTGCGTTGCGGGAACAGCTTGCGGATTTTGAAAAAGGCCATCCTCAATCGGCATCGATGGAAGGAAATGTCCTGACTCCAACCTCAGAAGTGCCGGCGGCCAGCCTGGAATATCTTCGCCGTATGCGGGATGTCCGCTATCAGGAGACGCTGTTTGAATTCATGACCCGACAATATGAGATGGCCAAGGTCGATGAGGCCAAGCAGGGTCAGATGATTCAGGTCGTCGATCCGGCCCTGGTTCCCGAAAGGCGCTCCTGGCCCCCGCGAACCCTGTTGACCTTGCTGGCCTTCATTGTGGCTGCGATGATTTCAAGCTTCTGGGTGATTCTGCAAGCAGCCTATGAACGCAAGCTTGAAAATCCTGAGGAAGCCAGGAAGATACATCGCTTGCGCCAACTGTTGCGGGTTCGCAGCCATCGCACATAATATGGTGCGGCTTATGTTTTCTTTTTCTATCTCGACGAATATAAACGTCTGATACCGTTATGTTTCATTTTCGTAAAATGAGAATAATTTAATCAATCGACCGTAGAATCTCCTTGAATCGCTGTTGCGGGGCGGTGTAAATTTAACCAGCATCAGTTAATGTCTACTGTCCGGAACCATGCCCCCTGACCACCTACGGTTCCCGATCTAAATGGAATGTCCTTCATGGTTTGCACAAGTGGACACACCTGCATCTAACAAAAGTATCGCGCATGTTGCGGGATCAGATGGTTGGAGATGGAGTGCTTCCAATTGGGGATATAAAGGCATAGACTCAAGGAAGCCTTAATCATTTAAGACCGTCTGTTTGATGAATGTGGAGATCACAGACTTTGAGTAGCGAACCCTATCTTCCCTCTTCACCGGAATATATTGCCGGAACGCCTTCACGGGTCAGGCATGGCGGCATTCCATGGCTGGTTCCAAATACTCGGCTCGATGACACGGAATTCCCCTTCCAACAGCAGACCCTCCGTTCAAAACATAGCCCGTGGTGTGCTTCGATTTGGAAGCGGGCTTTTGACTTGCTGTGCATCATCCCCGGACTGATTCTTCTTTCTCCCGTGTTGGGAATCATCGCGATTGCGGTTCGCCTGACGTCTCCTGGACCGGTCATCTTTCGTCAACAGCGCGCGGGTCGAAATCGCAAGCTATTCACAATCTACAAATTTCGCACGATGGTGGAGAATTCTGAAGCGATTGGTCCCGGACACACTGCGAAAGGCGATCCAAGGGTCACTTCCGTGGGGCACGTGCTGCGTCGCTTCAAGCTCGACGAGCTTCCCCAACTGTACAACGTGTTGCGAGGGGACATGAGCCTCGTCGGTCCGCGGCCGAAATTGCCAAACCATGACCCGGCCCCGATGGCATGCCGCCCAGGGGTAACTGGGGCCGCAACTCTCGCATTTCGCTTCGAAGCGCGAATCTTGTCGGAAGTTCCAGCGGAGCACATCGAGCGCTTCTATCAGCTGTACATCGTTCCGCATAAATTGCGGCTGGATAGCGAATACATGGAGCGGGCAACGCTCTTGTCCGATATCGGTATGCTTTTCGCCACGATCTTGCGAACCGGCAATCACATCACCCATGCGGAGCTGCTTGAGTCCAAAACCGTTACCCTGGTTTTGAGAAATCCATCCGCTTTAAGAGCGAACGAAAAATTAATCAACACCGCGATCGGCGAGAACTAGTTCGCGGCCAGAACGTCACGGCCGCCACCTCGCAAGTTTAGTGTTTGTCGGATGTATGGCCGTCAAGCTCGCATCCCCGGCTCCGCGTCGCTGTTCGCGTATGTGACTCCACAACACCTCGATGCAATCCAGGCATGAGGCGTATTCTTCCTTGCCGTCAGCCAGCCTCTTCATCGAAGCACACGGCTACCTTGCCGCAGCGGCCGGAAGCCATCAAGGCATAAGCGTCGCCGACGCGAGCAAGCGGAAAACGATGCGTGACGAGGCTCGACGGAAAAAGCTGCCAACGCACCAAACGTTCCACCAGTTCCTCCATTCTCCAGATGGATGTGACCCAGGAGCCGTAAATGGTTTTCTGGTCATGCATCAAGTCGGGAGATGGCTGAAATTGAACCGTTCCGCCCTCGCCAAGAAAAACGATTCGCCCCCTTCGTCGAGTCGCGCGGATTGCAGTCGCTCGTGCATCTGGATGACCTGAACATTCGACAGCGCGCTCGACTCCGCGACCCGAAGTCAGCGCTGACACTTCTGCAACATTGTTCGGCCCGGACGGAATCACTTCGTCGCAGAGCCCAAGTTCGCGAGCCAGCTGTAACCGTTCCGGCAACACATCGATTCCGAAGATGCGGTTTGCGCCCAGCTTGCGGCAGAGCGCGGCTGTTGCCATGCCAACCGGACCCAGCCCCGTGATTAGCACCGCATCATTTCCACTGACGCCAATTTTTTGCAGACCCTCATACGCTGTGCCGAACCCGCAAGCAACCTGCGCCCCATCCGTAAATGAAAGCGCATCCGGCAGCGACACCAAATCCTTCTCGTCTGCAAGCAGGTAATCCGCCATGCCACCGTCTCGCTGCCAACCGTAGGCTCGGCGGTACGTCTCGCTGGTGCAGGAGATCATATAACCGCGGCGGCAATCATTGCATAAACCGCATCCGGAAATGTGATAGACAATCGCGCGATCGCCAATCGTAAAACGTCGACAACCCGGCCCCGTCTGGACAATCTGTCCGCAAGGCTCGTGACCTGCAATCACTCCCTGGTATCCCTCGGGCCCCTTACCTAAATGCTCGCGATAAATGGCGCGAATGTCCGATCCGCAGATAGTCGAAGCCTTCATGCGCAACAACACCTGCCCCCAGCCTGGCTCCGGTATCGCGTATGAGCGAAGTTCCGCGGAACTGTTGCCGGGCAACACCGCGCCTTGCATTTCATCTCCGGCCTTCACGTTGATCTCGCTTCTCACACATCCCTTTCATCACCGTCAAGCCGGCGTAATGATTCCATTTTCGTCCCAAAGATCGTGCCACGATTGGTCTTGCTTCCATAGAAAAACCTGTCCTTTGATTAACCTGCACTTTCTGTCGGCAGCGGCAACTCGCTCCATTTCATTTGGAGATAGCGGGTCTTCCACAACCGCGCGCAGATTCGCCGCGTAGTTGCGCGGGTTGACGGAAAACGGAATCACCACCTCGCCTCGCTGTACTGCCCATTTGAGACATACTTCAGCGGCATGAATATTGTGATCGTCCGCAATGGCTCGAATGATCGGATCGTCAAGCGGAGATGTATCCGCCGGCGTTCGATCTCGTTCCGGGCGGCCGGGCGACCCCAGCGGGCAGTATCCGATCGGCTGAATCTGTTCCCTGAGGAGGTACTGCACAAATTCAGTCTGCTGAAAGTGCGGATGCAATTCCATTTCATTACATGCAGGACGAATGCGCGCATCCTTCAGCAGCAATTCAAGTTTGGGAATCGTCATATTCGAAGTTCCGATATGGCGAACCAATCCCTGATCCACCAGTTTCTCCATCGCACCCCATGTTTGCATGAACTCCGAGTGGATGTACGGACGAGCACCTGGACTTCGCATATCGACATCGCATCCAGCCGGGTGATAGTTGGGAAATGGCCAGTGAACAAGGTAAAGATCGAGATACTCGATCCCTAGATCGCGAAGCGACTGCTTGCATGAGGCCTCTACGTCCTTCGCAGCATGTTTGTCATTCCATAGTTTGGAAGTGATCCAGAAATCTTTGCGCGGCGCAATCACCCCGCATACTGATTCGAGTGCTTCGCCGATGCGAGCTTCATTGCCATAGACCGAGGCGCAGTCAAACTGGCGATATCCTAGCTTCGCCGCATCCAGCACAGCAGCAGCGATCTCAGTTGCACTGACCCTGTCTGAGCCAAACGTACCCAAACCGATCACGGGAATCTGAGCGCCACTTGCGAGGGTACGATGCGGCACTCGCGCTGGATCGATCGACTCGCCGCTGATTCGTTTTACTTGCATCATCGGACTCGATTCCTGCATTGCGAGTTACAAGCTGCCCGTCAGGGTCCAGGCATACAACACGCCATCCACGCCCGTGACGACGTATTGCGTTCCATCGAGCTCATACGTCATGGGCGCGGCAAAGTCGTCCAGGCCCCCTGGCCGCGTGTGCCATAGCACGTGGCCGTTTGCAGGGTCGAGCGCCAACAGGTTGCCGGAAGCATCCGCGGTAAACAGTAGATGTCCTGCCGTGGTCAACACGCTCGCATCTCCACGGCCCTTGCCGCTGTCTCTTTGCCAGCGCATTTTCCCCGTCTGATAGTCGAGGGCCAGCAGCATGGAGCTTGCCACCAGCGGAACCGTGCCGCCACCTTGATGATCGGTTGGACGCACGCCGGGGCTGAGATACCACATGCTGTCGCCGCGCCACGCGTTGAAGTAGAACAGGCCTGTCTGCGGATCGAAACTGGGCGACATCCAACTTGTTCCACCGTCCTCCGCAAGTGTGATCAACGTGCCATCCAACTGTGGTTCCTTCGCTGGATTCGGAATGGGGCTTCCATTCGCATCCACGCCCTTGGCCCAGTTCACGGCGCCGAACGGGATGGTCAGCAGATTTTTTCCAGTCACACGATCAAGCACAAAGAAGTAGCCATTTCGGCTTGCCTGCGCCAGCAACTTGCGTGGCTTGCCATCGAAATCTGCATCGATGAGAACCGGCGTCTCGACCGCGTCCCAATCATGCGTATCATGCGGAGATGCCTGAAAGTACCAGACGATTTTTCCTGTATCCGCGCTGAGCGCCAGAATCGAACAGGTATATAGATTCGACCCTGCCCGACCCGCGCCTGCCAACACCGGATGCGGATTGCCCGTTCCCCAGTAGATCAGGTTTAGCTCCGGATCATAGGTGCCCGTAAACCACGCCGGCCCGCCACCGTGAAGCATGGCCTGTTCGTTCGGCCAGGTTCGCGCTGCCGGCGTGCCTGCCTTCGGAACCGTCGAAGTCTTCCAAACAATCTTTCCAGTTTCCCAATCGAGCGCTTCAACAAAGTGCGGCACGTTCGCTGAATCCCCGGAGGTGCCGAGCACAACCAGCCCTTTAACAATCAATGGAGCGACACTGAGGTAGTAGCCGAACTTGACGTCCGCGACCGTATCCTCCCAGATCTTCTTGCCATTGCGCGCGTCGAGACAGAAGAAATGCGCATCGGTCGTCCCGAAATAAACTCGGCCCTTGTAATACGCAACGCCGCGTTGCCCAAGGTGGTCGCCTTCTGCTGGGCGATGAAATTGCCAAATTTGTTCTCCGGTTTTCGCATCGATCGCCCATACGCGATTCGGCACGGCGAAATAAAGAATTCCATCAACCTCCAGCGGTGTTGACTTCAACGCGGCTGCGTGGGTCTGGAAGGCCCATGCCAGCTTCAGCGATTTGACGTTGCTCTGGTTGATCTGCGTCAACGGGCTGAACCGCCGGCCGGAATAATCGCCATTGAACGTAGGCCACGAGCCCTTCACGGACGGAATGGAATCCGTGAGGGTGGCGTTCTGCGCCGGCAGGCAACTCGCACTGGCCAATAGCAGAAGGGCTGGGACCCATGCGCTACTTGAGCGTTTCAAGATAGGCAAAAACGTCATGTATGTCCTTGTCTGTATATTTGCTGAGTAACTCCAGATGCTCTGCCAGCGGATCGTGCACCTGCACCTTCGCCTGCTGCAGTGACCAGGAACGATACCACCCATCTTGATCCAGAATCGCCACATAGAACGCGTCGAGATGCAGTAGCTTGCCATGAAACCGTTTGCCGGAAGTCAACGTGACGGTAGCAGTAACGGAATCGTGTGACGGATATAGAAACTCCGCTTCCAGATCGGCGGGCGAATATTTCTTCGCAATCCCTGCCAGGTCTCCGGTGGGCGAGTGACACGTCGCGCACTTCCCGGCTCCATAAAAATATCGCTTCCCTGCTTCGGCATTCCCGGTGAGCAACTGCTTCAGCGAATAGCCGCCGGCAAGGCCTTCTGACGACACCACACTGGCGACCGCGACACGGGCATGAAGGAAGGCGACAATATCGGAAATTTGTGCCGAATCCATCATTGGAAATGCCGGCATTCCTTTATCCGCGCGACCCTCCTGAATTACCGGCGCAATCAGATTGCCGTTCTCATCGTGGCGCACAAGTGTAGACTCGACCAGGTTCGGACCCATGCCTCCCAAAGCGTCAGTGCCATGACAGGCCGCACAGGATTGCCGGAAGTCCGCCTGCCCACGCTGCACATTTTTATCCTTCATCGGATCGGTTTGTGCCGGTGCGCGAAGTGCAAACGCAAACATGCAGACGATAGAGATCCAACGCAGAAAGTGACGGAGGCATACTCGCAGGGATTGAAAATCGGTCATGATACTTCCATATTCCACAAGCTAGAAGGGGTGATTGACAAGTCTTACAATCCATCTACTGATAGCAGCTTTGAGATTTCACCTTCGAACCATCGTTTTTGTCACGCGCTCGCAAAAATCGCAGGATATTAATTCCTCCAATCCAGAATCACCTTGCCGCAATCCCCGGTCTTCATCACCGCAAATCCTTTTTCAAATTCCTGCCATGGAAAGCGATGCGTAATCACCGGACGAATATCGAGACCCGACTCCAGCATGACCGTCATCTTGTACCAGGTTTCATACATCTCGCGGCCATAAATACCTTTCAATGTCAGCATGTTGAAAATCACGCGATGCCAGTCAATCGCAATTTCCTCGCTGGGAATACCCAGCATCGCAACCTTGCTGCCGTGACTCATGTTCGCCAGCATGTCGCGAAAGGCTGTCGGATTGCCTGACATTTCAAGACCAACATCAAAACCCTCCACCATGCCCAGTTCCTTTTGAGCTTCTGCGAGAGTCTTCTTTGTTGGATCAACGGCCAACGTGACGCCCATGGTTTTGGCCAGTTCCAGGCGAAATGGGTTCAGATCTGTGATGACAATATGTCTCGCTCCCGCATGGCGCGCGACAGCTGCGGCCATCAGCCCAATCGGTCCAGCCCCTGTGATCAGGACATCCTCGCCGAGAACTGGAAAGGATAATGCCGTGTGGACCGCATTGCCGAAAGGATCGAAGATCGAAGCAATCTCCAGCGACACATTCGGATGATGGCGCCAAATATTGCTCATCGGTAGAGAGATGTACTCTGCAAAAGCACCCGGCCGATTGACGCCCACACCGCGAATTTGCGCGCATAAGTGACGACGTCCCGCCAGACAATTTCTACAGCGTCCGCACACCACGTGGCCTTCTCCGCTCACGATCATTCCCGGACGAAAATCGGTGACGTTCGACCCGACTTCGACGATCTCGCCGACAAATTCGTGCCCAATCACGGTCGGGACCTGAACCGTTGATCTCGCCCAACTGTCCCATTCGTAGATGTGCAGGTCAGTTCCGCAAATGCCGGTCATCTGAACTTTGATCAACACATCGTTGATGCCAATCGTCGGCTTGGGCACATCGTCAACCCACAGCCCACGCTCATCGCGATTCTTCACCAGTGCCTTCATGAATCTCTCTCCAGAGTGATGGATCGCGCAGACAGCGCTTTTCGCTCCGCTCACTGCCTGCATGCGAGCAGATATCGTGCGATTTCTTGTCCACTCTTCTTATCGTGCAGGCTAACACCGAATGGCCGTTTCAACGAACTGCCGTTCAATCCTTGATCCTAGGAAATTGTAAAGTTTCTCTTCCACTCCTACCGGAACTGAATAGAATGGCTGCATGCCAATTTCCGAGCCCACGGGACAAGGTATCAGCCAATTTGCTGAGCTTGGAATTGCTTTCTTGCTGTCAGCAGCAATTGGACTGGAACGCGAGATTCGCCACAAGAGCGCCGGGCTTCGAACCTATACCGTGGTCGGCACGGCGGCGGCTCTCTTCCTGCTGATTTCAAAATACGGCTTCAGCGACGTCCTGGTGGCCGATCGCATTGTTCTGGATCCTTCCCGAGTCGCGGCACAGATTGTCACCGGCATCGGGTTTATTGGCGCTGGATTGATTTTTGTACGCGGCGATCGAGTTGCTGGACTCACAACTGCTGCGACTGTCTGGCTTGTCACTGGAATTGGCATGGCATGTGGCGCCGGCCTGCCATGGCTGGCCGTAGCTGCCACTGTCGCGTACTTCATCGTCGCGCTGGTGTTTCCGTTGATTTTGAGAGTTCTTCCCGGTTCGCACGTTCCCACAGAACAAAGCGAGAATCCGCGCCATGACTAAGGGGCGCGCCGATCACGGGCTCACGATCTGAGCTGCGTCGCACAAGTTACGCACATCCGACGGCGAACCTCTCCTAAATTACATCGACCGCATCCGCATATACCGTCTCAGGTCGGGGCCGACTGCAGCAATACCGATGACGACGATAACTCCGATTGCGGAACATACAATTTTCCAGACCATAGCATCACCTCGTACAAAGAATTGTTACACCTGGCACATACCGGACGGAACCACAATCTGCCGGACAACGCTCTCTACCATCTCGACAGCGCCTTCAATCGAAGATTGCACAATGTCCGACAGCCCCATTCGTCCTTCCAACTCATCGCCAAAGTCTTTCGGTTCGCATCCAACGACCACGACACGAGCGCTGACGGTTCCCATCGAGAATGCCAGTTGCAGCACGCGCATCGGATCCATTCCGTGCGGGTTGATCATCGTTTCCCCCGGCGACGCATCTTTCAGGCGCTCCAAGTCGGGCTCGATCGTATAGAGCGTTCCTGGAGCACCATCGCGCGACAACGCATCGACAATCACCACTGCGTCCCATGGATCCAGCAGCGCATAGGCCAGATCAAATCCACGAATACCGTAGTCCACTACCGTAACGCCATCCGGCAATGGTCGAGTGTCCAGGGCTTGCACCACTTCAACCCCGAAGGCATCGTCTCCGAGGAAAATATTTCCTACGCCCGCGATCAGGATCGACGGACTCATGCCGGCTCCCTCACTGAAGCGTCGTCAATCGGCTCAACCTCTTCCACGGAGAAGAAAAATCGGTGGCCCGGTTGGCGCATCATTCCAAACTCCCGCCCAGGATCGTCATCGACAACAACGGCCAATTGAATATTGTCTTCAAAATCCTGCTCGATGGCTTCAATCACCGCCGCTTTCCCTTCCAGCGCCATGTCCATTATGTCTGCCGTCTTTTGCGGCCAAAGACGCACTCGACTACCTACCTTCAATTCGGCGCCAAACGCGCGAACACTTTCCGGCGCAGCTTTTTCACCCAGCGGATCCCATTCGCCAAGCGGCACCATGTCGATCTCGGGCTGCGCAGCTGCGGAGTTTTCTGCCACAGGGCGAAGCCCGCGGATCACGCCATGCACCTTCATCAGAAATTCCTGCGGAAGCGTCTCCGTCCGCTCTAGAATCTTGCGTGCGCGGTCGTCCACATTCCGCATCTCCGCCTTTTCTTCTTCGGTCAGCGTCAACACGCGAAGCGCCAGCATTTCATCCATCTCGGTGCCGTCAAAAAAGTCGCCCGCACTTTCCGCAGCAATTTGCGGGTAATCGTACAGGATGATCGGAGAACACAGCATCATGTCACGTCGCCCCGGCTCCCCGACCAGCACCGGGAACACGCCAATGTTTTTGCATTCCGCGGCGGCGGCGCGCAAAGCTTCCGGAGTATCCAACAAGGAGACGAACGCGCCGCCGGTCACTCCAGGAAGCACGTGAGCGCTGACGAACGCGCACAGCATCGCATCTTTCCGACTGACCTGGGAAGCATTTGTCACTGGCGTCGTGTTGATCACCTCAAGTGACAACTTGAAGAGCCCATCACGCACTTGCGCGACCTGAATCTCCAGCCTTCCCGAAATCTTTCTTAGACCGGTCGGAGTTTTGTCGCTATTTGTCACTGTGTCAGTTACATCAAATGCAAAAGGATAGCGAACGGGCTCGGATTGTAACTCCTTAAGTTCTAAATCGTTGATTTCTACCAAACGTTCGATGCCTTCTTCCCACTCCTGCTCCGTTCCAGCTCGGCGGCGCACAAGCTGCAGGAAGCGCACACGAAGATTTAGCTTCGTCACCGCCTCCGCTTCGATCAAGCATTCTGTGATCAGGCGAAAACTTTCTGTTGGACGCTGCGCCTCGGCATACTGCTGCGGGTACAGGGTGCCGAAATTCCAGCGCTGTACATTTTTCGTGGACGTCGCCCGATACGGATAGAGGATGTAGCCCTCATACAGGACGGCAGCGGCAATTTTCTCTGCAGCCGCGAAATTCATACCGGCACCTCATCCGCCTCTTGGCTGGCGACCAGCCTATCGACGACCTGTTCCCACGTTGGAATTCCGTTCCGCACCTTATATTCGTACAGCCGATTGAATGAGTCCCGCTCCAGGCGTAGCCATGCGGAGTTCGGATAATGCTGCTCGATGGTCTGTCGCCACACTTCCACAGGCAAGCGATAATTGGCTTCGCGGTCCCATGGGATCTGAGCCACTTGAAGCGCCTCGTCCTCGCCCCGATAAAATGCCGTTCCGCTGAGCAACACACATAGCGGAATCTCCGCTGCCTCCAGCGCATGAAAATATTTCGTGCTGGCAACCGTAAAGTCGAATGTGCACGGCAGTTGTAGATCGATCAGAGTTGTCCCGGTAAAGCCGGGAACGGCTACGCTGATGTTCATCCACAAAAGTGAGCGGACAGTTCTGCTCCAGCGCTCAGGCTCGCCAAATAGGTCGCGAAGTTTTTCCTGTTCGACATTGGAGTATCGACGCCGTGCGGGCTCAATTTGTACCTGGCATCGCAGCGACAGCGTATGGATGGCCTGGTCGGCAGGCGTATTCGTAATTCGCAGTTTCAATGCGAGCAAGGGCGCGGCCGAATGTGGAACAGACTCCGCTCCCTCGATTTGGAACTGTAGGTCAGGCACGCAAACCCTCGCTGACACTGCTTGATTTCGTGGAACGAGAACGCAGTCCGGCAAAAAATTGTTCGATCTGTTGCCATACTTCTGTACCGCCAGAAAGTCCCTTCCAATGCATGCGGATCAATCCCACCAGACGAAAGCATTCGTCGATGGGAACTAGGAAATATTCCGGGGCGGAGCCCACACGATTCACCAGGAATGCTTCCACATCCGGCTGCATGGTTTGCAATGGAAGATTTTGCGATCGGATCTCCTCCCACGACTCCAGACTGAGTGCAGATTCCGTAGCTCCCGCAGGACTCGGATACATGGCCTTCATCTTTCCCGCGGTGCTGTCGAGATAAAAGAAAGCGAGGTTGATCGGAATCATCAAGCTTTCCCACTGCATTTCCGTCATTTGAAAGTCGACGAGCGATAGAATTCGCCGCGGAATGCGCAAATAATGTGCGTCTGCCCGATCGCAGAACAACAAGGCACACGCCTCACAGGCGCATAGAATCTGACGATTGGCTAGCTCCAGTAAATGCGAATGTCTCTCCGCCAATTCGGCGCTGCACAACTCGCATCGCTCCGCGGTGGAGCGACGTCGTGCGAACTGCCGAAGCACCGAAGGGATGCCGTCGCGGTCAAAAGTGGCAGTCGAATTTTCGCTCATCGCGCTCTCATGTTTTGTCGCCATACGATCGATCTGCTGTTCGCCGCACAACCTTCTACGCGGGGGGCGCGCTCGGCATGCGCGGATCGATGGGCCCGCGTTGATCGACGTTGATGCCGGTTGCATCGCTGGCGGGCCGGCCCTTCGATGAAGTTACGGGGGAAGGTTTGTCCGGTCGGGTGTTGCTTGTGGCTCTGTCCTGTGTTGTTGCCATGGAGAGTTTCTCCTTCCTGACGCGCTCTACTTCAACACAACTAGCTTTGACGCATTCAATTCAGCCGTGCCGCTCTCGGCTACAATTTTTTCGATATCAGGCGCAGCTTCGTACAGCGCTTCTTCCACCGCGTTCTTCAATGTGACAGAGGACGATGGGCAGCTTCCGCAACTGCCAAGCAGTTTCAGTCGAACAACTCCGTCTGTAACGCTCAGGTATTCGACATCGCCGCCATGAGAATGGAGATACGGGCGCACTTTTTCAAGCGCGCGCAAAACCCTCGTTTCCATCGAGTCTGGATGCAGCCCGTGCAGCAGAAGAACGCTCGAGACCAGGTCATCCTGCAGCGCGACATCCAGTGCAGCTTCTCCGGCGGAGGTTTGCGAGAGGCTGCCGAGCATTCGGTCTAAAGCGGCGCCGTGCAATTCCATCACGCACTGAACAAGCTCCAGCGCAACAGCGCGCGTTCCCGCGTCCGTGGAGCTATCGAGTCGAGCAACCAGCTTTTCAACTCGCTCCGTGTGGACACGAAATTCGCGCCGTTCCGCAATTTCCGAAACAGGTTCGACGCTGGTTGCCATTACTTATGACCCGCCGCGCCAAACATGGGGCTGTGACGCGTCTCCAGCACCTTGCCATCCCCTAAATACATATGCACGCCGCATGGCAGGCATGGGTCGAAGCTGCGTACCGCGCGCATGATGTCGATGCCCTTGAACTTGTCCGGCCCATTCTCTTCAAAAATAGGTGTGTTCTGCACCGCATCTTCATAAGGACCGGGCGTTCCATACACATCGCGCGGATTTGCGTTCCATGGAGTCGGCGGATACGGATGATAGTTCGCGATCTTGCCGTCGCGAATCACGACATGATGCGACAACACGCCACGCACCGCTTCATGGAAGCCGCAGCCAATTGACTCCTCTGGAACTTTGAAATCTGTCCAGGTACTGGTGTGGCCGGCATGCAATTCCGCCAACGCCTTCTCCATAAAGTGCAGCGCCATGCCTGCTGCATATGCCTGGAAGTACGTGCGCGCGCGGTCGCGTTCGATGGCGTTGCTCCACTTCGGAATCTTCCATTCGAATTCGGCCTCCGGCTTCAGCGCCGTTTTCGGAAGATTAATTTTCACACTGTGTCCAGTGGCCTTCACATAGCCAACGTCGACCAGTCCAGACAGAGCGGTGGCCCACAAACGTGCGATCGGACCTCCGCCGGTATCGATAGCGAGATGATCGTTGGTCCGCTTGTCGAACCACCGTGGCGACATGACCCATGTGTAATTCCCAGTGAAATCGCGCTTTTGCGGCCGCGGAATCGTCGTTTGATTCCACGGATGATTCTTGTCGACAGGATTTCCCAGCGGATCTTTCTTGACGAAGGTTTCTGCATTTTGCCAGTCATCGTAATAAGAACTGCCAAGCAAAATCCGAATGTTCAGATTGATGTCGATCAGATCGTTGGTGACCAGCTGACCGTCGACAATGATGCCGGGTGTCACAAACATCTTGCGGCCCCAATCGCCCATCCGTTTGTAGGTATAGTCGCAGTGATCGGGATCGTTGAAGGATCCCCAACAGCCCAGAAGAATGCGTCTCTGGCCCACTTTTTCATAGCCCGGCAACGCTTCATAGAAAAAGTCGAACAGATCGTCGTGCAGCGGTACCACCTTCTTCATAAACTCGACATACTTCATCAGCCGCACCAGATAATCCGTGAACAACTGAACCGTCGGAACCGTGCCAACTCCTCCCGGATACAACGTGGAAGGGTGGACGTGGCGCCCTTCCATCAGACAGAACATTTCACGCGTCATGCGGCTGACCTGAAGTGTCTCCCGATAAAATTCACCGGTAAATGGATTCAGCGCGGTCATGATTTCAGCAATGGTGCGATAACCATGCTTGTCCGCATTGGGTGCGGACGTGTGCTGCGCCTTCTCCCACACTCCCGGATTCGTTTCCTTCACCATCTGTTCGCAGAAGTCCACGCCGACCAGATTGTCCTGGAAAATATTGTGGTCAAACATGTACTCGGCAGCTTCGCCGAGATTAATAATCCATTCGGCAATCGGTGGTGGCTTGATCCCGAAGGCCATGTTCTGCGCGTATACGGCGCAGGTCGCATGATTGTCGCCGCAAATTCCGCAGATTCGACTGGTAATAAAATGGGCGTCTCGCGGATCTTTGCCCTTCATAAAAATGCTATAGCCGCGAAAGATAGAAGAAGTGCTGTAGCACTCTGCAACTTCGCGATTCTCAAAATCAATCTTCGTAAAAATTCCCAGGCTGCCTACAATCCGAGTAATCGGATCCCAGTTCATTTCCACCAGATTGCGTTTCTTGCTCGGATTATGAGGCAGAGTCTCTACGGTAGTGGCCATGGCACGCGGATCCTTTCATTTGTAAGTTTGTGGACGATATCCGGTGGTCAGCTGCGGATTGCGATGCCGCCACTTAGGTTCCTTGTTGATGGTGGAGTTGGTGATGCCCCGCAGCGAGCGGATCATATGTCCGTACATGCCAACGGCAGCGGAGGATAGTTTGCCACCGGGCGGCTCGTCCATAAAAGGCATAAACTTGTCAGGAAAACCCGGCATGGTGCAACCGATGCAAATTCCACCGACATTCGGGCAGCCACCAATTCCAGCCATCCAACCACGCTTGGGAACGTTGCAGTCCACCACCGGGCCCCAGCAGCCGAGTTTCACAAGACAGCGGGAACTGCCGTACACCGTCGCGAAATCGCCCTGCTCGTAATAGCCAGCGCGGTCGCAGCCCTCATGAACTGTCTTGCCGAATAACCACGTCGGCCGCAGCTGCTTGTCGAGCGGAATCATCGGAGCCAGGCCAGCTACCTGATATAGCAGGTAGAGGACAGTCTCCATAAAATTGTCCGGCTGCACAGGACATCCCGGCACGTTGATGATCGGAAGGCCGGCCTTCGATCGCCAGTTCCATCCCAGATAATCTGCCAGCCCCATGCATCCGGTTGGATTCCCTTGCATCGCGTGGATTCCGCCATACGTCGCACACGTGCCGCAACCCATCACTGCCAGTGCTTTCGGCGCCAGCCGGTCAATCCAGTCGCAAGTCAGGATGGGTTGGCCAGTATCCGGATTTGTCCCGAGCCCAGCCCAATATCCTTCTTTCTTGATTTTCTCGTTCGGGATCGAACCTTCCACCACCAGCACAAATGGATCGATCTCGCCTTTTTCCGCCTGATAAAAAAACTTCATGAAGTCGTCGCCGTTTTCGTACGCCAGCACTGGATTGTGCAGATGCACTTTTGGAAGTCCCGGAATGGCGCCCAGCAGAACATCTTCCACGCTTGGCTGCATCGCAGCTGTGATGGATACGCTGTCTCCGTCGCAGCCGAGACCGGCTGTGATCCAGAGGATGTGAACATCTTTGACGGGCGACGGCGCCTGTACCCTGGCACCGGAATTAGGTTCGGCCATACGGCCCTCCTTGTTGCGAAGTCATTTCTGGAATAATGGTTCCATATAGAAAGATGCCTGCGTGAACACTGGCGATTCGACGTGCCCCGTTGAAGTTCAGGCTGTGCGTGAAATCCACATTTTTGGCTGCCCGGGAAAGATAATTCAAGCAATGGCTTGATGCAGAGCGAGGTAATTGAAAGGGTATCGACTGGAAGGCGGTCGGTACGGGTTCGGACGTGCGCTGCGTCACAAACACCTCGCACTTCTAGCAAAATTGGCCACCGGAAAAGGCCTGAAATTTTGCCTCAGCAAAGCTACGCCGCATTTCATTGAACCGTCAAGCGAAGCATTTGAGTCACATCAAAAGTCAAGAATGAACTCAGGAAGCGTGCCGAGAGGGGCTGATTACGGCATGAATCACCTCTCAGTGAGCTAGATGCAACTTCCTTTTCGCGCGTGGCCCGAGCTTTACGCGATTCTCTGAATCCACCGAGCGCGCCGATCAGCACAGTAACTGCCCGGTGACACACGTCACATTCCAGTGACGAACCCGGTTTGACTGTTTCCCGCGATACGGTTAACTTGAGCGTCGTCCCCTGCTGGTGGATCGGAGCTCAACAGGGCTACAATCAAGCGGCGCGAAACAAAGGAGAGCGCAAACATGAGCAAAGAAATTGTGCGGTTCGCCGTCGATTTGTCGATCCATGAAGGCCGGCTGGATGAGTTCGAGTCGATCGCACGGACCATGATTGCGGGCACCCAGAATGAACCGGGCGCGCTCCACTACGACTGGTGCTTCAGCAACGATCACCGCCGGTGCCGGATTCTTGAAACCTACAGGGATTCCGAGGCCGTGCTGGCTCACATGACCGGCGCCGTGGTACAGGTAGGTGTGCCCAGGATGCTCGAAGTCAGCAGCATCAATCGCTTCGAAGTTTATGGAGATCCCGGTCCGAAGGCGGCCCGAATGCTCGCCAATGTTGGCGCGGAGATCTTCGATGTCTGGGAAGGTATCAGCCGATAATCCGCGAATAATTTCCGGCGGCTGAGTCCACCCCTCAGGTCGCTTTTTTCTGTTCCGCACGCCCAGATGTTTTCGGGAATAGCGCCTTCGCACCGGTGACTTTGGCGAGGAGAGTTTCCTTGGCAGCGATCAAGGCGCTTGCAGGGTTCGCAGTTCGACCATCTGTTGACCCATCGGTTTAGGACATTCGCATGTGGTCGTCAGCGCGATAAAGAGCCAGGCGCAGGTTTAAGTTTCGCCAGGAAAAATGAACTTGCCATCGGCGCGAAGTTGGCTCACTTGATCCAAGACATTTTTGGTTTTTTCTTCGTCGACACCTGAATCGCGGACGAGATACGCCAATTGCGTCGGCGCCGCAAAACCGGTCCCCGCTGCCTCGACAATTTCGGCGATCTTCAGAATAATGTCCTGGCGGATCGCAGTGAATTCTGTCCAGTCACCGGTCTTGCCATAGGCAAATAGTTCCAACTGGAATGCTGCGCCGGTAAAACTAGCGACTCGAACCCTGGAACCGATGTCGATCGCAGGATGGTTGTCGAGCATGTTTTTTATGCGGTCCAGAATGAAGCGAAGTTGATCCACTCGCGATTCGATTCGAAGCGAGAAGGTCTGATTGAGAAGCAATTTAGGCCGCGCTTTCATGTTTTCAAACTGCATCGTCGCCAGCAGTCCGTTCGGAACAACCAGCATGTTCTGATCGAGCGTTCGCATTTTCAGCGAGCGCAGCCCGATATCTTCCACCGTGCCCACCCTGTCGCCGATCTTGCAGAAGTCTCCGACCTGCACCGCCTTATCCATCAGCAGTGATATGCCGCCGATCAGATTTTCCAGCGTTTTTTGAGCGCCCAGGGCGATCGCTAATCCCCCGATGCCAATCCCCGCAAGCGCCGTCTTCACATTCAAGCCAAACAGAGCCAGCACAACCAGGAACGCGATGATCAGCATCACCACACGCGTGATGCGCTGCATCAGAATCAGAATCGACTCTCCGCCGCTATTGTGCTGACGCGAGTATGCCACTGCTTCGCGAAAACCCTGGTCCGTAACTCTGCTCGCCAGCCATGCCAGGCATGCCGCCAGCAGCGCGGCAATCAGGCGGAAGTAGTAGGCGCGATACAAAAGCGGCGGTGCCATCAAATAGACAAAAGCCGAGTGGATCAGAAGCGCCAGGATGCACTTGAGCGGCAGTCCAAGAGGCGTTTGCCATATGGTTGAAACAGGAAGTTTTCTTGCCCTCAACCACACGCGCCTGGGTAGACTCACCAGAAAACTCAACAAGACCGCCAGTACCCATGACAGCGGGATGGAGATCAGCCACCCGGCCCATTGCCGGACCGACATCCCCAACCCTTGTGGCCCAGCCGTGAAAAAAGCTGCAAAGCGGTCGAGCCCGGTTGGCTTTTTATCTTGCAGCGCGGCGTACATCTCCGGGACCTTCGCAACCGTATCTTTCGACACCAGCCAGATTTTTCCAGCTACCGGATCATTGACGCGCACCAGCGTGACATCCAGCGTCTTATCGCCCACTGTAATAACACCCGCATGTACCTGGCCCGGCGGCAGCCCTGCTTCAACCTCTCCCTCGGGATTCGTGCTTAACAGGTTGATATTGCCTTTGTAGTAGGTGCGCAATGCGGAAATTTCCCGGGCGATCCGTATCAGGTCCACTGGATGACGCGGGTTCTGTTGCATGTACAGCGCAGCGGCCGCAAAGTCACGGCGCTGTCCGGTTTTCAACGCATTCATCATTGTGCTGCGTGGGCTCTCGCGTCCCAGCTGATCAACTTTTTGCGTCGCTTGCGCAGTATTAGAAGCAGTTGGTGCCGATTTCGCAAGCTGTCCGGATAAACGCGCGGCCAGCACAAAGAACAAGACAGCCCACGCGATCCTTAGAGCGTAGACGCGAAGAATCGACGTACTTGTCCAGTGTCGATTTTCGCGCGGAAACGACATCGATAGGTCCGATCTATGAAACGGCAATGCCTCATTCAAGCGTCGAGAGGCTAATCCTTACGAATCGAAAATTCTCTTTCTCGATTTCATTTCTTTTATCCAACAACTGCGCAGAACCAGGATCACCGAACGGCCACGGCTTCTGCTTTTTCGCTTTTCTCCTTCGCGAATCCGCCCGCCTTCCCAGCGTCCAGGAGCTGTTGCCCATCCAGGTGCCCAAAAATCTCAATCAACTTTGCAATCGAGCCGGTCCATCCTGTCTGGTGGCTTGCTCCCAGCCCAGCGCCATTGTCGCCGTGGAAGTATTCGAAGAACAGCAGGTAATCCTTCCAGTGAGGATCAGTCTGAAACTTCTCCGTACCTCCGTAGACTGGACGCCTTCCAGATGAATCGCGGAGAAAGATGTGTTCAAGCCGATTGGCAATGTCCCGAGCTACCTCGAACAGGTTCATCAATTTGCCCGAGCCTGTGGGGCATTCAATTTTGAAGTTGTCGCCGTAGTACAGATAGAAGGAGAGCAAGGCGCGAATCAGCAGCGCATTCACCGGCATCCATATCGGCCCACGCCAGTTGGAGTTTCCTCCGAACATTCCCGTGTCGGACTCGGCCGGCAAATAATTCACCTTGTATTCCTGTCCTTCCACATCCACGATGAACGGATGCTCGTCGTGGTACTTGGATAGTGCGCGAATGCCGTAGGGGCTCAGGAACTCATTCTCGTCCAACATGCGCGTTAAAATTCGCCGCAACCTGGTCTCATTCACCAGCGCAGCGATGCCGCGTTCGCCATACCCGTAATGCCCGGGACCGGTTGCGTGAATGCTATCGCGTAATTCCGGCATGGCCTTCAGGCGTTGAAGCATCACCTCACCCACGCGCGGCACCCGTTCGCGTTGCCCTGGCTCAACGACAGTGGTCGCGCACAGGGGCAACAGGCCAACCATGGAGCGCACTTTAAGCCGCCGCGCGCTACCATCGGGCAGACGCAGGACGTCGTAATAAAAGCCGTCCTCCTCGTCCCACATGCCTTCCGGACCCGTCTGGTTCATGGCCCGAGCGATCCAAACAAAATGATTGACGAACTTGATCGCCATATCTTCATACATCGGATCGTTGGCCGCCAATTCGATGGCGATCTCGGCCATGTTCTGGCAGAAAAGTGACACCCACGCCGTGCCGTCCGCCTGTTCCAAATGGCCTCCAGTGGGCAGCGGCGAACTGCGATCAAACACGCCGATGTTGTCGAGTCCGAGGAAGCCGCCTTCAAATAGATTCTTCCCAAAGCGATCTTTGCGGTTTACCCACCAACTGAAGTTCATGGTCAGTTTCGCAAATGAGCGCTTGAGAAATTCGATATCGCCTTTCCCCTTCAAGGCCTGCTCCGTCCGATACAGGAAAATCGTCGCCCAGGCATGCACCGGTGGGTTGACATCGCTGAAGTTCCACTCGTATGCGGGAATTTGACCCGTCGGATGGAGAAAGAATTCCTGCAGCATCAGGTCGAGTTGTTCCTTGGCGAAATCTGTATCGACGGTGGAGAGAGCGATGGCGTGGAAGGCCAAATCCCACGCCGCAAACCATGGATACTCCCATTTGTCGGGCATGGATATGATGTGCTGGTTCACCATGTGAAACCATTCGCTGTTCCGCATCGTCCGCGCTCCGGATTTCATCGGGTCGGCATTGTGCTCTCTCAGCCATAGATCCACGTCGAAAAAGAAAAACTGCTTTGACCAAAGCATTCCAGCCAGGGCCTGCCGCATGACCAGCGCTGCATCCTCACTCACCCTGGACGGCGTGATGGATTTGTAGAACTCATCCGCTTCGCGTTTGCGAGTCTCCATCGTTGCTGCAAAACTCCGGAATGGATCACCCACGGCAGCGGGCGCCAGATCGCTCAGCCGCAGTCGGATTGTGGCTGTCTTCCCTGCTCCGACATTGATCTGATAATGCGCTGACGATTTCGTTCCGAACTGACGAGGATTGACGGCCTCACGTTTGCCGTTCACGACGTAATCGTTGATGCCGTCTTTGACGTATGGAGAAGCATTCGCCTGTCCGAAGATTCGCTGGTTGTTCGTCTCATTCTCCGTAAAGAGAAGCGGAACATCTCCCTCGCAGTACAGATATCGTTCGCCCAGATCGGCATGCGAGGCGGCAATCGATTTATATCCAGCTTCTCCTGAACTCTGACGCAACAATGGCTTCGGTGTCCCCGGCCACCAGGTCCAGATATTGCGAAACCATAGCGTCGGCAAAACATGCAATGTGGCTGGTTCCGGTCCGCGATTGCTGACACTGATCTGAATCAGCAGGTCTTCCGGGGACTGCTTGGCGAACTCGACGAAGACATCGAAGTAACGATCTTCGTTGAACACGCCGGTATCCAGCAGCTCGTACTCCATGTCGCCGCGGTTTCGACCACGATTTGTCTCGATCAGGTTGTTGTAGGGATATTCCGCCTGCGGATATTTATACAAATACTTCATGTACGAGTGAGTAGGCGTGCTGTCGAGATAGAAGTAATATTCCTTGACGTCTTCCCCGTGATTGGCCTCACTATTCGTCAGGCCGAACATGCGCTCCTTCAGGATTGGGTCTTTCCCGTTCCAAAGAGCCACGCTAAAGCACAGCAGCTGCTTATCGTCGCTGATACCGGCAATGCCGTCTTCTCCCCAGTGGTAGGCACGCGATCGGGCTTGATCGTGGCTGAAATAATCCCAGGCATTGCCGTCCTGGCTATAGTCCTCGCGAACCGTCCCCCATTGCCGCTCGCTCAGATAGGGTCCCCACTTTTTCCACGGAGATTTGGCGGTGCGTGCCTCTTCCAGCCGATCTGATTCCTGATTTTGAGCCATATTGCTCCCCCTGTTTCGCAATCCTGCGTTTTCGACCTCACACCCGGCGGAAAACCTCGGCAAGCGCGACAAGGCCGCTCTAGCAGCGAAACTCAAGCTCCAAATGATTCATCTTTTCCGGCAGCCCACTCAGCGGTGGAGTTCGAAGTGTTCCAGGCCAATCCAACACACACATCATCCGTTCGTCGGACGCGCAATTTATTGTGCAAACTGATTGCCAACGCAAACTGGATGTGTGAATGCTCCAATCCCCTGAAATCTAGCCACTTCTCCGGCGTTCCATTCCAATTTGCTGGGCTGAGCGCCCAACAGACTGGAGCTACTCCCAAATGTCGGAGGCACATTGTCTCTGGTTCTGGGCGGGCGCAACAGACTTGCGGCGTTGGAGCAAAGGTGGGATTCGAATTGGCTTCGCTTAAGTTTCGTTCAATCAAACTACATTGCGGATACAGCCAGATTCGTTGCTCTGACGCGACCTGTTCCAACTGGCCAAATTTCGCCAGCGGTTTTGTCACGCTGCTCGTCGATCGTTTTCCGAGTCAAGCAGCACAAACGCGCTCAACGCGCTGGCCACTGACAGCCCTGCTGCGATCCAGAGGATGACGCGATATCCCGAGACAAATGACTCTGCAATTGCCTGGCGAATGCGCGGATCGCTGCTGTTTGCGGCGGCGAGTTTAGGGCGCTGTTCATCCACGGCACGACGTTCTGACGACGTTAGCGAAAGGGGGATGAGGCGTTGATTCAGGCTGTGATTGAAGCTTGCGTACAACACCCACCCAAACACGGCCACGGCCAGCAGGCCTGCGATCCGCGAGACGGCATTGTTGATTCCCGACGCGGTTCCCACCTCGGTCCCAGGCACAGAATTCATCACTGCCGTGGTCAGCGGCGCGACGCTTACCGCCATACCAAAGCCGAGGATCAGAACCGCCGGAAAAAAAGTGGTCCAGTACGAACCGCCGATGCTCGGCACAACTAGAAGAACGAACCCAAGTCCGGCAATCAACGGCCCAATGGTCAGCGGGGCCTTCGCGCCGTAGCGTGCAATCAATCCACCTGACCAGCGAGACAGGAAGAAAATCAGCAAAATTAGTGGGAGCAGAGCGGCTCCCGCCTTCGTTGCCGAATAGTGCTGCACCTGGATCAGGTTCAGCGGAAAGAAGAACAATACGCCTCCGAAGGCTGCATACAGAAAAAAGGTAAGCAGGTTGGCTCCGCTGAAGGTCCGGGAACGGAACAGCGCAAATGAAACCATCGGAGCAGAGGAGCGTGCTTCAACAACCACGAAGCCGATGAGCGAAGCGACGCCGATCACGCCTGTAACAATGACCGCGGTCCCTCCGCGCGCGGCTTCAATCAGGGCGAACGTCACCCCGCCCAGCCCAACCGTGGCAAGCAACGCGCCCTCCCAATCGAGCTTGCTTGGCGCTTCACTATTTCGGCTCTCCGGTACTTGCCAAAGTGTCAGAAGCACCACAACAATCGCGACCGGAGGATTGATAAAAAATACCCAGCGCCAGGAGGCGTGATCGACCAGCCACCCACCCAGTACCGGCCCAACAGCAGCCGTGATTGCCGTGAAGCCAGACCATGTTCCAATCGCGCGACCTCGTTGCCCGGCTGGAAAGGAAGCGCTGATCAGTGCCAGGCTCCCCGGAACAAGCAAGGCTGCACCGACGCCCTGAAGCCCACGCGCAACGATCAGCGGAGCGATCGATGCGGCGAGTCCGCACCACGTTGATCCCAGAGCGAACAAGATGACGCCGAAGACAAAAATCTTTCTTCGTCCGTACATGTCGCCAAGTGAGCCCCCCACCAGTAACAGCGAAGCCAGCAACAACGCGTAGGACTCCACTACCCATTGCACATCGGAAATGGTCGCGTGCAGCGCAGACTGCAATGCAGGCAGAGCGATATTCACCACGGTGCCGTCAATGAATGCCAGGCTCGACCCCAGGATAGTAGCGGCTAATATCCAGACGCCGTGGGAGCCGCACGGTTTCGACAATGATGCGGACAGAATTGCGGCTTCATCGCACGGCGGTTTTACTGTTACCGTCATTGGCGGAATACCCTGGATACTACAAATTTCTTGTTCTACCTGGTTGAGTCAGCGCCGATGTCTCGCGCACTTAGGCCCGATTGTTGCATCAGGAAACGGCAGCTCGCAATCCCTAGGGAAGGACGCTCTCAATCGCCGCAGTCAGGGTCGCGAAATCGTACGATGCGTCGTGGCGAACTCCGTCAATAAAAAATGTGGGAGTTCCATTGACGCCGCTGCGCACCCCGCCGCGAAAGTCCGACTTCACTTTCTCTTGATATGTATGCTCCGCAACCGCGGTCAGCAATTGGGAAGAAGAAAGGTCGAGCGTGTCGGAGAGTTCGAGCAACAAGGATTCGCCCAGCTCTTGCTGATTTTCGTACAGCAGATCGTGCATCTGCCAGAATTTTCCATGCGCCCCAGCGAACTCCGCAGCTTCCGCGGCCGGCTCCGCCCAGGGATGAAGCTGGGTCAACGGAAAATTGCGGAACACAAATGCGAGCCGTTTTCCAAAATGCTTTTGCAGCCTTTTCACAATCGGATAGGCCTGCCCGCACGATGGACACTGATAGTCGCCATACTCGACCAGAACGCATGCCGCAGTCGGATCGCCTTGCAGGTGATCGTCCTTACCCACTGGAATCGATAGCTTGCTCATCGCTCTCTCCTATTTCGGTAGATTTTCCAGCGTCTGCAAAATGCCGTCGGCTCCCGGATTGACCGCGATGGGCGAACAGTAACTCCAGGCGATTACACCATTCTTATCGATGACAAAGAGCGCCCGTTCGGACACTCCGTCCTTGGGTCGATAGGCTCCGTAAACTCGAGACACTTCGCCCTTCGGCTCAAAATCCGCCGCCAGCGGAAAATGCAGATTGCGGTCTTTTGCGAACGCGGCATGGCACCAAACGCCGTCGACGGAGATTCCGATCAGCTCTGCTCGATACTTCTGAAAATCGGGCAGAATTTCGTTATACAGAGCCATCTGGTCCCCGCACACAGGACTCCAATCCGCTGGATAGAACGCGAGAATTACCGGCTGACCCCGCAGTTCACTCAGCGACAACTTTTGATCGGGCGTGACTGGAAGACTGAAGTCCGGCGCGGCTGTTCCCGGGGGCAAAATGTTAGCCATAAACATACCTCCCTCATCAGATGCCTCAAACGCAATTGAAGCATCACTTTCTCCGCCAGCCAGTCGCTTTAGCCGGCGACAAAACCACCGCCCAGCCAACAGAAAACGAGATCAAGTGAACTGCTTCATATTGATGCCGAGTTCATAACGTTCGCCGTGCTGCATCAATTCTTCCCACGTAACGTCGCGACCTTGGCGACCTGCCATCCGACCCAGCATCGCGCTGAAAGCTGTCTCCACACCGGCAGCCGCCTGATTATGAAAATTTCCCGACGTGATGCTGTCAATAAAGCCGCGATCCTTTTCCTGCTGCGCCTGCGCCAGGTTGTCGGTGAAGACCCCATTGGCCGCGAACTTGGTAGGCGCGGACGGCTGCGCAGATTGGTCTCCGGCCCACGTCCAGGCGTTCTTGCCGACAATGCGCATTGGCCCCGAGTAAGGAATTTCGGCATGACCATCCGCGCCAAACATGCGCGCAGACACGTCGAACCAGTTATTCGGGCCAAATTGCGTGCAGGAAAAACTGACGTGAATATTTCCGGGATAGGTGAACGCGACTTCATAGTTATCCCAGGTGTCCCCAGGATGGGAAATGATATTTCTTCCGCCGATACCAGTCGCCTTAATTGGATGCGATTGCAGCGCCCAGTTACAAATATCGATTAAGTGAATCGCTTGTTCGACAATAATGTCGCCCGACAGCACGCGATCCCAGTACCAGCGACGAATTCGCAATTCATCCGGCGACATGTTGGGCATGGGAGGATAGGTGGCCTCGGGAGCGTTGTAATGTGCGGCGATGGCGCCAATCTTCCCTAACGCGCCCTGCTGAATGCGCCGGATCATTTCAACAAACGGCGGAGCGCTGCGAATCTGAAAGCCAACCTCCAGGCTGACATGCCCTCCCGCGCGCTTGCCGATCTCGAGTGCCTGTTTCGATTGCTCTACGTCGACGCCGATTGGCTTCTCGCAATAGACGTGCTTGCCGCCGCGCACCGCGGCATCGAGATGTTGCACATGGAAAAACGGAGTCGTTGAAATTTGAATCGCGTCTACATCCGGCGATGCCGCAACCTCCTCATAGGCCTGGTAGCCATGGAACATCATCTTCTCGTCAATCCCGGTATATCCCTTTTGCGCTCCGATCTGATCGATACGAGCCTTCGCCGGTCCCAGCTTATCCGGAAATAAATCTGCCAATGCGACGAAGCGCGCGCCGGTGTTGTTCAGAAAAGACTCCGCCACAGAGGTACCCCGCGAGCCGCAGCCCAGCAGCGCTAATCGAACCGCAGAATTCGCTTCATAGCCGAATACAGTTTTCGGCTTCAGCAACAAAATTCCAGAAGCAGCCGCAGCCCCTCCGACAAATTTTCTTCTATTCATGGATCAAGACTCCTCATCTACACCTGGTTGGAACGTACTTTGGCGAGCACTCGCTCGAGATACAACTTCTCGTGCTTCACATCTTCCATCTGCCGTGGGCCAGAGGTTTCGCGCTCAATCGTGATCGCGCCCTGATATCCCAGCTTCTGGAGCTTCGAAAATACCTGCAGGAAATCCACGCGGCCCGTACCGATCAAGACTTCCTTGCCGAGCTTCATCGGATCGGTTGGCCACATTCCATCCTTCGCGTGAACGCTGCGCACATGCTGACCAATGATGTCGACCGCATCCACTGGATTCGCTTTTCCGTACAGAATCAAGTTTGCCGTATCGAGCCCAACTCCGAGGTTCGGCTGGTTCACATCGAGAATGGCGCGAGACATGGTGGTCGGCGTTTCCTGTCCCGTCTCCATCAGAAAATCCTGCCCGTTTCCGGCGCAATGAATGGCGACTTCTCGAATCGCCTGCACGGCCGGCTGGTACAAAGGATCTCTCGGATTCCCCGGAATAAATCCGCAATGGGTTTGCACCCGCGGTATTCCCAACTGCTTGACGAAGTCGGAAGTCTGCTTCAGTGCCTCCATCCGAGCGGCTCGCGTCGCGGGCGGCACCAAGCCGATCGTTTCCGGTCCATCCCAGAAATCCCACACCAATCGTCCCGGCCCAACGACCTCGGCGCTGGTCGCAATCACGCCATGCTTCTTCAATGCTGCACTCAGCTTCTCCGCAGCCGCCGGGCTGAACCTGCCGATGTAGTCGTCCAGGCTCAGGAAACAATTCGACATCCCCAACTCTTGGACGCGAGCGATGGCCGCCTCCGGGTGATCGTAGGACGGCGCAATCATCACCCCGATCGCCATCGGCGCAACACCATTTTGCTTCGTCGTTGCGTATGACGCAGCGGATATCGGCGTGGAAAACGTTGCTGCCAAATCCTCCGCGTTCTTTCCTGAAAAGACGCTTCCGAAGGCCCCGGATTGCATCACCGCAGCTCCAATCGCGGTGCCAAGAAAATCTCTACGACGCATGTACATCTCCTTTTCACGATCCATTCTCAACATCGATGCAGCAGGAGCCGCGGACAGCACCTCATCACGTCGATCGATCGCGCGACAACGGGGCCGGCCTTTCGGAAATCGAAAATCGATTTTCCGGCTGCCCGCGAACGTCTGTCTCAATCGCAAACAGACTGCCCGCGAATTCTTCACCCTGCGATTCAGCAGACGCACTGGTGACGTACAAAGTATTCAGATCTTCTCCGCCAAAAGTGCACGTGGTCACATTTGAAACTGGAAAATCAATGACCGTATCAATGGCGCCGTCTGGCGCGACGCGCACAATGCATCCGCCATAAAATCTGCAATTCCACAAGTACCCCTCGGCATCGACCGTCGAACCGTCCGGCACGCCGCGCGGAAAACCTCCCAGGAATGGCCGCTCCCCGCTGATGCTTCCATCGATTGCGTTGTAGTCGTAGCAACGCACCGAATTCGCTAGGCTGTCGCCAAAATAGAAACGTGTTCGATCGGGACTCCACGCTACCGTATTCGAAATGCCAATGTTGGATTTCCACTCGCTGATGGCGCCATCCGGATCCAGGCGATAGAGAACTCCGTCGGTCCCGCCCGTGCTGCGCGTGGTTTTGTCTGGATTGACGTTGTTCCTCATCGAGCCAAGCCATAGCGAACCGCGCGGATCAGGACGAGCGTCATTGAGTCGTACTTCCGGCCAACCATGCAGACGAAAGGACGTAGGAGATTCGCGTCCGGTGCCTGGCTCCCATAGAATCACGCGCGAACCAAGAACAACCGCGAGCGTATCATCTCGGGTGGTCATGTTCACGGCGGTCACCGGCTCCGCAAATTCCCACGTCTCCACATCGTGACTGCGAGGATCGTAGCGATGAACCAGAAAGCGGTTGATGTCCGTCCAGTACACAGCGGATTCTGGCGCGTGCCACACGGCGCCTTCACCGCAAACATCCCCAACTTTGGCCACGCATGTTGGCCCGTTCAGTATTTTCACAGGGCGCAACTCCCGTCGACAATTTCATCAGGTTGTCTGCCTGATGTCCACAGAAGTTGGCCTTCGCAAGATCTCACCGGCGCGATCATCGCCAAAGAAAAATACCGGAGACTGGGATGCAGCCTCCGGTATCGATGATTGCCTCGCAATTCAGCGCGCTAGAAGTAAAACTTACCGCCCAGCTGAATTTGCCGCGGGTCGTGCGTCGATGTGACCTGCCCAAACGCACCGAAGTCCGTGTTCGATTGGACCCCGGAAAAGCTTGTGTGGTTGAAGGCATTGAAGAACTCGCCGCGGAACTGCAACCTCATGTCTCTGACCATGTTGATGTTCTTGATTGCGGAGAGATCCCACAGGTTCAGTCCAGGACCGAGCATCACCCCGTTCGGAGAACTGCCAAAGTGACCGATGGCGTCCTTAAATGAACCAGTCGTGAACCACTCGTTCTGTTTCTTCAGCAAGCGCACAGGAGCAACCAGATCCGGGCGAGGAGCGATGTCGCTGGGATCGATTTGGATGCCGCCGGGATACGTTCCAGCGATGCATCCGGTAGTCGCCCCGGCGGGAGTTTGACAGTCAAAGTTGTCAGCCGCTTGGTTCACCGCAAACGATTGCCCAGAGTTGAATTGTGTAATTCCCGACAACTCCCAGCCACCCAGAACGTGTCCAACAAGTCCATGCTGGTGTTGATAGAACGGAAGATCCCAGACATAGTTGGCGACAAACGTCTGCGGTTGATTGAGCGGCGCCGGACCGTAATCCCGATTGATATCGTAGGTATCGTACGTCTCCGCACCACGATCGGCCCCCTGGTTGGTCAAGGTCCTGCCCCATGTGTACGCGACCCCGACGGTCAGGCCATGTTGTGTGCGATGGTTCAAAGATACCTGCAGCGAACTGTAGTTGCTGGTGAATTCAGGAATCCTCGACTCAAACGCGGCATAGCCCGTATAGGGAACGACCGCAGTCACCCAAGCGTCTGGGTCTGCCTCTCTTGCGGTAAGCGTGGGTTGATTGAGATTGATCTCACCCAGCAGATGTCTGCCCAAAGTCCCAACATAGGCGATTTGCGCCACGGTATTCGGCATCAACTGATATTGAGCGGTTAAGTTCATATCCATATACGAGGGGTTCTTCATCGTTGGAGTTCCCGTCGTGGTCAGGCGGTTGGGCCCGAGAGAAACGGCGTTCGCCCCGGTTGGATCGTCGAAGTTCGTATTGTTGATGGTGGACGTCTGGGTCAAAGGCGGGTCCTGGAAAGCGTTCTGTTCCCAGATGCCGTTGAGCATACGGTCGTAGAAGATGCCAAAACCGCCATGGATGGCAACCTTCTGATTGAACCACGGGACGTACGCGAAACCGATCCTGGGAGCGAAGTTCGTTTTTGGATCTGGATTCACGTGCGCGCCATAGGGTGAGCAAGTCACGCCCGGAGCGATAGCTTGCGCCTGGGCACAGGCCGTTCCGGTCGGGAAGATGATGCCATTCACATAGGTTGCCGGTATCGGGAGCCCTGGACCAGCAACAAAGTTGCCGCTGACTGGATCGATCGCAGGGGCCTTGGTCGGGTCAAACAATAGAGGGTCGAAATTGTTCAGAGTGTTCAAGACATCCGCAGGGGAAGGGAAATAGCTATAGCGCAACCCAAGGTTGAGCGTAAGGTTCTGCGTCACCCGCCAGTCGTCCTGCACGTAGGCTTCAATGTTGAAGTAATGCAGGTCCGGAATGGTATCGCGGCTGGCTTGATTGTAGTTATAAACATTCCCTAACAGGAAGTTCTGGAAAGTAGTGAACTGAAAATTGGCCGCGCCGTTGCCGGCGTTCTCCGTTTTCAGCATCTGCGCAATGGAGATTCCGGTGCGGATCGTGTGGTTGCCGACTGTCACAGAAAAGTTGTCGAACAAATTCCTGTCCAGGTTGCGTTCGAAATATGGAGCGCTGCCCGAATCCAAACCTGTCGTGCCATCCAATAGACTGATGTTCGGGATACGTCCGTAGGGATCGGTGTAGGTTGTATTGTTGGTAAGCTCCTTCGACACCGTTGGGTCATCCATAATAGCTCCCGGCTCAAAGGTGGAGGAGATCGTTCCCTGGCTATAAGCAAATTCCAATTCGTTGACCATGCGCGGAGAAATCGTCCACGTCAGATTGCCGACTACATTCTGTCCGGGAGCGTTCACCGCATCCGCAGCCACACCCGGATATTGCGTCCCGGCGAAAAGACCCGTGGGGAAATTCGAAGGGCTTTCATCCTGCATGGCGCGCCCGAAGAAGTGCAGTTTCTGCGAAATATTCCAATCGAAGCGGACCAGGTCTTCGCGCGTGTTGTTGAGCTGCGAGTAACTAAAGGTATAGAGCCCGTTGCTGGTGTTCGCCGGGAATTTATCATACAGATTGGTCAAGTACACGCCCGCGTTCTGGCTGCACCCGCTGATCGTACTCTGGTTTGTCGTCGGATCATAGGTAACGCAACCGGGGTGGCCCGGCGGAGTCAAACTTGTAAGATCACCAGGAAAGATGCCATTCAACTCATCCGTCGTCGGAGTCTGGACGCTGTCCGTCACCGGTGAGCTGACCTTGCGCCACTCTTCCGACCAGAAGAAAAACATCTTGTTCTTGTCGGTGTTGAAGACCTTCGGAATATACAGCGGTCCGCCAATCGTGAACCCGTAGTCGTTATATCGCTCAATCGCTCGAGGCGTGATGGGCGTGGTCTGCTTGTTGAAATAGCTGTTGGCGTTAAAGATGTTGTTGCGGTTGAATTCATACGCGTCGCCATGGAAGGAGCTGGTGCCAGACTTGGTGGCGACCAGGACTTGTCCCCCGCCGCTGCGGCCATACCCGGCGTCGTAAGTGCTTCTTTCAAGCGTAAATTCCTGGATTGCATCGATACTGGGAATGTTCAGCAGTGTGGCATTCGAACCGCTATCGTTGATGTCCGCGCCATCGACGGTCCAGTTGTTGGCCGTGTCGCGAGCGCCGTTGACGGCGACCGACGAGGTGTTATTCAACCCGAAACCGACTTCGTCGGGCAGACCGCTCACCACGCCCGGTTGCAAGGTCACCAACTGCTCAAAATTTCGATTGTTTAATTGGAGTTCGCGAACCTGCGTCCCCGAGATGGTTCCCGCCAGCGCACTGGTGGTGGTATCCAGGGTGACTGCGGCTTGACTGACGATCACAGTCTGGCTAGTCGAGCCAGTCTTCAACTTTGCGTTCACAGTTCTCGTTTGCGCCACAAATAGAACGACGTCTTGCGCCGTGTAGGATTGAAAGCCGGACGCGGTTACACTCAGGGTATACGTGGATGCAGGCAGACTCGTGATGGTGTAACTTCCGGCTGCGTTGGTTTGAATGGTACGCACCCAGCCGTTGACGCCATTTCGCTTCACGGTCACAGTCGCGCCAGAAATCACCGCTCCCGTAGGGTCCGTGACCGTACCGGTGATCGTGCCTTTCAGTTCTTGCGCTTGCAGCATCGACGGGAGACACAGAAGTACAACGGTAAGAACGGGAAGAAAAAGCCTGAATCTTTGCATTGCGTGGACCTCTCAGAAAGTTGAACAAGATGAGGTTGAGTGCTGTTCGAGCGCAGCACGGTGTGAACAAACTCTTTGCCGGGAGGCGGCAAACGCTTGCAATTTATCTTCTTAAGATATTTACATGCGCTCCTGTTCGTCAATAAAAAACTCATTCGCGCACGTTTAGCAGCGTTGCTATAGCAACTTAGATTTACTTTGTAGTTGAACATTGAATTGGATTCTCAACATGAACAGACAATCGTTTGCATCCATTCACATGCTGGGCAAGATCGCGGCTGTCATTTCTTTATTTTTTCTTCTCTTTGGTTCCGCATGTGCCATCAGTCAGACTGAACCGGCGCCAACCGCGACGCAGAAACAGCAGCTTGCTCAGGATTGGTCACGCGCAAATATCGCACTGCAACAAGGCAATAACTTAGAAGCCGAAAAAGAATTCCGCAAGGCGCTTTCCATCGCGCCCAATTCGATTGAAATTATCAATAATTTGGCGATCTCGTTGGCCCGGCAAGGTCGCGACCGCGAAGCAATCGCGTTATATGAGCGCGCGTTACGACTGAAACCCGGCGACTCCATCACCGAGCGCAATCTCGCCGTCGCATATTTCCGTGCACACCGCTACAAGGACGCCCTGCCCCTACTGGAAACTTTTTCCAAGTCAACACCAACATTTCAGGCACTCGATATCACCGGCCTCGATTTGTTTGCGCTGGATCGCTACCCTCAATCCATCGAGTATCTCGAACGCGCCAGCCGTCTGCAGCCCGACGATCTGCCAACACTGGATATTCTGGGACAAGCCTACTGGCGGGCCAAAAACTATTCCGGCGTGACCTCGGTATTCGATCGAATGATGGCGATCAATCCCAACGCGCCCGAAGCGCACTTCATGATGGGACTTGCGGATGATGTGATGTCGAAAGAAGACGATGCGCTGAAAGAATTCCAGACGGTTCTCGCCGAAAACCCAAAATATCCTGGCGTCCACTCCAGCCTGGGTTTGATTTACTGGCGTCAAAACCAGGTTCCACAGGCGACGAAAGAGTTCCAGCAGGAACTGGCCCTATATCCGAACGATCCTGTTTCCAATTACATGATGGGCGAAATTTTGCGTCAGCAAAACAAGCCTGAACAGGCGATCCCTTACCTTCAGGCTGCAATTGCGGTCAATCCAAACTACCGAGATGCCCTGATGGATCTGGGTCAGTGCCACATCATGCTGAACCAGCCGCTGCAAGCCTTGAAGCCACTGAAAAAAGCGACGGAGGTCGATCCTGATTTCGCGCAAGCGCACTTCGTTCTGGGAACGGCATTGAGCATGGCCGGTCAACATGCTGAGGCCGCCCGCGAACGAAACATCTGCAAGAAACTTCAAGCCGAACAGAATGCTCAGATCATCCAGCGCACCGAACACGCCCATTAGCGCCACTTACAAATCCATCGGCTGTACCCTATCAGCCCGTGGTGCAAGTCGACTCATTGCGTGAGTACGTGATTGAGTTGAAAACGTCTAATCAGCATGGCGATGGGCAAGCGGCAAGATCGAGAGCGGCAAGAAGATTTGTGGGTGGCGCACACGCAG
>JBARFA010000013.1:0-5741 GCA_049796755.1 Acidobacteriaceae bacterium
AATCCAGAATCTTCACGTCCAGCACTGTCGTCAGCCCGCCCAGCCCCTGCGCGCCAATCCCCAACCGGTTCACCTTCTCGTAAATTTCAATCCGCAATTCTTCCAGCCGGTTCTTCGGCCCGCGCGCGATCAGGTCCTGCATGTCGATCGGATCCATCAGCGACTCTTTCGCCAACAGCATCGCTTTTTCGGCCGTGCCGCCAATGCCGATGCCCAGCATTCCCGGCGGACACCATCCCGCGCCCATGGTCGGCACCGTGCTCAAAACCCAGCCCACAATCGAGTCGGACGGATTCAGCATCACAAATTTCGACTTCGCTTCGCTGCCGCCGCCCTTGGCCGCCACCGTCACATCCACGTTGCCGCCGTGCACCATCGAAACGCTCACCACGGCCGGCGTATTGTCCCGGGTGTTTTTGCGCGTCCCCGCCGGATCGGCCAGTATCGAGGCCCGCAGCACATTGTCCGGGTTCAGATACGCCTGACGCACGCCTTCATTCACCATTTCTTCGACCGTCATATCGGTGCGGTCCCAGCGCGCGTCCATCCCCAGCTTCACAAACACGGTCACAATCCCGGTGTCCTGGCAAATCGGCCGATGGCCCTCGGCGCACATGCGGGAGTTGATCAGGATCTGCGCCATCGCATCCTTGGCGGCGTGCGACTGCTCCAGCTCATACGCGCGGGCCAGGTTGGTAATGTAATCGACCGGGTGGTAATAGGAGATGTGCTGCAACGCGTCGGCGACGCTCTGAATAAAATCCTGCTGGCGAATCGTGGCCATAATATGTGGTGTTTTCCTCGTAGAAGGTCGAACATACTAGTTTAGACCGTCGTGACTGCCACACGTGTGGCCCTGATCACACAGACAGTTCTGCGAACAAATGGCACTGTCGTTGAGGAGTGGGGCTGAGCGCCGTTAACGGGTTGTTACACCGGATTCAATTACAGAGCCCGTCCACGCCGACATATCCGGTTTATGTACGGCCGGGTGCAGCCCCCACACCCCAGTGAGATTCTATATTGTGTGAGGATCAGCGAAGGGAATCCGCATTATGCCCAAAACCCGCAAGGAAAAAGATTCTCTCGGCTTCATTGCTGTCCCCGCACGCGCCTACTACGGAGCGCAGACCTCGCGCGCGGTGCATAACTATCCCATCTCCGGCATGCGCGCCCACTCGGTGCTCATCCGCGCCATCGGCATGGTCAAGCGTGCCGCCGCCGAAACCAATAAAAAGCTTGGCCTGGTCGACGCGCATCGTGCCGACGCCATTTCGAAAGCCGCGCAAGAGGTCGTCGACGGCAAGTGGGATGAGGAATTTCTGGTCGACGTTTTCCAGGCGGGTGCCGGCGTCAGCTTCCACATGAATGCCAACGAGGTGATCGCCAATCGCGCCAATCAGCTCATTGGCGGAAAAACCGGGGGCGGCAAGCTCGGCGAGTACACCCGCGTCCATCCCAACGACCATGTGAACTACGGCCAGTCCACCAACGATGTTTTTCCCACCGCCATGCGCCTGGGAACGTTGCTGGCCCTCGAAACGCTCTACCCCGTGCTCGACTCGCTCGCCGACAACTTCGAGAAAAAGGCAAAAGAGTTCGACAGCATTCTCAAGTCCGGACGCACGCATTTGCAGGATGCCGTCCCGATTCGTCTGGGCCAGGAATTTGCCGCGTACGCCGTCGCCATCCGCAAAACGCGCGGCAACATCGCGCAGCAATCCGAAGAATTGCGCGAACTCGGCCTCGGCGGCTCCGCCGTTGGCACCGGCATCAACACCCATCCGCACTATCGCGCCGCAGCCATCGCACGGCTCGCGAAGCTCTCCGGCCAAAAGCTCATACCAGCGAAAGACATGCGCTGGGCCATGCAGTCAAACGCCTGCATGGCCGACATCAGCGCCGCGCTACGCTCGCTCGCGCTGGAAATCATTCGCATCTCGAACGACCTGCGCCTGCTCGCCTCCGGCCCCAACACAGCCCTGGCGGAGATTGTTCTTCCTAGCCTGCAGCCTGGCTCCTCCATCATGCCCGGCAAAATCAATCCGGTCATGGCCGAGCTGGCCGCCATGGTCAGCTTTCAGGTCATTGGCAACGACACCGCTGTCGCCTACGCCGTGCAGGCCGGCCAGCTTGAATTGAACGTGATGATGCCGACCATGGCCTACAACGTTCTGCAGTCGATCACGATTCTCGCCAACATGCTGCGCCAGTTCGATGTCTATTGCATCGCCGGCATCACCGCCAATCGTGCCCGCTGCCAGATGTATGCCGAGAGTACTGTCTCGCTCGCGACCGCGCTGAATCCCTACATCGGCTACGCCAAGGCAGCGGAAATCGTGAAGGAATCCATCACCGCCGGACGCACCATCGTCGACCTCGCCCGCGAGAAACGTCTCCTCAGCGAAAAGGAAATCGCAGAGATCCTCGACCCCAAACGCATGACCGAACCGCAGCTTCTCTTGAAGGGCGCGAAGAAACGAGATGCCCGCGCCCCTCGCCGCAAAAACTAAAGTCACCGTCCCGAATGCAGCCTCTTTCACCCCCGAATCATGGCGCAGCGCACCTCAACAGGGTAACGGCTTGGGTCGCATGCGGATTCGTCAAAGCCTTGACAAGCCGTCCAATCTCGACCAACATCTTATGCACATAACCGACCCACTCTTTTGTGGTGTCTTGTTCCACATCCCCAGTCGCTAGGCTACCGGAGACGGTTGGCGACGCCTTTCCAGATACGGGAATGAGGTCGGGCATAGCTGGACTGATTTCAGAAGGAGATGGAAATCGACATGGAACAGGAACCGTTGCATGAAGCCCTGCGACCCCATTTAAACAGCGGTGGAATTTTCGTCGCAATGTTAGGAGTGTTAGCGGCAGTTCTGCCAATGACAATGCTCGCCTACCGGTCTGACTCCTGGATCCTGGGGTTGACGGTCCCACTGCCCTACGCAGTGATCATGACTTTGGGCTGCAAAAGGATGTGGAGCATATACCGTCAGATACTCCCCGATCACACGCAGGCGGATGTAAAAGTTTTCAACAACTGGGTGGGGCGATTAATAGCTACGAACTCGTTCGTAATGATGGCAGCTTTGGGCATGCTCATCTGGCTGCCTCATTAGCCCTGGAACCGAGCTGCAGCTTCCGTTGAAGGCCGCGAAGAAACGAGATGCAGGGACAGGAGTCAGGAAACAGGGATCACGGATAGAAACGCAGGTCCCTCCGCGGAGCCTGCCCCGAGCAAGGTCGAAGGGGCCGAGATGACGAATTGTTATCGACATGAGGCGCCCACATCCTGGCCGCTGTTCTCTGTTCCCTGATCGATCCCTGATCCCGACTCGCTGATCCCTGCTCCCTGGCTCACGGTCATTCCCGCGGTTGATACCTTCCACGATTCCCCTGGAGCAACCTTCCATCCGCATGCGCTCTCGCATGGCCTTACAATGGGAGGTAACACGATTCCCCTAAAGGCACGTTAAACACTGAATGTCCTCTAACGGCTACCACTCACGCTCCTCACGCAGCCATAATCTGCGTTCGCTGTTCAGCTTGTTTTCAAGCGATCTGGCCATCGATCTTGGCACGGCCAACACGCTTGTCTTCGCGGCTGGCAAGGGCATCGTTGTCAATGAGCCTTCTATCGTTGCGCTGAACAAGGTTACGGGCGAAGTGGAAGCGGTGGGCAAGGAAGCCAAGGAAATGCTGGGTCGCACTCCCGGCAACATCGTTGCCATTCGGCCCATGAAAGACGGCGTCATTGCCGACTTCAAGGTCACCGAAAAGATGCTGAACTACTTTATTCAGAAAGCGCATGGCCGCAAGATGCTGGTCCATCCGCGCATCGTCATCGGTGTCCCGTCAGAAATTACCCAGGTGGAAAAGCGCGCCGTAGAAGATTCTGCCTATCGTGCCAAGGCCAGCGAAGTGTACCTGGTAGAGCAGGCGATGGTGGCTGCGATCGGCGCGGGTCTGCCCATCACAGAGCCCGGCGGCAACATGGTGGTCGACATCGGCGGTGGCACTACCGACATCGCGGTGATCTCACTTTCCGGTATCGTCTATTCGCGTTCCGTCCGCATGGCCGGCAACCAGATGGACGAAGCCATCATGAATTACCTGAAGCGCAAATATAATCTGCTGATTGGCGAGCGCACCGCCGAACATATCAAGATGGAACTGGGCTCCGCCTACCCGCTGGACAAGCCGGTCACGATGGAGATTAAAGGCCGCAACCTGATTGAGGGCGTGCCCAAGACCATCACCATTGACGACAGCGAAATTCGCGAGTCACTGGCGGAATGCATCAGCACCATCATGAACGCAATTCGCGTGGCCCTGGAACGTACCCCGCCGGAACTTTCTGCCGATATCAGCGATCGCGGCATCGTGCTGACAGGCGGCGGGGCGCTCATTAAAAATCTGGACAAGCGAATTCGCGAAGAAACGGGGCTGCCGGTTTCCGTTGCCGACGATCCACTGGCCTCTGTTGTATTGGGCACCGGAAAAATGCTGTCCGACTTCCGTTTGCTGCGCAAGATCAAGATTGATTAATTTTGCCCTCCCCCATAGATCCACCGGGCTGCCAGGCGCGCACCTCGCAGCCCGCCCATAGAGCAAAAGCAGGGCAGATTTAGTGTGGAACGATAGTAGATGGAAGCTTTTTCCTCCAAGAAAAAGCCTACATAAGGATTTTGAAATACATCAAAGCAACCCTGCTGTTGCCCTAGCCCCATGGAATCTTTTCTCAGCCGCTACCGTAATCCACTGGTCCTGCTGGCGATCGTGCTGGCGCAGTTGCTCGGCCTCGCCGTGCAGGTACGGCGTCCCAATACCGGCAAAGATGGGGAGCAGACCCGCCTCATCCGCTATTGGGTGGTGACTGCCTTCTCACCGTTTGAGCGCGCATTTCTTTCCGTCGGCCATGGCGTCAGTTCCACCTGGCACAACTATCTGGACCTGCGTCACGTCCGTCAGCAGAATCAGCAACTGCAATCGGAACTGAACCGCATGCGCCTGGAGCAATCCTCTCTCGCCGTCGATGCGCGCGAAGGATTGCGCCTGCAGAAATTGTTCGGCTTTCAGCACCAATACATCGCGAAGACTGTTGCCGCACACGTCATCGGCACCAGCGGCACCGATCTGTCTCGGGTGCTGGTCATCGACAAAGGCTCGCGCGACGGCCTCAAAACGGATATGCCGGTCATCACACCCGACGGCGTGGTCGGCAAGGTGCGCGATGTGTTTCCACACACAGCCCAGATTCTTGAAATCAACGATCAAACCAGCGGCCTCGGCATCGTTCTAACCAAGACGCGACTGCGCGGCATTCTGCGCGGAAACGCCGCAGGCCAGACAGAAATCATCGACATCCTTCCCGATGAACGCATTCAGCCCGGCGAGCCGGTGGTCACCAGCGGCGGCGATAGTGTCTATCCTTCCGGCCTGCCCGTCGGCAACGTTGAGCGTGTGGTGAATGATCCGGAGCACAATCCTTACGTTGCCGTCCTGGTTCATCCCGCTGTCAATCTGTCGCGCTTGGATGAGGTGCTGATCATCACCCAGACGCAAAACACCATGCCTGCCAGCATGGAGCAGGATCTTGCCACCAGCGAGCAAAAGGCCGCCGACATTCTGGCGCAACGCCTGCCCAGTGTGCCGCCGCCACCGACGGTCGGTCCGGATGGCAAGCCGATCAATCCCACTGCGCCGCCGCCGGTTCGTCCCCCGGCTTCGCTGCATCC
>JBARFA010000014.1:0-3796 GCA_049796755.1 Acidobacteriaceae bacterium
TGCTCCCTCCGTGACTGCAACTGCAGCCATGTTTCCAGGGGCTGAAGCCCGATGGATGGGATATTTTGTAGCGCGGCTGAAGCCGTGCCCTGATAGAGAACTTTCGGATGACAGGGCTTTTTTGCAGGATGACAAACTTTCTTCACCCCACTCAAGCAGAGGACGCTTGAATGGGGCACCGTCGGATTCAAAATCCTTCGCTCGTCTCAGGATGACAGGACGTCTCGCCGCTCCTCTACGCCAATAGAAAGAAATGCTTTCGCTTTCCCTCGAGGGTCTACGTGAGTACTTCAATCTTCGAAGTGGCCGAAGATGACGTTGAGGGATTCGGAGAGGGTGGGGTGAGAGAAGATTCCTTCTTGTAATACGGGATAGGGAATCTTGCCCATCATGGCGAGCTGCACCATGGCCGCCATCTCGCCGCCTTCCATGCCGAGGATGGCTGCGCCGAGGATCTGGTCGGACTGCGGGTCGACAATGATTTTCATCAGGCCGCGCGTTTCGCCGAACTCGCGGGCGCGGGCGACCGAGGTCATCGGCATTTTGGCGACGCGAATCTTTTTGCCTTGTTCGCGCGCCTCTTTTTCTGTGATGCCGATGCGGCCGAGCTGCGGGTCGATGAAGACGGTGTAGGGAAGCATGCGTCCCTCGATGGTGACGTGCTTGCCTTCGAGAAGGTTGGCGCGCAGGACGCGAAAATCGTCATAGGAAATATGGGTGAAGGCGGGGCCACCCTTGACGTCGCCAATGCCGTAGACGCCGGGGACGTTGGTCTGCAGGCTGGAGTTGACGCGAAGAAAACCCTTGTCATCGGTCTCGATTCCGGCTGCGGGGAGATTGAGCTCGTCGGTATTGGGCGTGCGGCCGACGGCGACGAGAAGATGGGTTCCCTCGACGGTTTGGTGGGCGTTGCCGACCTGTATCTCGAGCGTGATTTTATTTTTGTCTCCGCGGATGCGCTGGGTTTTTGCGTGCAGCAGGACGTCGATGCCATCTTCGCGAAGGATCTTTGTGACTTCGTCGACGATGTCGGTGTCTTCTTGCGAGAGCAGCTGTGCGCCGGCCTGGATGATGGTGACGCGGCTGCCGAAGCGGCGAAACATCTGGCCAAACTCCAGGCCGATGTAGCCGCCGCCGAGGACGAGCAGATGGTCGGGGAGATGATCGAGCTCCATGATGGAGGCGTTGTCGAGAATGTTCGGAAGCGATCGCAGCTGATCGAATCCGTCGATGGAAGGCATCGTGGGGCGGGCGCCGGTGTCGATGAAAATTTTGTCGGCGGTGAGGTTGATTTCTTCGCCGACGTTTTTCTTGACGGAGATGGATTTGGGTCCAGTGAAGCGTGCTGTGCCGTAGATCAGGTCGAGATTGTTTGTGCTGAGAAGAGCTTTCTCGTTATTGTTGCGACCTTGCAGCACGATTTCATTTTTGCGCTCGAGAATGCGCGGCATGCTGACGCCGGTGACCTGGGCATGGATGCCAAAATATTCTGCGCGACTGCTCATGTATGCGACGCGAGCGCTGCCGACCATAGTTTTGGTGGGAGTGCAGCCGGTGTTGACGCAGGTGCCGCCGACGAATTTGCGCTCGATCATTGCGGTGCGCCATCCTGCCTGGGCGAGCGCCTTCGCTAGAGGGTTGCCACCTTGTCCCGAACCCAGGATGACGGCGTCGTAGTGATTTGCGGCGGTGGTGTCAGACATTTTGCTTACTCCAATTTGTCGGGACCTTGCGGGTGATATCCATGCATTTCTAGCGGCGGCGCGGGCATCGTTCTATCCCACCCTAGCTTCGCTAGGATGGGGCACCCAGGACATTCCATGATCCCCAGAACGAGGCTAATACGCGAGGAAGACGGCGCGTGAAACGACCAGAATGCTGCCGCCGATGCAGACCAGGTCCTCAATGAGCGCGACCGGCAGGTCATGCCAGTGGAAGGTATGCACCCAGCCTTTGCGAATTTCATATCCGATGAACGCACCGAGAATTGCGCACACGACACCGATTGCCGCGCAGGTTTCCCAGTTTGCACCCCAGGCCTGACCGCTGACCATGCCGCAAATAAATCCAAAGATGACGCGGCCGATCATTCCGGGCGGCTTGAGACGGCTGGGAGTGGACGGCATTTTATCCATGACGATTTCTCCGAATGCAAGAACCGTGAGGATGATGACCGCGGCCCAGGTGTGGAGAAAGTGAAGGGAGCTGCCGGGGATATGCATGTAGCGCAGATGCAGTGCCCATGCGAGAACGGTGATGGGAGTGAAGGTGCGGAGCCCGGTTAATCCTCCCAGGCAAGCGGCAACCAGAAGCACCGGCAAAATGCTGTCCGTCATAGAGACCTCCACGCGAGTTCGATGATGGGTAGGCGGAAAAGCGCCACTGCGCACCATCTTTTCCTGTTGGAAGAAAATTGTAAATGGGCGTGGGGCCGATTGGGGTCAATTTCCGCGGTTTCCGGTGCAGATGGCGCGGCGGAGGTAAGGTTGCGAGCGGGCTGGTCGAGCGTGGATATTTATCGGGCGCCGACGCTCGCGGGTTCGCGCAGCCATCCGTAGAGCGGAAACTGCTCGGCCAGATCGAGAACCTGGGCGCGAATTTTCGCCAGATGGGCGGGGTCGGAGCGGTGGTCGAGAGCTTCGACAATCCAGCGGCCAATCACGCGCATTTCTTCTTCGCGCATGCCGCGGGTGGTGAGGGCGGGCGTGCCGACGCGGATGCCGCTGGGCTTCATGGGCGGATTTACGTCGAAGGGAATGGCGTTTTTGTTGACGGTGATGCCGGCGTCGCCGAGAGCTTTTTCAGCCTCGCTGCCGAACATGCCTTTGACGAAGACGTCGACCAGCATCAGGTGGGTGTCGGTGCCACCGGAAACGACGCGATAGCCTTCCGCCATTAAGGATTCGGCGAGTGCTTTGGCGTTGGAGACGATTTGTTTGGCGTAGTCTTTGAATTCCGGCTGCAGCGCTTCTTTGAAGGCGACGGCTTTGGCGGCGATGATGTGGATGAGTGGCCCACCCTGCTGACCAGGGAATACGCTGCGATCGACGCTGGCGGCGAAGTCCTGCTGGCAAAGAATCAATCCGGCCCGGGGTCCGCGCAAGGTTTTATGGGTCGTCGTCATGACGATATGTGCGTGCGGCACGGGCGAGGGATGCACGCCGGCTGCGACCAGGCCGGCAAAGTGCGCCATGTCGACTACGAGGAAAGCGCCTACTTTGTCGGCAATCTGGCGCATGCGGGGAAAATCGAAGGTTCTGGGATAGGCGCTGCCGCCGCCGATGATCATCTTCGGCTTTTCACGCTCGGCAATCTGCTCCAGCTCGTCGTAGTCGATGACTTCAGTATCCTTGCGGACGCCATAGCTGGCGACGCGATAGAGCTTGCCGGAAAAATTCAATTTGTGGCCGTGGGTCAGGTGGCCGCCATGGGCCAGGTCGAGGCCAAGGATGGTGTCGCCGGGCTGAATGATGGCCATGTAGGCGGCGGCGTTGGCCTGGGAGCCGGAGTGCGGCTGGACATTGGCGTGATCTGCGCCGAAGAGCTGCCTGGCACGGTCGCGGGCGAGGTTTTCGACCACGTCGGCATACTCGCAACCGCCGTAGTAGCGCTTGCCGGGGTAGCCTTCCGCATATTTGTTGGTGAAGACGGAACCGGCCGCCTCCAGCACCGCCTGACTGACAAAATTCTCGGACGCAATCATCTCTAGGCCTTCATGCTGGCGCTGAACTTCATGCTGCACGGCGGCGGAAATTTCGGGGTCGGACTGGGCGAGCGAGAGGGGCATGCGGTTGGT
>JBARFA010000015.1:0-26640 GCA_049796755.1 Acidobacteriaceae bacterium
TGTATTGCCTGCCGTCATAAAGCCCGCGGCAACGCCTTCGCGCACCAGCTTCAAGCCGACGCGCATCGACGAGTCGCGCTTCGACCGCACCGCCTGCACAGCTTTTTCGTCCATGCCAATCGCTTCACTGGCCTGAACAATTTTTATAGGTAGATGCCTCTCACCCGCGCGATGCATCTGCTTCGCCAGCAGTGGGCGCAGCGTGCGCTCCGGACCCACCAGATGGACCCGCACCTGAAGCAGCCGACACGCCAGGATTGCGCCGCGAATTTCCGGCTCTGGCGATTTGTCGGAACCCATGGCGTCAAGCGCGATGTCAATCAGCATGGATGGTTGGGCGGCTATTTCTCTTCTTTATTCAGAGCGATGACTTCGCGGCCCTTGTAGGTGCCGCATTTCGGGCACGCGTGATGCGGCAGCTTGCGCTCGTGGCAGTTAGGACATTCAGAGAGCGCCTGCGTGGTAAGAAAATCGTGCGAACGCCGCTTGGCGGTGCGTTGTTTGGAGTGGCGTCGTTTCGGATTCGGCATGAAAATTCCCTTTCCCCGCCGCTCGTCCCTCTCGATCGCACGCCCCGCAAGGCGCTATTCCGGTGAGAGTTCTCGAAGGCGGGTGCAACAAACTTTATAGAATTATGGCTTGTCCTGGCTGCGAAGCACCTGTGGCTGCAATGCCTTCAGCTGCTCCCAGCGCGGGTCGGTCGAAGTGGTCGCGCAATCGCAGGGATCCGTGTTCCGGTTCCGGCCACACTCCGGACAAAGCCCTTTGCAATCTTCGCGGCAAAGGTTCTTGGCTGGAAGCGCCAGAAGGATCTGCTCGCGCAGCACATCTTCAAGCAATAAACCGTCTCCTTCATAGTAGCCGATTTCGGTCTCCGATGTGGAAATCGCGCGGTCGGTATTGTCCAGATCGGCCCCTGAAGGACGAAAAATCAGGTCAAAACTGGCCTCAATCGGCTGCGAAACAGGGTCTAGACAGCGCGCACAGGCCACTTCCATGCGGGTTTCCAGGCTGCCCCGCACCCGGATGTCCTCGACAATATCGCTGGGACCGCGATGCTCCTTCAGCAGATCGGCGCGGCCTTGCGTGTGAAGCACCCCCACCTGCTGCATATCGTCGACAAAATCAATGGTTCCCGGAGCAAGAGATTCATCAAAATCGATGGCCTGCCGTTCAAGATCGGCAACGAGGAACTTCATCGCGATGCCTCCAGGCGAGTGAGAAATTCGAGCCGCTTGCCAGCAAAATCCCCCGCAGCCCTCTCCTTCGAGACTAAGTCCCCCAACCCCGCCAGTCAATCCGCGTGCCCCATGTCACGATTCGGAGATGTGAGATATCGGACAACCTGGGTGCCCCATGTCTCGCCTTTGAGACATGGGATTGTAGGATGTTCCCATGACGAAAGGCTTGGATCGGTATCAACAAGCAGGCGATCTGCACTTTGTCACCTTCAGTTGTTCCGGAAGACGCCCGTTCCTCGCAAATCCAACGACTCGGAATATCTTCGAGCGATCCTTGGAGACGATGAGAGTCCGATATCAGTTCCTCGTCCTCGGATATGTTGTGATGCCGGAGCACGTTCACCTGCTAGTTGGTGAGCCGAAGGATGTTGCCCTGTCAAAGGCAATACAAGCTTTGAAACTTTCCGTCGCAGTTCAGCGCAAGCAGCGGCCATTCTGGCAGGCTCGATATTACGACTTCAACGTATTCACGAATGCAAAACGAGTCGAGAAGTTGAAATACATGCACCGCAATCCAGTCGCACGCGGACTGGTTGCCGAACCGGACGCATGGGCATGGTCCAGCTTCCGGCATTACTCAATGGGCGAGATCGGAACGGTGCGCATCGAGAGTTAAGTTGGAATAATAGTAGTTTCGCTGCGATCAGATCCCACATCTCAGAATCGAGATGTGGGGCACCCATACTCCTCTTCGATACGAGTTATTTTCTCAGAAATGCGGCTCATTTGAAGATCACAGATTGCCGAGCGTTCGCACTGTCCTAATCCAGGAAACCTTTGGCCCAAGAACTCCAATACGTTTTTAGACAAGCGATCATGCAAATCCCACTGCCGCTTGATTCCTTCCTGATCGAACGAAGACCTATTAAAGTTAAAGGTCTCCTCAATATGGCGTTGGCCAAAGGAGAATATAGGGAACGCGCTGACGATGCTGTTCAGGATTTCGGTTAAGAACATTGGCGAATATCACCTCAAAGAAAAATATAGCAATTTCTCCTTTTGTTCGTTTACCCAAGAACCCTCAATTGCTGTCCTATGCGAAGTCGAGAAGCAAATCTGGAGCTACAATCGCACAGCACTATTTGTTGATACAGTCGGAGGTCGAGTTGAAAATTCAGCGACGGATGAAGATGCCCCTGTCAGCCGGGCGGCAAATCCTAAACGGATCACGTCTTTTCTTTGCCTGTCTCGTGTTGGCGCTACTTGTCCAACCTGTCGACTCGATTCACGCCGGAGGCAGAACTCCAAAGAGAGAAATTCCTAAAGCCCCGCTGCCCGCTTCGGTAGTTCATGCGAAAAAGGCTTTTTTACTCAACGGCCAAACTACGTCGCGGGACCTGACCAAGAACGGCAACGTACTTGCCTTTGACACCTTTTATGCCGACATGAAGGCTTGGAACAAATACGATCTTGTTGATTCGCCGAAAGACGCTGACATTGTCATCGAACTCCAGTACCGTCCCTATTCTGAGGGTTCCCGATCTTTCGGCGTGTATAACCCAGCTGCTTCAACGGTTCAATTAAACAGCACAGACAGTGCTGGCGCTGATTTTGCACTGGTCATCTACGATGCAGCTTCTAAGGAGCAGTTATGGTCGGTTAGCGACGCGTGCGGATTCGCTCGAATGGTAAAGAATCAACGAAAGGAAGTGATTAAGTCGATCGACCGGCTCGTAGGCGAGCTAAAGAATTGAACCACGATTTGAGGTAATTGGCGGAGGATTGTGCTGTGCCAACACCACGCTAGGAGCGGTTCCATTATCTCTGTGGCTTCTCACCCCCTGGCTCCTTTAGCCGAAAATACTCTTGTAGACCTTCATGCTGACTTCGTAAGCCTCGTCAGAGGATTCTCCAACCGCTGCGGGCCGACCCGCGAATGCTCGAGCCTCGCCCTCGATCGATAACAAGCTTTTTAGGTACCGATTCAGGCCCGATTCGGAAAGGCCGTCATACGAGACGTTCTTCGACCTGTTTATGGCATCAGAAAGATGCAAATTGAAGTGGATATCGGCTGTGTTCGCTCGCAAGATTGTGACGAACAGGAAGGGCACGAATCGAATTGTACCCCTCACAGCGAAACTGGTCCGCTGCCGGGTGCCCCGGGTCCCGATTCTGAGACATGGGATTTAAACTCTTCTCGCGCTTATCACGCGGCCAGCGGCTTAATCTTCCGTCGTTTCCGCTGCGAGGCTTCCCACAAATCCCGCTGCAATTGCGCCTTCGAGAAGAAATCCGGCGACAGAGAAAATGCCTCGCCCAGACGAATGCTCAGGTCCATGGTGACGGCGGTGCGGCCGTTCAGAATGCGCGAAATGGTGGCGCGGGCCACGCCGATATGTTCCGCCAATTCCGTGGCAGAATGGTTTCCCATGAACTCTCGTAGCAGTTCACCGGGGCTTGCCGGGTTGTACATAGTTGCAGGCATCGTCGTCGCCCCGGAGCGGTGTAACACATGATGTTACATCAGGAACGAAAATCCTGCTGAAGCCGGGTGCCCCATTCAAGCCTTCCTTCGGCTTGAGTGGGATCACTCACCGCTTTTTCCACCCCAGCAACCCCTCCAGCTGGAGCTGCGCCGCCTCCGGAATCCTCGCGCCTTTCACCTGCTTGCGCGTGATCAGCCTCCGCTCCAAAATCCCCAGCAGCACCCTATTGATTGTAATGGAATCCATTACAGTGTAATATTTGTGTATGGCTACTGCTACTGCAAGGAAATCGAAGGTATACACCATCAGCCTACCGCCCGAACTCGCACAAAGGGCGGAGGCGCTGGCTCGGCGGGACAGCCGCACCATGAGCGAGCTATTCCGTGAAGCCTTTCGCACCTATGCTGCACAGCAGGCGCGAAGGACTCTGGATGAGTTGGGCGAATATGCGGAAGGACGCAACCCGAAGGGCTACACCGAGGCCGATGTGCCCCGGCTCATCAAAGAAGTGCGTGCCGAGAAGCCGCGCCGTCGCAAGGTGCGGTCGAACGGGTGATCGTCGTCATCGACACAAACGTCTGGATTTCCGCGCTCCAGTTTGCGGCCTGAGTGGCATCACCGCTTCTTCCACCCCAGCAGCGCCTCCAATTGCAGCTGCGCCACCTCAGGAATCCTCGCGCCTTTCACCTGCCTGCGCGTGATCAGACCCCGCTCCAAAATCCCCTGCAGCGCCTTCAACAACTCCTCGCGAGGCATCGTATCCGCCGTTGCCAGGTCCCCCGTTGCTAAATCTAAAATCGTCCGCAGCGGCGTCGTCAGCCGATATCCGTTCCGCGCAACAATGTCGCTCTCCGCCAGGTTGGCATAGTGCAGCGTCAGAACCTCCGGCATCGCGCCCATCCGGCGAAACCCCTTCGGCACCGTCATATCCAGCACGGGAGGCAAATCCGGCATCGTCGTCTCTGACGCAATATAAATGCCCAACGCGGTAGAATGACTGTAGACACCCTGTGCCTGCCCCGTCCGGTCCATGGACCACAAATGCCAGCGCACCAGCTCCGGCCGCAGCACCGCCGGGTAGGATGTAAGGCGGTAAATGCCGCGAGATTCGCGCGTCCAGTGGCCCTCTTGAACGTTGTAGGTGTGGCTGCTTTCGGAAAAACCGGCTTTTTTCGCCTGTTTCGCAGTGAAAAAGCCCGCCTGGGCCTCAGCAATCTTTTGTAAACAACGAGTTGCCTCGTTGCGGGATCGAAATAGCCTCTGCACAATACTTCAATTAGACCGCATAATCCTTCAATTGGCTTGCATAATCCTTCAATCAGGCCGCACAATCCTTCAATTAGCTTGCCCTGAACCCCCCCAAACTCCGCCCGCGGAACTACTCACCTTTGTAGTTCTGAAACAGGTCGGGGAACTGCTTTTTCAGCTCGCCAATCTTGGGGCGGTCGCAGATTTCGATATACGGATTGTTGGGATTATGCAGCGCATAATCCTGGTGATAGGCCTCGGCTTTGTAGAAGCCTTGCAGCGGCACCACCTGAGTGACGATTGGCTTGTGGAACACCTTGGCCGCGTCGAGTTGCGCGATGTACGCCTTGGCGATGCGCTCCTGCTCCGGATTCATATAGAAGATCACCGACCGATAGGATGGCCCGACATCCGGACCCTGACGATTCAGCTCTGTCGGGTCGTGCGCGACCGAGAAAAAGATGCGCAGCAGCGTTCCATAGGTGATCTTTGCGGGGTCATACACCACCTGCACAGACTCCGCATGGCCTGTGTTTTCCTGCGTCACCTGCGCGTAGGTCGCTGTGGAAGCGGAGCCGCCCGCATAGCCCACCGTCGTGGCGGTCACTCCCTTCACCCGTTCAAACACGGTCTGCGTGCCCCAGAAACATCCTCCGGCGAGCACCGCCGTCGCCTGTCCGGACTGCTTCGCCAACGGAGCATCGACGGTCGGAGCGGGGATGGGCTTCTTCGCAGCGCGGCAGCCCAAACTGAAAGCAAACCCGATCAAAACAGCGAAAATCGTGCCGCGTCTTGCAAACGAACCCATCATGAAAATTCTCCTGAGCCAAGCGACGAACCTGCAACCATAAGACACCGGAACGCGGCATTTGGTTACATTTCGGCGCTCTCTACGGGAATTTAGCGGATTCCCAGGCGGGCACCACTCGCGGCAGCCGCAGAATCAATGCCCGGCGTCGCTAGCTGACAGCTCGCGCCTGCAGATTGATCGTCACCGTGTCGTCCGGAGTCTTTACCCCACCACCATCGCTTTCCGGATGGAACTCGATCGTCATCGTCTGCGCATTTACAATCACGCGCAAGTATCCATAATGTGTATCGTCATAGCTTTCCAGAGTCAATGTGTCGTCGATTTTGTAAGGCGTGCGGTAGGTGCTGCGCATCGCGGACAGCGGCGAGTGGCCGCCGCATCCAGCCACCAGGAAAGGAATCTGCATGGCGTTCACCGTGCGCGTGTAGCGCTGATAATTGTGCGCGTGACCGGCGAACACCGCATGCGGCCAAACGCCTGCTGCCGTGCAGGCACTGTCGATGTCCGCCAGCATCTGTGGACTGCCTCCGTGGATCGTTCCGCCGGTGAAGGGTGGATGATGCACGGCGATGATTACCGCTCCGGCGTACTTTTCACTCTTGACCCGTTGCAGCGCCGCCGTCAGAAATGCGACCTGTCGATCATCGAGCGAATTCGTTCCTCCCTGGCTTGAAATCACCCCAGGATCTTCCAGCACATTGCTGTAGAGCCCGAGGATACGCACAAACGGCGCATCGAACGTGAAATACACTCCTGGCTCCGTCATCGTAGTGCGCGAAAGTCCGCCCGAATCCGGCGACTGCGCGGGACTGGCCGTACAAAAATTTCTCAGAAACGCGTCGAGCGTGGGCGCGGGATCGCTGGGATAGACCACGCCGTCATGATTACCGGGGATGGCGACAATCGGCGCCGGATAATTTCGAAACGGCTCATAAAACTGGTCGTAGTAATATGTACCTTCGCCGAAATAATAGACAACGTCTCCCAGGTGAAACAAAAACGACGGCACATCCGCGGGATTCTGCTCGTCGAAGTCTGTCACCATTTTGTCGGCGACCAGGGATTGTGTGTCCGGTCCTTTGACGCTGCCGGTATCGCCGACGGAATGAAACACGATCTGCCCCGCCTGCTCGATGGCTTGCGTCTTGGTAGCGCCCGCGCTGCCGTACACCTGGGCCAGCGTGAGGGACGGTTCGACGGCGCCGCCTGCCGGCTGCGGAACAGGTTCGAGCTGTGCAATTTCCTTGTCGTTCTGATCTGTCACCGGATGTTTAAAACTTGTCGGATCCGGAGATGGCTGCGGCTGGGCAAAAACCGGCTGGCCGCTCGTCGCCGCGAATTTGGATTCAGTAGGCTTGCTCGCTTGTTGCGGGGAACGGGGCGGAGTGGACTCTGGCATGGCTTGACTCCTGGGGTGGAGGATCGTTGCGATCTTGGACCGGATCTCGCGTGTCTATGATTCTGTCAGATTGTTGAGACGTTCCGTCCGTTGTCCAGTGAGCGGATCACTCTGTGAAATTACGGTCAATGGACGCGCCCATGGCGATGTTAGGCCAAATGTTTCCAGGCCGCTGGAGGTTCCTGCATGAGACGAATGGCGGCGATGCCGGCAGCGCCAGCGTGCAGGCATTCAGCTGCGTTTTCAGCTGTAACTCCGCCAAGCGCGAATACGGGTACTGGCGCCGCCATGCGACAGACTTCCTCAAGCAACGCGATCCCGGCACCGGGAAGCTTCGGCGCACAACGTCCATTCTCACCCGTTTCGACAAGGACTTCCTTCTCGCGAATTACTTTTTCAAACACGGGTGCGAAGAGGATGCAGTCCGGCGACTGCTGTCGCGCGGCTTTCACTTCATCCATCGTGTGACACGAAACGCTGATGACAGGTCGCTGCAAACGACCTGCGGCCGCGAAGATGGAGCGAACTTCCTCCGGCGTCAGCGCATCCAGTCCAGAGGGAAGATGCACTCCATCCGCGCCCGCGGCCAATGCCACATCGACGCGCGCATTTACCAGGACCTTAGGCGCGCTTGTCTTGCGTCTGACCATCTGAACGGCGCGAATGACTGCTCGCGTCAACTCGACTTGCTCGCGCCCCGAAATATCTTTCTCTCGTAACTGAATGAACGCGACGCCATTCGCCGCCCAGATCGTTGACATCTCTACCAATCGCGCCAGCGCGTCAGCTTTATTCCTGGCATATAGACGGCGATCTGTAATGGCGTACAGCAATTCCTCTCCTCCGCGCGTCCAACCACCAAAGCCAGTGTAGGCCCGGGCCAATTGACATTTGGCTGCATCCTATTGTGGTACTGTCGAAAATGCGATGTGCGAGCCTGGCGCTCGTCTTGATGGCCCGCACTATGCAAAGAATAAAATGAACGAGCGGAATGGAATGATGGAAAGCAACGATGGACATATTTGACCTGCTCGTCATCGGGTCTGGCCCTGCCGGCCAACGAGCGGCAATCTCCGCCGCCAAGCTGGGCAAGCGCGTTGCCGTGGTGGAACAGCGAGAATTTGTCGGTGGCGTCAGCGTCAACACCGGCACCATCCCCAGCAAAACTTTTCGCGAAGGTGTGCTTCACCTTTCCGGTTACAACTATCGCTCCATTTATGGCATGAATTATCGCGTCAAAGACAAGATCACGATGGCCGATCTTGCCTTCCGCGTGCAGCACGTCATCAAAACTGAAGTCGACGTGACCGAAGCGCAGTTGTCGCGCAATAATATTGAGGTACTTACCGGCACCGCCAGTTTTGAAGATCCAACGCACATTCGCGTGACTAACTCGCGCGGCTCCAGCGTGTATGAAAGCAGCAATACTCTTATCGCCGTCGGTTCGCGTCCCGCCACCAATCCCAAAGTTCCCCTGAACGGCCGCAACATCATCAACAGCGATCAGGTTTTGTTCATGCCCGAACTGCCCAAGACCTTGATCGTGGTCGGCGGCGGCGTGATCGGCGTGGAATACACCTGCATGTTCGCGGTGCTGGGTGTGCGCGTGATCCTGATTGAAAAGCGTCCCAAACTGCTGGAGTTCGCCGATCAGGAAATTGTGGAAGCGCTCAGTTATCACTTGCGCGACAGCCGGGTCACCATGCGCCTGAATGAAGAAGTGGAGAGCGTGGAAGACCTGGCCGACGGCTCCGTGGTCGCCAACACAGAGAGCAAGAAAAGGATTTCCGCCGGCGCGCTTTTGTACGCGGTCGGCCGCCAGGGCAATGTGGACGAGTTGAACCTGCCAGCCGCCGGATTGGTTGCCGACGCGCGAGGCCGCATCAGTGTGGACGAAAACTATCGCACCAAGGTGCCGAACATTTTTGCAGCCGGAGATGTCGTCGGCTTTCCTGCGCTGGCGTCAGTCTCTATGGAGCAGGGACGCATCGCTGCCGCGCGGGTGTTTGGCGACGACTGTGTCGTGTCCAATCCAAAGTATTATCCCTACGGAATTTATACGATTCCGGAGATTTCTTTCATCGGCAAAACGGAAGAGCAGTTGACGGAAGAGGACGCGCCGTATGAAGTGGGAGTGGCCTACTATCGCGAAATTGCGCGCGGCCAGATTCGCGGCGACACCACCGGGCGATTGAAACTCATCTTCCATCGCGAAACGCGCCACCTGCTGGGCGTGCACATCATCGGCGAAGGCGCCAGCGAACTGGTCCACATCGGCCAGGCGGTGATGGCGCTGAACGCAACCATCGACTATTTTGTCGACACGGTCTTCAACTATCCGACCCTGGCGGAGTGTTACAAAGCCGCCGCCTTCAACGGTCTGAACCGCCTGAGCAAGACGGTTGAGGAGATTTGAATCATGGGAAAAAGTCTTGGCATTCATCTAACCGGGCGCATCGTCACTGGCGTTATCGAAAGTCAGAAACCGTGCTCGCGCCTGTTTCACTTTCCTGAAGACAGAGAGGACAGCGATTCGCTGCTGGACACGCCGCTCGACGGTCTAATCGACCTGGTGCGCGAGCAGGCGGTCCGCGCGGTTGGTGACTGCGGGCCTATTGAAGCTGTCGGCTTGGCGCTACCCGGAATTGTGCGTGATGGCGTGGTGGAAGATGCGCCTAATCTGGCCCAATTGAAGGGCACTCGCATTGCGGAAAAAATGCACCGCGCGCTTGCGGAGGCGGGAATCACCGCGCCAGTCACCGTGTTGAACGACGCCGACGCTATGGCCGCCGGAGTGGCTGCCAAACACGATCGCCTCGATGCTTTCATCCGCCTGTGGACGCTGGGGTACGGGATTGGATTTGGACGATATCCGTACGCGCCGGGAATTTGGGAAGGCGGCCATTGCGTGGTCACGCTCGACTCCACCGAAAACTATTGCGGCTGCGGCGGACGCGGACACCTGGAAGGCATTATGGGCCATCGCGCCATGCGGCTGCGCTTCCTCGACATGGAGCCGGAAGAAGTTTTTGCCCAGGCAAAAGCGGGGGATGCGCGCTGCAGGGAATTTGAGCGGCTGTGGCATCGCGGTCTGGCAGCGGCCACCGCGAATTCCATCCACATGCAAGGACCAGGCCGCTTTTACTACACCGGATTCAATGTCCGATTCCTCGACATGAAGCTGCTGCAACATTATTTGCAGCAGATGGTGACGATGAGCCCGCTACAGAACTACATGCTGGAAATTGTCCCCATGAGCGACGACCTGGCGGTCACCGGAGCTGCCATCACCGCGTCCCAGGCCGCGAAAACCTAAGGCAATCTATAAGCGAAGCTTTGAGCTTGCTGTTATGCTGCACCCGACTGCGCGCTGGACCTATGCAACCTGGACGCGGTTTCGTCCCTGTTTTTTCGCCCGATAAAGTGCGGCATCCGCCGCATGCAACAATTCTTCTGCTGGACGGCTTAACATCGCATTCTCGCTGCAAATCCCGATGCTAACCGTAACCACACGGGCCGCCTTCGAACCTTCGTTCTTGATCTTCAAGTCCTGGACTGACATGCGCATTGCGTCAGCGATTAGTTGCGCGCTCTCTTTAGTCGTCTCCGGCAGGATCGCGACAAATTCCTCGCCTCCATATCGCGCCAGAGTATCGCTGGATCGTCGTAGAAGTTTGGAAAGCTGATCGGCAATCTTCTTTAGACACTCGTCCCCTTCGGGGTGACCGTAGCGATCGTTCAACTTTTTAAAATTGTCCACGTCGATCAGCAACAGAGAAAGAGGCTTCTCCGTTCGGATCGAGCGCTTCCATTCCGCAAGAAGAACTTCATCGAAGTGCCGTCGATTGTAGATTCCCGTCAGTCCGTCGCGGATCGATATGTCTTGCAGCCGGTCGATCGCGTCGACTAGTGCGCGGCTGCTGCTCGCCAAGTCATGCTGCGACCGCAGATACTTGCTTTGTAACAGTGCGGCCCGCAGCCCATAGAGTGCCACGGCGATCGTGATCGATGCGAATCCGATCCATGGGTAGGCAGGCGCAATTCTGGCCCCCATCATTACGACGACAAGCGTGAACAACACGGGACTCAAGTTGTCCAGCAAAAGCGCAACGGAGCGGCTTGAATCTTTGTTTCCCTCGTCGCCGGTGGGCAAGTCGTCCGGCTGGAACAACAGTGCACCCAGCAATACAAGGCAGGGCAATCCCCAAAGCACATCCTGCAACCCCTGCGCGAGGTTCCGCGCCAGCTCCAAATATCCAAGGATGAGCGCAACAACCGCGTAGCACCAGAGATAGATGGTCAGTGTGATGTAAAAGCGCCGCTTGGCTGGCGCTGGATTTCCAAACAGGCGCAAGGTGACGGCCCCGGCCAGCGTGAGATTCTCCACGTTGTAGACATACATCAGCGATGCCGTCGAGATGGCGATCGAGTGACCGCTCAACGGCAAGGTCGAGTAAATCTGGAAATAAATCAGCACCGCAGCGACGATCGCCTGCGCCCCGTCCAGCCAGAAGAGAACTCCCAGGTCGGCTTCCTGGTCGGTGAAGGAAATCGCCAGGAGAATCGGAATTCCGTAGATCAGGAAAAAGAAATCCGCCATGGTTGCCGTTGTCGTCGGCTGAACATGGCGGAGAACGTCGTACGTATCCTGGATTTGACCCCCGATCGAGAGGAAATATCCAGATGCAACCAAAATCCAAAGCGCCCGAGTCTCGGAGCTTTGTCTGGAGGCACACCGAAGGCAACCTGCGGCTGCAAATAGAAACTCCAATGCGATCAGCGCATTGAATGCAACCATTGCCTGTGGGTCCAGGACCACCATGACGCTCTGGGCAAGGAGGCTGATGGCGCAACCTGCGAATAAAACGCGGATGGACAGCCATCTTGGAAACACAATGGTTGGAGTCGCAAAGGATCGTGCGCTCGGCTCAATCGCAGGGTCGGGCGTGGACGCAATATCGTAGAGATCCGCTTGCCGAAGCAGCCGTGGATTGTCGGCTATTATCATGCGATACACCACAGGAGTCGAGTCGGCGCAGGTTTGTCGCCCGTCCGGGCGCGCAACAGATTCCCGCGACAATGGCGATACCTATTTCGTCAGTTACTGAGTGTTGCTCCTAATACTGCACGGAATTCGCTTGCAATGGAATGTTTTTATGGCTGGCTCAGCACGTTGGTAACATGCAGCGCCTGCGGCTGAAACAGACGACAGTACCCCGACGACACTCGAGGGACCCAAGCGCTGCGAATTTGGAGAGAGTTTTCGGCTCCCCCGGCCTGTCGGCGAGGCGACCGACAAAAACCGGGAGATTCGGTTCGGTTCGGAATCTTTCCCCGAATAGCTCTTTTACGGGCGGATGCCCGATTACTTCTTTTTGGTGAACAGGCTCAGATCGATTGCAGCCGACATCGCTTTATACCCGGCATCTTTCGGATGCAGGTGATCGCCGGAATCATACTGCGCAGCAAAGTGCTGCGGATTCTGTGGATCGCGCACGGCTTTGTCGAAGTCGGCAACGCCATCGAAGATCGGGCTGGTGCGAATCCACGCATTCACCGCATTGCGAACCTGGTTGCCCGCGTCGGAGTAATATCCGCAGCCTTCATACGGCGTCAGCGTTGCGCCAATCACTTTGATGCCGTGCTGATGGGCCTGCGCTGCAATTTGCGCAATGCCCGCCTCCAACCGCTGCGTCAAATCGCCGTAGGGTTGATGATCGCTGGCAAACCGCCCAATGTCGTTGATGCTCTCCAGAATGATGACGTAGCGAGCACCGCTGCGCGCAATCAAATCACGACTGATGCGTGACACGCCGTTCGGCCCATAGCCATCCAGCAGAACGCGATTGCCACCGATGCCAACATTCACCACCCCCAGCACGCCAGCCTTTTCCGTTCCGGGATCGGATGCCAGCCGCCTCGCCAGATAATCTGGCCATCGATCATTTTCGTTCTCCGTCGCATACGCGCCATCGGTAATCGAGTCGCCAAAGGCAATCACCGCGGAATCTCCCGGCGCATCCACATCGACGCCGGAGACAACGTACCAGGGCTTGCTCTCCCAGGATTCGCTGCCGAGATTCGCAGCCGCTACTTGATTGCCTTCCGCCGCGTATGAGATCTGGGCGGTATAGGAATGCTCCGTGGTCGCCATGGTGTGATCTGGAAAATACATGCTGACGGCAATGTCTGTGAGCGCTGGAACATTCAGCGCAACAGGATCGCTGACGACTTCCGCGCCTGGAGGAATAACAACCGTGTCGCTACCGTTGAACGTCAATGCATGGTCGGTGCGGGACTGGATGCCGCTTTGATTCGGAGTTCCATCGGCGTTGGTGCCAAAACTTCCGCTCGCGCTTAACGCAATGTGTGCCGCGCCAATGTGCAGCGGCTCCGTGCCGAACCGATTTGAGAACCACACGCGCGCCTGCCGTCCGCCAACACTGGTGTGCACAATCTCCCGCAATGTATGGCTGGTGAAGTCTGGCGCATTGCCGGGATTGGTCGCCACCATCCCCGCACCCCAGGTCGCCACCCAGGGCGAATGTGCAGCGACGCCTGCAGCATAACCATTGGGGACTACCAGCATGAAACTTGCCATCGCCAACGCTGCGAAACCGGCAGCCAGTTTGCGGGAGACGCTGCGAACACGCCCCTCGAGACTCAAAGAAGTTGAAAAGAGTTTCATTGTGCTCCTCGAATTGTCGGTATGGATCTTGCTGCTGCAGCGAACGCGCGAGCGGAATATTCCCTCGCGTCCAGAATACTCTTGCGATGACGGTGTTCAATGTCTCAGAGAAACGTTGCGAACAAACTTAGAAGCGGTTTACGCGATCCCTCGCATTCCGGTCATCAGAGATCTACCCGCATTGTTGCTGCTGAGGCAAATCGGTACAGATTCGCAGAAATCGCGGCGCTAGTATTCGCGTTGGTAGGTTCGCGTGATGCGGTCGTGCCAGCAGAGATTGTCTTCGTCGACAAAACACCAGAGGAATCCAATCCCCAGCGGCAGAAGGGATACCCACCACGCAGCCAGACGGCGTTGCAGCGCCGAGCGGGTCGGATTCTGATCGTCGAAAGTGCACAGCGCAATATGTGCATACAACATTCCCGCAGTGGCGCCGCTCAGAGAGAAAAACAGCATCTGATACAGCACCCACAATGCAACATACACAACGCCCGCGAGGGCAGCGGCGGTCAGGCCAGTCGGCAGGTGAGGAGTGGAGGCGACAAAGACCACCAGAAATCCCATAAAGCCGGCGGTGACGGCTGCGAAGTCCACAGCGAATGCCATCACGCGGCGATCGATCGATGCGGGATCGACCATGAACGGCATATATTCCGAAACCGCTGGTGGGGATTTGCGGGTGTACGCGGCCGGTTCCTTATCGAGTGAGATTGAGGCCCACTCTAACCCGCGAAAATTGGACGATGCATTGGTGCTGGACGCAGAACTGATCGAACGTGCTGGCTTCGAGGTCGTCGCATTGCCGCCCGGCGTCGTCGTCGGACGCGCCTGAGTCTTGGAAGTCGTAGAGTGCTGTCCAGAAGTTTCCTTGACTTGCGCGTGCGCCGTGACCCGCACGGTCGGTATCCCATCCGCTTCGATCCCGGATTCCCCTGCGACCTCAGAGTGGATGGCGGCAGACACGCTGTTCTGCACTCCAGCCACGAATTCTTCAATCGCCTTCCGTTGAGCCTTCGCGGCTTCTTCCGCGCTGGGCTGCAACTCCGAAACTGTCGCGGTTTCAATGTCGTGCTGCGCTTCGACTTCAGGCTGCACCTCAAAGATGCGAAGCTGCGCCGGCGATTCTTCAGGATACGCAGGTGCTTGTGCGCGCGTGGGATCTTCCGGCAGATGCGGGCGAGCTCGCCGAGGCGAGATGAGCTCGCGAGGAAATTCAATGAGTTTCGACGGTAGCATGGTGCGAGGTTCAATCAGCGCTGAAGAAAGCAAGTCTTCCAACGACGGTTCCGGTTCCGGCTCTGCCTGATGCAAGCGCATCTCTCGAGTGCGCTCGGCAAATTGCGGCATCACCGGCGTTCCCGGCACCGTGCGTTGCATTGGCTCTGCATCGGCGGCATGAACGGAATCCGAATTTGCGCCGGAATTCTGCGGGGAGGGCTGAGCACTTGTTTCCACATCGAAATCTTCAAATAAATTGCCGGCGCTCTCAACTGCTTGATCCGCGTATTGCGCGCGCTGCTCGGCCTCCAATGCCTCGGCACGTGCCGTCTCAGCCGCGATCAATTCACTGTATGTGGGTGCGGATGCGTATCGAGATGCCACTGCGCGAGCGATCTTTGTTGCTCGAGAATCGACAGGCGTTCTGGGCGGCGACGGGGGCTTGGCCGCTGTTTGCGGGCGGTGCGCTCGATAGCGATCGAGACGCTCCGAAATCTCATGTTTCCAATCATCACTCAGCAATTGCTGCTGAGGGACTAATGGCGACTGTGGCGCGGACAATGCTGGACTCACCCTTATCTCCTATTATATAGCCCCATTAATAGTGCAATTTCCACAAAAAAATTCACGTGCCTGAATTTGTTTCGTGAGAAGAGAGATGCAACGCGCAGCCATAGGTCTGCCTCATCACAAAAAGCATTTCAATTCGGTTGGAGGAAGGAAGAATCGCGAAGAGATCAAACAAGAACCAGCACGCTGCATGCAAGAGCGGCGCGTCGTCGGCCAGAACTGTGTCGATGCCAGAGCGGCGGGTCAGAAGACGTGGGCGGAAACTTTGATTGCTGCAGGAACGTTTACACTGAAAGTGTTCCGGCCCATGAGAACCCGTGTCTGTATCTGTACCATGCTGCTCGCGTTTTGTCATGTGCGAACGAATGCGCAGACACTGTCCATGCGGCTTCCGCCGGGTCAATTCGGAATTCATCTCATGCTGTCTGCGTCTGCAAAAAAGCAGTCCGGCGCGCCCACCAGTTCCAGCCAGAATTCAGTTGCATCCGCATCCGCGCCGGCATCGGAGGCAAATCTTCCTGAAGCGCCACAGCCTGGCAACATTCCGATTGCTGAGCCGATCCCAGCGCCGCCCGCCGGGGTTCCGGTCACCATCCGTGCGAGGCATCAAGAACGCCGCGGCGATATGTACGACTTGGAAGGTGGAGTGGAAATCGATTACAAGGACTACGTGATCCTCGCCGACCACGCTACCTATGACACCGCGACCGGAGACGTCGTTGCGACTGGGCATTTGCAAGTGACAGGCGGTCCGGATAACGAAGACTTTGCCGCCGACCACGGCACTCTCAACCTGAATCAACAGACGGGTCATTTCTATGGAGTCATTGGGTCCGTCGGCGTAATCCACCCGGCTTCGCCGGCCAACGCGTACGTTCCCAAAATTTTTGGGCTTCCGCCTTCCAGCAACCGAAGCCTGTACACATCGACGAATCCGTTCCTGATCAGCGCAAAGGAATTGATCAAGAAAGGCCCGGACAGCTACGAGCTCATCAGCGGCACCATGACCTCCTGCCGGTTGCCGAAGCCTGACTGGCGCATTCTTGCTCATCAGATTATTGTCGACAATGGCACCGCAAAGGCGAAGAACGCAGATTTTCAGGTGTTGAATAAACCGCTGTTGTACTTGCCGTATGTCACCCACGGCATCGACACCGCTGCCCGCCAATCCGGTTTCCTGATTCCCTCGCTTGAAGTCGGCTCCAGCATCAAAGGCACCGTGGTTGGCGAGCAGTATTACTGGGTCATCAACCGCAGCGCGGATTTGCTGGTGGGATTTCAGTACTATTCCCTGCGCGGATGGGAACAGAATGCGGAGTTTCGCTACAAAGGCCTGGGCCAGGACTTTGTCCACGGAAGGTATAACGGTGTGGAAGACAGGGGACTGGCACCCGATTACGTCAACCAGGGCGGTCAGGACACCATCGTGACCGCGCGACATGACATGACGCAGTACACACGCTTCGTCACCAATACCGAGTACTTGAGTTCCTACGTGTACCGCCAGGTCTTTGCGCCCAGCTACTCGCAGGCCGTCTCTTCTGAGGTGAAGTCGTGGGCCTTTCTGACGCACGAAAAAGATGGCTTCGCCAGCACCTTCGATGCCGAACGCTATGAAAAATTTGCCAGCGATGTATCGGGCGATGAGATACGAATTTTCCATCTACCGCGGATTGAATTTGACGCCGTCGACCACAACCTCGGCTCATCCGGAGTGCTTGCCGGGGGCGAGGGCAGCTTTGGATTTCTGACTCGATCGGAGCCTTATTATCAATCTCACCATGTCGGGCGGTTCGATCTTTTTCCGCACATCACCATGCCGTGGATTGCCGATGGATGGACCATTCGCCCGACCTTCGGGGTGCGAGAAACGGGTTATTCGCACAGCCAAATGCTGGGCCCAGTGCCGGCGAATGAACCACCCCCAGCCGCAGGCGCGTTGTCTGGAGAAGATGCTGTCCCCACCGCAATGGATCCTTCCATCAATCGCGCCGCGGTGGAAGGTGACCTGCAAATTCTGCCTCCGGTATTGGAGCGTGATTTCGACGGCCCTTTCCTGGCGAATCATTTCGGCGTGGCGCTTCGCCATACGATCGAGCCGGAAATCAATTATCGCTATGTCGCAGGGGTGAACGAGTTCAATCAAATTCCACGCTTCGACGTCACCGACATCTACAGCGATACCAACGAAGTGGAATATGGGCTGACGCAGCGGCTTTTCTTAAAGCGGCTGAACCCTAAGCCGTGTGCGAAAAATGTTGCCGCTCCAGAACAGACAGAAGAAACAGATCCTTCGAACTATAACTGCGGAGACGCCTCTCGGCAGTGGCTTTCATGGTTTGTCGGACAGAAATATTTCATCGATCCAACGTTTGGCAACGCAGTCATTTCCGGACGCCGCAACATATTCACAACGACTCTGGATATGAGCGGCGTCGATTACATCACCGCACCGCGCAACGTCTCGCCGGTCGTTTCCCGGCTGCGAGTGGCGCCCAGTTCCAATGCCGATCTGGAGTGGGCCGCAGACTACGACACAAAAGCGGGGCGATGGGCTGCCAGCAATGTGTTCGCGGACTACCACCATGGCAACTTCTTTTCCGGGCTCGGCCACTCTCTGCTGAACGCAGTCGGCGAAACTCCGGAGCCGCCAACACAGCCCGCAAATGTTGTGAACTATAACCAGATGCAGGTCCTTCTAGGCTACGGCGCCATCACCAAGCCGGGATTGAGTGGGGCGGTAAAAGGCAACTTTTCGCTGGAAGGACGCGCGCTCGAGTATGGCGGCATCCAGGCGACCTACAACCGCAATTGCTGCGGACTCACGGTAGAGGTTCAGCGTTTCGCGCTGGGAACGGTTCGCAATGAAACGTCGACAACCTTCAACCTGTCTTTGTCTGGCGTCGCGGCGGTCGGCAGCCTGGTCCGTGCTGAGCGACTCTTCTAGAACTCCTTCCCCCGCAGTAATGCGCCTGGCAATTCCTGGAAGCCGACATTGGAAAAACCCGAGTTTTGCGCGCCACCAGAATCTACGGAATGACCCCCATTCCTTGTAGCCAGCCACGGCGGCAACACGGCTCTGCGTGTGATAATGGAGGTACATCCATCGCTTGGGGAACTCGTTGCGCATATCTCGTTTTTTACTCGTTTTCATCCTGGTTGCCGGAATGGGCTGCAAAGCGCAGACCCCGCCACTCAGCAACGCACTCCAGGCGAAACTCGATCGACAGATTGAGCTGACAATTCGTTCCCAATACAATGTTCCGCCGGATTACAGCGTGACGTTGGGCGACCGCTCAAAAAGCGACATCAGCGGATTCGATACACTGCCCGTTACCTTCAGCAACGGCTCCCAAAAGAAGACGACGCTTTTTCTGATTTCGAAAGACAACAATACCCTGGCGCGGCTGGAGAAGTTTGACCTGACCAAGCCCCCCGGTTCACAGATCAGTGTGCTCGGTCGCCCCATCCGCGGCAACCCCAACGCCAAGGTCACGATTGTCAACTTCGACGATCTAGAATGTCCATTCTGTGCGCGAATGAATGAGGTTTTATTCCCTGGCACCGAGCAGCATTATGGCAACCTGGTGCGTTACATTTTTCTGGACTTTCCACTCACTCAGCTTCATCCCTGGGCCATGCATGCCGCTGTGAATGTCAATTGCCTGGCGGATCAAAGTCCGGCTGGATATTGGAACCTGGTCGACACCCTCCACTCACAAAGTGATGAGATTTCCGGCGGCCGTGGGCAGGAGAGTTTGGCTGCCAGCGTCAAGAAGGTGGACGATCTAACCCTGGCCGAAGGGAAACGCGATAATGTCGACATGGGGAAGCTGCAGGCCTGCATTTCCAAGCAGGATGAGTCGGTAATTCGCTCTTCCATGGAGCAGGGCAACGCGCTGGGAGTCGATGGAACTCCCACTATGTTTGTCAATGGCGAGCGTGCCACGGGCGCTATCTCGCAACCGATGCTTTGGACGATTATTGATCGCGCCATTCGTGACGCCGGAGAAGTGCCACCCCCAGATAACAACTCCACACCAGCCACACCCGCTGCAGCTCCGACTGCGCCGGGGAACTAGCAGCGGACATGGCGCCAGTGCGAGCGCACCCGAAACCGTCGAATCCACAGAACGGTTGGAACATGGAACGGCCGGAACTAACGCGAACCCGGCAGGCAAGTAAATGGAGAACGGATTGAACGTCATCATGCAGACTCTGTCGAATTCCACCACCGCTGAATTCTCTCGCGGGCCTGTAAAAATGGCCCTGCATCGCACCGTCACGATTGGCACCCTCGCCATGGCCGGCGCGTTCTTCTTCGCCTCACTCTCTGGATGCTCGCGCACACCCAACCCAGATGTCTGGGCCACGGTGAATGGCCATCCGATCACCGAATCGGAAGTGAACAAGTATTACCAAACCCAGGTGAACTCCAGACAGCAGCAGCCCACCGCCGATGAAGCCGCGATGCTGAAACTGGAAGTTCTGCATCAGCAGATTGGCGAAGAGGTGATCCGGCAGCAAGCGGAAAAATTGCACCTGGTGGCCAGCGATGCCGAGGTCGACGCGAAAATCGCCCAGCTGAAAGCGCCTTACACGGAGCAGCAATTTAACGATCAACTGAAGACCAAGGGGTTGACCATGGATGATATCCGCCGCGATATCTGGCTCAACCTCACCATGGATAAGGTAATGAACAAAGAGATCGAATCGAAGATCAACATTACCGACGCCGACGTTGCGAATTTCTACAACCTGCACCAGGCTGAGTTCAATTTGATCGAGCCGCAGTACCACCTGGCACGGATCGTCGTCACTCCGAATCCAAACGGGCGCGTTGAAAACCGGCAAAACAGCAAAGCTCGTAATGACGAAGAAGCCCGGAAAAAAATTGGCGCATTGCATAATCAGCTGGAAGTTGGAGCGAATTTCGCCCAGCTCGCCATCAATTATTCAGAAGACCCCGATACCACCTCCAGCGGAGGCGATATGGGTTTTGTCGCAGCATCGAACCTCAAATCTGACCCCGAGGTGTACGCTGCCATCACCAAGCTCCAGCCTGGCCAGATCACGCCGGTTCTACCCATTACGCAAGGTCCGTCCAAACAGCCAGTGGCGTACATGATCTGCAAGTTGATTGCGATTGAACCCGCAGGACAGCATCCATTGAGCGATCCTCGCGTGCAGCAGATGATTCGTCAGCAACTGCACGACAGCCGATCTCGCCTGCTGGAGAGCGCGTACAACGAAATGCTGCGCGATCAAGCCCGCGTCGTCAATTATTACGCGGAAGACATTCTAAAGAACGCCCACTAAAACGGTTCGCGATTCACTCGGACTCAACTGTGCGAAGGAAAATGAGACCCGCCTGAAAGCGGGTCTCAAACTTTTTACGAAGCAGGACGGCTTATACGAGCCCGCTTCTACGATCTGGCGATTGCGTTAACATCCTTGCCAAGTTATCATCACGCCCGAAGGCGGAAGAGTGGAGAAGGTGGTGACGAACCGATGGCACTCCACTCGAATGCTTCTAATACAGCCTATTTCGAGATTGCGCGAAGTTTGCGGAGTGGAGTGTTACATGAAATTGTTGCGGTGCTTTGTCGTTGTTCTCTCGTTTGCAATGACCTGTTCGGCCGCCGAACTGCCGAAGTGTTATCAGTCCATGCCGCAGGTGATGTGGATCGTGCAGAATGTCGATCACGTCAGCGCGGCATGGAAGGCGCTCGGCCTTTCCGACATCAAAGAATCTCCTCACATCCAATTCACCGGTGAGTATCGCGGAAAGCCTGTCGCCATTCGGGCGCGGCAAGTCACGGGCCATCTCGGCAACCTTACTATCGATTTCATCCAGCCTGACAAAGGACAGAAGAATGCGTTTACCAGTTTTCTCTCCAGCCACGGCGGCGGCGTCTTCTCCTATGTTTTCCAGGTTTCCAGCAAAGAGGAGATGGATGAGGAAATCCAGCGAATGCGCGGCCTCGGCGTCGATGTGCTGCAGCAACTGACCGTGAAAGAGAATGGCACCCCGGTCACGTTTACCTACTTCAATACAGATCCTCAGGGAAAATATGTGCTGGGTCTCGTCTATTGGCCGCGAGGCGTGCCCGCTTCCACTGGAAAAGCGCTGGTGTCGCATTTCGGTGCGGTTGTTCGCGATCTGCCGGCCGTCTCGGCATACTGGCAGCGGCTTGGATTTCAGCCGATCCCAATCGAAAAAGCGACGCCGCGGAAAGATATGCAGTATCGCGGCAAGCCATTGTGGTTTTACTTCGATGTCGGCTTCGAGCGCATCAACCCGCAGTTCGCTGTGGAATGGATCTCTGCGCCCGCAACTCCACCCAACATCTATGCGGATTATTTGAAGCTCCACGGAGAAGGAATTCAACACATCGGAATGCCTGTCGACGATTTGTCGAAAACCGTGGCGGCATATGAGACGCGCGGTTACAGTATCTGGCAAGCGGGAGCCTGGGGTGATGTCGGCAAGAAAGACTCCGGCCAATACAAGTACATGGATACGGATTCCATCGGTGGCCTCAGCGTCGAATTGCTTCACGCCTATTGACAGCGTCTTTCGATTCCGGGCGATGGCTATTCGCGCGCATGAATTGGCAAGCTCTGTGCTGTTGCCGACCCCGCTACTCGATCACCAGCAGTAGTTGGCCCGCCTGCACAATGGCTCCTGCCTTGACAGCGATCCGAGTGACCGCACCCGGCCGGGAAGCTTTCAGCTCGTTCTGCATCTTCATCGCTTCCATCACCACCAGGGGTTGATCGGTTTTGACGACATCACCGACGCCGACCAGCAACTTCACGATCAGACCTGGCATCGGCGCCGTGATCGATAGCGCGCCACTCTCGCTGCCGGATGTTCTCTTCTTGGATCGCAGCGATCGTGGATCCGAGATAGCGAAGGTCATGCGGTGTTCGCCGACGACCACCGCTTCAGCACCCGGACGAGGATCGAACACCACGCGATAGGAACGCCCATCGATCAGCAACGACAGAACACGAGGGGAAAGAAAGCGCGCATCCGCGGCGCAGGGCTTGCCGTCCAGGAGAAATCGTTCCGCACTGCCAGGCCCATGCTCGACCGAAAGCGTGTGTTTGTGGCCACGCAACTCAACGTCGTACGTCATTGTCGAAGTGCCTCACTGCGTGCCGCCGCTTTCCATTTCGATCGATTGCCGGATGCTTTGCCGTTGTAGGTGGCGGACGCACGCTCGGAATCTTCGGCCGCCCCCAGGCTCTCTTTCTGATGAAATATGGACGCGGCAATGACCGCAGCCTGTTCTCGCAACGCTTGACGCTCAGGGTTTCCCTTTTCCGCCTTCTGTCGAAATTGCGTCAACAGCGGTTCCAGGTAACTGATGTCGACCTTCCCGGCGCGAAAATCCGGGTCACGCAGAATGCGGCGAAACAAACGAACATTCGTGGCGATACCGCCGACGTGGTACTCACACAGCGCACGCAACATGCGTTCAATTGCCATATCCCGCGTAGAACCGAATGCAATCAACTTGGAAATCATCGGATCGTACTCCAGCGGAACCGTCCAGCCTTCATAGACGCCACAGTCCTCGCGAATCCCCGGCCCGGACGCCTGCCGAAAACGTGTGATCTTTCCCGGAGACGGAAGAAAATCCTTCTCCGGATCCTCGGCATAGATGCGACACTCAAGCGCATGTCCGCGAAGTTGAATCTCCCGCTGAGTGAATGGGAGCGGCGCGTCTTCCGCAATCCGAATCTGCAGATGCACCAGGTCAAGCCCGGTCACAAATTCCGTTACAGGATGATCGGCGGACAAACGCGGGTTCATTTCAAGGAAGTAGAAGTTCCGCTTTGAGTCCAGCAGAAATTCGACGGTTCCCACATTCGTATACCCAGCCGCCTCGGCCAGCCGGATCGCAGCCTCGCCCATCCGCGTTCTCAACTCTTCATCCACAATCGGCGACGGAGCTTCTTCAATAATTTTCTGGCGGCGACGCTGAACACTGCTTTCGCGCTCGCCGAGCGAAACACAATGTCCGTGCTGGTCAGCGACAATCTGCACCTCAATCGAGCGCGCATGATCGATCAGCTTTTCCAGATATACCGCGCCGGATCCGAAGGCTTGTTCCGCTTCAGCGCGAGCGCTTTTCAACGCTTCTTCCAGCTTCATCCTGGAATGCACGATGCGCATTCCTTTACCTCTTCTGCCGGCGACTGCTTTCAACAGAATGGGATAGCCGACCTGAGCGGCCACCTGCTTCGCATCCGCCAAAGACTCCACCGGACCTATGGATCCAGGCACGCGCGGGAGTCCAGCCGCATCGGCAATTTGGCGCGCGCTGGTCTTCGATCCCAACTTCCGCATCGCGTTCGCATTGGGCCCCAGGAATTGAATGTGCGCGGCTTCGCAGGCCGCGACAAAATCGACATTTTCCGCCAGGAAACTGTACCCGGGATGGATGGCGTCCGCACCGCACTGCGTCGCGATATCTAGAATCAAGTCGGGACGGAGATAGGATTCATGCGCGGGCGAAGGCCCCAGCCGATACGCTTCGTCAGCATAGGCGACATGCAGGCTGGTGCGGTCTGCGTCAGAGTAGACCGCTACCGAGGCAATCCCCAATTCCTTGCATGCGCGAAGGATTCGCAGCGCAATTTCGCCACGATTGGCGATCAGGATTTTCTTGATCTTCTTCAAGGCTCAGTGTACCCGCTTTGCGGATCGAGCTGGTGTGAGACGGATCACCATACCTGTCGGGCGCCGCAAAAAATCAAGGCCCCCGATTTATTCGGAGGCCTTTGACTTGATACGTTGTGCTGTTATTTCTAGAGGGCTACTTGCCGAGAACGATGCCCTTCGGAGCGTTCTGGTTTGCCTTGATTTCGTTCGCTTTGCGGGCAGCCATGGCTTTCTGCACCCATTGGTCAGCGGTCGCCAAATCCGCTTTGCGAGCATCTTCGTTTCCGCATTCGGTTTCGGCCTTGCGGCGATAGAGCAAATTGATGTAGGCCATTGCCTCGTCGTAATTTTCCTTCAGCTGGACTGCCTTGTTCAGTGCGTCCAAACCTTGCTGGATGAGCGGAGTGTTCTTTTCCGCCAGCGCTTCGCAAGCCTTTTTGTCTTTGATCGGATCGCCGTTGTCGTGCAGCCCCAGAGATTGGCGAACTGGAATGGCATTTTTGTATGCGACCGTCCAGTCAATCACGCCGATGGTATAGTACGCAGCCGCATCGTTTGGATCCACGTCGATCACTTTCTGCTGATACGCCCTGGCCTGATCAAAGTTCTGGATATTCAGATAGAGCGCCGCAATTCCCTTCAGAGCATTGATGTCCTTAGGCTCTTTCTCCAGAACAATTTGAAAGTTCTGAATCGCAAGCTGCGCATTTTTCAAATTGTCAGGAGTTTGGAGATTAGGAATCACTTGCTGAGAATATGCGGTAGCAAGATAGAGGCGAGCCATCGGCAACGTAGGATCGAGCGAGACCGCCTGCTGGAAATGGTTGATGGCTTCTTCGTAGCGAGCCGTTTTGAAAGCTTCTACGCCCTTGTTCAGTTGGTCACGGGCTTTAAGTCGATTACATCCGGTGGTGAGAAATAACACAGTGCATAGCAATGCTGCCATGACCGGAAGACGTACAATGCGATTCATTCGGCTTGACCTCTCCTTACAATCAGTCGACGCCCACCCAGGCTGGAACGGCAGGGAAAACCTTTGCAGAAGTTGTGATTTTCCTTACTGTGTGATCTTACTCTGTTTCGTGCAATTGAGAAAGTTCTCGAACACGCCTGTTGCTGCCGCCTGGTCGCGGCAGAACAGGGCTGCAGATGAAGCTATTGTCCGGCGGCAATTTTCGGAGTGATGATGCCTATGTGGTCGACGTTGGCCTGGTTGCCAATATCGACGACATTCGCAATCACTGACCAATCCAAATTCGGATCGCCCTTGATGAACATGACTTTTGTGGCCCGGGTGGCATAGATTGCTTCCAATTGAGGCAGCAACTGGCTATGCGCAACGTCGGTCTCATTAATCTTGTACGCAGGCTTTCCTCCAGGAGACGAGAGTACCTGCACCACGATGGTGGTATCGCTATTGTTCTCGTGCTGCGGATTTTTTGGCGGCTGCGGTACCAGCGCGTCCAGGCCGTGTGGCGTAGTCGGGGTGATGACCATGAAAATGATCAGCAACACCAGCAGCACGTCGATAAGAGGAGTGACGTTCGGAGTCGACGAAAGACCGCCGACATTTCCACCTGTCATTGCCATGAGATTATCCTCGCTTCATAAAACTGCGGGTTCGGTGCATCCGACACCCCGCGCATTGTTCTGCCTTAACCTGCATTGCCGAGGCGCGCACGGAAAATATTGCCGCGACACGCAACTCCATCCTTAGTCACCGGATGGATTCGGCGGAGTCTTTTGATTGGGTGGCGGCGTTGCATTCTGCTCCGGCTCGGTCAGGAACGCGACCTCGTCGACTCCCGCAGTCCGCAGGTTATCGATTGCGTCCATCACCACGCCATAGCGGGCGCGCTCATCGGCCCGAATAAATACTGTCTTGTTGGGTTTATTTTCCAGCAGCGCCTGTGCCTTCGGGCCCAAGTCCGCCAATGAAATCTGATTTGCGCCCAAATAGACTCGGCCATCGCGCACAATGGATACTTTCACGGCGTCATCTTTGTCGGCATCCGGCAGCGGCACCGCGCTGATCGTTCTCGCCAGGTCGACGTTCACCTTGTTGTTCAACATCGGCGTGACGACCATGAAAATGATCAGCAACACCAGCATCACGTCGACCATCGGGGTGACGTTAATGTCGGAATTGACCTTTTTACCTTCGTCTCGTTTCGAGATTCCCATAACAAACTCCCAGAGGTCTAGAACCCCACACCGCGCAAGGGGCATGGAACATAGCCCAAAATGTTTTCAGGTTCGGCCCGGCAGGCCGGCGAAACTATCAAGCTTCGCCAGCCACATCCGTCATTCCTGTGTGAAACCGCGTCCTGAACTTCCAGGCTTCCAGTTAGCGGCGTGCGCC
>JBARFA010000016.1:0-6395 GCA_049796755.1 Acidobacteriaceae bacterium
CCGCCTGCACCGCCACAATCACCGGCGCTCTCTCCGCAGGAACAGGTACAGAACTCACCGCCCGCGGAACTACGCTCTGCATCGTCGGTGCGACCAGAGGGTGCGACAGGACTCGCGCAGAGACCCATTGCAGCGCCGTGGGATGTACGACCATATCCGGCGCAATCGCTCGTCCAGAGGCAAGTACGCTCGCTGGAACCGCAATCGTCGATGCCTTCTGATGTGCATATTGAACGGAGCGAAACCCGGCCCGCGAATGGTAGTAGCTGAAGAAGTTTGACGCGCTCACGTGGCGCGGATTGGAACGCGCCTCGCTCAAATTAGACAGATTCACTTCGGTAAAGCAGCCCCGGCTGCACGCGTACGCGGGATAGAACGGCTCTCCCGCTCCCAGCGGAATCCAGCCAGCCAGCGACGCGCCACCTTCACTCGAAAAGCTCGCACCGCCTACGAACGCGACCATCGCCGGCGCATACACCGGGGCGACTCCCAACGGTCCAGGAATCCAACCCCATCGCGACCCCAGGTCTGTCCAGCGCCCGTAATGGAAGGGCGCGAATCCCCACGCATCCGCATCCACCCACGTCCATCCCCACGGCGCAATCCAACTCCAGCGGCCATTCGAATACGGCGACCACCCCGCCGGAAGATTCGACGGATACCACACCGGACCATATTCCAGCGTGTCCGACCACTTGCCGTACGCATCCAGGTCCTCCGACCCAACAGCATTCAAACTCACGTATCTCCGCGCCTCAGAGCTCAGGAACGCCCGATCGCGCTGCTGACTCCAGACATCGAACGGATCCTTGCCCGGTATACGCTGCACCAGCACGTGAATCGGATTGCTGCCGACCAGGTGCACGCTTTCACCCGCACCCAGAATCTTCGAGACTCCAGGCCCGCTGATCTGGATCGCACCAGCATCGACGGTTACCAGCGTGCCGCCAGCGTTGGTATACACATCCAGTCGAAAATCTCCCGGCTGCAACACCGTGATCGCGCCGTTCGGCGTATCCACTTCGACAGGTTTGTCCGCGCTCAGTCCGAACGTCCGCACATGCAGGCTTCCCTGCGCCACCGCCAGTTGCGTCGCGCGATTTGTCAGGTTCACGAGAGTCAGATCCGTGAACCTCCAGGCCCGCACCGCCAGCTCGCCCATCTGCAACTCCGCGTGCCCCTCGTGATTCACATACAAACGATCGCCCTTGGTCAAAGGAGTATTCGGCAGCGCCTGCGTCCATTGGTTTAGTCCCGCAGGTTCCAGCGACACGTGGGCGGTCAAGTGCGCCAGCCGCGCCACCCGAACCGGCGGATCTCCACTGACGGTTTGCGCACCAGCATACCCCAGCAGTGCAGCCATCCAGACGCAGAAGAAATACGCCAAGAAACGCGCCCGCGGACGTCTCCTCATTCCAACTGCCTCCAGGGTTCGATCATGAACTCTCATTGGACGAGTTCCGCTCCCCGGAATGATCCTCCCACCGCCATCCTCTGTTTCAGCCAGTGAAAATTCAGGCGTCGCGTGCGCCCATCTCCTCCAAAAATTCAAATCGAACGCTCCAATGACCCCGCTCATGGCGCAGAAAAAAACGGCCTTGCAAAATTTTGCAAGGCCGTTGCCGGGTGTGTTGCAGAACGTCGCCACTCGCGACACAACTCGGAGCATTTGCCTCCGGCAGCTTCTTCTCCCCAAAGCTGTTTGTCCTACTAGCCCCAAGAGTTGCGCTTATAAGTGACGTCCCACTATATATAGTGGGGCACGTGTAACAATGTCAACAGAAAAATGAGCCTTCCCGCTCCTCCCTATGAACTTCGCGGATTCCTACGGCGTATCTTGGATCACAGAGCGTATTCGTTTCGCTGCGGGAGGGTTTTGCATGGGCATAAAAAACCTCGAGAATTTTCACCTGGCTGGTGATCCAAGTCACCTCCGCGTCGAACGAAAACGCGCACCGTCGCGTCACTTCTCGATCGCAGCACTCTCCCTCGGAGTTTTGCTGTTCGCTGTATCTGGATGCTCCGTGAACGAGCACACGACTGGCGATTCTGAGAATGTCCACCTGCACACACCCATCGGCGGCCTGGACGTGCGCACCAATTCCGCAGCCGCCGTCGATGTGGGCCTACCCGTCTATCCCGGCGCGGTCGCTACTGGAGACCAGGGAAAAGATTCCGGCGCAGCCGATATCCACATGAGTTTTGGCAAGTGGCAACTGAATGTCAAAGCCGCGGAATATCATAGTAACGATCAGGAGTTTAAAGTGGTCGCGTTCTACAAGAAGGCCATGGCCTCCTACGGCGATGTGCTCACCTGCAAAGACAAGAAGCCGGTGGGTCAGCCGGTGGCAACCAGGCAGGGGTTGACCTGTGCCAACGATCACGAGTACGACGTCAGCATGGATACCGGATCGTCGAAGAACCACGTCAATATCGGCACACCGAAAATCTCCGGTGATATCAAACTGCTGGCAGGATCCCGCGACAATCAACACATTATCGAGTTCACCCCAACCTCGGACGGAACAAAATTCTCGATTGTCGCCGTCCAGCTGCCCCATAAAGGTCAAACCGATTAGCCGATCGACCTCGGCTCGATTGCGGCGGATGCGATGGTAGTTTAGTTTCAACATATGGACTTGGTTTGCCATCGTTGCAGCGCTACCCTCGACCCGGAAGCCTATTATTGCCCGGAGTGTGGCGCGCCCCAGATTCGCTATGTTGCAGACGAGGGCGATGCCGCGCAGGCGATGCCGGGAGTCAGCGTAGACATCCAGGCGGGAGCTGCTGGGACGGGCACTTCTATCTCCTGGAAACTGGCGATACAAATTTCCGCCGTTGTAGGAACAGCGGTGGGAATCCTCTCCGCTGTTTTGGCGGCAGGTAGTGTGCTCTGGGTGGCGGTAGGCGCGGTGGTGGCCATGGGCATCTATCATCGACGCCGGCCTCTGACGAAACTGGCCCCGCGTGTGGGCGCTCGAGTCGGTGCGCTGCTGGGCCTGATTGCAGCCACGGTAGCCTTCGCTGCCAACGCCGTCTTACTGGTGGTCCAGCGCTATGGGCTGCACCAGGGAACCGAGATCGACACCCAGTTGACCTCCATCGTGAAGCAGGCTGCCGCTCGCGCGGCCACCATGGACCCGCAGGCTCCCGTAACATCCTTCACAAATTTCTGGCTTTCGGCCGAAGGTCGCATCGGATTAATCCTGCTGACTATGGCCTTCTTGTCTGTGTTGATTGTGTTGTTCGCCATCGCCGGCGGCGTGTTAGGAGCGCAGATTTACCGCTCGTCCCGCGGCAACAAAGCGCTTTCCTGATGGTCCGTCACAAATAAAATCTGGGTGCCCCATCCTCTGCGTTTTTGCAAAGGGCGGGGAGAGACAAAGCGTCGCGTTGTGTCGACTGCACTTCGTCCCGCCGGGAATGCCCTACGCGTCCACGCCGTGGCACTTCTTGAATTTCTTTCCCGACCCGCAAGGACAAGGATCGTTGCGCCCGACTTTTTCCCCGGTGCGTCGTTGCGCGGTTTCCGTCGCCTCACCAGCGCCGGCCATGCGAGCCTGCTGCAGCTCCCTCTTCTTACGCCGCTGAAATTCCTCTTCCAGCGAATCGATGGTGGTCGAAGGTGCGCGCGTCGGCACTGGAATCGACGACGCAACTCCGTTTGAAGACCCGCCGTTCAGTCCGGCTCCGTGATGTCCGTCCACACCGCCGGGCAGCGCCGCCTGCCCCGGCTCTGCCGCATTTGAAGAACCGCCGCTGAACACAATCGACTGCGGATGAACTCGCGCCGGGATTGAAATTTCCTTTCCATCCGGTCCCATGATCTGCATGCGGAACAGGAAGCGCACCGTGTCTTCCTGGAAGCGATTCATCATGGCTTCGAACGCCTCGAAAGATTCGCGCTTGTAAGAAATCAGCGGGTCCTGCTGGCCGTAGCCGCGCAGTCCGATGCCTTCCTTCAACTGATCCATCGCGAGCAAGTGGTCTTTCCACAAACCATCCAGCACGCTCAGCATGATCATGCGTTCGTGATAGCGCATGGGCGGTGCGCCGATGATCTGCTCCTTGGCGTCGTACCGTTCCTTGAGGTGCGTGAACAGCGCTTCGCCCAGTTCATGGCGATTCAGCTCACGAACCGGAATGCCCTCGGCCGTGATGTCCATGCCAAACTGCATCAGCACCGCATCCTGCAGCGCTTTCAGATCCCACTGATCGGGATGCAACCTGTCCGGGGCATGTGTGTCGAGGATGGCGCTCAGAATATTGGAAACATAATCGTCGGTGATCAGTTCTTTCTGATCGATGCCTTCCAGTAGCTGGCGACGCGTGCCATAGACCGCCTCGCGCTGCTTGTTCATCACATCGTCGTATTCCAGAACATGTTTGCGCGATTCGAAATTTTGACCTTCAACTGCCTTCTGCGCCGCTTCGATTCGCCGCGTGATCAGCTTCGACTCAATCGGAACGCCTTCTTCCATGCCCAGCCGCTGCAGCAGGTTCGAAACCCACTCCTTGGCGAAGATGCGCATCAGATCGTCTTCGAGCGACAGGAAAAACCGCGAGGCTCCCGGATCGCCCTGCCGACCGGCACGGCCACGCAATTGGTTATCGACGCGGCGAGACTCGTGTCGCTCTGTACCCAGAATGATCAGACCACCCGCCGCCAATACTTCCTCGCGTTCATTCGCGGCCTGCGCCGCATATCCGGCATAGACCTCTTTCCAGTCGGACTCAGGTGTTTCAAACTCCTGGCTCTGATAATAAAAACGCATCATCCCCGGCGCCGCTGTGGGAGAAATCTCGCCCTCCGCCGCACTCACGGCGCGCGCGCGATTTTTCTTCACCAGCTCCTGCTTCGCCAGAAATTCCGCATTGCCGCCCAGAACAATATCAGTGCCGCGACCCGCCATGTTGGTGGCGATCGTCACCATGCCCAGGTGGCCGGCCTGCGCAACAATCTCCGCCTCGCGCTCGTGGAACTTGGCATTCAGCACCACGTGGCGAATGTTTTTCCGCTGCAAAATCTGCGACAGCAATTCCGACTTCTCAATCGAAGTGGTTCCCACCAGCACCGGCTGCTTATGTTCATTCAGTCGCGCAATCTCATCGGCAACCGCAAAATACTTTTCCTTCGCCGTGCGAAACACCACGTCGGTGTTATCGATACGCCGCATCGGCATATTCGTCGGAATCACCACCACGTCGAGCTTATAAATATTTTCGAATTCGGCGGCTTCCGTATCGGCCGTGCCGGTCATGCCGGAAAGCTTCTTGTACAGGCGGAAATAATTCTGGAACGTGATCGTCGCCAGCGTCTGATCTTCGCGCCGGATATTCACGCCTTCTTTGGCTTCAATCGATTGATGCAGCCCATCGGACCAGCGCCGTCCCGGCATCAGACGCCCGGTAAACTCGTCGACGATGATGATTTCGCCGTCCTTCACAACGTAATTCACATCCCGCTTATACAGCGCATGCGCCTTGATCGCGGTTTCCACGTAGTGCTTCAGGTCCCAGTTTTCCGGATCGGCGATGCTCTCAATGCCCAGCAGCTTTTCAATCTTCTCCCAGCCCTCGTCTGTGACTCCGATCGTCCGGTGTTTTTCATCCACCACATAATCGCCGGTCAGGATTTTCTGCTCGATCGAGTCGGTCTCCTCGCCCAGCTCCAGTTGCGGAACAATCCGAGTCACGCGCGCATATTTATCCGTCGTCTGATCGGTGGGACCGCTGATGATCAGCGGAGTCCGCGCTTCGTCGATCAAAATGGAGTCCACTTCGTCCACGATCGAAAAGTAGGGCGGCCGCTGCACGCACTCCGACAGCTCAAACTTCATGTTGTCGCGCAGGTAATCGAAGCCGAACTCGTTATTGGTTCCGTAGGTGATATCCGAGGCATAGGCGGCACGACGCTGTTCGTCGCTCAGATCGTGCACAATCACGCCGACTGAAAGGCCCAGAAAATTGTGGATCTTGCCCATCCACTCGGCATCGCGTTTCGCCAGGTAATCGTTCACCGTGACCACATGCACGCCATGACCAGCCAGCGCATTCAAATAGCAGGGGAGCGTGGCGACCAGCGTTTTACCTTCGCCGGTCTTCATTTCTGCAATGTTGCCCTGATGCAGCACCATGCCGCCAATCAACTGAACATCAAAATGGCGCATGTTGATGACGCGACGCCCAGCCTCCCGCACCAGCGCGAACGCCTCCGGCAGAAGCTGCTCCAGCACATCCTGTTCTGCCTTGTACCGCTCCTCGGGATCCTTGATGTCGGCAATATGAGCCGCAATGCGGGCGCGAAATTCGTCCGTCTTGGCGCGCATCTGCTCGTCCGTAAGCTGCTGCATCGCCGGCTCCAGGGCGTTGATCTCCTTGACCGTCGGCAACAT
>JBARFA010000017.1:0-23395 GCA_049796755.1 Acidobacteriaceae bacterium
ATCGCATCCTGGAGCTGTAGAAGGTTCCAAGGGTTAGGCTGTTCGCCTATTAAAGCGGTACGTGAGCTGGGTTCAGAACGTCGCGAGACAGTTCGGTCCCTATCTGCTGTGGGCGTAGGAGATTTGAAGAGGGCTGTCCTTAGTACGAGAGGACCGGGATGGACGAACCTCTTGTGTTCCAGTTGTCTTGCCAAAGGCACGGCTGGGTAGCGAAGTTCGGTTGTGATAACCGCTGAATGCATATAAGCGGGAAGCACGCTCTAAGATGAGATCTCCCAACCCAAAAGGGAAATGAAGGGCCCAGGAAGACCACCTGGTTGATAGGCTGGAGGTAGAAGCACAGTAATGTGCGTAGCTTACCAGTACTAATCGCCCGTTCGGCTTGACCATAAGATTAACTTCGCACAGAATTCCCACAAAGAATTCTTGCTGAAGTCACTCAACGGTCAGCCAAGTAGTTTGACTTACCCCAATCTATCCTGTTGTGAAACATCATCGACTGACTCGATGATTTTCTCAGTTTGCCGGTGACTATACTGCGAGGGCAACACCCGTTCCCATCCCGAACACGGAAGTAAAGTCTCGCTGGGCCGATGGTACTGCATTTTTGAGTGTGGGAGATTAGGTGATCGCCGGCATTAATTTGGCAAAGAAGCCACCCTTCATCGGGTGGCTTTTCTGTTTCCGACTGCTCCTTTACTGCATATCTCGCCCTCCCCTTCTTCCATCCGGAACAGCCAGTTTCTCCACGCCAGCCATTCCTCCGATCACAATGCATCCTACCTAATGGGCACCTCGCCACCGAAAGTCTTCAGTAATAGACATGAACTCCCTGAAAGCCTTCATTCTGAATGGCGTCTTCGTCGCCATCCTTGCCCATGGCATGATCGGCGCTTCCCTTGTCTGGGACAAGATCCTTCTCAAAAAGCAGGGGATGAAAAATCTTCTCTCCTACGTATTCTGGCTGGGTGCCATCAGCATCTTCGGCCTGGTCATCGCGTTCTTCGGTTTTCGATGGCCGCCGCTGCGCTATGCCGGAATGGGGTTCGCCGCCGGCGTACTCGATCTTGTCGCCTCGTATTTTTACTACGCTGCCCTCAAGGCCGGAGAGGCCTCGGAAGAACTCGCAGCCATGGGCGGATTTGGCCCCGTCGCCACCGCGCTGATCGCCATCCCGCTGCTGCGGCGCCCGATCGGCGGAGACTTGACTGGGTTCATCGTGATGACACTCGGCGGGTTCATCATGTTCTTCGCTTCGAAAGTGCCGCTCAAAAAAACGCTGCCCAAGATCCTGCTGGCCTCCGTTGCGTTTGGCATGACGAACGTCCTGCAAAAGATCGTTTTCGACCACACAAACTTCCCTACAGGATTTGTTTTCTATACGACGGGAACCTTTGTCGGCGCCATGGCGCTGCTCGTTCCGCCGTCGTGGCGGAAGCAGATATTCCAGCACTCTGAGGAGGCACCGCCCAGAAGCAAGATCGGCTACATGATCAACCGCTTTCTGGCCGGCCTGGGCTCCTTCCTGGTGATCTTTGCGATCAGTCGCACCTCGCCCGCCATGGTCGAGGCGATCTCCGGCGTGCGCTACGTCATCATTTTCCTTGGCGCGTATGCCATCACCAAATGGAAGCCCAGCTGGTTCAAGGAGGATTTCCACGGCTGGGTGCTGCTCGCCAAGGTCGCTGCGACGGGCCTGGTCATCGCGGGACTCGTCCTGGTCGGCATTCGCGGCGGACACGGCGGTGCTGGCCCTCCATAACGCCTAGACGGAAATTAGAACCACTCCCACCGTAATGAGAATGATGCCAGCCCATCGCCGCCAGTCAATCCGCTCCTTCAAATACAGGCGAGCCAGAATCGTCTTGAAAATATAACTTAGCGCAGTCGCGGGAACGGCAAAACTTAGCTCGGCCGTGGACAGCAGCGCGAGAAACGATCCAAAGGAAATGGCATTACACACGATTCCGCCAACGACCAGCTTGTGCGTCGCAATATAGCGGAGGACACGAACGATTCCCCGCGGGCCAAAGTCCTCAATTTCGCCATGCTGCGTCATTCCCGCGGCGCTCAGCAGGTCTCCGGCTGTCCCGGCCGCGACGGTGACAAACACCCAGATCCACCTCACGCGGCACCTGCATCGGGTTCAGGCTTTGTGCGCGGCGGGGTTTCTGAGACGAACACGACTCCCAGGGAGATCAACCCGATGCCAATCCATCGGCTGAGGGAAATCTGCTCATGCAGAAAAAATTTGCTGAGAATGGCAGTGATTACGTAAGCGCTGGCCGTGACGGGAAGAACGTAGGTGAGATCCGCCCAGGTAAACATGGAAAGCTGGGAGACCATCCAAATGATCAGCAGCCCGACTCCGCCCCAAATCCAAAAATTCGCAAGCAGCGACACGAAATAATGAATCGGCGTCACCGCAAGAAAACCGGGCATATGCGCCATGCCGATGCCGAGCAGCAGGTTTCCCACAGTGTTGCTGAGCACGATAAGCACAATAAAAACGCGATTTTTCAATTTCGAACTCATGCTTGCTGGTGCGCTCGCTGCGGGAGTTGCGCTATTTGGGTTAGACGCAAACTGGGCTCCTCGCGAACAGGCAGTCGCCATTTCCACGGAAGCGGACCGATCGCGCTGCTCTGCGTGGGTGGCTCGGAGGCCGCGAAATATTGCATTAGGCGAGGCAACCAGCCGAAATCTCTGCTAATCTACTCCGCGTATGCTCCACTTACTTCTTATCTGGTTGCTCAGTTCCATTGCGCTGCTCATCTGCGCGTATATCGTCCCAGGCTTTGAGCTCGCCGGGTTCGGCAGCGCGCTGATCGCGTCCCTGGTTGTCGGGTTCCTGAACGCCACCGTGGGATTTCTTCTCAAGCTGCTGACCTTCCCGCTCAGCATTCTTACCCTGGGAATTTTCTTCCTCGTCATCAATGCGATCATCCTGCTGCTGGCCAGCGCCTTCGTTCCCGGATTTCACATTCGCGGCTTTGGCGCCGCTTTCCTGGGAGCCATTGTGTTGATGCTGGTTCGCCTCGCCTTCCGCGTCATCATGCACGCCTGATCATTTCTTGATCACAATACAAAGGCTCCCACCCCGGAGCCTTTTTCTGTCTGGAGGAGAATTCCCGTCAAGGAATCTTGGTCAGCTCCACTTCGATCTGCAGGCGGCGTGTGCGAATTGTGGATTTCCTCGACGGCAAATACAAAGGGCCAGGCGCTGATCGCCTGACCCCTCGAGTGTACCCCGGTGAAACTGCGGTGCGAAAAACTCTCAATGCATCTGTTGCAGCTTCTGTGCGGCAATTTGACCGGCAGTGGTCTTCGTATCCTTGTCCTTCAGCTGCGCGTAAATCTGCTTTGCCTGGGCGGGATTGGTCTGTTCGTAGACGCTGGCAAGCTCCAGCTTCGACTGCCCAACGGGCACGGCGGTTGTAGGATGCGCAATTAATTTCTTCAGCATGGCGATAGCATCGGAGGTTCTTCCGTTCTGACGATAGAGGCTGACCAGCGCCATGTCTGCGAGAGAGCTCAGGTTTGCGTCGCCATGGTCCTCTACCTTTTTCAGCGTGGCTTCCGCGGACGCAGTGTTGCCCATTTCCATATATGTCAGACCCGCAAAATACAGCGCATTCTTGCCCGCGTCGGTCGAACCAAAACTATCGGCGACCTTCAGAAATTCCGCATTTGCGGTCTTAGCCCGCGCAACCGCGGAAGGAAAGGTTCGTACTCCAGGCTGCGGCGGCGTGCCGGGCTGGTTCACGGGAGCACTGTAGACATCCATCGCAGCTCCAAACGCGACTGACGCTTCTTCCTGGCGATGCTGATAGAAAAGAATACTGCTGATCCCAATCACCAACACGGCGACCACCAGGCCGGAAACAAGCAGCGCTTGCGACTTATGATCTTCCAGCCAGCCTAGGGCGCTGTTTGCGTGGTCAATGAGAGCATCGTGTTTAATGGCGTGTCGGGTTTGCGTATCCACAGAATTAGGCCGGGTTCCTTCGCGGGGGGTTAGATGGCGCAGCCGCATCGGAATCGGGCTGCTACTTCAAGTGTAGCAGCCGTAAAAATGGGGTGCAAACGAACATTCCGCTGAAATCAGGGGTTCTGGCGGCAATCTGTGCCGAGGTATCTCAAGGGGTAACTGGGGCGGCAGCAGCAGCATTCTGGGCCGATAGCAGGCTTCGCACCAGGCGAGTCGGAACAACCGCCTGAAAAATGGCCCGATCGCCTTTTTGCTCCACATTCATACTGCGAACGAATGCCGCCCAGTCTGCCGCATTCGCGTCCTGTGCGCCAATCGTCACCTGCGTCGAACGAATGAGCCCCAGTGCCAGGTTCACCATCTCAACAGATTCTTTTGCAATGTTTGCACTGGGCGCAATCTCTTCCAAGCGCATATGCACAGACCCCAGGTATCGGATGGAGCCGATAAACGTAGCCCCGGCCGGCAGCGTCAGCGGCAGACCGAAGGCGTGGAACTGGATCCCAGGACCGTTTGAGGGCTCGATCTCGCCGATTCCCCAGGCCTCCGAAAGCAGCGGCACTTTCGAGTAATACTTCGACAGCAGTGTATCGCCGGTAAACGGCGACGCCGCAGACTGATAGCGGTCGATGATGGAGTGGATCTGCTCCGCCGTCGGAGCATTGGAGACAGCCACCAGGTCATAGCCCAGCACGACGACTCGGTCGGTTCGTCCCTCGTGCTCAATCGAGTAGATTTCATGTCCAGCGTAGTTTTCAGTGCCAGACGACTGCGCTTCCAGATAGCTGGTAAGACGCTGCCCATCGAAACGCCCCTGAAATACCTCAGAATATGCGACGGCTCCGTTGGGCCCGTCCGGATCCGCCATGCGATGGATCGCAAAAGCGGCCTCATCGAGATCGCGCTCAAATACGATGCCGGTGGCATCGATGAACTTCTGGTAATCAGGATCATGCGCCACTGGGTGTTGATCAAAGCGAGTCAGCGCGCGCAATGGCTTCAAATTAAAGTAGACAATGCCGTCCGCTTCCGGAAGCAGCCGAGCGACTTCAGGAGGCGCCTGTTTGCGAAGATAGACTGCAGTCACAAGCGCGGCCAGAAGGGCCAGCGCAATCGCCAGACTCACCCATGTACGTCTACGCATGGGATGGCGCGAACCTCATGCGCTGAATGCGAAGAAGATGAGTGCGGAAACCAGGGGTTCGACTTCGGCCACTTGAATCAGTCATTGAAGTTGCGTCGAGCTGCAATTTCCCCGCTTCGCAAATACTCGGTCGAGCAACGATACCCGCGCGAAGAAAGAAATGTGATTCCGAGGATAGCATGAATCTGTCACGGCCAGCATAAACCTTGCATCATCAAATTGGCTGTCGGTTCATTCTGCAATTCGAGTCAACTCCAGCCCCTGGCCGATCGGCAGCGTCACAGACGCTGCACCCCGCTGTGAGCGCACGTGCGCGACATAGTCCGTCAGATGGTGCGACAGGATGTTATCCGCAACAACAATGGCGCCAGGAAGAAGCTGAAGCATATCGAAGAAGCGAATGTAGTCCTGCTTCTCGCAGTCGATCAGGACAAATTCAATATCCTTCAATTGCGGCAGAGTCTGCGCAGCGTCGCCAAGGCGAAAATCGACAAACTCGCTGAGGTCCAGATTGGCGATCGTCTGTTTCGATTCGGCTTGGCGCGCGGGCTCAATCTCCAGCGAGATTAGCTTTCCCTGCGTCTGCTGCGCGGCCGCAGCCAGCGCGATGGTGGAAATCCCACTCGATCCACCAATCTCGACGATCTTTCTCGCGCCGATACCGGAGGCGAGAGCAGAAAGAAACTCAGCACTCGCCGGGGCAAGGTTGCGGTGGCGTTCTGCAAACGGAGCGTCGGCAGCATCCTGCTGCACCTTACGAGCCCACAAGCGCTGAATCTCCGCGCGATGGATTTCATTCAACATTGCAATTCAATCTTCGGAACGCGCTACTTCTGTTCCGCTCTCACCGCGGCTTCCGCCGCCTGGAATCCAATCTTCGAATGATGGCCGTCGCAGAATGGCTTGTTGACGGAAGCGCCGCAGCGACAGAGCGCGACTCGCTCTTTGCCGCTCAAGTCATAGCGATTTCCCTCTGCATCGGTCAGTTCCAGCTCCGACAAATCCCCTGTCACCATGAAGGGGCCATTCTTGAGTGCAACCGTCTTAATCGCCATCGATATTTTCTCCATAAATTATTTTGTGAATCCGCATTGAGGAAATTCTGGCCAGCTGGAAATGTGGAAGTAGCTGGCCTGTACCCAGTAGATGGCAATACAGGCCAGAAAGGTTCGCTCAGGTGGTGGCTACTGAAGAAGCGTCGCCTCTTCGCCGTTCTCTTTTTCTTCCGGCGGAATGACAACCGCGGCTGCCACCTTGTCCGGCTCTTCCAGGTTCAACAGGCGAACGCCTTGCGTGGAACGGCCAGCCGCACGCACAGTTTTGGTGTCGATGCGGATGATCTTTCCGAACTGGCTGATCACCATCAGCTCGCTCGCATCATCCACCAGGTTGATGGAGCACACCTTGCCATTCTTCTTCATGGTCTTCAGGTTGATGACGCCTTTGCCGCCGCGCGACTGCAGTCGGTACTCGTCGACATCTGTGCGCTTACCGTAGCCATTGTCTGTCACCGAAAGAATCAGGCAGGCGCAATCCGCGCCGCCATCGCTCTTCTTGCGCTCCTTGGGAGTGACCGCAACTCCGACAACGTAATCGTCCTTCGCCAGATCGATCCCCCGCACACCCGCTGCGGGACGCCCCATCGAACGAACATCATTCTCGTCGAATCGGATCGCCATGCCATCGTGCGTGGCCAGAAACACGATCTGTTTGCCGTCGGTAATCCTCGCCGCAACCAGTTCATCTTCCTTGTCGACGCCAATCGCAATAATCCCCTTCGACATCACATTCGAAAAATCTTTCAGCGGAGTTTTCTTCACCTTCCCGTTACGCGTTCCGAAGAAGATGAACTTCCCTTCTTCTTCCAGGTTGCGCACCGGCAGAATGGCGCAGACATTTTCACCGGGTTGCAGGCTCAACAAGCTCGCCATGGCCTTGCCCTTCCCTGCCGCGCCGACGTCTGGAATCTCATACACCTTCAGCCAGTACACGCGTCCGGTGTTGGTGAAGCACAGCAGGTATGCATGCGTGGAATCGATGATCAACTGCTCAACGAAATCCTCTTCCCGCGTCCGCATGCCGAACCGCCCCGTACCGCCGCGCCGCTGCTGGCGATAGGTGGAGATTGCCGTGCGCTTCAGATAGCCGGAATGCGACACCGTGATGGCAACCTGCTCATCCGCAACCAGATCCTCCATCTGCAATTCAGCCGTCTCGTCGAGAATTTGTGTGCGACGGGCATCGCCATATTCCTTCTTGACCGCTTCCAATTCCTTCACAATGACGCTGCGGAGTTTCTTTTCGCTGCCGAGAATCGCCTCGTACTCCGCAATTCTGTCACGCACTTCGCCGAGTTCCTTCAGCAATTCGTCGATCGAAAGCTGAGTCAACCGATACAGCTGCAGTTCCAGGACGGCATCAATCTGGCGATACGTCATGCCGGCTTCGGCATTCAGGTTGGTCGTATCCTTGTCCAGCTTGATGACGATTTCTTTGCCCAGCGAGAAACGATGCAAATTCTCCCTGGCATCCGCGCGAGAAGACGATCCGCGAATAATTTTGATGAAGGCATCCAGATTGTCCAGCGCAATCTTGTAGCCTTCCAGGATGTGTTCGCGCTCGCGAGCCTTTCTCAGCAGGAAAGCAGTGCGGCGACGCACCACATCCACGCGATGATCCAGGAAATGCCGAATCGCCTGCGGCAAGCCCATCTCTCGCGGCTGGCCATTGACAACCGCCAGAAAGATCATCGAGAAGCTGTCCTGCATCTGCGTATTTTTGTACAGCTGATTCAGAACGATCTGCGCTTCCGCCGTCCGCTTCAGCTCAATCACGATCCGCATGCCGTCGCGATCGCTCTCGTCGCGCACGTCGCTGATATCGTCAATCACTTTTTCATTCACCAGGCTGGCGATGCGCTCAATCAGCTTCGACTTGTTTACCTGGTAAGGAATCTCAGTGACGATAATTGCCTGGCGCCCTTGCGTGATGTTCTCAATCGCAACACGCGCGCGCATCAGGAAGCGGCCACGTCCCGTCCGATACGCCTCCACAATTCCGCTGCGACCGTAAATAAATCCGCCGGTAGGAAAATCCGGGCCCTGCACGTGCTGCATCACTTCCGTCAATCCAGCGTGCGGATTGTTGATCATTTCAATGGCGGCGTTCACAATCTCCGTCAAATTATGCGGAGGAATATTGGTCGCCATGCCGACCGCAATGCCGCTCGATCCATTGACGATCAGCGTAGGAATGCGCGTCGGGAGCACCACCGGTTCCATGGTGCTTTCGTCGTAATTCGGCGTGAAATCGACCGTCTCCTGATCGATGTCGGCCAGCATTTCGCCTGCAATGCGGGTTAAACGGGCTTCCGTGTACCGCATCGCCGCCGGCGGGTCGCCATCGACGGAGCCAAAATTCCCCTGCCCGTCGACCATGGTGTAGCGCATGGTGAATGGCTGCGCCAGTCGCACCATTGTGTCGTAAATCGATGCATCGCCGTGGGGATGGTAGAGTCCCATGGCCTGCCCGACGACTTTGGCGCATTTGGTGTATTTTTTGTTGTGCTGCAGGCCCATCTCCTGCATCGTGTACAGCACGCGCCGGTGGACGGGTTTCAGACCATCGCGCACATCCGGCAACGCGCGCCCGATAATCACCGACATCGAATAGTCGAGATACGAGCGACGCATCTCCTCTTCAATATTGATAAAAATCATGTTCGCCGCGCCCGGGCCCTGCGGCCCCCCCGGAGGGGCTCCGTTGCTGCCGGTGCCGTCGCTGCCATTATTGCCAAGAGGAAGTTGGGGGTTTTGCTCGTCTGCCATTTTTTGTCGCGAACCGTTCTTTTAGAGGGTGAGCCTAAAGCCTATCCCGCGCCTGGTTAGAACCCAATTCTGCGCGCCGGATGGAACGGAAGGTCTCCTTCTAGAATACAGTGTTTTCAGGGGTTTGAGCAGCCCGGAAGCGGTGAAGTTCACGAAGGCTTATCTGCAGATTTGATGAGACTTATCCCTGGGAAACAAGCAGCGGCAAGCTGGCCAGAGTCAGGATCACCTGGGTCACCACTAAGGCCCCGGTCAGCCACAGGAACATTCGCTTGCGCCGAGACTCCAGCATGTCCGCAAACACCCCTCCGGTGAAGGTCAAAACGAATGGTAATGCCCAAATCCAGGGCTCGCTGCGGACGCCCGTGGTTTCCAGCGATAGCAGCAGCACCGCCACGATGAGCGGGGTAGTATTCCCAAAATAGCGCGAGCGGCGATGGAAAATGTACAGCGCCGCGGCGGAAAGCGAAGCAATCGTCAAGCCGGCGTTCGAAACATTCTCCATCATGTGCACACTGCCCGCCCAGGAGGGCCACATCAGCGCATCTGCACTTTCAAAAACGTAACTGAGTCCGTCCATGTGGAAGGCATATGAGGCAGCCAGGATCAAAAATCCGCCCAGAACCGCGATCCCCAGCACCGGCAATACAAGAGGCTTCTTATTTTCAGCGAGATACATCACAAAACCGAACGCCAGCAGCAGACCAAGAAGAGCGGCTGCCACATGCGCTGTGGCAGTCAATCCCAGGGCCACCGTAAGCAGAACCATTCGGGGACGCCATTTTCTACGCGGACCCTGCATGGCGTGGGCCAACCCCACTGCCGTATACAGAACTCCGTATAACCCCCAGGCCGCGAGAATTTCATTATTTGGGCGAACGCAAACACGGATCATCTCCGGTGAGAAACAATACAGGGTAAGCGCAAAAAAACCGCCCGCATTGCCGTAGAGTCGCCGCGAGACCCACCAGATTCCGCCACCCAGCCAGACGCCAAAAAAGATAAAAGGCAATCGCAGCAGCAGCAGGACATCGCCGGCGAGATGCCGCATCTCCCATGGCGACACGTTGCTCGATTGTCCCAGAAGAATGCGCTCAACCGTCAGCGGGAATCCCGCGACGCGATAGGCAAATGTTCCATCACTGATGTTGCCGCAGGAAGTCAGATATCCCGCCAGAGGAGAAGGCCGCTCCCATAGTTCGCGACCGCAGCGCGCATAGGCATAGTCCTCGCGGGTCAACGCCTGATGATGCACGACCCACAAACACTGAATCGCAAATACACACAACATGGCAGCAGCCAATATCTGCGGTTTGTGGATTTCAAATCTAGGCGTGCGCATGCGGCTGTTGCTGAGTTTACTAGAGTCTCTGGCCGTCGTCGGTCCTGTGCCCGGATTGCGTGGACTGCCCAGCGGTTTCGCTCCAGCCAGCAAGCCGCACGTTGCGTCACGTCGCCGCTCACGATACCATCCGCTTGCATGGACTTGAATCGTTCATCCGACCGCATCGTCTCCGCTGAACCCGTCGAGGATGACCTCGCACTCGACCTGAAGCTGCGTCCGCAGCGGCTCAATGAGTTCATCGGGCAGCGCAAAGCGAAGGAGCAGCTCTCCATTGCATTACAGGCGGCGCGCAATCGCGGTGAGGCTTTGGATCACGTACTGCTTTCCGGCCCTCCAGGCCTGGGCAAAACCACGCTGGCTAACATTATTGCGAATGAGCTCGGCGTCGGCTTCCAGCAAACCTCCGGGCCCGCGATCCAGATTCAGGGCGACCTGACGGCAATTCTTACAAATTTAAAGAAGCACCAGGTGCTGTTTCTGGATGAGATTCATCGCCTGCAGCCGGCCTTACAGGAAAAGCTGTACACCGCGCTGGAAGATTACAAGCTGGACATCATCATTGGGCAAGGGCCAGCCGCTCGCACCCACGTGATGGATCTGCATCCGTTCACTTTCATCTCCGCAACTACGCGGCCGGGGCTGTTGGCTTCTCCTTTGCTGGCGCGATTTGGAATTCTGCTGCGCCTGGAGTTTTACACCGACGAGGAGCTGCGCATCATCGTGCATCGCTCCGCGGATGTGTTGAATGTTCCCATTGATGACGACGGCGCCGCGGAAATTGCCATGCGATGCCGCGGCACACCTCGCATCGCCAACCGTTTGCTGCGCCGCGTCCGCGACTATGCGCAGGTTCGCGCCAGTGGAAGCATCGATCGCGAAACGGCGATGGCCGCATTGAGCCTGCTGGAAGTGGACGCGCACGGATTCGACGAAATGGATCGCCGCCTGCTTCGCACCATCATCGACAAATACGATGGCGGCCCTGTCGGCCTGAACACCTTGGCGGCGGCGCTTGCGGAAGAAGAAGACGCCCTGGAAGAAGTGTATGAACCTTTCCTCATCCAGATCGGTTTTCTCGATCGCACTCCGCGCGGCCGCGTTGCCACGCGACTTGCATATCAGCACTTCGGCCTGGAACCGCCCCGCAAACAGAATCTCCTCTTCTGATGTCAATTCGCGCTCGCCTTTGTGCGTTGAGCACGTCCTTAATTACAGTGCGATACCTCTGCATCTAACTATCCGCAGGCAATCCAGCGCGCTCGCGCAGTCCCCTACAATGGACATAGGGTCAATGCAATCGAGACTGAAAGACAATTGAATCAGTTGATGCGCCGAAATCTATTCAGGCATCTGATTTTGCCGCTGCTGGTCGTTCTTCTGTGCTGCTGCACTCGCACGTTCGCCTCGGACAGCGCCGATGCAGAGCCAACGTCGTCTTCACTGCCGTCGGCTCCGGAACCATCCCTGAGCCTACGAACACATGCATTCGTACGTCACCCTGCGCACGTGGTCATCCCTATGCTCGATGCGCAACCCAAATTGGCTGACTTTCTGGTCTCGCCTCCCGCTTCTCATGCCGCACGGCAAATGCTGCGCATCCGCCATTTCGTCGAGCGATATCCTGACGACGGCAAGCCCCCTACCGAGTCCACCGTCGCCTACCTGGGCTACACTCACAAATATTTCTTTGCGGCGTTCGTCTGCCACGACAAAACTCCCAATTTGATTCGAGCTCACATGCTGGCCCGTGACAACCTTGGCGACGACGACAATGTCGATATATTTCTCGACACATTCCACGACCAGCGCCGCGCATTTTTGTTCGAGACAAATCCTCTGGGCATTCAGGCGGACGCGCTCTACAGCGAGCAAAACGGCTCTGACTACTCTTTCGATACGGTATGGGACACCTGGGGAAAGCGCACGCCGTATGGCTACGTTGTGCTCATGCGGATTCCCTTCGCGAGCCTGTACTTTGCCAAGGCGGATCCAGGCCAGATGCGCACTTGGGGAATCATTCTGGAACGCAACATCTCCCACGCAAATGAGAGTGCATACTGGCCACGCAATACCCACAATGTGGCCGGTCGTTTGACCCAGGACATCGCAGCCGATGGATTTATGAACATCGCGCACGGTCAAAACTGGCAGTTCGAGCCTTACGTACTGGCACGCAATCTTCGACAATTGAATGTCATCAATCCAAATAATCCCTACTTCGAACACAAGCATCTGCAAGCCTATGCCGGGCTGGACGCCAAGTTCATCCTGCGCAACAGTCTCATCCTGGATGTGACACTCAATCCCGATTTCAGCCAGGTGGGAATCAACAATCCTGCTACTCCGAATCAGCGCTTCCCTCCTTACTTTCCTGAGGTCAGGCCATTCTTCATTGAGAACAGCAGCTACTTTATGACGCCGGTGAACCTCTATTACACCAACAACATTGTGATGCCGCAGTATGGCGCGCGGCTCACAGGAAAGCTGGGCCCATGGGCTCTTGGCTTGCTTGGCGTCGACGATCGCAGTCCCGGCCAGGCTGTGCCGCCCGGAAATCCTGAGTACGGGACGCGCGCGGAATTCTATGTCGGTCGCGTGAATCGAGATATCGGCGCGCTGTCGGATGTCGGCATCATCTACGCCGACCGCGAATACCAAGGCTCATACAACCGCGCTGGAGGTTTCGATTATCGCTCACGATTAAAAAATCGCTGGACGCTGACCGGCCAAGCCATCTCATCCGCAACCGTAAACCTTAGCAATGACACACCGGGAGAACAAGCGTGCGAAAACCTGCAACTAAGTTGCAGCGGCCAGGTCTATTCCCAGGAACTGAGTTACTCCGACTTACACCAAAATTGGTGGGTAGGTTACAACGATACATCGGCTGGATATGTGACTGACACAGGTTTCTTTCGCCGCCCGGACGTTCGTGAACCCAATGGCTACTATGCGTACACCTTTCGACCCAAGAGCGGCTGGATCCAGTCCCATGGCCCCAGCATATATAGTGAGCGCATTTGGGACCACACTGGAGTGCCCCTCGACTTCTATATCAATCCTGCCTATAGCTTCAACTTCAAGTATCGAACTTCTCTCTCGGCGAACATAGATCTCGGCCAGGATCGTCTGCGCCCCATCGACTATCCCATCCTCACGCACGATGTGGAGTACCACAGCCAGACCAGCGGCGTAAATTTCTATAGCTCGCCCTTGCCTTACATTGCTGTCGGCGGCGGTGTCTATACCGGCAGAGTCATCAACTATTCTCCGCCGAGCACCATCGGTCCCGACCCGGTGAATGTGACCTCTCCCAACTTAAACCTGGAAATCAAGCCCATTGGATCGGTCGATCTGAACAATAGCTACGTCTATACACACTTCACCAATCCCTCCAACGGCGCTGTCGTCTACGATAACCATGAATTGATTTCCCGCTGGAACTATCAGCTGACCAAATCAGTCTCGTTCAATCTAATCGGTCAATATATTTCGACCTTGCCAAATCCACAGTACACCAGCGCCACAAATTCCAAGGACCTGTTCGCCGATGCGCTCTTTACCTATCTGCCGCATCCAGGGACGGCCATCTATTTTGGCTACATTGGGAACTTCGCTAACTTGAATCGTGCGCTATGTACTCGCAATCCAGATGGAAATTGCAATATCGACGATCCGATTCTGCCGATCACCTACTCTTCGATGATGAATGATGGCAAAACGATCTACCTAAAGATGACTTACCTGCTGCGCTTCTAGGCCACTTACTCCGCAGGGGTCACAATAAACTGTTCAATCTTTCCGTCCGGCATTTGATAGGTCGTCAATTCCAAACGCGTAGTAGGAAGCACAATGTCGTATGCGCGAAACGTCATGCCTCCGCGCGACTCCTTCGCCGTCTGGCGAAATTCGATCGGCGCACCCAGGGGTTTCAGACTGGATTCAAAGTCACCCAGCGCCTGCGCGTCGAAATACGCATTGCAATTTTTAGTGAATAACGACCGGTCAATCTTTCCGTGTTGTAAGCCAATAAAAATTTGCCTCGCCTGCTCTTCGCTCTGTTTTGATTCGTTTGGCGGCAGATTCACCAGCACGCCAACCACTTTGCTTGCGATGGCGCTGGCTGCATCCGCAGCCTCTTCGTTGGTCAGCACAGCGACTGCAACTTTGTCCTGCGGCAGCACCATGTTTTCGCTGGTAAATCCGGAAACCTCACCGCTGTGCGAAATGATCAGGTGGCCATCGCGCGTGTGGATCTCTTCCCCCAGACCATAATGCGTATCCTGTCCATTCTTCAGCTTCACACTGGTAAACATCTCCTGATATGAAGCCGGCTGTAACAACGATTGGTCCATCAGGCTGATGTCCCACAACAGCAAATCGCGAACCGGCATGGCCAGCTCACCGCCGCCAAACACCCAGCCAGGCCCATCCTGCGGTGCTGGGCGCAGTGGCCCCAGCGCATACCGGATATAGCCATGTGCGTCCGTCGGCGCCAGCTCATGCATGTCGGAATCCATCACGCGGGTCATATGGAGCGGCGTAAAGATGTTCTGTTGCAAAAATTGCATCAACGGCATTCCGCTGACCATTTGAATAATCTTGCCCGCAATCACGTAGTTCGTGTTGCTGTATTGCCATGCGGTGCCGGGGTCGAAGTCGAGCGGCTTCTTGCCCCACTTGTCCAGAATGGCATCCGGCGTCGTCGGACCCTTCATCGGCGGCAGGGAGTAGTCCTCGGCGTAATAATCCTGATACCCCGAAGTGTGCGACAGGATCTCGCGCAGCGTGACTTCATTCGCCCGCGTTAGATCGGGCAGCCACTTCGAAACCGTGTCATTGAGCGTCAACTTGCCTTGCTGCTGCAGCATCAACATGGCGGTGACAGTGAATTGCTTGCTGATGGAGCCAATGCTGTAGCGCATCTCCGGCGTCGCCTCTACCGGAGGATGCAACTGGGCCTTTCCGTAGGCCTTTACATACGCGATCTTGCCATTGGTCACGATTCCAACGGACGCACTTGGCACTCCGGTGGTCGCCAGCACCTGCTGGGCAATCGCGTCCACCCTGGCCTGCTGGTCAGCAGGCAACGAGTTCTGCCCGAGCGTCCCCAGGGGCGCGCTCGCCCACACGATGAACAGTCCTGCAATCGCAACATAACGCGTCTTGCGGAAGAGAAACATTCCAGCAGTCATTCAAGCTCCCTTTCGAACTTCAAAAAATTCCAACCATACCAGCAGATGAGCCGCCGTCTTCCGCGACGTACGGATCACCACAATCCTAGTAAACTAAAGCATAGGATACGTAGCCAACAATATGACAGAAAGTTCAACCGCTTCGATGAATCTTCCTCTTGCCTCTGCAATTGAATCTGCGGCGAAAACCGCGGGCCTGGTCGTTTTATCTACACACGCAGGTTCGGATTTTAATGGAGCGCCGACAAGTTGCTTCGTCTTTGGATTGAGTGCCGATACCGCCAGCGATCGCACGCTGCAGTTGGAGTTGAGCAATACCTTCGACCCCACGCAGCCTGCGCTGTTGCCGGAATTGACCAGCTATCTGCGCGAATCCGCTCTGCGCCTCCGCAATCCGCGGCCGGATTGCTATGTCACCCAGGCTGGATTGCCGATTCGATTTTCAGAATTCCGCTGGCCGTTTCATCGCTCCACTTCGGGCTCTGATACCTACGTAGTTCATGGCGTTGCTCATCTCGAAGATGGGACCGCGAGTCCACTGCATGCCAAAATCGCTGCCAGCATGACGGTGACCTTCGCGGACATCGTCGCCGCGCCCGAGCAGCCCTATGCGGAATCGTTCATCTACAATGCGGTTCGCAAAACGCTGGACCGTGGCCAAATGGAAATGATCAAGAGCGGCAATCGCCAGCCGGTTCCTGTGACCACGCGGTACTACAGTCGCTGGCAAAAAAAGTTTGTCTTTAGCGATACCGACGACGAGGCGCGCACTGATTTTCTGGCGTTGAAACTTTACTGGCTTTCGGGAGTGTTGGGAGACAGCCAACCATTGTGGATCGCCGATCCCAGGGACGCCCAGTATCTGAATACCACCACAGATCAACTACAAGAGGCGGCAACGCTTCTGGCCAGCGAGGGGTTCGTCAAACTAGCGGCCGACCCGCAATTCGCGGCCGCGACACCGTTGTTATTGCAGCGTGCCGAGCATTACCACACGGTTCTGGCCGACGCCCTTGCGATCACCAAGCCTGCGTTCAACGAAGAAATGCGTCACGGCCATACCAATATGTAAATCGCCTGTGCCGACTGCTTGTGCTTCCCCGTCATCACAACCATGGGATCACAAGCGGTCACACATCCTGTCTTCTTTATTTCGCATCCACCACGCAACGAAATCCAACCGCTCCCGAACGATCGTAGCTGGGAGCCATCAGCAGCAGTTTTCCGTGCTCATCATTGCGACAGGCCTGCGGAAAATACCAGATCGACCCCTGCGGCTGATAATGACTTCCTCCGCGCAAGATCGCTGCCCGAGTGTGTTCATCCGTGAACTCCTCCGTCCACTGCCATACATTGCCGACCATATCCATCACGCCAAACGGACTGGCGCCGGCAGGGTGCGCATCCACTTCGGCGGCGCTCGCCATCATCCGGCCAGTATCGGGCACCGGCACTGCCTTCGGATTCCAATCGTTCCCCCACGGATACATGCGACCATCCATTCCCTGGGCGGCGTACTGCCATTCCCACTCATGCGGCAGACGCTTCCCGGCCCATTTCGCATAGGCGCGAGCATCTTCCAATGAAACCCAGGTGACCGGCTTGTTGCCCCAGCCCTCGGGATATGTCCCATTTTTCCAGTCCCGCAGAAAATCCAGACTATCCTTCGGTTGGTAGTGGGAGGCCTCGAGAAATTTCTTGAAATCCGCATTCGTCACCGGATACGTATCGATATAAAACGAATCGATGTGCATCTTGTGCTCGTGAAAACGTCGCGGCATATCTTCCCACGGATATTGCACGTCGACCCCAATATCATTACCGCCCTCGATCTCAATGCCGCGGACTTTAAAGATGTAGTCAGCCGCGGGAATCCGGATCATGCCTTCCGGCACGCTCGCTGCCGGCTTCGTCGCAGGAATCTGCACCATCGTCTGTGGCAGCGGCTTCCATTCAGCGGAATAACTGGACAGCGGCTTCGCCGTCATGGCCTTCATAGTCGCCATCAGTTTCTGCATCGCGGAGTCGGGCTCGCCCGGCGTCGCGAGTACCGCACCAAAGCCATGCGCCTCAATGGAGAAAGAAAGCACGTCGCTACTCCCTTCCCGATCAGGCTTCAGTTCCACCCCGTGATACAGATCGTAGTAGCGCATTCCTTGCTTCGAAGGAACGGTCATCTGACGTCCCGATACGTTGTACTGATTGCGATTCACAATCGTCCATACCGATTTGTCGCCGAGTGGCCAACGGCTCGCGAAAATTCCGTAGAACGTGGTGGGATACATCGGCTCCCACCCCGGGCTCACAAGAAATGGAGCCACGCCGCGTTCCATTGTGGCCATCCGCCGCGTGGCTTCTCCGTCCCTCGGAGTAATTCCGTTCCAGATGCCCCAGATATTTTCCCAGCTCTCCCAGCCGACGCCATTGAAGAACGCAAACTGAAGATCATCCGTCTTGTTGCGGTTCCAGCGGTCGGAGATGTTGACCATGTGGCGAGTCTCCAGCCACTTGAACCGATCTACCTCCGGTGCGAACGGAAACTGATATTGACCCCACGTCATCACGTTCCACGCCAGCGCCTCATCGGAAGGCTGCTCCTCCGGCTCAAACGCCAGCGGATGGTCAACCTTTTCCGCCGCTAATGAGAACGCCAGCGGCACACCATCCTGCGTGTCACCGTTGATGCCGTCGGCATTCAGCTGCTTCATGAATTCTGCAATCGCCTGCGGCCAGGGCATTCCCGGATCGCGCGTTCCCTGGTCCCACATCATCATCGGAAACAGCACACGCACGCCGCGTCGATGAAAGTCCGCAACCATCTGTTGCACACCAGCGACACCGCCCGGCATGGAACGCACCATGTCCTGCTGATTTCGATCGTCAATTCCCATGTTCGGATAGGTGGACCAGACCAGCACCGCATCAATTCCGCCATAGCGCTTTTCCAGGTCATCCAGGTAGCGATCCACGGTGTATTTGCCCGAGACCGGATCGTACAGATACCGATCCTGAACCATCATCTGCGGTTGGATGAAGCTCGATTGCGTCCATCGCAACGCAGGCAGACTGTATCGCGCGCCACCGTATCCGATTCGAATCCGACGTTCCATCCGCCAGTGGTTTATGTCCTTCAGCCATTGTTCATGCATGCCGGCCCGGCACGGACTAAGTACGCCGTCGAGTGCGAGGTCGTGAGGATCACCGAGCGTCAAACAGCCGGGGACAGGAATCTGTTCGCCGTTTGGCTCGTATTGCGTGTCTTGTCCGCCCGCTAAGGGGCAAAGCATCGTGCCAACCAGAAGCGCAGCCATCACGGCAGATATGTGACCCCGAAGACGAGTCATACATTCTCCCATCAAGAGATTTTCCAAGCCTTCGCGGCTATTGTCGCCCACATCTGTGAGACTTCCTCCATAGTTGGCATGCTCGGCTGGGCGCCCGATCGTGTGACAGAAAGCGATGCCGCTGCCACCGCGAACTGTACGCTTTCCAACGGAGCTTTTCCCAGCATCATGGCCACTGCGAAGGCGCCGTTCAATGCGTCGCCCGCGGCCGTTGTATCGACCACACCGACAGGCGGCGCAGTGACCTGCCGTGCGACTCCATCCGAAACAACATAAGCTCCACGCGGACCCAGCTTCAAAATCACGTTCTGCGGACCCTGCGCCATAATGGCACGCGCCGTTTGCTGCAACGTCGCGACAGCATCGGAACCGTCCCAATGGTGATCGCCCGAGCGATTCGAATAAAACTCCGCTTCCGTCTCATTGGGTGTGATCCATCGAACACGCTGCAAAAGCTTGGGCGAAAGTACTTGCGCCGGCGCCGGATCCACGATGAGCGGAACATCAGTTTCAGCGCAAATCTCCGCCAGGCGTTCCACCGACTCGACGGGAATTTCCAATTGCGCCAGCACCATGCCTGCGCTGCGAATCAGCGATCGGTGCTGCTCGACATATTCGGGCGACACGGCAACATTCGCGCCCGGCGTAACGACGATGCAGTTTTCCCCACTCGACGCGACGGTAATAGCGGCAATCCCGGTGGGACCTTCCACGGTCTTGACTGCGACCACGCCGACTCCCGCATTGTGCAGGTGCAGCCGCATTCGCTCGCCAAATAAATCAGCACCCACCATGCCAATCATCTCTACCGGATATCCGAGGCGGGCAACAGCAACGGCCTGGTTGGCCCCTTTCCCTCCCGGGTGCATCTGAAAACCAGACCCGAGAAGCGTTTCCCCTGCCATGGGAATGCGCGGAGCGGCAGAGACGAGATCCATATTGATGCTGCCAACTACAACAATGGGCCGCGTCGTTTCTGTAGTATTCATTTCCACGATTTTCATGCCGTCGTTAGTGGGTTCGAACGATGGGTGCGAAAGCAATGGCACAGAGCCCGACAATAAACACAACGAACATCAGAGCCAGCAAATTCTTTGATCGCTGCGGCGCTCCAGCGAACTCTTTCCATACAAAAACGCCCCATGCGGCGGAGATCATCGTCGCTCCCTGGCCGATGGAATATGAAACTGCCGGCCCGACAATATGCGCGCGTGAAGCAACAAAGTTAAACACGGTACCGGTGCACCAGATTCCGCCGCCGACTATGCCCCATAGGTGCCAGCGAAACGGCGCATGGAAATACGCATCGAAGCTGACCGGCGGTTGGCCATCGAGTGGTTTGCTCATCAGCATCGTGTTGAACACCAGAGCACACAAGGCTGCGCCGACAACAAAATAAAACGAAGTGGCATAAGGACCGGGTGCGTGCGGTAAGCTCATCGCGTGCGAAACCAAAGGATAAAAACTGCCCATCAGCACGCCGGAGATCAGGCTGATCACCAGCCCGCGCCGGCTGGTCGCACGATGTTTTTGCTCTCGCATGCGATACGCCAGGGCGTCGCAAACAATAGCTACCACCACCAGCGCAATGCCGCCGAACAGCAGCACAGGATTCCCGGCCGGAGACAAAATATAGCTGCTGACCGCCCCTACAATCAGCGCCAACCCAATAGCGACCGGAAAGGCAACGGCGAGCCCGGCAATCTCAATCGCCGCGACCAGCAATAGATTGGCAATATTGAAAACAATCCCGCCGAGAATTGCGTCGATCACGCTGACCCTGGGAGCACCCAAAACGTCCGGCAGAAAACGTTGCCCAATTTCGCTCGTCGAACCAAGCGTCAATCCCCAAACTACAACGCCAACCAGCAAACCGACGACATAGTCCCAATAAAACAGCTGAAACCGATAAGTCGGACAAAACTTGACGGCGTTGGCCCACGATCCCCAGCAAAACATGCTGACAACCATGAAGAAGAGCGCGAGGGCGTAGGTTTCTGGCTGGTACACAAGAGGCTCCAGTGCAGGTTCAAAACAATCGCAACCGGCTCCGTGGTTTGCCGGCCCCAGTCGCGAGCATACCAAGAAGTCAATCGACGAGAATGCTATCCCGTCTTGCATGAGAGAAAGCCCACCACCAATGGTCGTGAGAAGGCTTCTTCGATATACGCCAGAACACGAATACAGTAATCAACGTGAAGCTTGAAAGCTTTCAAATTTCGAGACGATACTATTACCCTCATTGAGCATTGTCAAAGATTTTTATCGTGTATCTCTACTCGCCGGCGGAGGAAGACTGTCCTCTGCGCCCGAATCCTCAGTCATGGAATTTGATTTTCCATTCCCCCAATCAACTCGCTCCTTTTGAACCCTTCCTCCATTCTTCTCAAAGTCCGCTACAATCCTCAGTACTGTTGTCCAGCAGTGTTCACAGCTCGTATGCCAAACATGAAGCAGATCGCGCAGATGGCAGGGGTTTCGCTCGGCACTGTCTCTCATGTCATCAATAATTCTGCCCGAGTGCGCGAGCCTCTTCGACAGCGCGTTCTGGAAGCTGTCGATGCACTTCGCTATCAACCCAGCGCACTGGCTCGCGGCCTGCGACGCGATAAGACAAACATGATTGGCATGGTCATCCCCGACGTCACCAATCCCTTTTTCCCCGCCGTGGTTCGCGGCGCGGAAGATACCGCGTTCGCAAACGGTTATCGGCTAGTCCTCTGCAACACAGATAACAGTCATACAAAGGAACTGGAACATCTGGAGCAGCTGCGCACCTATCTTCCGGCTGGCCTCATTATTATTCCGGCTAGTTTTGACAAATTGAGTGAAGAGATCGAATCGTTCCGCAGTTCCGGAGCCGCGGTTGTATTTCTTGACCGCATGCCGCGAAATTGGAAGGGCGATTCCGTCACGGTTTCAAACGAAGATGGAGCCTTCCGAGCGGTTGAATATCTCATCCAGTTAGGTCATGAACGCATCGCCTGCATCACCGGGCCACTGCATCTGCCCAATGCACAGGAACGTCTCGCGGGATACCAGCGCGCTTTGAAGCTCGCGGGTCTTTCGTATCCAGAGGGCTATGTGCGCGAGAGCACCTTCGATCGCACAGGGGGCTACAAGGATGCGCTGGTATTGTTGCGCCTTCGCGACCGCCCGACCGCGATCTTCGCGCAAAATGATTTGATGGCGATGGGTACGTTGCTGGCCATTCGCGAACTGCAGTTGCGTTGTCCCCATGATGTCTCGGTCATTGGTTTCGACGATCTGGACGTGACCGAACTCATGGACCCAACTCTGGCGTCCGTCCGACAGTCGGGATATCAAATGGGGGCAACCGCTGTACAAATGTTGCTGGATCGCGTGAACGTCGATGAAATTCGGGCCGCGCCGGGCCGGCATCGAGTGCTCGAAACCGAATTGCGGATTCGCAAATCGGTCGCTCCACCCAGCGCCACAAACCAGGGCCAGCGACAAACCGGGAAACGAATTCGTACGTAGTTCTCTCCGCTCATCAAGCTCGATCCAGTCTCATGAAACTCAGTTCTACGGAACTCTACCTTCTCAACTTTTCCGCGGTCTTTCCCAGCGCAGCCTTCGCATCCTACCTGGATAAGAGAGAAATCAATTCTTGCTTGCCAGGCTTGGTTGCAACGCCTGGCGGCATTCCATCGCAAGCTTATCAACCGGCTGAGTAGGCCACCGGAGGAATTATGTATCACCACATTAAGCAGCTTATGTATGACGTACACGTTGGCGAACCGGATGTTCGTTTTGGAACCATGCTGTTGGAACAATTCGGCGGCGCCAATGGAGAACTGGCGGCGGCCATGCAATACACCGTTCAAGGTTGGAGTTGCGACGATCCCGAACGCAAAGATCTTCTGCTCGATATCGGCACCGAAGAAATCAGCCATCTGGAAGTCGTCGGCGCGCTGATTCGCATGCACCTGAAACCGATGAAGAAGAATCTGAGCCGTGCGGAGGAGGATCCGATCGTCGCCGTCACCGGAGGCGGAGGTTTAAACCTTTTCAACTCCGTTGGCAATCCCTGGACCGCAAACTATTTAAAGATTGCGGGCGAGTTGGATGTCGACCTGCGCAACAATATTGCCGCCGAAGCCCGCGCAAAAATCACCTACGAGCGATTGATTCACCTGACCGACGATCAAGGCAGCAAAGATGCATTACAGTTTTTGATGACCCGGGAAATTACCCACATGAAAGCGTTCACTGCCGCGCTGGAGAGCCTTGGCAAGGATCCGTTCTCCATCGGACAACTGGCGCCGACACCAAGCCTGGTGAATGAGTACTACAACGATTCCACAGGCGAGGGAGAGATCGGCAAGGATGGCTTGGGCTCGTGGATCAAAAAAAATGGGTTGCATGTTGTCGAGTGGCCAAAAAATCTCGAAACCAATGGAGCCAACGGCCACAGCAAAGGAGACAGCAAAGATGGAGGCGGCCTTCGCACGCGAAGAGCAGTCAAGACGGGCACCCGGTAGCTCCAATGCCCTGATTTTGGTGCGTTTTTCAAATGGGCCAAAGT
>JBARFA010000018.1:0-40178 GCA_049796755.1 Acidobacteriaceae bacterium
ATCCTTTCTTTAATGGAACCATGGCGACGGCTTTCATTCATGGGCTGCAGGGAGACAATCCGAAGTATTGGCAGTCTGCGGCGCTGTTGAAACATTTTCTGGCGAACGAGAATGAGAATCTCCGCAACAGCTCGTCATCGAACTTCGATGAGCGGTTGTTCTGGGAATATTATTCGGTGCCGTTCCGCATGGCATTTCTCGATGGCGGCGCAAAGGCGGTGATGGCTTCGTACAACGCATGGAATGGCACGCCGATGGCGGTGAATCCTATTCTGCGCAGCATTGTGATCGATAAGTGGGGCGTGGATGTCGTTTCGAGCGACGGCGGGGCGGTGAAGCTGCTGGTCAGCCCGCGTCATCTTTTTCCGAATCAGGAAGCTGCCGTGGTGGCGTGCCTGAAGGCGGGGATCAATCAATATCTCGATACTTATAAGGATGAGTTGCACGCGGCGCTGAAGGATGGGTCGATCACGGAGGCTGACATCGACAACGCGCTGCGCCGAAAATTCCGCATCACGATCAAGCTTGGGTTGCTGGATCCGCCGGATATGGTGCCGTACACCAGCATTAAAGATTCTCCAGAGCCGTGGAACACGGATAAGGATCGCGATGTTTCACGCAAGATGGCGCTTGAATCCGTGGTGCTGCTGAAGAATGAGAAGAATTTTCTTCCGCTCGACAAGAAGACCATCAAATCCATCGCCGTGATCGGACCGCTGGCGAATGTCGTGCATTGGGACTGGTACGGCGGGACACCTCCGTATGCGGTGACGCCGCTGAAAGGCATTCAGGATGAGGTGGGGCCGAATGTGAAGGTGAACTATGCCGCCTACGATACGCCGGACGGGGAAACCGCCGCGATGACAGCGGCGAAGGAATCGGACGTTGCGGTGGTGGTGGTTGGGAACAATCCGACCTGTGGTGACGAGGCACACGACTGGTACAACTCTCCGACAGAAGGCGGTGGAATCACTCTTCCCTGTACCGTGCCCAGCGATGGACGCGAGGGGCGTGATCGCGAAACCATCGATCTTTACCAGGAACAAATCATCAAGCAGGTCTTCATTAAGAATCCGAAGACGGTGGTGATGCTCATCTCCAGTTTTCCGTACGATATCAACTGGACGGAAGCAAACGTGCCGGCGATTCTGCACATGGCGCAGTCGTCGCAGGATGAAGGAACGGCGCTGGCGAAGGTACTGTTTGGCGACTATAACCCTGGAGGCCATCTTGTGGAGACCTGGCCGAAATCGGCCGACCAGCTGCCTCCGCGCATGGACTACAACATCCGCGACGGCTATACCTACATGTATTTCAAGGGCGAGCCGCTGTATCCGTTTGGATTCGGCCTGAGCTACACGACGTTCAAGTTTTCGAACATCAGGGCTAGCTCGCCACGGTTGACCAAGGATGGAACGTTAAATGTAAGCGTGGATGTGACAAATACAGGCGGCCGCGAGGGCGACGAAGTGGTGCAGCTCTACGTGAAGCATTTGCACTCAGCGGTCGCACGTCCGCGCGAGGAATTGGAAGGCTTCCAGCGGGTGACGATTGAAGCCGGGCAAACGAAGACGGTGGAGATTCCGCTGCCGGCTTCGCGGCTGGCGTACTGGGATGTGAAGACGAATGCGTTTCGGGTTGAAGCTGAGCCGGTGGAGCTGATGGTCGGTGACTCATCCGCCAATCTGCCGCTGAACACGACGATCCACGTGAAGTAACCGGAATCACTGGCGTGTCCGCGTTTCAGCTTCTTTCGGTATCACCAGGGTAAAACGCGAATCAGAAATGACTTTCGTTCTATTGCTTTACGGGCACTCAGGGCCGCAGCCATAGGTGACTACTGGTGCGCGGCGAGCCATAATATTGGCTGTACGGCCTGAATCTGAGATATGATTGGCCATGCCGATCCGGAGCACAAGCCTGCGAAGAGTACTGTTGTTTCTGTGGATTGCTGCGTTTCCGGCATGGATCCTTGGCTCTCCTTGTCTTGCCGCGGGAGCCGGGTTGCAACAGAGTCGTTCGGCGGAATCCTCAGTTCTGTTGAACAGAAGTGTAGTTCGCCGGACGGTTGGCGTACACCTGTCTCGGAAGAAGACGGGTTTTCACGCCGAGCTGCAACGTCGAACGAACGATACTGCAATCATTCCTCATCATCGACTGCATCGCCGATTTGCACTTGAAGCCGCTTCGACCCGCATACGTCCCCAGCTTATTCAGATCGATAATCTGAGCGACGTGAACGAGCATGTATCGTCGTCCACGCGTCTCCGACCGTCCGGACGCTCGCCTCCTTCGCTCTGACCCATTCCAGGTTATCGAGCGTTTCATTTCTACTGAGTTGTTTTGAGTCTTGTTCCGTGCAGCTTTTTTACCAGAAAAGCTGCGCGTGATCGTCGCTCGAGACTCGACGTCGAGTGAAATTCTCCAGGCCACTTTTTTCTCCGGAAGCTCCGAGTTTCCGGATCGCCGGCATTGCTCAAACCAATGGATGTCGGTGCGCCATACAACAAATCTGTGGAAGCGCTTCAGATGGAGATAAATCAGCGCATGTTGACCGTGAGAAGAAAGTCGCTCTCTGCTCTCGCAGCCATACTGGCGTGTTCGCCGTGGCTTTCCGCCAGGGCGCAGCAGCCGGGTGCGCCCGCCGTGAGGCAATTTACCGTGCAGCAAGCCGTCGACTACGCATTGACGAACTATCCCGCGGTGCGTGCGGCGATGGAACAGTACAACGCTTCCAAGGCGGGTGTTGGGCTTGCCAAAACCGCATATATTCCGCGGCTCGATACGGTCTGGCAGGGCGATCGCGGCTCACGCGAAAGCGTGCTGGGGGTGTTGCTTCCACAATCTCCAAACATCCTAACTGGGACGCAGGGAAGTGTTACTCCCCACGCTTACCGGCCCTTCTGGACCTCCGGTGCCGGAGTGCTGCTGTCGTGGGAGCCATTTGATTTCGGCTTCCGTCGCTCGCAGGTACGTTCGGCCCAGGCTACGGAAAGTCGCATCGGAGAGCAGGTCGAACTCACCAAGCTAGGCGTTGCCACGGCAGTTGCAGAGGCGTCGCTGGCGGTGTTGGCTGGGGAGCAGCGAGTGAATGCCAGCCTCGCCGATGTAAACCGCAGAGAGGTATTTGCGCGATCGGTGCATGCGCTGGTCGACGCACATCTGCGACCGGGCGCCGATGCTTCGCGTGCGGAGGCGGAACTGGCTGCGGCGCGAACGCGGCTGATTCTTGCGCAGCGCGACGATGAGGTGAATCGCGGCGCTCTTGCGGCGCTGCTGGGGCTCGCCGGAACAACGGTGCAGATCGAGACCGGCCCATTCCTTGACGTTCCACCGGATCGAACCTGGGCTGAGACTCCTCTTGCAAATCATCCGGCGGCGATCACGCAACAGCGACGAATCCAGGAAGCCAATGCGCGGATCAGTGTCCTGAATCACTCTTTCTATCCACACTTCACAACGGAGGGTTTGCTCTCTGCGCGTGGAAGCGGAGAGACGTCGACCGGAGAAGTGAAACAGTGGCCAAGTGGCATGGGTTTTGATGTCTACAACTGGGAGGCGGGATTGACGGCTTCACTTGACCTGACCAGTATCGTGCCGATGCAACAACGCAAGAAGATTGAGGTCGCCAATCGACGCCGTGAAGAAGCGGTGTACGCCCAGACCATGCAGGTGTTGACCGGGCAACAGCAGCAAGCGTTGGCGGAGTTGAACGGTGCGCGGCGGGTAGCACAGAACACTCCGACCGAACTGGAAGCCTCGCGACAGAGCGAAGCGCAAGCGTTGGCGAGATTTCATGCCGGCCTGGGAACCATCGTCGATGTAGCGGAGGCGCAAAGCCTGTTGGTTCAGGCGGAAATGGATGACTCACTGGCGCGGCTCAGCATCTGGCGCGCACTTGCGGGCCTTGCTTCTGCTCAGGGCGACCTGACTCCGTTTCTTACTACCGTGAATAGCATGCCTGCGGGAGGGCACTGATTATGTGGCTTGTTCATGCCGCCCTGCGGCGCCCAATTACCGTTCTGATCGCGGTCATCGCCGTCGCACTCTGCTCGATCCTTGCCATTGTGCGGATGCCGGTAGATATTTTTCCGAACCTGAACCTGCCTGTGATTTATGTCGCTCAGCCCTACGGTGGAATGAGCCCGGCGCAGATGGAAGGGTATTTGACCTACTACTACGAATCCAACTTTCTGTACGTTGCCGGACTGGAGAGCGTGGAGTCGAAGTCGGTTGAAAATTTTGCGCTGCTCAAGCTTTCGTTTCTTCCTGGCACCGATATGAACCAGGCGCTGGCGCAGACTGTCGCCTACATTGAGCGTGCGCATGCTTACATGCCGGCCGGAACTGTTCCGCCATTTGTCTTGCGATTCGACGCGGGCAGCGTACCGGTTGGTTACGTCGTATTTTCCAGCAAGACCCACAGCGTGGATGAACTACAGGACCTGGCATTAAATCGCGTGCGACCGCTGTTCACCACATTGCCGGGAGTGTCGTCTCCGGCCACCTTCGGCGGCAGCTCGCGAACCATTGTGATTCACGTCGACCGCAGCAAGCTGAACAGCTATCGCATGTCGACAGGCGAGGTGGTCAAGGCGCTGCTTTCCGGGAACGTCATCGCTCCTGCCGGAGATGTGCGAACCGGCAAGCTTGACCGAATCACTCCGATGAACGCGGTGGTGTCGAACATCAGCGATCTGGCGAATCTGCCGGTGCGCACCGGCGCCGGGCCGACGGTTTTTATGCGTGACGTTGGCTGGGTGGAGGACGGAAGCGACATCACCCTTGGATATGCGCTGGTGAATGGCCGCCGCACCGTGTACTTACCGGTCACCAAGCGTGCGGATGCATCCACCCTGGCGGTGGTGAATGAAGTGAAGTCCAGCATGAGCCGGTTCGCCAACGTGCTTCCTGCGGACGTACAGGTCAGCTATGAATTCGACCAGTCTGGCCGCGTGAAACGGTCGCTGGCGGGGCTCGTCTGGGAAGGCACCATCGGGGCCTTTCTTACCGGGCTGATGGTGTTTCTGTTCCTGCGGGAATGGCGAAGCTCATTCATTGTGATCGCGTCGATTCCATTCGCGCTGGTGGCGGCCGTTGTTTGCCTATGGCTCGCGGATCAGACCATCAACATTATGACGTTGAGTGGTCTTGCTCTCGCGGTCGGCATTCTGGTCGACGAGGCCATGGTCGAGATTGAAAATATTCATCGCAACCTGCAGCTGACAGATCATGTGCCGCAGGCGGTGCTGGATGCGACGCGCCAGACGATTGTTCCCAGGTTCCTGGCGATGCTTTCTATCCTCGCGGTGTTTCTGCCGTCGTTTCTGATGGTGGGTGTGACCCGCGCACTCTTTGTTCCGCTGTCGCTTGCGGTGGGCTTCGCCATGATCGCGTCGTACCTGCTTTCGAGCACGTTTGTGCCGGTGCTTTATATCTGGCTGAACAAACGCATGCACCGCAACGAGGAGGAAAGCTCCGGGCGAAGCCGGTTCGATCACTTCCGCGATCGCTATGAACATCTGATCGGACGCCTGATTGGTCGGCGTGGTCTGCTGATCGGAGTGTATGTCGCGATTGCGGCGTCAATCATCGTGCTGCTGGGGCCACAGCTGGGTCGCGAGATTTTTCCGCACACTCCTGAAACTCAGTTTCAGCTTCGTCTGCGTGCGCCCTCCGGCACGCGAATTGAAGTGACAGAACAAACGACGCTGAAAACTCTGGAAGAGATCAAGCGCCTCGCTGGGCCCGGCAACGTGGAAATCAGCATCGGGTATGTCGGCACCTATGCGCCAAGCTATCCGGTGAACCTGGTGTATCTATGGACGAGCGGACCGCAGGAGGCAGTACTTCGCGTTCAGTTGAAGAAAAGCGCGAACATTCGGGTTAGCGCGCTGCAGGAGCAGTTGCGCAGAGTGCTTCCGCGGGAGTTTCCAGATACTGCCTTTACTTTTGAGTCCGGAGACATTGTCGATCAGATTATGGACTTCGGTTCGCCAACGCCGATTGAAGTCGCCATTCAAGGCTTCAATTTTTCCGCAGACCACGAGTATGCGGAGAAGGTTCGCGCCGAGATGGCGAAGATCGGTCATCTGCGGGATTTGCATTACGGTCAGCCGCTGCAATATCCCAGCCTGAACATCGACATCGATCGCGAACGAGCCGGCCAACTCGGTCTTACTGTAGATCAGGTCGCTCGTTCTGTCGAAACGGCCACGTGGTCCAGCCGATTTGTCTCTCGCAATTTCTGGCAGGATCCCGCAACCGGCGTGGGATATCAGGTGCAGGTCGAGGTGCCGCAGGATCAAATGAAGTCGATGGACGATCTTGCCAGCATTCCGCTGATGAGCGGCGGACCGTCGAACCATCCGAACCTTGGCGATGTGGCGCAGCTTTCTTATGGGCAGGTGACGGGAGAATTCGATCGCTACGATATGCAGCGCATGATCTCGCTGACGGCGAACGTGCAGGGCGAAGACCTGGGACGAGCCGCGGATCAAGTGGAAGAAGCGATACGGCGTGCTGGTGCTCCGCCTCGCGGGGTGGAAGTTCATATCCGCGGACAAGTTGTGCCCATGCGCCAGACGCTGCACTATCTGACGCTGGGACTGTTATGTGCGGTGGTCGCAATCTACTTGTTGCTCGCGGCAAATTTTCAGTCTCTTCGACTCGCCTTTGTCGCGGTCTCCACGACGCCGGCGGTGGTGTGCGGTGTCATCATCATGCTGCTGCTGACCGGGACCACGCTGAATCTGCAATCGTTCATGGGAGCGATTATGGCCCTGGGCGTCTCAGTTGCGAACTCGATCCTACTGGTGACATTTGCCGAAGGACATCGGCGTGCCGGCAAGGAGTCGTCAGTTGAGGCAGCTATTTTTGGCGGCAAGACGAGATTGCGACCCATCTTGATGACCAGCATCGCCATGATTGCCGGGATGATCCCAATGGCGCTGGCGCTGAACGAAGGCGGCCATCAAACTGCGCCACTGGGCCGAGCGGTGATCGGTGGGCTGGCGGCTTCAACGCTCGCGACTCTGTTTATTCTGCCGGCAATATTTTCATTGGCGCAAGAGAGCGCGTCCAGGTCTTCGGCTTCGCTCGACGTATCCGACCCGCACAGCCCGTATTCTTCGCTGGGAACTGAAGGAGAACCAAATTGAACACAGCATGCGTAACTCGAGCGCGATACTTCTCTGGAAATAAGTCGCGAGCGTTGCTGGTAGCAACAACGCTTTCGATCGGCGTTGCGGTTTGTGGCTGCAATTCCAGCTCAAGCAAAGCTGCAGCGGCCGCGGCAGCGCAGCCGCCTGCGCCTACTGTCGTCGATAGCGTCCAGGTGGTTTCGCGGAGACTCAACATAACCATCCCGCTGCCTGGAGAATTGCAGCCTTATGAAGAGGTGAGGATTTTTCCCAAGGTAAGTGGATTTGTGAAATGGATCGGCGTCGATCGCGGCTCGACGGTGAAACAGGGGCAGCTTTTGGCTGTGCTGATCGCTCCGGAAATTGTCGCGCAAAAGTCAGAAGCCGAAGCGAAGGTCTTGAGCGCGGAGAATCAGCGGATTGCTGCGGAGGCAAAACTCGCCGCCGATGAAAGCAGCTGGGAGCGGTTGAAACAGGCTGCGAATACGCCCGGAGTGATTTCCGACGAAGAACTTGAGGTCGCAGAGAAGGCCGCCACTGCAGACCGTGCGCGAGTGGTTGCGTTGCGCAATACCGCCGATGCAGCGCGCGCGAATCTGCGTTCCGCTGAGGAAATGGAAAGCTACTTGCGCATCACCGCTCCGTTCGACGGCGTCGTGACCAAACGCAATGTCCATCCGGGCGCGTTGGTCGGCCCCGGCGGCAGTTCGCCCACGCAACCTTCGATGATGCGCATTGAGCAGGTTGCCCACTTGCGACTGGTGGTTGCGGTGCCGGAAGCTTATGTGGCCGGCATTCAGAAAGGTCAAACAATCGACTTCACCGTTCCCGCATTTCCAGGTCGCACGTTCCATGGGACGGTGGCTCGGCTCGCCGACTCCATCGACGTGTCGACCCGCACCATGCCGGTTGAAATGGATGTATGGAACCCCAGCCTGGAATTGCACTCGGGAATGTTCCCCTCAATTCTGTGGCCTGTGCGACGTACTTCATCGACACTTTTTGTGCCGCAGTCTGCAGTCGGCCGCAATATGGAACAGAATTATGTCGTTCTTGTTCGTGACGGAAAGGCGGAGCCGATCAGCGTCAAAACCGGCGCGGTCATGGACGGCATGACTGAAGTCTTCGGGTCACTGGAAGAAGGAAATGATGTTGCGTTGCATGCAACCGACGAATTGCGGTCTGGGATGGCTGTGTCCGCACATATGGTTCACGCCGACGGTCAGTGAAGTGCGCTGTATAACTTTTTTGAGAATGATCTACGTCAACCGCGGAGACGCATTGGCGAGCTGCGCGTGGCTGACCCCAGCGGATGTCTACTGAGCGGTGCGTTTCTGTCCGACAAGACGAATGAGTCTCCCGGCGTGTCCCCTGTGGACGATGAAGCCGACCCGCTTCATCGCGTCTTGAAGCCAATCAACCGGCAGGCGAAGCTTTCGGTAGGCGCTCTTTTCAAGCAGCCATTTGGAGCCTTCGCGGCTATACACCAAGTCATGGACCAGCACCGAATCGGGCCGATCAAATTCCAGAAAGCAGGTCATGACTTTTCCGTCGTCGGCGTGAACGGGAATAAACCGATCGAGCCCGGTGGCTTCTACACTCAGATCGCGATAAGTGATGACAAATTTTCCGTCGGGCGCGAGAGTGTCGGCGACTGAGAGAAGGAGCGCTTCCACGGCATCCTTGCTGGGGAGGTGGGTGATTGTGTCGCCCATGCATACGATCAGCTGGGCCGCCATCGGAGGGACAAACTCTCTTAACTTCAAAAGATCACTGCAGACCGTTCGCACCGGCCGATGGCCCTGGTGGGATTGCAGTTCTTTGAGAAGAAAGTCGTTTGTATCTACGGCAATCACCGAAGAAAATCCCATCTCAGTGAGTGCAATCGTCTGGAAGCCTGGTCCACTGCCAAGGTCCACAGCTAATCCAAAGCAATCCGCAGGTGTCTGCAGCGCTTCCTCGAGAATTGCCTTTTGCTCGGAGACTTTTGCGTCAAATGTCGTGGCGAACATCCAGGTGTAGTGTTTTGCGAGGAGATTGTCGTAATGATCTTGGACTTCACCCATGGGCCAAGTTTAGCAATTCGACTGCACGGGAAATGCTGCTAAGGATGGCGGTGCTCATGGGAATCTGATCCTCCAGATCAACCGGAATTTTCATCAAACGACCTAAAGAAACTAGAATGCACGCAGGGAACAGGAATGGCAATTACGAGACGAGAATTCATTGCGCAAGCGGCGGCGACATCGATTGCATCGTCGATGATGGGGACAGAAAGCAGGGCCAGCGTGCAGCCTGAAAAAGCAGCTATCAGCGAAGAGGCACGGCGGCGCAGGGATCTCGAGACGTTTCTGAAGATTTTTCCTCCGAGCAGAACACCAGCGACGGGGCGCATGAATGCGTACGACAAAACCTGGGAGGACTGGGTCAAGCGCACAGGAGCGCTGCCTCCCGATTTTGAAGCAATGCCGTCGATTCCTTTTCTTCCGAATCCGCTTATGTATAGCGAGAACGGCCGCCAGATCGCTGTGACGAATGAAGTGCAGTGGAATCGCCAGAAACAATGGATCCGCGCACAAGTGGAGCAGTGGGTATTTGGAAGAATGCCGCCGCCGCCCGATAACCTGCGCGCGGTTGTTACATCGATTCAGCGCGAGGGAACAACGACCGTGCGCAATGTTCGGCTGGAGTTTGGTCCCGGTCATCGCGCTAGGTTGCGTCTGCAATTGATTATTCCGGATGGCAAAGGACCGTTCCCGGTATTTTTGACGAACTACGGTCGAAAGCTTCCCTGGCTTTATACAGCAGTGCGACGCGGTTATATCGGCTGCTACTATGCCGCAAACGATCCTATGTACGGAGACGTCGACGATTCCGACGCGTACATTGACATTTATCCCGAATACGATTTTTCCTGTCTCGCGCGCTGGGCCTGGGCGGCTTCTCGCGCGATGGATTATCTAGTTACTCAGCCGGAAATAGATAAGGACGCGATCGGTCTCGCCGGACATTCGAGAGGTGGAAAACAAGCGTTGCTGGCAGCCGCATTCGACGAACGGATCGCGGCGGTGATTCCTTCCAGCGGCAACACCGGGGGATGCGATCCCTGGCGATACACCACGGATATGTTTGCGAACGAGAGTATCGAACTGCTCACGGCAGCGCAGCCCCACTGGTTTCATCCGCAGCTGCGATTCTTTGCCGGGAGGGAGGATAAGCTGCCGATTGACCAGAATATGTTAGCGGCGTTGATTACTCCGCGCGGCCTGATGATGAATGCCGCATACTCTGAATCGGCTGGCAATCCCTTCGGTTTCGAGCAGGCGTATCGTTCCGTGTTGCCCGTCTATGCCTTATTTGGACAGGAAGAAAAACTATGGCTGAATCTCCGCGATGGGAGGCATCCGACCTCGGCTGAGAATGTTGAACAGTTCATGGATTTCTTCGATTCTATGTTTGATCGCAAACGCCATCCGAAATCTGAAACCCGGATCCTGGGTTATACATTCGAAAAATGGCAGAAGCTTTCAGGGGAAAAGATCGATCCGCTCTCCTATCCGAAAATGTCGGTTGGCGATTTCCTGAATCAGGCGAACGGGCATCCGATCAGCTCGGAGCAACAGTGGGTCGAGAAGAAGAAATCGATTCAGCAAAGGATTTCAACCATGCTGGGCGAAGCGCCGCCGCGAGTCCCATTTGTGGCGCACGACAATATTTCTGAAACCGATTTTTCCAGTGAAGGTTGGCTTGCAACACTGTATGAAAGGCCGATCGACGGTTCCAATCGACAGATGCGATGCAAGCTGGAAGGGATGGGCGCAGTGGGCCTGCCGTTTGGCGATGGTTTGAATGGCGACCTGTTTTACCCGTTGGACGAGGATGGAAAACCGAAGCCCGGCACATGGCCAGTGGTGATTTGGCTGCCTCCTTACAGCTATCAGAACGGCTGGTCCTCTTACAGCCCGTGGCGTTCAGAGGGTTGGATCTACGATCTGGATGCGCGGCCTTCATTTCCGCTGCTGGCAAAAAGAGGGTTCGCCATATTTGCGTTCGATCACGTTGGTTTCGGAAGTCGCATCCACCAGGCAAAGTATTTTTACGATCGCTATCCCCGGTGGTCGATGCTGGGCAACATGATTGAAGATACGCGGGCTGCGGTGGATGCGCTGACGAAACTAAAGGAGATCGACTCGTCAAGAATCTTCTTGATGGGATATGCGTTGGGCGGCAAAGTCGGGCTGTTGACTGCGGGATTTGAGGATCGGGTGAAAGGCGTTGTATCGATCTGCGGATTCGATACGCTGCGTCTCGATACGGCAGCGAGTGGTACAGAGGGCATTCGGCAATATTCGTATCTGCATGGATTGCTGCCCCGTCTCGGATTCTTCGTGGGCCACGAAGATCGCGTCCCTTTTGATTTCGATGAGGTGCTGGCATCGGTTGCGCCGAAACCGACATTGGTCGTCGCGCCAACACTGGACCGCTATGCGCGGATTGCGGACGTGCAGCGTGAGGTCGAGGCTTCAAAGAATATTTATCGTTTGCTCGGCAAGCCGCAAGCCTTGCAATTCGAAACGCCGGTCGATATTAATCGCTTCCCGCAACGCACTCAAGAGCGCGCCTTCGACTGGCTTTCCCAGGTGTGAGCCTTTGTAATTCTGTCTCTCGGGTGGGTTCAATCTGAATAATCCAGATGCCGCAATCTGACGCAGTTGTTTCGTGGTCGACCGTCGTGGTGTCAGGCTGTGTCGATATGGTTGCGTATATATCGGTTGCGGAATTTTCCCTTGGGATCGAATTCCTGGGTGAGGGCGCGGAAGTCCTGGATGCGGGGATAGAGCGGGGCGATCTGACGGGTGTCCATGGTGTAGACCTTGGCCCAGTGGGGGCGGGCACGGTAGGGGGCGAGCTTGGCCTCAATCTGCGGGAGCAGGCTCATCACGGCGTCGGTTTCAAGCTTCCAGGTGAAATGGATGGCGAGCGACGGGCGCTGGTAGGCCATGCTCATCCATAAATCGTCAGCGGCGATGGCGCGAAGCTCGGTGATGTAGAGGTGAGGAGTAATGCTGTCGCGGAGGGTTTCGACTGCACGGATGGCTTGATAACCGCGATCGAAGGGGACGAGAAACTCGGTTTGCAATTCGTGACCGCTGGAAGGCGTGAAGTTCATTTTGAAGTGCGGAAGCCGCTCGTACCATGGACCTACGATGTTGAGCTGATCGGTGCAGGCATCGGCGGAGTGGCCGGGAATGGGATGGAGCTTTTTGGTTGCGAGGGTCGCGTTATAGAAACGGGCGGGAGGCGTGGAGGCACCACCCTGATCGACGCGGCGCTTGATCCAGACCTCACCGGCACGACCGTTCTGCCAGTCGGTAAAGATGGAAACGCTGTAGCCGGCTCCCATGATGTCAGCGAGGTGGTGCTCCAGTTCGCTGAAAGGAAGGTTCTGGTAGACGACCTGGGTCATGTCATAGCGAGGTTCGACGGCGAGAGTCACATGGGTGACGATTCCGAGAGATCCGAGAGAAACGACAGCGCCAGCAAAGCGGTCGCCATCTTTTTCGCGGGAAAGGTTGCGGATGGTTCCGTCGGCTACGACGAATTCGATGGCAGTGACAGGCGTGGCGAGATTGCCGTTATGTATTCCTGAGCCGTGGGTCGCGGTGGCGCAGGCTCCGCCGACGGAAATTTGAGGCAGCGAGGCCATGTTGGGCAGCGCAAAACCTTTCGCGTCGAGGATGACTGCCAGGTCGCCGTAGCGGATGCCAGCGCCTACAGTGGCGGTGCGCGCTTTGGGATCGATGGTGACATCCTTCAGATTGAGCGTGGAGATTTGCGCAATCTTTGAGTCGGCGATGCCGTTGAAGGAGTGGCGGGTGCCGAGTGCGCGGACCCCAGTGACACTGCGAACGGCGTCCTGAACTTCAGAAACGGATGCGGGCTGGAAGACGTCATTCGTCGAGTAGTGGTAGTTGCCGGACCAATTGGTTCTGGGGACCGTTGTGTCGGCGAGAACATCGCCTTCGCGGAAACGGGTCATCATCATCGCTGCAGCCGTGGCGGCTGAGCCCTTGAGAAATTGTCGTTTGTCCATTTTGCCCACCGTTTCGTTGAGTCGGGATGATTGTAACCGCGGGAGAACGGCGATGGCCAGATGTGGTCGACACGAGCTCGTCCTCGCAGATGGTTTTCTTCAAACGCGGATCCAGAACGATGACTGCGAGCAAGATGATCCGGCGCATGCAACCCTCGGTTCGCGAGCTTCAGAGGAAATGTGCAGAACTCGTTTGCAAAACATCTCTGTTTCGCGATTACTTCCGCAGAACAAGAGATGATCATGGCGTCAGGCGAAGCAGTCCGCAACGACTTGAATTCCAACGTGGGCCTGAGCCTTCAATTCTAAGACAGGTGCATTCGGGAACGTCGTTATGTTCGGGTCCGAGATGATGGAGATTGCGGGTTGCGATGTCAACTGCTTTGCCTGCGGGTTCCATCCTGGCGACGAAGGCTTGTCGTTATGGATTTTGGCTTGACGTTTCGCCGGACCATGGCGAAGCGAACGTCACGCGACGGGGCGCAGTTTCAACAGATGCTCGGCATTGCGATGAGCGAGCTTTGCGATGTCATCTGGACCGAGAATATTCGGCAGACTATCGAGAAAGGCTCGACCGCGCGTGTTGGGGCTGTACGGATAATCAACGGAGAAAAGAAGGCGGTCGATACCGATGACCTGAAGGGCGCACTGCAACGGCGGCAGAGTAAAGTAGCCGCTGGTGGTGCAGTGGATGTTGGATTGGAAGTAATCAGCGACAGGCTGGCGAAGATGCGGCGCGGCGTGGGAGAGGACGGCGCTGGAGCGCGCGAGCGCATAGGGCAGACCTTCTCCCATGTGGCCGATGATGAGTTGCAGATTGGGCAGGCTATCAAAGAGGCCGGAGACGATGAGCCGGAGGGTGTGAAGGCCGGTCTCAGCGTGCCAGCCCCAGCCCGCGATGGAAAGAAGGAAACCGAGTGGATCGGGAAGGCCGGAATAATAGGCCTGTTGCACCGGTTCCGGAGGAGGCGCGGGGTGAAGGTAGATGGGAACGCCGAGATGCGCGGCGGCTTCAAAGACCGGGAAGAAGCTCGGGTCATCAAGGAAAAGACCGCCGGTGGTGCCGTTCAGCAGAGCACCGTGAAATCCCAGGCGAGTGACGCAGCGCTCCAACTCAGCGGCTGCGGTGGCGGGCGTCTTGATGCCAAGGGTAGCGAAACCGCCAAAGCGCTTGGGATGAGAACGCACCGCGTCGGCGAGCTCGTCATTGATGTCGTGAGCCAGCGAACTGGCGGTTTCCGCATCGAGCGCGTCGAATCCCATGACGGCGAGCGAGAGCACCTGGAAGTCGATGCCTGCTTTGTCCATGTCGGCGATGCGGCCGGCGCCGATGTCGAGAAGCTTAGGTTGCAGTTGCGCAAGCTGCGGGGGAGTTTCCCGGTCATGCGCTCCAGTGGCTCGGAGAAAGGATTCCGTCAAGAAATGTTCTTCCAGCGTAATGGTATTCATGTAGTGATTGGACGACGCCAGTACACCGAGAGTTTCTTAAATGTGGAATGAGGCCGGCGATTCCTTTGTTCGCGATCGATGCTCAGGCTTGCTGCAGAAAGCGCGTCAACAATTCCTTGACCAACCGACCAAACGCAGACCTTATGATGTCGCCATCGATTGCAGTCAGTCTAAGCTTCGGCCTAATTCTTGTTGGTTGTTACTTCCCCAGTCGAAGGGTCGAGTAGATAGGTGCCGACGTTCGGCGCCTTGTCGAAATTGAACATGCCATCGAGCGATCCAGCGATTGCGTCGAAGGAGCCATGGCCAATGCGCTGCCCATGAAGCCAATTGTCTTCGACAAACCGGATGATGGAGGTCTGATCGGTCAGAGTGTGATCGACGAAGTTTCTCCGCGCATAGGGTGAAATTACCAGCAAGGGAAGACGCGGGCCGTAGCCGCAACGGGCTTGCGCGTGAGGAGTTCGTGGCCCTGCCAGAGAAGACGTTCCGTTACCACACTTTCCTTTTCCGCTGAGCATATCTGCCGCAGTCGCCGATTGATTTACGATCGGGCCCATTTGATGGTCGTACCAGCCGTCAGAGTCGTCGTAGGCAATGATGACGGCGGTCGAAGACCATTGCGGCTCCTGCTGCAGAAAATTAATCACGGTCACGATGAAGGTTTGTTCGTCGAGAGGGTCCGAATATCCGGCATGCGCATCCTGATAGCCTGGCGCTTTCAGGAAGCTGACGGCGGGCATGTTCCCGGCGCGGACGGCTGCGTAAAAATCGTCGATATCATATTGGTGATTGGCGGCGTCGCCGGGGTGGCCAATCATTTGCACGGAAGATGGCCGCACGTGCTTCAGGTTGCTGGTGGCGGTGTAGTACTGAAACGGCTCGTGATGTGGAAGGTAGTCGACTTGCGGCACGTTGGTGACCCGCGACGTTGTCGAACGCGCGCATCCCGTAGTTCCATTTGAATTTTTCAGTGAAAGGTCAAAGCCGCCCTCGAACCAGCCCCAAGTCACTCCGCGGTCGTTCAGCAAATCGCCAATGTTTTTGCCGGTGAAATGTACCTGCGCGCCGGTTGTGGTGGAACATACGTCACCGATCGGATTGACATCTTCGATCAGCGTCCAGGTCCCATTGCCGCCGGAAATCAGATCGCCACGCGCGTTGATCTGGTCGGTGACGCCATTGGTTTGTCCTGAAATCAGATTGATGGCTCCGATGGTCGACGGCCCGAACGTGGTGCCGAATGAGTTGTCATTCATGGCGTAGCGCTGAGCGTAATCCCACAGGGCGGTGACGGTGTTCCCGTCGTAATATCCCATGACCAGGCCTCTGTTCGTTTCGCCGCCGGGTGGAGGGCCAGGAACGCCGGTGTACTCCGGAAATGAATCCATGAGGCCGGCATGAAATGCTCTTTGCTCGGGGGTGTAGCTGTGGTCCTGGTCCGCGGTGGATGCCTGGGTGCGATCCAGACGAAATGGATTGATTGCGCCGGAACCATTGCCGGTGTTGAGAAAGTTTGGATTTTTCTTGAGTAACGCGTCGGTGAATCCATTGACCGTGGGCGTTCCGGATATTGCCGCGAATTGCGGCTCACCCTTCGGGTTGAGAGCTTTCGGGTAGGTGCCGAAATAATGGTCGAAGGAGATGTTCTCCCCAAAGATGACCACGACGTGTTTGATGGGAGTGGCCGTACTCGCGCTATCTGCCTGACCAAGGGATGTGCCGGTACATGCAAATTGACCAGCGACAAGCAGCGCGACAAGTAACAATCCAGATAACTTTGACATCCCGTTTCTCCAAAGATACTAACTGTGATTCGCATGCGCAAATTGGACACGTGCTATGTCACTTTCTATGGGATCGGTTGTGGCGGCAGGAGGTTTCTGCTAGTCACTTGGGTTGCTAGCGACGACCCATCCGGTGGTCCAGGTAAAGGACGTGGGCTTTGATCTGATCGCCTAGTCTGTACTGTGGCAGGTGAGCCATACGCAGCATGTGAAGGATTGCGGCTGGATTCCCGTTGCTCCACTCGACGATCATGGGTATCGCCGAGTCCAGGTTGGACGCGGACAGTTGGGTTTTCTCGGCTTCGCGATATGCAAATTCGAGTGCGATAGGCTGCGGCCAGTTTTTAATCTCGACGCGCTCTGATTTATCCGCGCATAGCGGTTGCAGCGCGCCGATGTCTTCCATATGGGGAGAGCGAGACGCAAAGATTACGGATGTGCGTCCGTAGTGGTGTAGATCCTTGATCAGACCCGTGGCAACCCGCGAGGGACTATTCAGTTGATCCAGCACGAGGAGATACGGTTGGGTGTCGAGAGCTCGACTTGCAATCCCTTTTAATGAAACGGTGGACAGAGGTGCGAGATTTTCGGGGATTGCAATTGTAGGAGCTGCGTCGCGCATTGCCGTAAGCAGCGCGACGAGACAAGCATGAGGCGAATGGATTTGTGCAATGTAGATGGAATGCGGATGATCTTCGGCGAAACTGCGGAGCAATCTTGATTTGCCCACGCCTTCTGGCCCGAAAACCAGGACGGATTTGCGTACCTTAGCCTGGGCATGAAGTCGTACCATTTCTTCTTCGCGTTGGATGCAGCTTAGATATTCGCGCGTTGGCGGTCGCTTCGCAGAAAAAGAAATAGTCATGGCTAACTACGCCTTGGCGCGAGCATCTTCCTGGCGAAAATACCGGATCACTTCGACATTCGATATGGCAATCAGGCCCTCGTTGACCATGGAGTCAAGATGAGGAATCAGCTTGTTGATCTGGTCTTCGCTATCAATAATGTTCACCACGATTGGAGCATCCTTGGAAAGGGCCCAATAGCTGGCGCGATGAATTCTGGTGCTGGTTCCGTAACCCTCGATGCCGCGATAGACGGTGGCTCCCGCAATGCCGATCTCTCTACATTTGGCGAAGATCGCCTCGTGCAATGGCTTGCCCTGCCACTTGTCATCTTCGCCAAAATGTATCCGCAACATCCGTGCTTGAAATTGCTCTTTCATGGCCTAGGCTCCGCGCTTTGATTCGTATCGAGTGCGCGATAGGAGTACTTGATGATGTCGACTTCTGACAGAACGACTAATCCCTCCTGAACCATCTGTTCGACGATGGGCAGGAACGCTTGCAGTTTTTCTTCTGTATCGATCACCGAAAGCATGATGGGGCAGTCGTGAGATAGGTGCAACGGCTTGTCCTTGTGGACTCGCCGGTGCGCGCCGTAACCAAGAATGCCGCGATAGACGGTGACGCCGGCGATATCGTTGGCGCGCATCGCTTCAACAAGAGCTTTGTGGAGCGGCTTGTCGTTCCAGTGATCTGCATCGCCAATATAGATACGCATCAGTCGCGCTCGCCCCTCGATCTTCATATGCGCCGGGAGCGCGGGACTCTTCTGCTTTGAAGTTTGGGCGGGCTTCGCTACCGTCGTCTCCTGCACTTCAATCATGCCGGTACCAACCATTTCCTCCAGCTTGCCGAGAAGTTCGTCGACTTTCTCCCGCGACTCGATGAACTCGATTTTTAAGGGAAGGTGATCGGAAATTTCGACGAAGCCGGCGGAATGGAGGTGGTGGTCCGCTCCAAATCCAGCGATTCCCTTGAGCACGGTTGCGCCGGAAACTCCGCGATAGAAAAGAAAGTCGAGGATGCTGGAGGACGTCGACGCTCCACGATGGGTCGATCCCTCGCTGAGATAGATCGAAACCTTGACTGCCTTGCCCGCCTGCAACATGTATTCTCCTTTACCTGTGTAGACCGCCGCGATCGCACTCAATCATGGCATCGACCTGCGCCGCGAGAGTGATCGGTCCTCATGAGATGATCTCTGCGATAAGGATGCCGCACCAGACGGCCACAAGTCCAAGAAATAAGCTGCCGAATGCATAGAGTGCAGCCATGGAGAAGCCGCCGTCACGCAGCGTGGAAACAGTCTCCCATTCATAGGAAGAGAACGTGCTATACGCGCCAAGAAAGCCAATTGGGATGAGAAATCTCCAGGCGGGATTCAGGTTGGTACGCCTGGCCAGAAACGTGAGTGAAAAGCCAATGAGCACACAGGCTGTCATATTAATGACAAACGTTCCATAAGGAAATTTTGTGCCGAGCCGGCTGGCGACCGCTGAATCCACCCAGAATCTTGCGATGGCTCCCAGAGCTCCGCCGACCGCAATGTACATATATTTCGACAAAATCATGTCCTCCTGTTCATGTTTTGCATCGCGTTGGAGAATTCTTCAGTCTTCCAGTTCCTGAGACGAGCCAAGTCCTGTTGCAATTGCGGTGAGTCGATCGCGTTGTTGTCAGCGCCTTCCATTCGGTGCAGCTGGACACGATAAGCATCTGCATACGAATGGGTGAGGAACTCCATTTTGCCGGCGAACTGTTGGTTCCACTGAGAAAGGGCGCGGCCGTACAGTTGAAGCTCTTGTTGCAACAAACCGCCAATACTTTCGCGCAGAAGTTTTTTGATTCTGGAGCGAACTACGCCGTCTCCAAAAACCATCCAGTGGCTGGTGTTGATTTCGCTCGGGAGTTCTGCCATTTCAAAGCGGGGCATATCGCGCAAGAGAGTCGACATTTCCTCCTGGGCAGGCACGTCGGTTCGACCCATCTGATGCGCCACGCTCTGTAATGTATCGATGGCGCGCTGGCTCACCGAGCCGATGTTTTCAATCGATGGCTCTAGCTGGAGCCGAACGGTATCATGGATCCACTCTGAAAGTTGCTGTGACGTGACCTGAGTTTTGGAGTTGGTTCGCATCCATTGCAGCGCCGTGTCCGCAACGTGACTCAGCACCTCATCGGGTGTCTCGCCAAGTTTCAGGAAGGCATGGTTCAAGGTGGTGCGCTGTTCTCCGATCATGCCGGTCGCCTGCCGGAGACGCTCTTCCAGGACTTCTGTATCGATTGGCGGATTTTGGCCACGGCGTTCTTTGCGATTGAGATTCATTTCCAGCGCCGCAACGACCGAATCGCGCATGGCCCCGATCTTTCGCGCGAAGGAATCGTTGCGGAGCGTTCGTGCCTGCTCGAATCGAGGAAGCAGCTCACGCTGGAAGAATTGATCGAGCAGGTTGGAGTGGCTGGAGAGCGAACTGACGGGATGGACGTTCATCTCCAGGCTTAATTCCTGTTGCAACTGTTGCTGCACGTAGCGGATGATTTTGTGCAGATCGTCTTCTTCCATCAGATCTGCCTTGCTCAGCAAAACGACGGCTGGGATTCCCGCTCCATACAGCAGACGCAGGGTTCCAATGTCTTCCTCGTTCAACGTTGCTCCGGCGTCAATCAGCAGCAGCGCAAGATCGCAGGTCGGCAGGTAGGCCAGAGTTTCGACGCCGCCGCGTTTTGCGAGGGAGCCGAGTCCGGGCGTATCCACCAGCACGATGCCATGCCGGAGACGCGGAGACGGAACTTCGACGATCGCTCGAACAACATTTCGTAGATTGCCGGGATTTCCTTGCTCGGTCACCAGCCTGGAAAGTTCTTCGATCGGCACGATTTCACTTCTTCCGTCGCCATAGGCCACGGCGGCGCGCAAGGAAGCTCCGTGCCGCAACTTCGTCGGTACTGCTGTGATTGGGTTGACGCCTACCGGGAGAACATCGGTGCCAAGAAGCGAGTTCAGCAATGAGGATTTTCCACTGCTGACTCGACCGAACAATGCCACTTCGAGGTTGTCATCCTCAAGACGAGAGACAAGAGAATCGATTCGCGATCGAAATTCGACGAGGCCTTGACGAGTGACAATCTGCTCCAGGAGCCGCAGAAGATCGATATCGCGGCCGGTGTCTTCCAGTTTCTTCAGGCGCGCCTCCAAGTTCGCGCCGAGTCCCTGGCGGATGAAGCGCTCCATGCCTTCGACCAGAGAGCGCAGCTCGTGCACGACTCCATTCAGTTGGGCGACCGCATCCTCTGGGACAGCTCCATAACCCTGCAGGTAGCTGGGTTTCAGTTCTTCAATCGCGATGTCGATGAAAGACAGATCCGTCATTACGGCGCGAATCGCCGGAATTTCGGGTCGGCTTGGCTGCATGCGCTGCCAGGCAAGCGTACGCAGAAGTTGCGAGCGCAGGCGGTGAATATGGTCTTCAATCACTCGAGCCTGTGCGGGTGTGATGTCGACGACGTAACGGGGAAATGGCGACTTCGATGTTGCGGCGTGAAGGACACTCTCGATATCGCCGATCAGCTTGTCGATGTATTGGCAAGTCACGCGCAGGCGTCTCTGCTGGGGGTCGTTCAACGCCCCGGGATGTCGCGCTGTTGCGGGGTCTGGTTCGGATTCGGGCATGACTCCTCCAAGTATTTGAAGCTTCGAGGAGTCATCTGCCCAATTGAGCGATTCGCGGTGGACTCCAACACCCAGGGTGGTGCTATACCTTTACGGACGTCTGCCAGCGGTCATACACGCTCGACAGGCCGCGTGCACGATCGCGCCAAGCTCGATGACGCAACAGAAAGTTGAGAGAACCCATGTATCGTTCATGGATCCAAAAGCTCCAATTCAGTTTTATTCAGGGATCACGCCGGGACATAGCTCCGCAACAGGCTTCCCTGTCAGGAGTTATCATCTGTCCGGCCTATTGGAAGGGACAGCGGTTAAAGGTGAACTCCTTCACCTAACCAACACTCTCTTGTATTCCATCGCCGCCGGCATGTCAACTCGGCGGCGATGGATCGACGGCGCAATGGGAGGGCGGATCGTCTACTGGTGCGCGTTCGAAATCTTTCGAATTAGGCGATGGCTTTGGAGTTTTCTGATTCGCTCGCTTCTTCGCCGATATGGTCGAGGTTGACGCCGTTGGTCTCGATTCGATACATCCAGGTGACGACAGCGCCGAGCAGCGATGCAATTACCAAGCCGTAGAGCAGCCAACGTGTTCCGATTGTTACCAGCAGAATGGGAAACAGGAAAGCTGTGGCGACGGCGCCGATTTTTGCAAACGCAGCCGCAAAGCCTGCTCCCTTACCACGGATCGCGGTGGGGAAGACTTCGCCGGCAAGCAGGTAGGTCTGCGCGTTCGGACCAAGGTTGGTCATGAAGTCGAAGAGCATGAATCCGGCAAAGATCAGGATGATTTTCATTCCGCCGCTGAAGTCGACAGAGAGCGAAGCGAGGAACAGGCCGGCCGCGCATCCGATGAAGCCGAAGATCTGCAACTTGATTCGACCCACCTTGTCGGCCAACACAACAGCAAAGGCAATGCCGATGATGAGCAGCACCGTGATCATCGCATCTCCTCGAGCCGCCAGCGTGGCGTTCGAGATCAGGTCGCTCATGCTGCGGACGTGCTCGGCTTTATGCCCGATGGCAGCGGCCAGGATGGTAGGTGTGAAGATGCCGATGCCGTAGGTGCTGAGATCCTGCAGGAACCAGGGTACCGAGGCAAAAATGGTGGCGCGACGATAGCGCTTGCTGAACAGGGAAAGAAAGGAGCCGCCGTTGTGCGACTCGCCCGGTTTCGCGGATGATTGCTGCGGAACAAGCACAATGTCTGAGGGGTATTGCGGTTTGCGGTGCAGTAGTTGGCTGGCGGCGACCTTGGCACGTTCGGTGGCGCCGCGCGTTTGCAGCCAGTTGGCGCTTTCTGTGACGTAGAAGCGGCCGATGGTGACGATCAGGGCGGGGACAACCGCGGTGGCAAACATCCAGCGCCAGGCGTTCAAATTCGGTACGGCGACCAGGACCACATAGCCGACGAGGGCACCACCGAGAGCGCCAACTGCCTGGAAGGCGAACGCGGCCAGTACCAGGCGACCGCGGCTGGTGCTGGGAATGCTTTCGGAGATAATCATGTGCGCCGTGGGATAGTCGCAGCCCAGCGCCAGTCCGAGTCCGAACAGGCAGAAGATGAGCGAGACGAAGCTATTGCAGAACACCGCTGCGCCGAGGAAGGCGGTGAAGATCACCATCTCCACAATGAACATGGATTTGCGGCCGAAATAATCCGACAGGCTGCCGAGACCTACGGCGCCAATCAGGATGCCACCCAGAGTCGCGGCGGTGACGAATCCATGCTGCGCCGCGCCAATATTGAACTGACGAGCGATCAGCGGCAGGGCGACGCCGGTCATGAAGACAACAAAGCCCTCGAAGAATTTGCCGGCTGCAGCCAGCATCCAGATTCGTTTCTGCATCGTGGTCATGGGGAAAGCATGCAGGTGGGTGCCGTCGGGCCACATCGGGCGCTCATCGATATAGTCCTGGACGGTGCGTGGTTGAGGCGGTTGGTTGGTGGCGTTTGCCATGGCAATATCCTTCGGTCAGCGGGCTAGGCCGCTGCAATATGATTTGTCTTACTGAATCTTGGCGATCTGAATTTCACTGCGCGCGCGTATCGCAATCGGCAACGGGATGAAGTGAACCGGGTCAAGCATGCTGGCCGCATTGCCGCCTTGCGGCGAGATGCACCACAGCAGAAAGTTGCTAATGGCTGAGGCAACTTGCGGGTTCGCCTGCTTCTGGGAGACGACTGCGTATTCGTAGTTGATCAGCGGATAGGAATCGGCTCCTGGGGCAAACACCAGCGTCAGTCGTTCATCCGGCGGAGTGCGTGGCGTGAGGTATGAAGCGGCGGCGGTGACATTATCTTGCGTTGGAAGCAGGAATTTTCCGGCCTGATTCTTCAGCATCGCCGTGACAAGGCCAGCCTGTTTCGCCTGGTCCTGAAAGCTGCCGCCCAGATAGCCGACCGAATACGGAGTACGTGAAAGTGTCTGCAGCATGCCTTGATTGCCGGATGCGCTGATTGCACCCGATACCGACGGCCAATGTACCGCGGTGTCGTAGCCGATGGTGACTGCCCAGGTGCCGTGGCAAGTTGGGTCGTCCGTGTCTCCCGATGCACACGTGGTGAAGCTGAGGAACTGCGTGAAAATGAAGGTGTCACCCGATCCGTCGGCGCGATGGATGGGAACGATGGCGTGGTGCGGCAGCTGCACGCCTGAGTTAAGGGCAGCAATCGGAGCCGCATCCCAGCTGCGGATTTTGCCGGTATAGATGTCGGCGAGGACGGGGCCGCTCAACTTCAAGGCCGCGCCATGCAGCCCAGGCAGATTCGCTTCCACCAACTGCGCGGAAATTGCGAGAGGGATGTTGAGAATGTCCGGATGAGCCATTTTCTGGTCGTCGGACATGTAGGCGTCGGACGTGCCGATTTGCACTCGGTGCGCAATTGCCTCTGCGATTCCGGCGCCCGATCCCGTAGAGCCAACGCTCATGTGAAGATTGGGATCGACTTTTGCATAGGCGGCTACCCAGGTCTGGAATAGCGGAAAGATCAGGGTAGAACCTGTTTCGCTGATCGAAATGGGCGCGGTCTGCGCCGCTGCGAACGAAATGAGTGTGAGTCCCGCGGTTATTGCTGCGGCAATTTTTGCTCGGCAAACCAATCTTCTGAGGCGATTACCCATGCAGCACTCTTCTCCCTGGGGTTGTGGCGCGAAATTTCGTGGACCTGGATTTCATTTCTTCAGCCACTGCGTGAGCCAAGGTAACAGAGGAAATATTAAAGAATGATGATTTTTAAGGATCAAGTGTGGATGACCGAATTCAGAAAAAAGGAATTCAAACGGCATTCATCAAGCTTTGATCCAGCTCGAACTAATCTAAGCGGACCAGATCGATATCCGATGCCTGAGACCGTCAAGGATTGCCAGGCGCCCGAATTAGGAAGGTTTTGAGGTTGAAGAAGTTTTTTTTGGTTGCGTGGCTGGGTTTGTGTTGGGCGCAATTCCACCTGAACCTTGGCGCCGAGCGGGTACCGAAAAATCCCTGCCTTCGCCCACAGCCGGGCAGCGTCGTATCGCAACCCGCGGACCTGCGAAGCAAGAACGGTGTCCTCAAGGTAGATTTAACGATTCACGACTCCGCGGAGCCGGACGGATCCATTCGCTACTGTTACATCGATAAGCACGGAGACGAATCACCGACGCTGCGGGCGAAACCGGGTGATCTTGTCATCATCCGTTTAAAAAACGATCTGACAAATCCTCATCCTGGGGCCGCCGCGCCCGCCCATGCTCCTATGAAAATGGGAGAGAAATACGGTGAAAAGCCGTGTACGCCGGGGACGACGATGACGGCGACGTCCACCAACCTTCACTTCCATGGATTGACGATCCCTCCGACCTGTCATCAGGATGATGTTCTTACGACGTCAATTCCGGCTGGCGCTCGGCCGTTTGAATACAAATTTCGAATCCCGGAAAACGAGCCGCCTGGGCTGTACTGGTATCACCCGCATATTCACGGCTTCGCTGAGACAGAAGTCTTAGGCGGTGCATCCGGCGCGCTGATCGTTCAAGGGATTGAGCGGGCGGATAGCGCTTTGGCTGGATTGCCGGAACAGGTGCTGGTCATTCGCGATCGGGATCTTCTTCATCCGAACGCGCCACCCGACAAGTCGGAGCCGGTGATTCCGAAAATGTTTTTCGATCACGATGGAGACGCAGCCAATACGGGCACGGGCTTCGGCAAACCGGCCAAGGATCTGTCGATCAACTTCGTTCCGGTTCCGTATCCCAGCTATCAGCCCGCAATTATGAAGATGAAACCCGGTGAGCGCCAGCTGTGGCGGGTATTGAATGCTTCGGCGATCACTTACTTGAATCTGGAGGTTTTGGTTCATCGTGTGCCGCAGCCTCTGGGTCTGGTGGCTCTCGACGGAGTTCCATTGAATCTGAATGAAGGTCCGCACAACTTTGTCGATTGGCAGACTCATCTTGGAATTCCTCCGGGAGCGCGGGTGGAATTTATTGTCAAAGGACCTCCGCAAGGTGAGACCGGGCTTTTGGTAACGAAGACCGTGGATACCGGGCCCGGAGGCGAAAACGATCCCAACCGTACGATTGCGATGATTGAAGTTTCGCCGACTGCGCCCGAGCCGCCCTCTATCCTGAGTGCTTCGCCGAAACCGCTGCCTCGGCCAACACTTCCGTGGCTGCGGAGTGTCAAGCCGGTAAGAACTCGCATGCTGTATTTCTCGGAGAAGTTATCCGATCCGAACAATCCTGCGAGCGCGACGGAGTTTTACATCACCGTTGACGGTCAAACCCCGAAGCCATTTGATCCTAACTCCGGCATCCCGAATATTATTGCGAAACAGGGGACAGTGGAAGACTGGATTATCGAGAATCGTTCGGATGAATTGCACGCCTTTCACATCCATCAACTGCATTTCCTGCTACTCGATTACATGGGTCGGCCGGTTAATGAGCCGTTTCTGCGCGATACCGTAAATGTTCCTTATTACAACGGCAGATCATTTGAATATCCCAGCGTTCGATTGCGCATGGATTTCCGCGACCCAAATATTGTCGGCACCTTCGTCTACCATTGCCACCTGTTAGAGCATGAGGACAAGGGAATGATGGGGACGATTCGCGTAGAACCGGCAGATACATCGCCGCCCTCCACATCACAGTCACATTAATATCGAGAGACTCTTCGCAACGTCGGGCGAATCCATTCTCGGTTGATCCGAAGCAACTCTTCCAACATTTATTTCCCGTTCACCGAATCGACATGCGGTTGAAATGTTGCGCAGATACAACCATCCCGATGGAGCAGACCGCTCCATTTCCCTGGAGGAGATGTATGACGCTGAAATCGATCGCAGCAACAACGTTGCAGAGCGCGCGCACTGTGTTGGTAGGCCTGATGGTCTGCCAGATGGCAGTGGGCGTTTCGTGGGCCAGTGGGCCTCCCTCACAACCATCCCGCGATGGTGATACTGTTACACCCATCAAACACGTCATCGTCATTATTGGCGAGAACCGCAGCTTCGACCACGTTTTTGCTACCTATGTTCCCAAAGGCCACCAGGTGGTCTGGAACCTGCTGTCGGAAGGAATCATCAACGCAGACGGGACACCCGGTCCGAACTTTAAAGCGGTCGAACAACAAGCCGCCAGCGATCAGGCTCCCGACGCCTTCCTGCTGAGCCCCGCAAAAACTAAATTCACCAACAACGTTCTGCCTGCCCCACTTGTCGGTGGACCGACTGACTCCTACGTGAAGAATGACAGCCTCACGCTAGCCGAACAATCTGAAAATGGATTGCCTGCGGACTATTATCAGTACCTTGTTTCAGGGGGCACTGGTTTGAACTCTGCAACACCGGACACTCGCATCACGGACGTCAATGCTTTGCCTCCGGGACCGTTTGAGCTGACCAACGGCAAGAGTTTTACGTATAACTCTTATGCTCAAAGTCCAGTTCATCGCTTTTATCAAATGTGGCAGCAACTGGATTGCAACACGGCTCATGCGACCCCATATAACCCATCCGGGTGCGATGCCAGGTTGTTCCCGTGGGTGGAAGTGACCGAAGGCGCGGGTGCGAATGGCATTACGCAACCCGCAAGCTTCAGCACGGAATACACTCCGACTGCCCTTACCACTGGAGAAGGCTCGACGGCCATGGGCTTTTATAACGTCCAGAAGGGTGACGTGCCTTACTTCAAGAGCCTGGCGGACGAGTATTCGATGAGCGACAACTTTCATCAGTCCGTGCTTGGCGGTACTGGTGCGAACCACATCATGCTGGGCCATGGCGATATGATCTGGTTCAGTGATGGCAAAGGCCATCCCGCTGTTCCTCCTCATAATGTAGAAGTCGCGGCAGGGACCGCAAATGCCGGCATCGTGGATGAAGTTGAGAATCCAAATCCCGCAGCGAATACCAACAACTGGTATACGGAAGATGGATACGGCGGCGGTTCTTACGGTTCTGCCTCCTATGGCGGCGGATCTTACACCGATTGCGCAGACACGACACAGCCAGGCGTCGCGCCAATCGTTCACTACCTGAACTCCTTACCGAAACCCGTGAAGACCAATTGCCAGGCAGGCCACTACTATCTGCTGAACAATTACAACCCTGGATATTTTGGTAATGGCAACAACGCATTTACAGATACCAATCCAGATAACACCGTGTTCACTGTTCCGCCTTCTTCCACGCGCAGCATCGGAGACGAACTGATTGCCAGCAACATCTCGTGGAAGTATTACGGCGACCAGTGGAATAACTACGTCAACGATCCATACCAGCTGAACTATGGGGCGATTGGCGCGAAGTCCGATGAATACTGCAATATCTGCAATCCATTCCAATACGACACGTCCATCATGGCCAATGCAGCTGTCCGCACGGCGCACATTCAGGACACGGCAAACCTCTACGCCGATATCCAGAACGGAACCCTGCCGGCGGTTTCATTCGTCAAGCCCAGCGGACTTGTCGATGGCCATCCGTCGTCTTCGAAGCTTGATCTTTTCGAAGGATTCACAAAGAAAATTGTGGATGCGGTCCAAGCCAATCCGACTTTGTGGAGGGATACGGCGATCATCATCACCTTCGACGAGGGCGGCGGCTATTATGACTCCGGTTATGTTCAGCCGCTCGATTATTTCGGCGACGGCACCCGGATTCCGATGATTATCGTTTCCCCATACACGCAGGGCGGATATATTTCCCACGAATATTCGGACCACGTTTCGATTCTGAAATTCATCGAAAGAAACTGGCGTCTGGGCCCAATTACAAACCGCAGCCGAGACAACGATCCTAACCCAATTACCAGACCCGGCAATCCCTGGGTACCGGTGAATGGTCCCGCAATCAGCGACCTGTTCGACCTGTTCAACTTCAATCAGAAAGGCTCGGGCGGGTATGGCAATGGAAACGGAAATGAGATCAGCCACAACAATGGGAACGGCAATGGCCACGGATGGGGTGGACAATAACATTTCCGCTTCGATGTAGGAAATAAAACTACTCCCAGGCGGGTTTTCGTCGCGGGAGTTGAAAATAGGGCCGAGGTTGGTTTGCCAACCTCGGCCTTTTGTTTTGCATTCGATCCCTCATGGAGCGTCCCTCGATTTTTCGTCCCGGCATCGAGGCGATCCTGCGGGGAAAGTTCTTATGGTTGGGAAACGACGGGATGCTTGGCGGCACCGTTTGTAAATCGCATTGTCTCGGCGCGTATTGCAGCGGACGTAACCCTCTCGGTGAAGCTGGCCAGGAGTTGCCAATCGGCCTCGCCGAGGGTTCGACGCAGGCGAAGTTGCGCGCGGTCCCAGTAGGGACGCGCCTCTTCCAGCACGCGCTGGCCTTTTGGAGTGAGACTGTACAAGCGGCGGCCGTTTCTGCCGACCTGCATACGCACCCAGCCGCACTTGCGCGCATTCGCAAGCCGCCGAGACAGCGTTTCTACCGAGGCGGCAATATCGGTTGCGAGATCACAGTGGGCGATCTCCCCGGATTCAGCAATCGTTTGCAGGATGGTGAATTGGGTAGCCTTGAGTTGCGTTGGCCCCAGGACGAGATCATATAAGTGGCAGATAGCGCGACTGGCTCGCCGGATATTGACGCAGGCGCAGGAGCTATGTCGAAGGTTGTTCGCCATTGTTTCCTTGTCTCTCAGCGTTAAGTTGATGCAAAAACCCACGGGCTGGGAGGGTAGCCGTGGGAGTGTGAAGCTAGACGCAAACAGATCGAAAAGTGGATCTGAACCGGCCGCTTCCATGCAGCAGGGCAGTCAAAGTTTGCAAAAACGATCGGCCAAGCGTCGCAACAAGAGGTATCGAAGACTTGGCAGCCTGCGGGAGTCTTCCCGGCAGTGCAACTGCTTCTACAGCCTATGGATGCTACTTCAGGCCTCGAAGGTTACTTGCGTGATCCAAAAGGAGTTATGTCGGCAATGCGACGGTCCTGGCTGGCAGGTTTTCAGCTGACAGGGACTCAGTGGGGCCCGTGGTCGGCGATGGACGCAAATCTCAAACAGACTTGTTGTCGCACGAGGCGGCGCTTGTTCACGGAACTACCGAAACGTGCCGATATCAAGGATGCGAATGCATTCGCGAGCAAGTTTGCGCAAGGCGGCCAAAAAATTCTGGGCCCGCTTAGCAAAATAAGTAATGGTGGCGCTCATAACCGCATTGGTGGTTCAAACATTACGCGGGTAATGAGTATGCATTTTTATGCGCAGGTGTCGCCGCGCGATTTTTTATTAGGGACAACCGCGAAAGGCTACCGGGTATCGCACTCGAGGAAATCGAAGTCGCCGTTTCCTCCCATACGGATGGCGGGGTGAGCGGTCCGAGGATGCACCGGGCGACGCTGGAAGACGCGGTCGGCAAGGGTGAAAGGGCCAAGGCGTCGGGCGATTACCACGGTAATTATGCAGGGAAGATTGGGCTTACAGGAAGACCTGGGTGGATGCGGAGAAACGTGACCGAGGCGCAAAATCGGGGCTTGCCGTTTGCGGGATCATGGCTACAATTGGCAGAGCAAAGGGTAAGTTGCATCGCCCAAATTTGTGAAGTCGGACGACACTTTGGGCAGATGCGAGCATCGAATCGATGTGAGCTTTGCTAGGTACGACGCAGAAACATTCTCGGATAGAAGAATGAGGGACAGCATGGAGAAGATCATTCGATTTGGACTGATTGCAGCATTGCTGATTTGCCCAATGCAGGCGTTGGCGCAACGGGAACCCACACCCATGGATAAGGTTCGCGTGCTGGCCGGTGAGCACGCCGTCACAACCGGAAAGCGCCATGGCGTCTATTGGGTCGAGGTGGAAGGCAGCGACATCTTTGGCACAGGCGAAACCCTGGACGAAGCAGCGATTGACTTTCTGGCCGACGCTGACCTGGAAGGGCACGAACCGAATCGCCCTAAACTGAAGACTTTACCGCAGCAACCAAAGCCACAAATCAACTGCGCCCAGGCATATTGCCTGTAGCCGGGTGACCAAAACGGCTCAACATGCAGCGTCTGCAGCTTGTTGAGCCCTACGTCCGGTGAGCTGGTGCGACACCACCGCGCTCGTTACGCAGTCGCGCTGCAATGCATGCGAACATTTCAATGTTCCATTCCGCGATCTGTTTGATCCTCTGGATTCAATACGAGTGTCGGTGACGCCGGTGATGTCGCGTCTTCGACTGCTTGAAAATTGCTCAGGCCCACTCCGACCAGGCGAAAGAGCTGCTTCTGTCCTACATCTACCCGTTCGCGTAATGTGAGGGCGATCGACGTAAGCTCCTCACAGGAAGCGGGTGGAGTTGCGGGCGTCAGGCTGCGCGTAAGGTTCACGAACTCTTTCGTTTTCAGTTTTAGAACGACGGTCCTGGCAGAGCGAGCGTTGCCGTGGGATGCTTTCCAGACCTTCTCCGCCAAGCGGCGAATCTGCGGTTCGGTGTCCATCAGCGGAATATCCTCCGGAAATGTATCTTCAGCAGAGATCGACTTACTTACGCGGTTCGGTACGACGGGATTGTCGTCGATGCCTCGGGCGAGTTGATACAGGCGAAGGCCGTAACTGCCGAAGTGATGTTCGAGAGCCGACAGTTCAAGCGTATAGAGATCGCCCACTGTGGCGATTCCGACGGCGTGCATGCGACTCTCTGTGACCCGCCCTACACCGGGGATGCGGCCGACCGGCAGTGGCAAGAGAAAGCTCTGCACCTGGTGCGGTTGAATGACGAACAGACCGTCCGGCTTTTTCCAATCGGAGGCGATCTTGGCGAGAAATTTGTTCGGCGCCACGCCGGCGGAGGCGGTCAGGTTTAACTCGTCGCGAATCTGTTCGCGAATCATCTTTGCAACGCGCGTCGCGGTCGGAAGCTGCGTCTTGTTCTCGGTCACATCAAGATAGGCCTCATCGAGGGACAGGGGCTCGATGAGGTCTGTGTGGCGCCGGAAGATGTCGCGCACTGCCAGCGACACGGCTTTATATCGCACGAAATCGGGCGGAATAAAGATTGCCTCGGGGCACAGGCGCTCGGCGCGCACTGCTGGCATGGCAGATCGAATTCCATAACGGCGAGCCTCGTAGGAACCGGCGCAAACTACAGAGCGATTGCCGCGCCAGGCAACTACGACTGGCCTGCCGCGAAGTTTTGGATTGTCCCGCTGTTCTACCGAGGCGTAGAAGGCGTCCATGTCGACATGAACAATCTTTCGCAGTGTCGTTGGTTCGGCCATGGGACTCCAAGCGCGGCGCTCGATGTTCGCCTTGTATTCGCCTATTATAGGAAACATGTCGATTGCCGGCCAAGCTATTTTCGATATTCCGAGCGGAGTTGGCCTGCGGCAGGAGCTGAGTCTGCGCAACCTTCAATTCGCGTCCAGGCACGGCTACCTTCATGAACTTTCCGATGGACAAGTTCCCAGCATTATTTTCGGTCGCGATGAGAAGGGACGACATGGGAATTTCCATCCGGATGCGTATCGGAGAATCTGTGCCAACGATCGATGGGCGAGGCGACTGGAAAAAGTTCACACGGCGCACAAGCGTTCGCGTCTTCGCTCCAATTGGCGGTGGAGAGAACTAGATTGCTGCAATAGCTCGGATGCGTTGCTGATGAATGTGTTTTGTTACCCGAACGTGGTGGATCGAGCGGCTGTCCGAGCGTTGTTGGGAATCGAGTCGAGAACAGTTCCTGAGTTTGGATTGAAGCCGCGAACGCCGTTGCAGAATGGCAAGCGCGACAACACGGAAATCGATATGAAGATCGGTGAGCTGCTGGTGGAAGCCAAGCTGACGGAGTCGAATTTTCAATTCGCAAACATGGGACTGATCTCGCGCTATCGTGACCTGGAAGCAGTCTTTGATGTTTCAGAGCTTCCAACTCGCAATGGGAAGCAATGCGGCTATCAGTTGATTCGAGGCGCGCTTGCAGGCTATGCCATGGGCTGCAGCTTTTGTGTGCTTTGCGACGCTCGCCGGCCGGATCTGGTCGAGAGTTGGTACAGGGTGATGCGGGCGGTTCGTCCATTCGAGCTTCGCTGCCGACTCAAGCTGCTGACATGGCAGGAACTGACGTGTGTTCTGCCGGAGGATCTTCAGAAATTCTTATTGGAGAAATACGGGATCTTTCCGGCCGCATCGAGTTGCATCGTTTCAGGCTGAAGCGGAACGAAGCCACTTTTCCATCTGTTCGTGATCGACCAGGCCTGGCTGCTGGAAGACAGGGCGTCCACCCTTGAGCACGACGAAGTTGGGAATACTCTGGATCTGAAAGCGGGCGGAAAGCTGAGGGTTGGCTTCGGTGTCGACTTTCAGGACAATCGCCTTGCCGGCCATGTCGGCGGCGGTGCGGGAAACTTCTGGAGCCGCGGCTCGGCATGGACCACACCAGCTGGCCCAGAAGTCCACCAGGATGGGCACGGTCGCGTTTTGGACAATGTCGTCGAAGGCGGCGGCGTCGACCGCAAGCGGCTCCGCGAGTGGAGGAAGCTCGGCCTTGCACGCTCCACATCGACCGCTTGCACTCAGATGTTTCGCGGAAACTCGGTTCTTCTGTTTGCAGTGAGCGCAGGTACGAATGACAGACATGGCTGACCTCCGGTTTCTATTTTCTCCCGCTGACAAATTCAGGCAACGGCTCTCGACGTTCGACTTTGCCATGAGCGGCACGTTCATATTGGACAGGCCACACGGCGGGCTTGCGAAGAACTTCCGCGGCGTGGAGCGGCCAATAGGGATCGCGAAGCATTTCCCGAGCCAACGATACAACATCTGCCTGGCCGGTGCGGAGTATCTGATCTGCCTGCTCGGGTGCGGTGATCATGCCGACGGCAGCCGTTGCAATACTGGCCTCGCGGCGGATGCGCTCCGCCAATGCAACCTGATAACCGGGACCGACGGGAATTTGTTGGCGCGGATCGTTGCCGCCGGAAGAGCAATCCACGAGGTCGATGCCTTCCGCTTTCAACAGTCGGGCGAAGGCGATGGAATCCTCGACTGTGAGTCCGCCCGCGGGAATTTCGTTGGAGGGCTCGACCCAATCGGTGATGGAAAGGCGCATCCAAACCGGCAACTCAGCAGGGAAGTTGGCACGAACCGCGCGGACCACTTCCAGCGGGAAGCGAACGCGGTTTTCAAAGCTGCCGCCGTAGTCGTCTATGCGCGTGTTCGAAAGCGGCGAGAGGAATTCGTGGAGCAGATAGCCGTGTGCACCGTGAATTTCTACCAGAAGAAATCCGGCGGCTTCGGCTCGTCGCGTGGCGGCGGCAAAATCTGCGATCACTTTGTCCATGCCGGCACGGTCCAGTGCTTGCGGAGTCGAATACGTTTCGGCGAACGGTTGGGAAGTGGGCGCAACTGCCTGCCAGCCGCCATCGCTCGCTGGCAGCGACTTCGGATTGGCAGCCCATGGAACCGGCATGCTCGCTTTTCGTCCGGCATGTGCCAACTGAATCGCCGGAACCGCGCCGTGCGCCTTCACGAATTCGGCGATGCGAGCCAGAGGAGCAATGTGCGCATCCGACCATAAGCCGAGATCGCCCGGAGTAATGCGTCCTTCCGGGCTGACGGCTGTGGCCTCGGCGAAGACAGTCCCTGCTCCTCCTACGGCGCGGCTGCCGAGGTGCACAAATTGCCAATCGTTCGAGAAACCGTCGACATAGCTGTATTGACACATCGGCGATACCACGATCCGGTTGGGAAACGTGACAGAACGCTGCGTGAGCGGAGAGAAGAGAGTGTTGGGCACGATTGGCATTGGCTATTGGATGTACAGAAGTATGGTAAGGTTCGTGATTTCGATCGAGTGTGTGGGACAGCCTCTAGTCATTGACATCTGCTGGCTTCTTTTTATCTTTTCGCGGACGCGGCCGGGACTCGTACGCTGCTTTGATTTTTTCGTATTTTGCCTGTAGCTCGTCCAGTTCTAAATCGCTCAAATTTTCAATGTCGATCATTTGGTCGCGAGCTTTGTCGATGGAATGAATCACCTCGTTCAGCTTCAGATTGATCGCACGGGCATCTCTGTTCTGCGTGTTCTGGATCAGAAAGACCATCAGGAAGGTCACGATGGTTGTCCCGGTATTGATCACGAGTTGCCAGGTATCTGAAAAGTGAAACACAGGGCCGAGCAGCGCCCATACCAGGATCACGACGCCAGCTCCAGCGAATGCCCATTTGGAGCCCAGCCACCCAGAGGCCTTCGCTGCGAATTGCCCAAACCAGTCGTTCGTTGTCCTGACTCGCACTTCTACGGAGGGCTTGCTCATGTGGAAACTCCTGAAACCTGATAGATTTGGCGATTTCGCCTCACGTCAGCATCTTATGGGAAAAACCTGCATCTGCGACGGGCGGTCGTGGGGTTGTACCTTCGCCGCGCTCTGGACGTGGGAATCGGCGGAAATCTGCCGGGGCGCAACCAGCGACGAACTGGTGAAAATCCACCGCGTATTACCACGCACTGCGTGGTAGTGTGAAACCAAGTTTGACTCGATGTGAGTTCGCGGAGCTCTGAGGATGGACAACCCAGACACCGAGGTGAAGCAGTTATTTGGAGAGGCGCTGGATTTGCCGCGCGAGGCGCGAACGGCCTTTCTGGATAGAACATGTAAGGGTCGGAATGAGCTGCGCCGCCAGGTGGAAGCAATTCTGGAGGAAAACGACCGGCTCAACGGCGTTCTGAGCGACTCGCCCTGGAATTCGGCAACTTTGGTTGCGGAACAATCGCGTAGTGGGCAACATATAGGCCCGGGAACCCTGCTCGGGCGGTATCGCATGATCGAGCAACTGGGCGCTGGGGGTATGGGCGTCGTGTACCGCGCGCACGATGAGAAGCTGGATCGCATTGTCGCTATCAAAGTTGTGACGCCCGGCGTGCTGATGAGCGAAGAAGCGCGAGACCGCTTTCGACGCGAAGCTCTTGCCCTGGCCCGACTGAATCATACCCACATTGCGGCGGTGTACGACGTAGGCGAACAGGATGGAATCGACTACATCGTGATGGAGTGTGTGCAGGGACAATCGCTGCGAACAGCCTTGCTCGCCGGACCGTTCACTGTGGTGGAGGCGACGCGCATCGTCCAGCAAGTTGCGGAGGCGCTGGAAGAAGCGCATGCGCAGGGCGTGGTCCATAGAGACTTGAAACCTGCCAATGTCATGATCACAGCCAAGGGACACGCAAAGGTGCTGGACTTTGGCGTGGCGAAATTGCTAGCCAATACAGACGCCACGCAATCGCTGACAGAAGCGGCAGGACCGATCGGAACTCCCCTATATATGTCTCCGGAACAGGCGCTGGGGAAAAATGTCGACGCGCGAACGGACTTGTGGAGCCTGGGAGTGTTGTATTACGAGATGCTGACCGGCCGGCCGCCCTTCCAGGCTGACAGCACGCTGGCCGTGCTGCATTCGGTGATTGCCGATCGATTCCCGGCTGTACGGGAGCTACGACCCGATGCGCCTGAGGAAGCGGAGCAGATCGTAAACAAGGCAATGCAGAAGGATGCCGAACGACGATATGCGTCGGCCGGGGAGATGGCCCGCGATGCGTCGGGACTGCTGACAAAATTGAGTGGATATGTTCCTGCTGTTGAGGCACCGTCAACGCGCTACCTGAAGATGATGACTGCGGCCCTTACGCTGGTGTTGATCGCTGGAGCGGTTGCGGGTTGGTGGATCTATCGTCGCGCGGCGAATCGACGCTGGGCCCGCGAGGACGCGATTCCGCAGATTGAAAAGCTGATCGAAGCGCGGCGTCCTTTGGAGGCGTTTCAGGTGCTGGATCGAGCCGAGAAATATTTGCCCGGCGACGCACATCTGCAACAAATCAGGAAAGACAATGCGGAGGCCGTCTCGATCACCTCCGATCCACCGGGAGCGCAGGTTGCGATTCAGGATTATCTGACGCCCAATGGGCCAATATTGAATCTTGGCGCCACTCCGCTCAAAAATGTGCAAGTTCCAGAGGGATATTTCAGATGGACGGTCTCGAAGGCCGGGGCTGGGACACTTGTCGAGGCGCCCGAGACGGGAAAGACGATGGATTTTTCACTTCGTCATGCCGCAACTGCCCCGCCGGGAATGGTCTATGTCGACGGAGGCTATTGGACCGAATACGCCTCGTTCATTGGCTGGGTGGGCCCGTATACGTTTCCTGCGTATTACATTGACCGATCTGAAGTGAGTAATCGCGAGTATCAGAATTTCGTCGACCACGGAGGTTATGAAAAACCGCAGTACTGGCCTGCCGTGTTGCAGAAGAATGGCCAAACGCTGAGCTGGAATGAAGCGATGCAATTGTTTCGCGACACCACCGGGCGCCCTGGTCCTTCGACGTGGGCGGGCGGCCACTATCCGGAGGGAAAAGGAGATTTTCCCGTATCTGGCGTGAGCTGGTATGAGGCGGCCGCGTATGCCGCATTCGCCGGCAAGTCGCTGCCGGTGCTTGGACAGTGGTACCAGGCTGCGAACTTCGACATCTCAGAGTACACCGCGCAGATGAGCAATCTGAGAAGCGCGGGCGCGTCTGCGACAGGGATGGATCGCGGACTGGGACCGTACGGCACTTATGACATGGCGGGAAATGTGCGCGAGTGGATTGCCAATCCGGTCGATGGCGACATGCGTTTCATCCTTGGCGGATCATGGAAGTCGCCCGACTACTTATATACAAGTCCTGAAGCGCTGCCGCCTCTCGATCGTTCCGATACCAATGGATTTCGTTGCGTTCGCAATCTGGGTTCAATGCCGGTGGCAGCGACGCAAACGATTCACCGAATCACGCGCGACTTCGCAAAATATAAGCCAGTCAGTGATGAAGTCTATCGTGCCTACACGCTGCTCTACGCCTATCCGGACACGCCGCTGAATGCGAAGGTAGAAGGCGTAGTCAAGGAGACAGAGGACTGGCGCGAGGAAAAGGTCAGCTTCGACGCTGCCTACAACGGCGAACGAATGTCGGCGTATTTGTTTCTGCCGAAACGGGTGCGCCCGCCGTATCAGACAGTTCTCTTTTTTCCCAGCGCGCGGGTATTATTCCTGCCGCCGGATAGCAGCGCGCTCGGTGACGTGAATTACTTCGACTACATCATCCAGAGTGGGCGAGCCGTCGTCTATCCCGTATACAAAGAAACGTATGAGCGACGCTCTGCTAATAGATTTCCCAGCGGCGATGTCGATCTGCCCATCGATTGGTATAAGGATGCGGCCCGGACTCTCGACTATCTCGACACGAGACAGGACATCGATAAGAATAAATTGGCGTACCTTGGCGTAAGCATGGGGTCGGCCGATGGGGTGATCGTTGCCACGCTACTTCAAGACCGCCTGAAGACTGCAGTCTTCCTCGATGGAGGTTACTTTCTCGAGAAGTCTCCTCCTGGAATCGACCAGGCCGATTTCGCGCCGCGCATGAAGAAGCCGGTGCTGATGGTGAATGGACGCTACGACTATACTTTCCCGCTTGAAAGCTCACAGGAGCCGCTGTTCCGCATGCTGGGAACGCCGGCAGCTGAAAAGAGTCATATTGTGCTCGATACTCCGCACGATGTGACCCAGCAGCGAGCAACACTGATTCGGGAAGTTCTGAACTGGCTGGATCGATATCTGGGAAGAGTGAATTTGACGGACTGATCCGTCGACTTGCGAAGTCGCGGCTTTCCTTAGCGAGATAGCTGCTGCGATGCGTGAATGTGTAACCGATCAGGATCGTAAACCCCCTTCACAATTCCTCGACCTTCCTGAATTGTGAAGTAGCGATCGACAGAAGGGATGACGACGCTTTCTTTGGTTTGGTCCGGCCAATGAATTTCAAGATGGTCGATATGTATAGATTTGCCAAGACCAAAGTGGACGCGGGGGTCATTGTTGGAAGCATAACTTCCACCACTTAGTATGTCTTCGCGTTGACGAATACCGCCAGCGGTTAGATAGACGGTAGCCCCGGTCGCATCGCGCGGACTTTTTGGACCGCCGATCAACTGGAATCCGACCCAGTGGTTGCCAGTCTTGGTGACGTTGCGTAACAAGACGGGCACACCGTCCAGCTGATTGATAACGACATCGATTTTTCCGTTATTGAAAAGATCACCGAAGGCGGCGCCACGCGCTGTATAGGTTGCGGCCAGACCGGTTCCATTCACCGCAGGGATAAGGTCAAATTTCTTTCCAGCGATGTTATGAAACAGCAACGGGCGTTCGGCATAACTCGTGCCCCAGTTATGCTGATCCACTTCCGGATATAAGTGGCCGTTGACGACAAAGATATCCTTCCAGCCGTCATTGTCATAATCCACAAAACCATCTCCCCAACCTACAAAAGGAATGGTGGGATCGGCGATCTTCATTTGATAACTGACATCGGTGAAGCTGGCATCGCCATCATTTCGATACAGCGGATTGTAGTCGTCGGAAAAGGTCGTGTTATAGAGATCCAGGAGGCCATTGTTGCGATAGTCTCCGACAGCGATTCCCATCGAAGCAGTCTCCCGGCCGCTTTCATTCAACGCGTAACCGGAGCTATAACTATCATCTTCAAATGTGCCATTGCCCTTGTTGATGTAGAGATAGCTGGGAGTTGAATCATTTGCTACCAGTAAGTCAACCTTTCCGTCATTATTTACATCGGCGAACACAGAAGTCAGACCGTAGTAATGATTTGGGTCGCTGACGCCTGCCTTGACGCTGACATCTGTGAATGTGCCGTCGCCATTGTTATGGAATAAGTGGTCTCCTTCACCTGGCAATCCGCGAGGGCCGCACATGACTTGAACTCCGCGGAACAGACAAGAAGCGAGGCTAGTAGGGTGCGCTATGTCGTAGTGGACGTACCCGGAGACGAATAGGTCGAGCTTTCCATCGCCGTCATAGTCGCCGAAGGTCGCTCCGGTTGACCAGTTTCCCAGCGTCACTCCGGCTTTCTCTGCGACGTCTGTAAAGGTGCCGTCGTGGTTGTTGCGATAGAGGCGATTTTTTCCGAAGTTAGTGACATAGATATCCGGCCAACCGTCGTTGTCGAAGTCGCCTACGGCCACTCCTTCTCCCCAACGGCCATTGGTCACTCCAGCTTGTTCGGCAACGTTGGTGAAGGTGCCGTCGTGATTGTTATGAAATAGCGCTGCCTGGGGCGGCGTAGTTTTTCCGCTCATGGCATCGTAGGTCGAGCCATTGACCAGATAAATGTCGAGCCAGCCGTCGTGGTCATAATCCAATAGCGCCACTCCGCCCCCAAAAGCGTCCAGAATATATTTCTTACTCAGCGTTCCAGTCTGTTCCCGCCATTTCGTCAAGCCAGCTTTCGCGGCGACGTTTTGGAAGACGATCGGCCCTGTGTCGACATAACCGCCGGCGGTAATCGGGCGCTTCTGTGAATCCAATACCGGAGCGAAGGCTTCTCCAGTAGACACACCCGCGCCGCCCATCTGTTGTTGTGCTTGTGGAGGAGTCGATGCCTGATCCTGCGCCGAGATGACTTGAGATGTGAGGGAAGCCAGTACAAGAAAGATCGAGCAGCCGGCGAGCAGAATATTTTCTCGCTTGTTCAACATTGCACTCCGTGGATTGGGCAAGTCTACTACGTTCAGCAGGTGATTTGCATAGCAGCCCGTGGTGCAAGTAGCTGAATTCCAAAACATCCGGCATCGAGGTTTGTTGGCGCGATATGAGTCGTCTTCCTCGACGCGTTCCGGAGTTCGGGGTTCAGGCGCGCTGTTGAGCCGATTCCGGC
>JBARFA010000019.1:0-6148 GCA_049796755.1 Acidobacteriaceae bacterium
ACGATACTCCCGGCATTTCCCTCGCCGAAATGCGCGCCAAAGCCCGTCGCCTGCGTCAGCAAGGCGGCGGCAAGCTCGACCTGATCGTCATCGACTACCTCCAACTCATGAGTGCCGGCAGCGGTGGTCCCAATGGTCGCCGCCCAGAAAATCGTACGCAAGAAGTCTCCACCATTTCTCGCGGCTTAAAAGCCCTCGCAAAAGAAATGCGTGTCCCCGTGATTGCCCTCTCCCAGTTGAGCCGCGCCAGTGAGCAACGCGGCGGCGACAAGAAACCCATGCTCTCTGACCTGCGCGAGTCCGGCTCCATTGAGCAGGATGCCGACGTGGTCGCCTTCATTCATCGCGACAGCTATTACAATCGTGATGACGAAGGCGCCGAAGATGCCGAATCCAAAAATCAGGCGGAGATCATTATCGCCAAGCAGCGCAACGGCCCCACCGGCGTGGTTCACTTGATGTATATGCCCGAGTACACGCGATTTGAAAATCCTTATAAGGGCGAAGATGCTGACGTCCCCAGTTACTAGGGCGGAAATTTCTCGCTCCCGACTCATCTCCAATTTCAAATATCTGCGGTCGTTGCTCCCCGCCGTCGAGCCGCAGAAACACGCCCCCGAACACGCCGCCTCGACCGATCTGCTAGCCGTCGTCAAAGCAAATGCCTACGGACACGGCCTTTCCCCCTGCGCTCCCTGGCTGGTCCAAGCCGGCGCAAAGTGGCTCGGCATCACATCTGTCGAAGAAGGCGTGGCTCTTCGCCGGCTTTGCCCGAAGGTCCGCATTCTCGTCATGCGCGGCCTGTTGCGCGGCGAGGCCGACGCACTGATCGACGCCCAATTGCTGCCCACGGTCTGGGAGCAGCAACAACTAATTTGGCTCGCCGACGCCGCCCACAAACACAAGCTCGCTCTCGGCAGCGTTCCCATCCATCTGGAAATCGACAGCGGCATGAGCCGCCAGGGAGTCGCTCTTGCCGACCTCCCGCCGCTCCTGGACACATTGCAGCACCTTCCCGCGCTGCGCCTCTCAGGCGTCTATACCCACTTCGCCTCCGCCGACATGCTCGATGCCGAGCAGAATCAACTCCAGCGCGCCGCCTTTCAAAACGCGGTCGACCAGATCTTCGCCGCCGGCTTTCATCCGCAGTGGATTCATGCCGGAAATTCCTCCACTCTTCTCGCCGAGCAGCACCACCTGCACAACGTCATCCCCACCAAACCCGGCGCAAAAAATCTCATCCGCCCCGGCATCGCCCTCTACGGCTACGCCCCCAAATTTTCCGGGTCCGCATCCGCCGCCGCCGAAGAAGCCCGCGCGCATCTGCAGCCCGTCCTCACCTGGAAAACTGCCATCGCATCCACGCGATCCGTCGCGCCCGGTACTGCCATCGGCTACAACGCCACCTTCGTCGCCCCAACATCCATGCGGCTGGCGCTGCTCCCCGTGGGCTATGCCGACGGATTGAATCGCAAATTATCCAGCACCAATTCCTCGCCCGGCGGACATGTACTGATCCACGGAATCGCCGCGCCAATCGTCGGCCGCGTGTCCATGGACTTAACCGTCGCCGACATCACGCACATCCCCAACGCCGCCACCGGCGATGAAGTCGCGATCATAGGAGAGCAGCAAAACGAACGCATCACCGCCGACGATCATGCCCGCTGGGCCGGCACCATTCCCTACGAAATTCTCTGCGCCATCGCCGCCCGCGTGCCCCGCATCACCTGCGAATGAATCTGGGTGCCCCAGGTCTCGCTTCTGAGACCTGGGATTGAGCGCAGCTAGGCCGACACACGTCTTTTCTGCGCTAGCATTGAAGCAGCATGCTGAAAACGCTGTACGCACGATGGATGTACGCCTGGGAAACCAAGCTGACGACGCGGGATACGAATCGCATTGTCCGCCCGCTGGAGTGGGGATTTGACTGGCTGGAAGACTGGATCGCCTCGCGCAACCTGCCCATTCGCGACGCCATCGCCAGCGGTGATCCATCGCAATCCCACGCCGCAATGCTCGCCATCAATGAAAGCATCATCGCCGCATCCGAGCAGTTTTACGGCTACAAAACTCCCACCGATTTCCGCCTCGAAAAACGTCACCCGCAATTGTTCCCAACCAACGTCCGCCCGGAAACTCTCCGCCAGGACGCGGAACTAAAACATTTAGCCGCCGAAGGCAAGCTGCCCAAGGCGCAATTTCTCCGCTTCACTTCCGCACTGCGCACGCCTTATCCAGAAAACGATCAGGTCAACGCGCGCTGGTATCCCGCGCCCCCCGAAAAGCAGACCGTCAAGCCGAAGCAAGCCATCATCGTCATGCCGCAGTGGAATGCGGATGCCTTCAGCCACAACGCGCTCTGCACCCTGTTCAATCGCTTTGGAATTTCCGCGCTGCGACTCAGCAAGCCCTTCCACGACATTCGCCGCCCCGCGGAACTGGAGCGATCCGACTACGCCGTCAGCTCCAACATTGGACGAACCCTGGCCGCCTGCCGTCAGGCCGTGGTCGATATTCGCAGCTGCCTCGACTGGCTCCAGCAGCAGGGCTACGAACAGTTTGGCGTGCTCGGCACCAGCCTCGGCTCCTGCTATGCGTTCATCGCCAGCGCCCACGACGCGCGCCTGCAGGTCAACGCCTTCAACCACGCCTCCCTATGGACCGGCGATGTGGTGTGGACCGGTCAAAGCACCCGCCATGTTCGCGCCGCTTGCGAGCAAGCTGGCCTCACCCACAACGATCTCGTCCAGCTTTGGAGTGGCGCCAGTCCCATGGTCTACATGGATCGCTTTGCCGGCATCGCGCCCGAGCAACAAAATCCTCCATGGCCGAAGAAGCTGGCGCGAGTGATTTATGCCCCCTACGATCTGACCTTCCTGCGCGAATTTTCCGAAGGCGTGCTGCGAGAGTTTCGCGCCCGCGCCGTCAACTTCGACGCGAAAATTCTCCCCTGCGGCCACTACACCACCGGTGAAACTCCCTACAAATATATCGACGGCTGGTATCTAGGTTCCTTCGTCTACAACGCCTTCAAAACCCTCGCAGCAGAAGGTGTCGTACAGCCCTCGAAGCTACGCACCGAGAAAGAACTCATCTCGCAGTAAGCGTAAACAAACTGTAGACGAACCCCGGGCCGCACATTACCCTAGGCTCGACACTAATCCAAACATTCCAGGTGATGAATGATCACATCTATCGGAGTCACTTCCGCGGATGCTCAACTTGAATTGCAGTCTGAATTGTTATCGGGGGAGTCCTTGCTGTGGGCTGGTCAGCCATCGCGCCGCGTTGTATTTCATCGCACCGACTGGATGATGATTCCATTTAGTTTCCTCTGGGGAGGATTTGCTCTTTTTTGGGAGTATGGCGTGTCAGGTCATTTCGATCAGCCGCATCCAACGCACCACACCAGCGCGATGAACTTCATGAGTCTATGGGGCATACCCTTTGTACTCGTTGGTCAATACTTGATTTGGGGACGGTTCCTCTACGTAGCATGGAGAAAAGCTCGAACATTCTATGGCGTAACAAACAAGCGAGTCTTGGTGTTAGGAACCACCCGGAACAGGAGGCTTTCGGATGGCTATCTAAAGAACCTCACGTCTGTGACCTTAACTACTAGATCGGATGGGGTGGGAACAATCGAGTTTGCGCCGGAACCAGAAACCGATAGGAGTTGGAATTCATTTGGTGGTCGGCGGCAGGTCTCTCTTATAAAGGACATCGATCTTTCCCGTCTGGCTTTTTTCGACGTCAATCATGCGAAAAGTATTTATCAAATTATCCAGATACAACGCGACCGTTCACGCGCCGACAACTGACCCCTTTAATTCGCAAGTGCCGGCGATTAACCTCGCAATTCTAAGGAAAATCCATGTCCATTCCATATGCCTTGCAAGGGATCTTTCAAACTCTTCCTGCCAACACGCAATCGCTCGTCCTGCGCGACTATGAAGTCCGCAAAAAGTCCGGCCTCTTTGCCTACTTCTTCTGGTTCTTCTTCGGCTTCCACTACCTCTACCTGGGCCGCATCGGCATTCAGTTAATCTACTGGCTCACGTTCGGCGGTTTCGGTTTTTGGATGCTGATCGATCTGTTCCGCATTCCCGGCATGGTGGAGCGGAAAAACGAAGACATCGCGCGCGAGTTGATGGCCCAATATCAAGCCATGCACGTCGGTTAGAACTGGTCTCATAAATTCGCCGAACCCGGAAATGTCTCGCATGAGACCCGACATCGAAGCGGGTCTCACAGTTCCCCTCGAAGCAGCGGACCGATAGATATGAGAGCTGCATTGCTCCGTCGGGCGGCGGCGGGGAGCACACTCGCTCTAATAGGGCCGCCAAAACGGGGGTTCCAGTTCAGATAACTTTGGGAGATTTTTTGGAGAAGGCCCGACTGCACCAATGGACGAGAGCACGACTCAAAAATATCGTGATCCCCACTCCGGAGCCCAATGCCCAAAGGGAGGGGCGCTTCCAATCGGCATGCCAATCAAACGCCATACGGAAAGTCCATCCGGCCAACTCAAAATCCTGTACGGGATAATTGTAGAGCATAAGGAGGCTCTAGAACTGGTCTCACAAATGTCTGAGCAGCAAGTGTAGGCAGGCAAGGTGGACGAAGTCGAAGAAGTTCTCGATGTGGTATTCCCGTGGGTGACGATGCGGCGGAAGTTGTGAATCCAGGCAATGAGACCGGTTCTAGAACCTCCCCATTTCCAGCCGCCCGCTTCACTTTCTCTTTTTCCTCGCCCCAAAATTTGAAAACCCGCAAGACAGCGCAACTGTTCTTATCCTTCTGTGTTCAAAAATTCGTGCGCGGTCGTACCTTGCACGGATTCGTAGCTCCATCGCGAATCGCATGAAACCTGACAATCATGAACTGGAGGAATGATGAAAAAACGGCTTCTTGTCCTCGTATCCACCGCCATACTTGCATCGAGTTTGATGGCCTCGGCCCAGGTGTATGTCCACATCGGGCCGCCTCCACCCGCGCCGCGAGAGATCGTCCCCGCTCCCATGCATCGCGGATGGGTGTGGCAGGCCGGATATTATCGCTGGGATGGACGTCGCTATGTCTGGATTCCAGGCCGGTACGCCGCCCCGCCACGTGGCTATGCCCGCTGGATTCCGGGTCACTGGCGCTACACCCACCGCGGTTATGTCTGGGTTCCCGGCCACTGGAGCTAATCCTGCCCGCTCGATCCATCCGCGCCCAGCCTAGCGCGGATGGATGCCTGAGCATTGTCACCCCGAGCCGAAATCTCGCAGCCATCGCGGTCATCTCACAACCGAGATCTCTATTTCATCACGGAAACTATCAATCAGGATTAGAAGAATTGAGCGAGCCTGCTTAGAAAAGATCGCTGTGCGAACCAAGCCGGACAAGACGCAGCGTTTCCACATCGGGTTTCGCGTAGATCAATAGAAGATCGGGTTTCAGGTGGCATTCCCTGTGATCGTTCCACTCACCCGCCAGACCATGATCGGAATGCTTTTCCGGTAAGGCTCGATCGACCACCAGCAATCCCAAAATCTCTTCCAGCAGCGTCTCGATGTTTTTGTGCCGGGAAGTGGCCTTCACCCGTTTGTAGTCCTTCTTGAAAGCGGACGTTCGCTCAATCGTCCTCATTCAGGTCCGCCATCAACTCTTTGACGGTCTTGAATTTTGCGACTTCGCCTCGTTTTCCCGCCTTCATCGCCGTGACAGTGGCGGCGTTCGGAGTACGAATCTCAAAGGGAAGGGTCTTTTCCGAAGCGACCTTGACCAGCAGGAGCCGAAAGGCATCGGACACCGTCAGTCCCATCGTCTCCAAAACGGCGGCGGCTTGATTTTTTACTTTTTCGTTGATCCTTGCCCGCACCACGGTGTTGGCTGTTCCATGTTTCTTCACGAGCTACATTGTAGCTCACTTGACGCTAAAGCCGCAGTGCGTGGCCGAAGAAGCGGAACTTTTCCAGCGATTTGATGGCCCAATATCCACCCATCCGGGTAGGTTAGAATTTCAGTATGGCCACCAACCGCATGCCCCTCTCGCTCGCCCAGTCCGACCCCGAAATTTCCGCCGCCGTGCAGCATGAAGTTCAGCGCCAGCATGAAGGCCTAGAGATGATTGCGTCCGAGAATTTTGTCAGTCAGGCGG
>JBARFA010000020.1:0-14868 GCA_049796755.1 Acidobacteriaceae bacterium
TGCGACGGAGGGCCAGTCGATGCGGCGACCGTCTGTGGCGGCGAAGCTGCACTCCGCTGGCATCCTGCTGGCGATCGCGTTTTCCGCGCTGCTTTGGTACAAGATGGGCTGGAAACATAGTCGCGAGCAGGTTGCGGAAGAGACTACAATTCCCGCGTTGCGACAGGTGCTGGACGACGATCATATGTCCCGACTGCTGGCCTACGATCAGCCGGGTGGAATGGCGTACTTTACCGACGCCGCGGTGGTGCCATTGGATGGGTTGATGGCCGATCGCGAGTTCCAAACTGAATTGGCGCAAAAAGGGATCGGCGAATTTATTCGCAGGGACAATATTGATGGATTTGCGGGTCCGACAGTGCCGTTCGATCAATGGGGCAAGGATACGTATTGCGGTCATCTCTTTTTGGAAAGCACGAAATATACCTGCGAGCCGTGGATGGCAGCACCGGACGGAAAGCCGCAGTGGATGATCACGGGCGTCGAGGTCTATTCACGGCTGCCGTTGGCGCCTGCGGGATATATTTCTCTGCCGCCGTCGCACATTGTCTGGACGGGCAAGAATTATGTGACGATCTGGCGAATTTCGCCTACGGATAGTGAGCCCAAGGCGGAAGACTCCGCAGTGACAGCTGCGCCGAGTAACTCAGGCGCAGCTTCTTCGCAGGTACAATAAAGAGTGGCATCCGCAGCACATTCACCCAATGGCGACCGCTCCTGAACTGATCCAAATCGATATTTTCCCCAAGCGGCCGCAGCCCAGGCCGGAGTGGCTGAAGGCGCGCGCGCCGATGGGCGAAGTCTTCCACGACCTGAAGAAGCTGGCCCGCAGCCTGAACCTGAACACGGTCTGTGAGTCGGCGCATTGCCCCAATATCGGCGAATGCTGGAACCACAAGACAGCCACATTTATGATGCTGGGCAACCTGTGCACGCGCCGGTGCGGCTTCTGCGCCGTGCCCAAGGGGCGCCCGGAGGCGATCGATTATGACGAGCCGCGGCGGGTGGCGGAAGCGGTGGCGGCTTTAGGTTTGAAGCATGCCGTCATCACCAGCGTGAATCGCGATGACGATATTACCGGCGGCGCGCGCGCCTTTGCCATGGTGATTGACGAAATTCGCCGACAAGCTCCCGCCTGCCAGGTGGAAGTGCTGATCCCGGACTTTCAAGGCAAGGAAGATGCGATTCGCATCGTGGTCGATGCTGCTCCTGAAGTGTTAAATCACAACACGGAAAGCGTGCCGCGCCTGTATCGTGTGGTCCGGTCCGGGGCGCGGTATGAGCGAACGCTGCGACTGCTGGAGTATGCCAAGGAAGTGAATCCGAAGCTGGTGACGAAGTCGGGCGTGATGGTTGGGCTGGGCGAAGAGATACACGAGCTGCTGGACGTGTTTCGCGACCTGGCGCGCGTCGGGACCGACATTCTGACCATCGGGCAGTATTTGCGTCCCTCGAAAGACCATCTGCCAATGGCACGGACATACACGCCGCAGGAATTCGCATGGATGAAAGAGGAAGCCATGCGGATGGGCTTTCGGCATGTCGAATCAGGACCGCTGGTGCGATCTTCTTATCACGCGCATGAACAGGCCGCTTCAACCGGCCTTAAGGTACTGGCTTAATCAGCGCTGCCTTGCTGGAACGCTTCCCAATCAGGGCACAAATTTGCGAGTTGGCTGACGACGATCCACCCGCAACAACCAGCCCAACATCACAAACAAAACAAACAGCACCGAGCCGATCTGGAAGGCGTCCCACCAGAGGGTTGTGAAGTTGACGTCAGTTCTGCCGCTGAAGTCGAGCACCAGGAACCCAATCGCCACCAGAAATGCCGTCGCAATAGGAAGCACGCGACCGTGGATCTGCAAATGTCCGCGACAGGACGGGCAGCGGAAAAACCCTCTCCATCCCGCCATAAAGAAGGAGCGACGAAGGCTCAGCGGCACGGTGCAAACGGGGCAGGTATGCATAGAAGAATCAGCGGAAAAGAGGTCACTCACGACAATTTTATTCTAACTGGTTGAACGCGTTTTCGATGCCAGCAATTTTAAGACTGACTCGGCAATTGAGATGCAAACCGCAGGAACTTGACTGCATTGCAGGGCCGCGCGGGCCAAACTGCAGGTCGCCGTACCTGTTTCGAGAAGCAGAGTCCTATCTGCTTGGTTACAATATCGTGTTGCAGGGAGGAAAAAACATCATGGCTGGATCAGCAATGGCCGGTATTCCGGCGCTGAAAGAAACGTACCAACTGCTCAGGGCTCGGATGGACAAAGCGGTTGAGGATTTTCGCACCAACCTGGCATCCATCCGCACAGGACGCGCCAGTGTGCACATGCTGGACCAGGTGAAGGTGCTGGCGTACGGGACAGAGATGCCATTGAACCAGGTAGGCCAGATCAGCGCGCCCGAGCCGCAACTGCTGCTGATTCAACCGTACGACACCAGCCTTATCGTTGAAGTGGAGAAAGCGCTGCGCGCCGGCAGCCAGGGTTTCAATCCGCAGAATGATGGCAAAGTGGTGCGCGTTCCAGTGCCGCCGATGACAGAAGAGCGGCGCAAAGAAGTGGTGAAACATCTGAACAAGATTCTGGAAGATCATCGCACGGCGGTGCGAAATATTCGCCGCGACGGCAACGATTCTCTGAAGAAGGCGACGAAGGACAAAAAAATCTCAGAAGACGAAGAGAAGCGGTCGCTGGAAGAAATGCAGAAGCTGACGGATGAAGAGATCAAGCGCATGGAAGAGCTCTGCAAGGCGAAGGAAAAAGAAGTGATGCAGGTCTGACAAAAACAGGAACACAGGGAGCAGGGAGTAGGGAACAGGTTCCGTGCGCTGAGCGTGAATGACTGGTCCAAACGCCGATGATTCAGTTCTCTGAGCCCTGTACCCCAGACCCTACCGTCTAGCCTAAAATGCCAGTATGGATTCCCTGAAAGTTGTGCATGCGGTTTGCCCATTGGACTGCCCGGACTCATGCAGCGTGCATATTTCGGTGAACCCGGACGGTCGTGCGACAAGAATCCGGGGCAATCCAGATCATCCAGTCACTCGGGGATTTCTTTGCGCCAAGGTGACAAAGTATCTTGACCTGGTCTACTCCCCGGAGCGGGTGCTGTATCCCATGCGTCGCCGTTCTGGTGTTGCGAAGGGACCGATCCCGCCGGGAAAGCAGACAGAGGTTTTTGAGCGCATCTCCTGGGATGAGGCGCTGGACACAATTGCGGCGCGCCTGCAGGACGTCTCTACAACATTCGGACCGGAAGCCATCCTCCCGTATTCCTATGCTGGAAACATGGCAGTGCTTGGGTTCGGATCGATGGACCGGCGCTTTTTTTCCCGACTGGGAGCGTCAAGGCTCGATCGCACAATCTGTTCGGCCGCTGGTGGCGAAGCCTTGATGGCCGTCTATGGAGCCAAGCTGGGCACCGACACCGAACACTTTCGCCATGCCCGCACCATCCTGGCGTGGGGCGCGAATATTCTCGGCAACAATGTGCATTTGTGGCCGTTTGTCCAGGAGGCGCGGCAAAACGGGGCGCGGCTGATCGTGATTGATCCGTATACGACGCGCACCGCGCAGGCCGCCGACTGGCATCTGCAGATTCGACCCGGAACGGACTCGGCGCTGGCGCTGGGCATGATGCATGTGCTGATCGAAGAAAACTTGTATGACGCGGACTATGTCGCGCGTTTGACGCATGGCTTTGAGCCGCTGCGCGTCCGTGCAAAGGAATATCCGCCGGCGCGTGTGGCGGAGGTGACGGGTCTGCCGACAGAAGACATTGTGCGGCTGGCACGGGAATACGCGACTGCCACGCCGTCGGTGATCCGCCTGAATTATGGAGTGCAGCGGGGGCAAAATGGCGGGGCGGCGGCGCGCGCCATCGCCATGCTGCCATGTTTGACCGGCGCTTGGAAACATCTGGGCGGAGGGCTGCAGCTTTCGACCAGTGGAGCCTTTCAGTTCAACAAGCAGGCGCTGGAGCGGCCGGAGCTGGCAGAAGCGAGCCCGATCGGACGAGCTGGACGCATCGTGAACATGAGCCGCCTGGGACATGCGCTGACGGAACTCGGCGGTCCACCAGTGCAGGCGATGGTCGTGTACAACTCCAACCCAGCCGTGATTGCACCGAATCAGAAGGCGGTCTTGCAAGGACTACGGCGTGAGGATTTGTTCACTGTGGTGCATGAGCAACTGTTCACCGACACAACCGATTACGCCGACATCGTATTGCCAGCCACGACATTTTTCGAACACAAGGATTTTCAGGGTACCTACGGCCACTACTACGTACAACTTTCCGAGCCAGCAATTGCACCGCTGGGTGAGGCGCGATCGAATGTGACGCTATTTCGCCAGCTGGCTGAGCGTATGGGCTTCACGGAATCGTGTTTCAGCGACAGCGAGGAAGACATGATCGACCAGGCCCTAAGCGGAACGAACGCTCCCTGGCTGCAGGGAATCACGCGCGAGCAATTGGAAGCGCAGCATTCGATCCGGTTGAAATTTCCCCAGGAGCAAAATGGCGGCGTGTTCCAACCGTTTGTGTCGGAGGAATGGTTTCGCACTCCCTCCGGCAAGGCGGAGTTCTATTCCGAGACGCTGGCAGCGCAGGGATACGATCCGCTGCCGGGGTATGTTGCCGCCGATGAATCGCGACACTCGCCGCTGGCGAGGAAGTTTCCGCTGGAGCTGCTGCCGCGCAAGAACGATAACTTCATGAACTCGACATTCGCGGGATTGCCAGCCCATCAAGCCATGGAGGCGGCGCATTTTGGCGTGCTGGAGATGCATCCGGAGGATGCACAGGCTCGCGGAATTGTGGACGGAGACGATGTAGAGGTGTTCAACGAACGTGGAAAAATTCCGCTGCGGGCCAAAGTGGGAGCAACTGTGCCTGCCGGAGTGGCCGCTTCCCGTTTAGGATGGAACAAGCTCACTCATGACGGGCAAGGCGTCAACTCGCTGACAAGTGAGATGCTGACTGATTTGGGTGGAGGACCGACGTTTTACTCCACGCTGGTGGAAGTGCGCCGAGCGCGACCAGATCACCGCGGAGGCGAGTTGCCGGGAAGGCCGTGATCATGGCGGATGCGGCGGGGTTTCAGTGTGCTGGATCTGGAGAATGGAACGAGACGGTCGTGGATGAGTCGGGCGGCAGCCGCCAGCAGTACGTAGAAGATTGCCAGGTGTGCTGCAAGCCGAATGTGTTGCGTGTGTGGTGGGATCGCGCGACAGAAGAATTTGTCATTGAGGCCCAGTTGGAAAGCTAGCTGGTCTGAAATGTTTTTGCAGTCCGGAGCGCAGATCGATCGCGTTCCACAACGAAAAATGAGCCAGGGCGGAAGTGCGGTCGCTAGGATCGAACGGTCATCTCCCGTATAATCGTGTTTTCCTCTGGAATCGATTTTTGGCAGTGAGGGTGTGCATATTTTTCCCGCGAGTGTAGGGGGCTTTCATGTCCCAAACCAACCGACCACGAGCGTGCGCCTGTGGAACCGCCGGACTGTCCAAGTCCTTGCGGCGGTGCTTATATTTCTTGGCATAGGCTTGAACGCCCGGGCCCAGTCCCAGTCCCCCTTACAAAACATCGCGCCTGCCAGCGAAGCCAGCACTCCGCAGGGCAGCATCATCAGCGAAATCCGCGTAATCGGCAATCGTCGAATCCCCAAGGAAACGATCCTGGCGCGCATCTTCTCGCACGTGGGAGATCCCTACGATTCCGCCACCGTGGAACGCGATTTCAATTCACTTTGGAATACGGGATATTTTGAGAATGTCCAGATCAACCGCGAGACGACCCCAAAGGGCGTAATTCTGACCATCATCGTTCGCGAGCGTCCCACGATTCGAGACATTACGTATAAGGGACTCAGCTCGGTCTCTGTCTCCGATGTGCTGGATCGGTACAAGAAGGAGAAGGTGCCGCTGTCGGTCGACAGTCAGTATGACCCGACCAAGATTAAGCTGGCGGAAACCGTGCTGAAGGAATTGCTGGCAGAGCACGGACACCAGTTTGCGACGGTCCACACCGTCATCAAGACAATTCCTCCGGCGTCAGTGTCGGTGAACTTCAACGTGAAGGAAGGCCCGACCGTTAAAGTGGGCCACATCAAGTTTGAAGGCAACAAGAACGTTTCCAGCCGCACGTTGCGGGCCTCCATGAAGAACCTGAAGCCGATCGGCATTCCGCATTCCATTATCCTGGAGAATCTGTTCGCTCGCACCTACGATGAAAGCAAGCTGGAAGAGGATACGGAGCGGGTGCGCGCGGCGTATCGCGATCGTGGATTTTTCCGAGCCAACGTGGACACGCCGCTTACCCACATTCGCAACCAGGGTGGACTCTATATTCCGCTGATTCATTCGCGGAAGGGTAAAGCGATCGATATCACCATCCCGGTCGAGGAAGGCGAACAGTACCGCCTGGGCGGGATCACGTTTACCGGAAACAAGCGAGTGACGAATCAGAAGGCGTTGCGCTCGCTCTTCAAGCTTAAAGACGGACAGATCTTAAACACATCGCTGATTGGCAAGGGCCTGGAGAACATGCGGAAGGCCTACGGTCAACTGGGGTATATCAACTTCACTGCAGTACCGACCCCGCGCATCGATGAGCCCAAGAAGCTGGTGTATCTGAACATCGACATCGACGAAGGCAAGCCCTACTACGTTTCGCGGATCGAGTTCCGCGGCAACACCACCACGCGCGACAGCGTCATTCGACGCGAGCTGCTGCTGGAAGAAGGCCAGGTCTACAACAGCCATCTGTGGGAGCTGAGTTTGTTACGCCTGAACCAGCTAAACTACTTCAGTCCGCTGAAGGTGGACCAGGATTCTGAGACGCAGCAGGATGCCGATAACGGCACCGTGAACCTGCTGCTGAACGTGAAGGAAAAGGGCAAGAACTCCATCGGATTGAATGGAGGCTTCAGCGGCCTGTCGGGTGCGTTTGTCGGCTTGAATTATCAGACCAACAACTTCCTTGGACTGGGTGAATCGCTGACCTTGCAGGCGGCCTTGGGCGATCTGCAGCGCAACATCACGTTCGGCATGACGATTCCGTATGTGAGGAACCATCCGCTTTCTCTGGGATTTCAGCTAACGACGCAGAAATCGCAGTACAACGCGTTCAAGAATCCTTTGTCGCTGACCGGGAAGAGCCAAAACTTCGATACTGCGCAGCAATCCTTTGTGCAGAATTACAACCAGACCAAGACGGGATTAAGCCTGTCGGCGAGCTATCCGATTCCGCGGACCTTCAAGCGCATCGGCGCTACCTACAGCCTGAGCCGTTCGAACATCCAGGCCTTCAGCCCGGCGACCACGAACCTGTTTCAGTATTTGAACTTCCGCCATGGAACAACGGGCAGAAGCGCGCTGAACGGAATTGTGACCAGCCAGATTTCCCTGAGCTACAGCTACAGCACGGTCGGCAATCCTTATCGGCCGCGCAACGGTCAAAGCCTCAACGTTGTTCTGCAGGCGTCGGGACTGGGCGGCAATGTCAGCTCCATTACGCCGCTGGTGGAATACAAGTTCTTCAAGCCGATTTCGAAGTTCCACTTCAATCCTGAAGGGCACAACATTTTCGCGTATCGCATCCAGGTGTCCTATATCCAAGGGATCGCGGGACTAGTGGCTTCACCCTTTGACCGGTTCTTTGCTGGCGGTGAAAACGACATTCGTGGCTTCGATGTTCGCTCGGCGACGCCGTATTCTTTCGTTCCCACCAAGGTGCTTTACAACCTCACCAATGCGGACGGAAGCCTCGTCCCGAGAGATCCAACCAATCCGACACTGGGCCCGGTCCAGATACCGTTGCCGGTGTATTCGGTGGCTTCAATCGGCGGCGATACGCAAATTACGAACAACATCGAATACCGCATTCCTATCGGCGGCCCGGTGGACTTTTCGTTCTTCGTCGACTTTGGACTGGATATGGCGCTGAATCATAACCAGCTGCTGTTGAATCAGCAGGCCAAGGCGAACCTGGATGGCTCACTGTATGGTTGTCCGGTGTTGGTCAACGGAACCTGCCAAGGTGGTGTCCCGTGGTCAACATTCGGACCGTTCCCGAGCCGGTTGGGCGCCATTCCGGGAACCAACATTGTTCCTCGTACGTCCGTTGGGCCGCAGATCACTGCCATGCTGCCGATCATCAATGCGCCGGTACGCGTGTATTTCGCGTTCAACCCCAACCGCTTACACCAGATACAGGGTTCGAACATTCTGTTTACCCGCGATCAGTTTCCTCAGGGTGAGGCGGGAACTTTCACCTATCAAGAAGCTCGCGCGAATTACGGCTCAAAATACTTTTTATGGGAACCTCGCAAGACGCTGCGCGTGAGTGTAAGCACATCCTTCTAAGTTGAGGAGTAGAGGAGTTTTTGGAATCGATCTGAATTGGGGCACGGCAGGAGTGGTTGCGGCAGCAATATCGCTGGGCCGGAATGGCTTGAAGGCGTAAAAGAGGGCCAAGCAGTGGTTTGACGGAAGATTTTCAGCGCTCCTATAATCCTTCCAGATCACTTCTTAGCCGAAATGTTATGGATTTCCCCCTCGGCAGATTCTGGCGAGACAGGTGTAGCGCGGAGGAAAAATGCGCGCAACCTTTCCTGAAGGAATAGCTGCACAGAAGGAATTTGCAATTGATTGCACGATGAGATTCGGTCACGCTTGTCTGCGTCGCAACAAGGGAAAGGTTCCTGGTTGTCACAGACAAGCCGCCAACCTTGAAAGATGATGAAAGTTCCAAATCTTGCTCCACCTGAAAGGTGGACACCGAGTGGAAGTCAAAGGAGTTCCAAATCATTATGAAGCGTTCTTTATTCGTGGTTGCCGCACTGGCAGCGACCTTCACTGTCGGCGCCGGCGCGCAGACCAGCCAACCTCCATCCGCACCTGCACCCGCATCCGCTGCGGTCGCCCCGACCGGCGCCACTAAGATTGCCGTGATTGCGTTTCAGCCTGCGGTCGCTGCCACCAATGAAGGACGCGCGGCATTCGCGAAGATCCAGCAGAGGTTCCAGCCCAAGCAAACCGAGTTGAAGGGCTTGAGCGATCAAATTGACGCCCTCAAGAAGCAATTGCAGGCCGATGGCAGCACGTTGAGCCCGGACGAGCGGGCGACGCGGCTGCGCACCATCGACGACAAGGAAAAGTCTTTGCAGCGGGAAGCCCAGGACGCGCAATCTGACTTTCAGCAGGCGATGTCGGAAGCCTACCAGGGAATCGCGCAGAAGTTTTATGCGGTGCTGCAGGATTATTGCAAGGCGAATGGCTATGGTGCCGTGTTTGATATGAGCACGCAGCAAACGCCTGTGGTGTGGGCGAGCAAGGCCGCCGACATCAGCGAAGCCGTGGTGCAGGAATACAACCAGAAGTCGGGCGTACCAGCTCCGGCAGCAAGCTCCACCACGCCTGCGGCGACACACCACCGCACGACGCCCGCGGCACATTAAAGCTTTGTGATTAGCTGCCGATAGATAGATCAGACGGCAACTGATTGCAACACATTAGGGCGGTTCCTGCCGATTTTTGGCAGGCCGCCCTTTTCTTGTGGAAAAAATTGTGGGAAATTCGACTTTGGGAAAGTCGCCGAAACTTCGGCGGTCCGAGGGCCAGGATTTGCCGCGTCGGCAGGACTTAAGTGATTGATTTTGTTGGCTAAACCAATGTCAACAAGATTTTTAATCTTATGGAAAACTAAAGTGCACCCTTTTAGCTTTCCACAGTGTGCCGTGAAGGGTACGTGAATTCCAGGCTGATTTTACGGGCTTTTACGAGTCTTCGCCGATCCTGAGAACCGCCAGGAAAGCCTCCTGCGGGATGTCCACGCGCCCGATCCGCTTCATTCGCTTCTTGCCCTCTTTTTGCTTCTCCAGCAATTTGCGTTTGCGGGAGATGTCGCCGCCGTAACATTTGGCGAGAACATTTTTTCGCAACGCAGCGACGGTCTCGCGGGCAATCACTTTCGCCCCAATGGCAGCCTGAATGGCCACCTCAAACATTTGTCGCGGGATCAGCTCGCGCATTTTCGAAACCAGGGCTCGCCCGCGCTCATACGCGAACTCCTGATGCACGATGATCGACAGCGCATCGACCGGTTCGCCGGAGACGAGGATGTCGAGCTTGACCATGGGTGAGTCCCAGGTGTCGGACAAGTAATAATCGAGCGAAGCGTAGCCGCGAGAGATGGATTTGAGTCGATCGTAGAAATCGAGCACGATCTCGTTGAGCGGCAACTCATAGGTCAGCATCACGCGGGTGGGGCTGACATACTCAAAATTCTTCTGGCGACCGCGTTTGTCTTCCACCAGCTTCAGGATGCCGCCGACGTACTCTTCGTTGGTCAGAATGGTAGCGGTGATGACCGGCTCCTGAATTCTTTCGATGTTGGTGGGATTTGGCCAGCGCGACGGGTTGTCGACTTCAACGACACTGCCGTCAGTGAGCGTGATGCGATAGCGCACGCCCGGCGCCGTGGTGATCAGATCCAAATTAAATTCGCGTTCCAGCCGCTCCTGAATAATTTCCATGTGCAGCAATCCGAGAAAGCCGCAGCGAAAACCAAATCCAAGGGCAACCGAACTTTCCGGCTCGAAGAAAAAAGAAGAATCATTGAGGCGCAGTTTTTCAAGAGCCTCGCGCAACAGGGTGTGCTCGTGCGCATCCACGGTGTAAAGACCCGCGAACACCATCGGCTTGATGTCTTCAAAGCCAGGGAGCGGGGTCGGGCTGGGGTTGGCGTCGTGAGTGATGGTGTCGCCGATCTTGGCGTCGGCTACGTTTTTGATGGTGGCGACAAAGAAGCCGACTTCGCCAGCGGACAGTTCCTGCACCGCAACCGGCTTGGGCGTTTGAACGCCAATGGATTCCACTTCAAACGTTCGGCCGTTCGACATGAGGCGAATTTTTTCTCCGCGCTTCAATCGTCCATTGATGACACGTGTCAGCACAATGACGCCACGATAGGAGTCGAACCAGGAATCGAAGATGAGCGCCTGCAAGGGAGCTTCCGCATCACCAGTGGGCGGAGGCAGGCGATGCACGACGGCTTCCAACACAGCTTCCACACCGAGGCCGGTCTTGGCGCTGATGGGCAGCGCATCGGTTGCGTCGAGTCCGATGGTCTGCTCAATCATTTCCTTGCTGCGTTCCACGTCGGCGCTGGGCAAATCAATCTTGTTGATGATGGGGATAATGTCGAGACCGTTGTTGATGGCGATGTGCGCGTTGGCTAACGTCTGCGCCTCCACGCCCTGCGTCGCGTCGACCACCAGCAGCGCGCCTTCGCAGGAAGCAAGCGAGCGCGAAACTTCATAGGAAAAATCGACGTGGCCGGGAGTGTCGATCAGATTCAGCTGGTAGGTTTCGCCATTCTCCGCTTTGTACGCCATGCGGACGGCGTGGGCCTTGATGGTGATGCCGCGTTCGCGCTCCAGATCCATGGCATCCAGTACCTGCGCCTGCATTTCGCGCGCGGTCAGCGAGCCGGTCAGTTCCAGCAGGCGATCAGAAAGCGTGGATTTGCCATGGTCGATATGGGCAATGATGGCGAAATTGCGGATGTGTTCTCGATCCATGAAGGAAAGCCGACTGGCAGAAAAGAAAGATTCCACGCTCCAGTTGCAATGGCGATTGGAAGCGAGCCTCTTCAGCTGAGTTTACCATCTGGGGAAGGGAAGATTTGAAGGAGGCAAACGGGATGGGCCTGAGTCGCAAGGCAGCCGTAAACACGGGCGTCGAAATACTTGTCAACTTCGTTCTTCCTTACCTGATCTACGTTCAAGCGGAGGCGAAGATTGGTGCGGCTCACGCCTTAATGGCCGCGTCTATACCGCCGATCCTGTGGAGTGTGGTCGAGTTCGCGCGGAAGCGACGAATCGATGCGCTGTCGCTGCTGGTGATTGCGGGCATTGTGCTGTCGCTGCTTGCATTTCTGGGTGGAGGCTCGGTGCGGTTCCTGCAATTGCGGGAGAATCTCGTTACCGGACTGATTGGCCTGGCTTTTCTGGGATCGGCTGCCATTGGACGGCCGCTGATCTATCAACTCGCCCGCGCGTCTAAACTACGAGAATCTCGATCTGAGGCGGACAAGTTCGAGGAGCTACGCAAGTTTCAATCCTTTCGTCGGGGCATGACTGTCATGACTCTGGTGTGGGGATTCGGATTGCTCGCCCAAACCTTGCTCGCCTGCCTGCTGGTCTTCCACATGACGATCCGAAATTATCTGATCGCGAGCCCATTCTTAGGCTACGGAACGATGGGGGCCCTGGCGCTCTGGACGTTCTTGTATGTACGGAAAATGAAACGGCGTGGCGCAGCCGCGCGGGCCGCGGCTGAAGCGAAGGAATCGACAGACAGAATTCCAACCTGATGCCGGGGCAGCTCGTCCAGGCGGCAAGGTCGAGATGCTCTCATTTTGATCGACTTGCGTGCTGTACGTTGCGCAGATAGGCAGAACCTTTTCGGTGGTTGAAGTTGTGCTCCGCTCCTGCGGGTTGCCGCGGGAGGATACCGATTGAAGCGGATTGACGCTCTTGCGTTGAAACGGCCATTCAAGGCCATACAATGGGAATCGAACGTCCCTGACTGCCTTTGATGAAATATTTGCTCCTCCCGATTGCGAGCGGCGTACTGCTCCTGCTGTGTGGATGTCCGGCGCAACAGCCGGGTGCATCCGCAAGCGCATCTTCGCATGCGACCGCGCCGACACTGAGCGACGGAACAACAGCACAGACGCCAGAGAAGACCTCCAGCGCGGCAAAGCCGGCTGCGACGCCTGAAGATCGCACGCAGCAGGACCAGACGCTGATTGCCGCCTCCAAACAGGCCTACGACACGGGAATGTCACTGTATCAAGCCGGTGAATATCAGCCGGCGCGCGAAGATTTCGATCGCGCGGTCGATATTTTTCTGACCAGCGGCCGCGACCTGAAGACCGACAGCGTGCTGAACGATGCGTTTAACCAGCGGGTTGACGCCATCAACGCGCTCGAACTCGATTCGCTGCAGCAGAGCAACGGATTCAGCCAGCAGGAAGAGACACCCGTCGGCGTGGCCAATGACGTGACCTTTCCAGTCGACCCGAATCTGTTGGCGCGAGCGCAGGCAGATTTGAAGGTGACACATTCCGATCTTCCGCTGGTGGTGAATGACTATGTCGCGAGCTATATTAACTACTTCACCAATACCAAAAAAGGTCATAACACGATTGAAAACTCGCTGGCGCGGGAGGGGCCGTATCGCGCCATGGTGGAGCAGGTGCTGACTAACGCCGGCTTGCCGAAAGATTTGATTTACCTTGCTTTCGCGGAATCCGGGTTCAGGCCGCGAGCGGTGAACGCGCGCAGCGGAGCGGGCGGCATGTGGCAGTTTATGCCTTACGGCGATTATGGATTGGTGCGCAATGCCTGGGTAGATGAACGATTTGACCCGGAGAAATCGACGCTTGCCTATGCCCGCTACATCAAAGAGTTGCACGAGCAGTTCGGCGACTGGTATCTGGCTTTCGCAGCCTACAACTGGGGCCCGGGCAAGGTGCAGCGAGCCGTACAGCGAACCGGTTATGCGGATTTCTGGGAACTGTATCAGCGCAACGTGCTGCCCGCGGAAACAAAGAATTATGTGCCAATCATTCTGGCGGCGGCGATCATGGCGAAGAATCCAAGCCAGTATGGTCTCTCCGATATTCCCGTCGATCCTCCGCTGCGATCCGACACGGTGACGACGGATTCCAGCATCAATCTTCGCCTGGTGGCGGACCTGGTGGGAACGACAACAGAAGAGATTCAGCAACTGAATCCCAGCCTGTTGCAGATGAGCACGCCGAGCGATTTCTCCTTCGACCTGCATCTGCCACCCGGTACGGCTCAGTTGTTTCAGCAACGGTTGGCGATGGTGCCGGAAGAACATCGCAGCGCGTGGCGCTTCCACATTGCAACCCAAGATGACACGCTTGCCAGCATCGCTCAATCGTTTCACGTAACCACAAAGGAGTTGGCGGAGGCCAACGGATTGCAGTCGGATGACTCGATCCACGCGGACCAGGCGCTGGTGATCCCGGTGCCGCCACCGCCGGTGTCTGTACATATGCGCTATCGCGTGCGTCATGGCGACACCATGGTGACGCTGGCGGACCGATTTGGCGTGACCACCAGCCAGTTGCGCCGCTGGAATGGGTTACACGGAAATCGGCTACCGGTGGGTAGAACCATCTATGTGTCGGAGCCGGTGCGGCATCATCGCCGCAGCCGGTATGAGCACGGGGGCACCACTCATCACAGTTCCAAACGGCATTCTTCGAGTGCGAGCAAAACGCACCACAAAAGTGCGTCAAATCACGTAGAGACTTCCTCCAGCAAGCATCATAAGAAAAAAGCTGCGTGACGCGCATTCGTTTCGCAGGCGGGTAACCGCCGGACAAACTTCGCGCTTGTGTTTCCGGCGAACTCGTAGCATTCTTATGCAGGTATGCATTGCATTGGCTGGTGCGGCTTTATTGGCGAAGATGTAAGATACGGCCATGAGTGCTAACGGCAAAGGGAGATAAGCATGATCGACGATCAATTCAAGCGAATGTCCGATGACAGTGAGTACGAAGCGGAGACGAGTGAGTTTGGCGAGGATGCCAGCGACGGATTTGAAGAGGAAGAAGAAGTGACCATCTCCATCACGTCGGATGATGATGAAGATCATATCGATGAAGATGATGCCATCGTGATTGCAGCGACTCCCGTGGTGGAATACCAGCGGCCCGCGGCTCCCGTGGCACCGTCGAAGCCCGCGGCGAAACCGGCGAGTGCGGTTGCCAAGCCGGCAGCGACGAAGGCTCCAGCGAAAAAAGCCGCCGTGAAAA
>JBARFA010000021.1:0-6755 GCA_049796755.1 Acidobacteriaceae bacterium
CTGATTGGCGGGCTTGCCGGCGGCGGCAAAGGGGCCCTGATTGGTGGCCTGGTAGGTGGCGGAGGCGGTGCGGCTGGCAGCGCTTTCACCGGCAATAAAGATCTGGTGATTCCGGCGGAAAGCATCCTTACCTTTGACCTGGAGCGCAGTTTGACGGTGAATCCATAGGCAACGTGCATCTAAGCTGGAGGATTTGAAAATCGGAACGAGGAGCGTGCCATGAATGCTCGCAGGTGGCAACATTTCACTGCCATGGCGTTGATTGGGGATGGAATGATGGCAATTGTGCGGCCGCACAGAGATGCGCAGGCGTGGAACGTGGGGCCGAAACCCTGGCGTGGCTTGATGCGCTTTATGGGAAGTCATCCCACGCTGACGCGGTGTATTGGAGTCGCGCAGGTGGTGGCGGGAGTGATGTGGGCCACCCGGGAAGAAAGAATCCTGGAGAAATAACGGTCACGGCTCTGCGCAGGATGGCCGCGTCGCTTTGCATGGCCGGACGGCGTGGCGGGGCCGGTCCTGTTAGCGATTGCCGATCAACATAAGGGAGTTAGGAACGACGTGGCAGGTGCGCTGTGCGGCAGGTTGCCAGGTCGAGCCGCCCGCATAGCGGATGGAATCGACGTTGAGATACGTGACTGCGGTAAAGCCATTCAGCACCAAATCCACCGAGCCTACTGATTTCGGATTGACCTTCAGTTTCAAGTCGAAGCTCTTCTGCATCGCGGATGAATTGGTGGTTGACGCGTCTGCCGGCGTGACCTGGCCTTTGGCGTTCAGGCCATAGGCGGTGATTCGCACCCCGACAATTTCTGAATAGGTAGGATTGGTCAGCGTCAGGTGGAGGTTCTGGGTAGGTCCCGGACTCGGCTGACTGTTAGCGGGGACTTGCTGCAGCTGTCCGGATTCGAGAGCCAATTGCGCACGCATATCAACGGGGCAATCGATGCTGCCCGGGATCACGCTGGCGACGGCGGGTTGTGAACCATTGCGCCCGGAACCCTGGGCCAGTGACGTCATAGAACCGAGAACAACGGCGATCGAACAAAAACCAATCAGTTTCATATCCGACTCCAACCGAGAAAAGATGCGCGCACGCGGACAGAATACGCCCACATTTGATCTATCGACAATCGGGTTGGCGGGGGCGGGTGCGGTCATACTTGGGTGCGCTTGAGAAGGGTGGAAGGCCGGAGTAGTCTTGGCAGGAACGATCTCCCTGGAGCAATGGTCGCGATTGGGAGAGGTTGGCGACGCGGCGAGCGGAGGCTGCGAAAGCAATGTGCGGTCCAGTCAGACGCGGTCGAAACGACAAATTAAGGTGGGGCGATGAACGTTGAAGTGCGGGAATTGCGGGCGGAAGATGTGCCTCGCATTGCGGAAACGTACGGTGGGGCGGCCTGGCACGGCGGGGCGAAGAAGTGGGATCAGCGTTTGGTCGAACATGCGCATGGTCAGCGGCTGGTATTGCTGGTGGTGGATGGGACCGATGTTCTGGGCTACGGTTCGCTACTGTGGGTTTCAGGGCATGCGCCGTTTCGCGAGGCACACATTCCGGAGATTAACGATCTGGTGGTAGCGGAGCGCTGCCGCAACCAGGGCGTTGCGACGAAATTGATTCACGCGCTGGAGGAACGGGCGCGCGCGGTGCACAGTCCAAAGATCGGCGTGGGTGTTGGGTTGTTCAAGGAGTATGGTGCGGCGCAGCGGCTCTACGTGCACCTGGGATATGTGCCGGACGGAAAAGGAATGGCCTCCGGAGGGCTGCCTGTGGCGGCCGGCGACAAGGTGCTGGTGGACGATGACCTGGTGCTGTGGCTGGTGAAGGAATTGGACGCTCCCGCGAAATAATGACAGTGTGCGAAACGTGCGATGAGCTGATGGATCGGCGCACGTTTGACGCGCCTGAGGATTATCGGACTTTCATTCGGCTGTTGATTGAGAAGATTCGGGAGGGCAAGCTGGTCTTGATGCGTGGAGATTGCGCGCTGGAGGATATGCTGGGTACTTCATGGCCGGGGAATGCGGACTCGTTTTCGCACGACCTGCGATGCACCGGTTGCAATCGCGTGTTTCACCTGTATGCGAATGTGTGGAACGGCAGAAACTGGTGGGAGCCGGTGCGCTGGTGAAACATGGGCGCTGCCGAGTCGAATGCGGGCAAACTGAAGGCTCGTTACGCGGCCACAATTTCAACGCGAACTCGGCGGCCGAGGCTGGTGGCGATGTTGACCAGCGCGTCGAGGGAGAATCTTGAGACGCGGCCGCGGAGCAGATCGTTCATGCGCGGCTGGGTAATGCCGCAGCGCTTGGCTGCTTCTGCCTGCGTCCACCGATTTTTCTTCACGATGGCGGCGATCTTTCGCATGAGCTCCGCACGGGCGCGCAGGTTGGCGGCCTGCTCTGGGGTGTCGGACAGGGCGTCCCATATGCTCGCGTAGGCTTTGGATTTGTTCATCGCAAATCGTCACGAATCCGGACAAGCTTCATCGCACAATTATACTGATTTGGATATAAAGCGGGAACGATCTATGGATGCTTGAGGAATCTCAAGTAGAAAGCGGCGAACACAAGGACGATGCCGATGTTCGATATCAGGCGTTCCCAAAAACGATTTCGGAAGAACGCGACATCTATGGCGACGATGACGGCTGCCATTACTACCGCATAGAGCACGCCAGCGACGCGACTGCTGGTTTCAGAGGGAATCGTCATTGTGAGTCCTCCGTCATATTTAAATACTCTGGCGACCAAGGGTGCGGCGTCAAACGCCACGTTGACTCTGCTATTTAGGACCTCTCAGCACTGCAAGGGCTTGAGGCAAATTGAACGTGATCTCTTGATGCTAAAACTGTAGTTACAAAACTGCACTATAATATTGGCAGGCATGATTCTGTTCGAGTGGGACGAGGCGAAGGCGGAGAGCAATCGACGCAAGCACGGTGTCAGCTTTGACCTTGCGGTGCAGGTGTTCGACGATCCCAACATCATGGCCGAGCAGGATCGTATCGTTGACCGCGAGGCGCGCTGGCGAAGCATCGGCATGGCCGCAGGCATTGCGGTACTGGTGGTTGGACATACGGTACGCGGACAGGGCGAGGATGAAATCATCCGCATCATTAAGAGCGGATCTCCTATTCCAGTAGTCATCCAAGTTCAACGATGAGCGGCTTTTCTTGGGAAAAAGCCGCGCGAAGATTGATCGCTTCGACTATGCCCATAGGAAATCCGCTCTACAGCGCGAAAGGCCACGAGGAAGGAGAGAGAACGGTATGCCGAAAATTGTTAGAAAAACCATGGCGGAAGCGAAGGCCGCACTCGCGGGGAAGCAGGATGATCTTAAGAAGTTGAAGAAAATGCCTGACAGTGACATCGATTTTTCCGACATGCCGGAGCTGACGGAGAAATTCTGGCAGAATGCGGTGCCGAATCCGTTTTATCGCCCGGTGAAGAAGCAGATTACGTTGAGGATTGACGCGGATATTCTGGCGTGGCTGCGCCAGCAGGGGCCGGAGGGATATCAGTCCCGGCTGAATGCTCTGCTGCGGAGCTTGATGCTGCGGGATTTGGAGTCGAAGCGGAAGAGGGCTTAGGTTGCACAGTGAATTATGCGGCTTCGACGGTGAGCTTGAGACCGATGGCCCTGGTGACGGCGACCAGCGTTGAAAGACGGGGATTGCCCTGGGCCGATAGGGCGCGATAAAGGCTTTCGCGCTCGATTCCAGCGGCCTTCGCTACCTTTGCAATGCCGCCTCTCGATTCGGCAATCTGCCGCAAGACAAGGAGAAGCACTCGCGGATCGTCCTCGTCTTCGAGAGCGGCGCGAAGGTACTCGGCGGCGAATTTTGGGTCGTCGCGAAGCTCGCGAATGAGGGCGTCGTTGTGCGAGATGCTGGCTGGCTTTTTCATTCTGTGCCGGTCCTTTCCAGATAATCGTTCCAATATGTGTGCGCCCGTTCAATGTCGGCGGACTGCTTACCTTTATCACCACCGCACAGGAGTAAGACGCATGTGCGACCCAGCATTCCGTAATACACGCGGTAGCCTGGTCCGAAGTCGATTCGCAGTTCGTACAGGCCGTGGCTCAATCGCTTGGAGTCGCCGAAGTTCCCTGTTGCAACTCGGGCGATTCGGACGGCAATCTTCGCCCGCGCCCGACGGTCTTTCAGGCTGGCTAGCCACTCGCCGATAACATCTTTTCCAGCCAGGGTGACGTAGCGGCGAATTTCGATCACAGTGGAGATTGTAACTTATAAATCACAATATTTGTGACATTTTGTCAAACATTCGGAGGATTCTGCTGCGTAAGAACAATTTCGTTGCCTCTGAACGCATTGTTGCGTCAAGCACCCGGGTTAATTATTTGATTGCGTCAGCGAATTAGGCGCTATATAAGCCATACGAAGCCATGAAAAACTTCTTGATTGTTTTCTGCCTGCTGCTATCTACTTATGCGTTTGGCCGGACTGTTCACGTTCGAAGCACCGTTACGCATCGCGGCCAGTATCGAAAGGCCCATGTTCGTACGTCCCCCAACCATACCCAGCGAGACAATTACTCCGCGAAAGGGAACGTGAATCCCTACACCGGAAAGCGCGGGTCGAAGCGGGTGAAGAAATGAGAACGCACGCATTGCTGCTTTGCCTGATGCAGTATTCTTGCCTTGACGGGGCCGCAGAGAGGAATTATGCGTAACGTGGCTCTTGTTGTTCTTGCAGGCATTGTATGTGTTCTTTGGTTCTCACTGGTCTCATGCAATCGCGATACTGGCACGAAGCCGATGACGATTCTTTACGATCAATGGTGGTCAAGTGATTTCGCGGCGCAGGGTGCAGAAATGCACTGCCCAGCACAAGCACCCAAGGTATGTGAGGACGATGCGCGCGGCGACGAGGCAGACTTCCTGGGCAGGTTCTCAGCTGCTTTTGAGTCTGACCCAGCATGCGCCGGACTCAAGCTCATAGTCTTTGGTGACCCAGACATGTCTTCAAAAGCAACCAAACAAGCTTTAAGTAAAATCGCGGATAAGGATCGCTGGTTTCTAATGGTCGACTTCAAGCCTGAAATTGAAAGGCAGGCGTGGCGGATCAATTTATATCCGGAACTCTCACATCAGGCATCGGGTGAAAACGATGCCCGAACGATGGCCCACTCCGTTTGCTCTATCGTGAAAACTACCGGAGGATCGGTGGTCAATTAGCATTGGTCCTTACAGCGGCGTGGCTGAGTTGCCGGTTGTATTTTCATGTGGATCCGGATAATGCGAACCTGAACACCCACGCAGCCGTTTGGCTCACGACACCGTGACGGGCTTGCATCCACCGTGATTCTTTGTAGCTTCGGTTAGGCGTTCTTTCGCCGTGTTCCTGTCTGGGCAATCGACAGATTGTATTTTAAAGATCATTCCGCAAATCGCACATTGATCGGAAAGCCAGCCGTCGGGCCAGGTGTCGTACACGAAGTTGAGTTTTGTCATGCGGAGAGTGTCTCACGGAATGAATTTACTGGCATCCCATTGAGATGTTTGACAAAAAGACAAACTTTTTGACAATCGGCAAACCCCTTGATATTCTTGTGAAGTTTGGCGAGCGACGGTAGTGTGCCTGTGGCAGGCTCCGTCCAGTTCCGCTGGCAGTCGACAGCGGATTGCATCGGTTTCAGTTTTCGGAACAGCGGATTCGATACTCGTCCTTTTGCACCTGCGACACCGGCCACCCTGGCGGGCTATGCGGGGCAGAACAGCGAAACGGAGCGGGCAAGCGGTATAAGCCGGTCACCGTCGTTGTTTCAGTCAGACTACAGAATTTGGATGCAACTCCGCCCTGTGCGAGAAATCGTGCGTGTGCGGAAATCGCCAGTCCGCCATTGTGTGGGGGCAGGCGGAATCTGTGAAACGCAGGCTTTTGCGTGGACCGGAAGAGAAACGCAGGTCCCTCCACTGCGTCCGCCACGGCGGACTTCGGTCGGGATGACAGGAATTTTTGCGGGACGGACATTGTTCCATCCCACCCTTGCTATGCAAGGATGGGGCACCCACAGTGATGTCGGGGTGAAAAGTTTTAAAGGATCAAGCAGCAGAGTATTAAAGGAGATTGTTCTTGCCTACATTTAGTCAGCTTGTCAGGAAAGGCCGGACGGCGCCGCGGTACAAGACCGCCAGCCCGGCGCTGCAGGGATGCCCGCAACGGCGCGGTGTTTGCACCCGCGTGTACACGCAGACTCCCAAGAAGCCAAACTCCGCACTGCGCAAGGTTGCGCGTGTTCGCCTGACCAACGGAATTGAAGTCACCACCTATATACCCGGCATTGGCCACAACCTGCAGGAGCACTCGATTGTGCTAATCCGCGGCGGCCGTGTGAAGGACTTGCCGGGTGTTCGCTATCACGTGGTTCGGGGCACGCTGGATTCGGTGGGCGTGGCGAACCGCAAGCAGAGCCGGTCGAAGTATGGGGCAAAGAGGGCCAAGGCTGCGGCGAAGTAGGAGCATATCGTTATCCCACTCAAGCCAAAAGAGGGCTTGAATGGGGCACCCGCTGTATCTTTATCCCACTCAAGCCACCCTTCGGCAGGCTCAGGGTGGGCTTGAATGGGGCACCCGTAGTATCTGACGGATCGAACAAAGGATTGAAGCAGCTATGCCTAGAAAAGGTCACATTGCGAAGCGGGAAGTCGTGCCGGACGCGATCTATAACTCGACGCTGGTCACGAAGTTTGTCAACTCCATGATGTGGGATGGCAAGAAGTCGACGGCGCA
>JBARFA010000022.1:0-6432 GCA_049796755.1 Acidobacteriaceae bacterium
ATTCCGGACTGGCGGACAGCACACCGAGCCGATTATTCGAGTCGAGTTCCCTGTTCGATGAATGTAGGTTCAACCAGCGTTGACCACCCTACCTGCTTTGCAGGCCGGTTTCTAAGTGGATGCTAACTGGCATTCGCGCGCTTGGCAAGCACGGCGTGACGCCGGTCACGCTTCGGTGTTGATTCTATTCGTCGCGCAGTACATTGGTGGGGTCGACATGAAGAACGCGCCGAGCAGGAATCCATGTGGCCAGCACTCCCACCAGCAGCATCGTGAGGGCGACACCGATCAGCACCAGTGGATCGTTGGGCGTAGCCTGATACACGATGCTGGCGAGGATGCGACTCGCTAAGACACCCAGGACCAGACCGGCGAGGGAACCGACTCCGAGCAGTATGATGGGCCGCCGCAACGCCGCGTGCAGCACCTGTCCGCGGGAAGCTCCCAGCGCAACGCGAATGCCGAGCTCCTTCATGCGTCGACTGACCGTGTAGGACGCGAGACCGAAGATCCCGGTGATGGCAAGCAAGATTCCCAGGGCGCCGAAGACGGCCAAAGCAGCTGTTGCTGCGTGGGACGGCAACAGCATGATTGCCAGGGCGTCTTGCCAACTGCCCAGGCTCGAGATAGGCAGGTTGGGGTCGAGACGGCGAATGACATCGTGAATGGCTGAGGTCATCTGATTCGTGTCACGATTCGACCGCACTAACATGCACATCTGCTCGTTTCCCATTTGGAAAATGGGAACAAACAGCGCGGGAGTGGGCTCCTCGCTGACCGATGCGTATTTTCCGTTTTCCACGACACCGACGATTTCCGTCTTATTTCCGAAGATCTTCATGTATCTGCCAACAACATTTTCTGTGCCGAATAGTTTCTTGGCAAAGGTCTGATTGACGATCGCGACCTTCGGAGCCTTGGCATCGTCCTGCATAGTAAAGTTGCGGCCGATCAGAATGCGTGTCCCAGCTGCCGGCATATAACCTGGCGACACCTTGAAGTAGGGAGTCATGAATTTGCGGTTCTTGACACTCATTTCCGCGGCATCCGCTGCGTAGACTGCGGTGTTCGAGGTGTAAATATCGAGCGGAGTCGCGCTTGCATATCCAACTGCTGTGACGCCTGGCAAATGTGAGACTTCGTCCGCCAGATGTTTCTGAAATTGCTCCGCGCTCGGCCCACTGTAATTGGCTAGTTGCAGATCGACGACTGCAAGCGTCACTCCATTGGGATCAAATCCAAAGTTGGCGTGTAGCGTCCGGTCCAATCCGCGCAAGGCAACCAGGGAGGAGGTCACCAATAGGCAGCAAATCGCGATTTGGAATGCCAGGAGCAGGTCGCGGAAGACCCATTTGCTACCGCCCGGCGTGAACGTCACTCCACCCTTGATCGCCTGGTTTGGATTCGTTTTCCAAATTTGCCGGAGAGGGACGGCGCCGAATAAAACCCCTGCGGCAAGGGAGACGATGAAAGCAAACACATAAACAAGCTTGTCCGGAGCGACCATCAATTGAATGGGGAAACCTGCTGCAAGATGCCAGTTGCTGAGGGCGCCTAACAGGCTGTTGGCCGCCACGCACCCCACGGCTCCGCCCATAGCAGAAAGTAGAACCGCTTCCGTCAACAATTGGCGTACGAGTCGCGTCCTGGCCGCGCCTACTGCAACGCGAATGGCCAATTCGCGGGCTCGGTCGGTTGTGCGCGCGGCAAACAGGCCGCCGAGATTGGCGCACGCGGCCAGTAAGACCAATCCGGCCAGCAGCATCACTGCGAAGGCGAAGGCTTTCACCGGACCACCTAGAACATTTCCGAGAAAACCAGGCTGCACCAGCTCGAAAGCTAAGTTGGTTTCCGTTTGCGGATACTCTTTCGCGAGCTGATGGGAAATCGCATTCAAGTTCGAGGTCGCCGCGGCGGGTGTGAAGCCGGGTTTCAATCGGCCGACCAGAAAGATGTCCTGCTCTCCGCGATCATGGATCCAGCTGAATCCTTCGATTTGGGCCTGATTCATAACAGGCACGAACACCTCTGGCCAGAAGAAGCGCTCTGTTCCCACAAAGCCTTTTTGAGTCACGCCCAGCACGGTGTATGGAATTTTGTTGAGGTGGATGACGCGGCCGACGATGTTTTTGTCACTGCCGAACTTGTCTCGCCAGCAGTTGTAGCTGAGGACGACATACGCGCTGGCGCCTGGACTTGTGTCATCCGCTGGTTGAATCAATCGTCCCAGGTATGGCTGTACGCCCAGCATGTCAAAATAGTTTCCGCTGACCTCATCTCCCCAGACGGGCACCGGGCCGTTCGAAGTCTGAAGACCGACATGCGCGAAGCGATACATTGCCAGGTCCGAGAATGTCGTGTTGCGATCACGAAGGTCCTTGTAGTCCGGATACGAATTGGCCAGCGCTGCAATACCTTGCTCGCCGGGATGCTGTAGCGCGTACACTTGCTTCGCTTTCGGATAGTTCATGGGCTCGAGGACGAGCGAATTCAGTACGCTGAAGACAACAATATTGACACCAATGCCGAGAGCCAGCGTGGCGATTGCCGTCAGCGCAAATCCAGGTGAATAGCGGAGTTGGCGGATTGCGTAACGAAGATCCTGGAATACGGATGCCAAAAACGTCTGCATAGGACGGCCTCTTGGTAGACCTCACATACAGGCACGTGGGAGACCAGTTAGGCCATGGGGTAAGGCATTGATTTCAAGGTTAAAGCGAGGCTGCGTGAAGTTGTATGGTGTCCGGAATCCGCAAACGGTGTCCGAAAGCGGACAGGAGATGCCGCTTCGCTTAGAGGAAGAATTCAGCGGGAACCAGGGTTAGCCGGCTTTGCGGTTTTCTTCAAGGACCGCGTCGAGCATCTCCGCCAATGTCTCTGTACGCGACTTGATGTTGAGAGCGATGTTGCCGGATAGCGCATCGCGCTGCTGACGTAGCGAGACCAACTCGTCGGCAATGTTGAGGGCCGCTAGAACGGCGACACGCAGAGAGTCGACAGTGGTGCCGTGTTTGGCAACGGCGCGCATTTTGGCGTCTACAAGCGCGGAGAGCTGCTCGAGATACCTGGGATCTGGACCACGCAGATGATAAATCTGGTCATAAATATCGACCACCAAATTGCAAGAAGGGTCATCTTGAACGATTGCGCGCTGAGGCGTATCCGCAGGCTCAAGTGGACGCGATTCATCGTGACCGGTTGGGTTCAGCTGCTGAGGGCCATTCGCTGGAAAGTGATGTTGCGGGTCGTTTTCGTTCATCGTTGCTCCATAGTGCCGAAGTTTTTCCACACGTGCTTCAGGCAGATTGCGTGTAAGAAGCCTCGATTGCATCCAGCGACGACATGAGACGTTCGACACGTGTGCGCACAGTGTCGCGCTCACGATGAAGTTCTTCAATTTCGTGTTTTAGCGTGGCCGCCTGTGCATGCTGGCTGTCTAACTGGGCGCGCGCATTGAGTAATTCCTTCTCAATTTCGGCTCGTTGTTCGCGTTCGCGATTCAGCATTTCGATCGCACGAACGACGCGTTGCTCCAAAGCGGCGAGCGTATCGACCGCTACTGCAAGATCTTGTTCTTTCGCCATAGTTGTTGTCATAGATAAATAAGATGCTCTTCGCGCAGTATAGCGCCACGATTCTTGCGAAGCCGAATTTTCGAACGGTTCCTGTGGGAAAGAGGGGCCGATTTTCGGGCGTTTGCAAGGTGGATTGGACGGGCTGGGAAAATTCATGAAAGCAATTCCAGCGGGAACCGTGGTTTTCCGCCAAGTTCCATGAGGACGGCGAAAATTCGGTGGGCCCACTCCTGCAGTTCCTCCAGCCGCAGCGTACGGTCTTGAGCCTGAAAAACTACCCGCAACAACAGAGCATACGATCCTGATGTTTCTTTTTTGTCCCGAAAAATTTCGCGCGGTTCGGTGCTGCGCATCTCCGAGATGCCAAGTGAGGCCAGCGCCTCTGCAATTTGTTGCCAGCAGACGGCATCGGGGAATGTGAAGGAGAAGTCGCGAACCACGGCTGGGAAGCGGGACAGCTCACGAGCTGCCGGTTGACGAAGAGCGTGTTGAAAGAGGCGCGCGAGATTGAATTCGCCTATGAAGATGGTTTGGCGAAGTTTTCTCCATTGGGATTCCTGCGGAGCGAGTTCTCCGAAGAAGCCGAGGGTTTCGCCATCCACGACGAGACGCGCGGTGCGACCTGGATGCAGCCACGGCGGCGTGAGCCCGCTCGATGCAGGGAATGCGTCCATATACATCGATTTGGATACAAAACCGGAGAGCAATTCTTCCACGATGCCTTTGAGATCGTAGAAGCTGTAGTCGCGCTGGCTGCCCAGAGCGTGCGGGGTGATTGCAGTTCCGGTCGCGCCGATGACCAGTGAGGGCTTTTCCTGGACTCGATCCGAATTGCCCGTGAAGATGGTGCCCATCTCGAAGAGGCGCAGGTCGTCGACTTCGCGATTCAAGTTATGGGCCAGCATGGAAAGCATTCCGGGAACGAGCGACGGACGCAGAAAACCGACTTCCTCGCTGAGAGGGTTGCCAAGTTGCACGATCGAGTTTGGCTGTGGCGCAAATGAGCTTGCGTCGGCGGCCGAGCAAAATGTACTGCTGATTGCTTCGGTATATCCGGCGGCTCGAAGGGTTCGGCGAAGAACAGATTCCTTCGGCGCCCAGGGCAGTTCCGTGACGCTGCCGGAAAAGGAGGGCAGTGTGTTGGCGAACCGGTTGTATCCATGCAGGCGGGCGATTTCTTCGATCAGGTCAATTTCGCAGGAAAGATCGAGACGCCAACTGGGCAATGTGACATCGTAGGTTTCGGCGGAAGTTTTCTCCACGCGCGCGCCTAGAGCGGTCAAGTAGCGCTCGACGATTGCGGCGTCGATGGGCTGTCCGTCCGCGGTTTTGCCCAGGATGCGACTGATTTCACCGATGTGCAGTGAGATTGGCGGACGCTGCGAGGTACGTGCGGCGAGTTCGGGGATGACCGCGTCAACGAGATCCCCTTCGATAAATCCTCCGGCTGCCAAAATAGAGTTACAAACGAGTGCCGAAGCGAGTGGAGGAGCGTCGAAGTCCGCGCCTCGTTCGAAGCGATGAGACGCGTCGGTGTGCAGGCCGTGACGACGGGAGGACCGGCGAACCGTGCCAGGGTCGAACCAGGCAGCCTCGACGAGAATGTTTTTTGTGGCGGAGGTGATCATCGTCTCCCATCCGCCCATGACGCCGGCGAGCGCCAGAGCTTTTTTCTCGTCGGCAACGACAAGATCGTCGGGTACCAGGGTGCGCTCAGTGCTGTCGAGCAGACGAAGTTTTTCTCCTACATAGGCGCGGCGGACGACGATGCCGCCTTCCAACTTGTCGAGATCGAAGGCATGGGTTGGGTGACCGATGGCCATGGTGACGAAGTTGGTTGCGTCCACAGCGTTGCTGATCAATTTTTGCTCGAGCAGGGAGAAGCGCTGGGCAATACTCCCGGTCGAAGGGACGATGTTTACATCGCGAAGGACCCGCGCGGTGAATCGGCCGCAGAGTTCTGGCGCTTCAATCCGTATAGGAAATGGCTGCTTTGTCGGTTTGGCTGCCGGGAGAGAGACTTCTGGCGATTTCAGCGGGATGTCATAGATGGCAGCGGCCTCGCGGGCGATGCCGTAATGGTTCATGGCGTCGACGCGGTTGGTGGTGATGTCCATTTCCAAAAGCGAACCGTTGCCGGGTCCAAGGTCGAATACGCCATCGACCGCGATGCCACGCAAGGTGAGGTCATCGGCAAGTTGCTGATCGCTGACGGCAAGCTCGGGCAAGTAAGAGCGCAGCCAGGAGGAAAGAATTTTCATGCGAATTGCTCCAGGAAGCGCATGTCGCCGGCGTAGAGCAGGCCGATGTCGCTGATGCCGTATTTCATCATGGCAATGCGATCGACCCCCATACCGAAGGCGAATCCGGAGATTTTTTTCGGGTCGTAGGCTGGCTGCTTGCCACGAACAAACTCGAAAACGGCAGGGTTAACCATGCCGCAGCCGAGGAGTTCAATCCAGCCAGAGTGTTTGCACTTGCGGCACCCTTTGCCGCCGCAGAAGATGCAGCTGATCTGGACGTCGGCGCTCGGTTCCGTGAAGGGAAAGAACGACGGGAAGAAGCGGGTGCGCACGGCTGAGCCGAAGAGCTCCTTCATAGCGTGGTCGAGCGTTCCTTTCAGGTCGCTGAAGGTGATGTTCTCATCGACGCACAGACCTTCCACCTGATGAAAAATCGGTGAATGGGTTGCGTCCGCAGCATCGTTGCGATGCACTTTTCCGGGGATCACTATGCGGATCGGGGGCGGCTGCTTTTCCATTGTGCGGATCTGTACCGGCGAAGTATGAGTGCGTAGCAGCAGACGGTCGCGCAAGGGTTTCTGCTGCTGATTAGCAATGACGAGAGTGTCCTGCGT
>JBARFA010000023.1:0-7755 GCA_049796755.1 Acidobacteriaceae bacterium
CGCATGCGCCACCATTTTTTCCAGACGCGCTGGTTGCGGACGGCATCGAGTCGGCCCTGCAGGCGGGGATCGCTGGAGAGCAAATGAACACGCAGCAACTCCAGCACGCGCGGCACCACGGCTGCGACGGAGATGCGCTCGCGGTGAATGCGGTCCATCACATGGCTGGCAACCAGGTTGTCCTCATAATGCACTTGTGCGGCCAGCAGTGGAGGCACCCAGAGGCCCATAAACTGGCCGAAAACGTGGCTCAGCGGCAAGGTGTGCAGAAAACGCAACGGATGAAACCAGCGTTCGTAGCGCAAATATTTCTTGATCTCACGCTCCAGAACTTCGACGCTCGACAAAACGTTGCCGTGCGTATGGACAATGCCTTTGGGGGTTGACGTGGTGCCGGAAGTAAAGAGAATTTGCAGCGGGGTTTCCGGATTGAGCGAAGGGTCAGGTTCAAACATCGGCGAGCGCGGCAGCGTGGAAGAAAAATCCTCGAAGGAAATTTTCGCGGCGGACTCCAGCGTCGATTCTTGCGATATTTTTTGCAGATGCTCCCGATCGCCCACGATCAGCCGCGGAGTTACATCCGCAATCACGCGGGCTGCAAAGTCGACGCTGCCCGCAGCATCCAGCGGAACTGCAATGACGCCGCGTAGCACGCAGCCAAAAAAAGCTGCTTCCCATTCCGCGGAGTTTACGCCCCAAAGCAGAACGCGCTCGCCAGGATGGATGCCGCGATCAGCCAGCATGCGTGAAAAGCGTCCCGCCAGTGTCGCCAGCTCGGCATAGGTCGTAGCGACGCGCCGATTGCCGGGATAACTGACAATGGCGATCTGTTTGCCGTGCCGCTCAAAATCCTCGACGAACGTGGCGAGATGCTTTCGCATGATAGTTTGGATGCCGACGATTTGACGGCCCGCTTTTTACTGGGACGGCGGTGCGTCGTAGGCAACCCCATCCGCAACCGGGCGCACTCGCACGCGGTCGACACGCCGATGCGAAGCCTCAAGAACTTCAAGCCGCAGACCCGCCAATTCAATCACCTCGCCTGGAAAGGGAATGTGCCCCGCCTCTTCCGTCACCAGGCCGCCGACCGTGGTCGATTCGTAATCCTCGGAGGGAGGCATCGCGACCGAGTCGTCGAACAGTTCTTCCAACTGACCCAGCTCAAAATTTCCCGGCACGATATACGATCCATCCGGCTGCGGCTGTGCAGTTTCTTCGGCGACGGCAGTTTCATGCTCGTCGCTGATAGCGCCCACAATTTCTTCCACGATGTCTTCAATCGTGACCAGTCCAGCCAGGCCGCCATATTCATCGATGACCAGCGCCATGTGCTGTTTGTCGCGCTGCATTTCTCGCAGCAGGGATTGAATATTTTTTGTCTCCGGGGTAAACATGGCCGGCCGCGCGATCGAGCCAACGGTCACACTGGCAGCTTCAATGTCGGAAATGTGCAGCAGATCGTGCATGAACGCGATTCCGACGACATCGTCCAGGTTGCTGCGGTACACGGGCACGCGGGAATAGGCATGGGTCCGCAACTGCTCAGAGAATTCAGCCAGCTTCATGCTGGCGGGCACAGCAAAAATTGCGGGCCGCGGCGTCATGACCTCGCGCACAATTTTGTCGCCAAATTCCACGGCTGAACGGACCAGCGCGCGATCGCTCTCGTCCAGAATGCCTTCTTCTTTGCCGGCTTCAATGAGCGCTTCGACTGCTTCGGCAGAATCTTCTTCAACTGGGGTTTGATCGGACTCTGCCAGGGCAGCAATCGAAAGCAGGAAACCGAGAACCAGCGTGATCGGGAACACCAGGTAGAACAACGCGCGCAGCACCCCGGTGAGGTGCACCACCCACTGACCGCGGGTGCGGGTGAAAAACAGCTGCGGCAAAAAATCGTGGAACAGAAGAATGGTGAGAACGATGGCCAGAACCGTTTGCGCGACGCTGCTTGCGAAGGATACGGAATAGTCTTGATGGGCGTGTAACGCGACGTGAGCAAACACCAGCGCCAGCGATGACGACGACAATAGCGTCAGGATGGAAGCTGACTGGGCCGTATGTTCTGGTGTCATCCCCAGGCGCGGTTCAATCTGCTGCTCCCAAACATCGATATTCTGCTGAAATTCGCGCGCTAGAAATTTGCCCATCTCGGAATAAAGCCGGTTCACGTAGGAGGCCAGAGTAAGAATGGCGAGCAGCAATAAGATCAAAATAAATTGCAGGATGGTCATGGGTGGCCTGCCCGTTCTCTGCCTGCGATTGTGCGAGCGGTTCGCGTGACGCTTTTGTCTTTCATCCCTGATGAGGTCGGCTGAGCTACGGTGCGGGCAATCAGCGTGGTGGGAAGGCGAAAGCGATGACGCAGCTGTTCTTCGCGGGCGGCCATTTCTCCCGCATCGGTTTCGTGGTCGTATCCTGCGAGATGCAGCAGGCCATGCAGCATTAAAATTTTCAGCTCCACGATTACAGGATGGCCAATTCGCCGCGCCTGACGCGCTGCTGCGTCGAGCGAGATGGCGAGATCCCCTGCCATCGGAGGATGCGTCGGGCGCTGGCGCGAGGCAGACTTCTGCGCGGGCATGTCGAACGCGGGAAAAGAAATTACATCGGTGGGGCGATGCTTGCCGCGAAATTTTCCGTTGAGGCGCTTGATTGCGCTGTCTGACGTCAACAGCACGGAAACCTGGCCAGCCACAGGCACGGCATTTCGTGCTCGCCGCAGAAACAGGCGCAGGGCGGAAAGAGCGAGCGCCGCGTCTGCTCTGCCTTGGGTACTGCTGTTGGCTTCAGGGTCGATGATGATCATCGCATGAAGCATGATATCGCACGGCATTCGCCGGAACAGTGAATAGAACAGCTTCAGTCACAACCATCTGCATGGAACAGCAACCTTGCACCGCCAGCCCTCGTCGATCCTGTCCAGAAAATGCCGGAGTCGTATTGATCCCTCACGTTATTGCGTTTGCATGGGTGACTTGTCGTCGGGTCCGCTGCGCATCGGTTCCGCGATTCCCAGCGGCAACTCCCGCTGGCCGCGGGCGTAGCCATCGTAAGCACAAACGATGCGCTGCACCAATTGATGCCGCACCACATCTCCCTGCTCGAAATAGCAGAAGTCGATGCCGTCGACATTCTTCAGCACCTCAATCGCCTCAATCAGCCCGGACTTGCGCGGGTTGGGCAAATCAATCTGTGTGATGTCACCGGTAATCACGGCCTTGGCGTTATTGCCCAGGCGGGTAAGAAACATCTTCATCTGCTCACTGGTGGTGTTCTGCGCCTCATCCATGATGATGAAGGCATCGTTCAGTGTGCGCCCGCGCATAAACGCCAGCGGAGCCACTTCAATCACGCTGCGCTCCAGCATTTTGTCCACGCGATCCGGCTCCAGCAAATCGTAGAGCGCGTCATAAAGAGGCCGCAAATATGGGTCTACTTTTTCCTGCAGCGTGCCCGGCAAAAATCCAAGCCGCTCGCCGGCTTCCACCGCGGGACGTACCAGCACCAGGCGCGACACTTTTTTCGCCGTCAGCGCCGCTACAGCCATCGCCACCGCCAGGTAGGTTTTTCCTGTACCCGCCGGCCCAATGCCAAACACCATGTCCGATCGTTCAATTGCCTCCAGGTATTGCCGCTGATTCACCGATCGAGGCTGCACCATACGCCGAATGCCGGTTGAGCGCTGCTTACCGCTGTCGACAAGGCTGCGCAGGGTCACCGACTTGTCGGCGACCACCAGTTTCAGCATTCCGTGCAGCTCACCGTTCTGCAGCGTCACGCCGGCGCGTCGCAGCGCTTCATAGTCCGCGAAAATCTGCTCCACGCGCGCAATTACTTCCGGTTCGCCCTCCAGATACAGAGCGTCGGAACGAAGGTCGATGCGGACTTTCAGAGTGTTTTCGATTAGATGAAGGTTTTCGTCGCGGGTGCCGAAGATGGGCTCGATGTTGGGGGTGATCTCGATGGTTTTCTTCATCAATAAGACTATTTGCCTCCATTGGATTCTGTTGCGCCAAGGCGGAAGACAGCGCGAACTGCCTGAGGACGGTGCACTTTGTTGGATTGCAGGGGGCTGACTTCGGATGGCCGAACCGCCAGTAGCGTCGCATCTTTCCGGGCGAGTTCGAACCCGTGCGATGGGCTGGCTGGTCGGGTGGTTCGCAGTACGTCGTTGAGCACGAGGATGATGCGCACAGAGTAGCGCCGAGACAGATTCGAGTCAATCGGCAAATGAAAAATATTTTGTGACATGAGAATCGATCTAACAACTACGACGCGGCAGCTAGTTCCTTCGGTGGCCAGACTCCGCTGCCAGAGTGAGCCACATATCTCTTGCAGGGATAAGATGATTGCATCATGGCAGAGGTCGCGATCGAATCCGCTGAAACCATGTTGCACGGTTCGGTGCTGGTGTTATTGCAGTTTGACGTGTGTGAAGCGATTCGCCTGGATCAACTGCGGGAACTGATCCGCCCTCACACCGTGGAACACACCATTCCCAAGCATGCGCCTCCGGGATATGTTCGCTACCAGCGACCGCCTGTGGTTGAGGCCATTGAGCCGCTGGTGCTGGAAAGCGGCGAGCGGCTGCAAGGGGAGATCAAGTATTACGACTACGGCGTGTTGAGCGTGGTCTTCGAACTGGCCTTCTCCGGCGGCTGGGAAAAGTTGACCGGCCTGGCGAGCCGCTGGGTGTGGGATGTCGACTTTGCAGCGCAGGCGACGGAGATTGTGCGCAGCAGGCTGGCACGCGCGGCTCCAGCGCTGGTGAAACCCTATGCCGAGTGGCTTAGCGAAGACTACCTGATCTTCCATGTGCGCGAAATCAGCGGCTCGCCATCGGTGGCCGATCTGATTTATCTGTATGGTTCGCGTATCGCGCAGGTGGTGCGCGGCGACATGGGCCAGCTGGCCGAAAGTGAATGCCATGAGGTGCTGCAGTCGCGCATTTCCTATTATGCGAACGATCTTGCCATCATCGGATGGAACGCGGCCTTCCTCTACGACAGCACTTCCGGCGCGCAGACCGCGATCCAATTATTGGAGTATGCCAACTCCCAGCTGCTGGAATTTCGCCATTACGACGATCTGCTGACCAAGGAGTTGGACCGCGTGTACAAGCTGGTGGATGAAGGCACGGGGCTGTTTGCGCGGTGGCGGCTGGCGCGCTCTGCAACTCGGCTGCACACTGTTTTGTTGGACGTCGCGGAGTTGACCGAACACGCGGACAACGCCATCAAGTTTTTGAGCGACATGTTTTCTGCGCGGCTGTACAAGCTGGCGGCAATGAAGGTGGGTGTCCCCGACTATAAAGATTTGGTCACGCAGAAGGTGCGCACATCGGAAGAGCTGTATCGATTTATGGTGGATCAGTTTAATCAGAGTCGCGCATTTTTTCTGGAGCTGACGGTCGTCATTATTCTGGTGATTGAATTGATTTATCTGTTTCGCGGCAGGCCATTTTAGCGGCGGTTTGGAGCAGCGACAGAGATCCCAGGCGCAGATTAGAACGAAAGGCCGATCGACAGTGATGGCGAAGAAGGCGTCCAAAAAGTCGACGAACAAATCCACGCGGCGGACTGCGAAGACGGCGAAGAATGTTACGGCCGAAAAAGCTGCGACAAAGAGCGCCGGCAAGGTGGAGCGAGGAACCCCCGGAACCGGGAAGGGGACGAGCGGAACCGGGCCGCGAATCTCAGGCGCTGCGGGTGGGAAGAAGGCGAAGGGAAAGCCGTGCGATTAGACGACGTCAAGAACGCCTATGAAGCCCTGTCGGGCATCGCCAGCTCAATCGTGCGCCAGCTGAGTCTGGCCGGCATCGGCTTGATCTGGCTGTTCAACATTGGCACGGGGGCCAAGCCGGCGCTGCCGCACCAATTGCTGCAGGGCGCGCTGTTCATTTTTCTGGCGCTGTTTTTTGACCTGCTGCAGTACCTGGTAGGAACGTTTACCTGGTTCCTCTATTTCCGCAAAAAAGAACGCGCCGGCACGCCGCCGGACAAGGATTTTCTGGCGCCCGCCTGGATCAACTGGCCAACCTGGTTTTTATTCAGCGTGAAGGCTGCGTGCATGCTGGTCGCCTATCTGGGCTTCATCCTGCCCTTTCTCTTCAGTACATTTTTCGCTGTGTAGCGGCCTTTGCCAGCGCCTTATACTTTCGTTCCAGGCGGCCCACAACATCTTCCGCCGAAACATTCGCCGCGTCGTCCTGCAATGCCTGACGCCATACCTGTCGTAGTTCGTCGATGCCCTGCCGCCTCAGATTTCGCTTCTGCGTCCAGTCACGCAATGCGTCGCGCACCACCTCGCTGCTGGAGGCATATTCGCCGGTCTCGACAGCCTGGCGCACGATGCTGACCATCTCCGGCGGCAATGCGATGCTGATTTTCTCAATTGTGGCCATTCGTCGAAACTCCTTCGAAACGGTAGGAAGAATTCCTACCGCAAGGGTAATGCCACAGGAAAGGCGGCGTCAATCAGGTATTTCTATTCTCCGGAGGCGGATTCGCCGGCGATGGGATAGCCGTGCGCCACCCAATCCTTGCCGAAGTTGGTGGGCAGCATCACCACATGAAGATGGGTAAAGCCCATGGCTTTCAGGGTCGCAAACGCTGGACGAATATTCGGACACCTTGCAATCGGGCAGCAGCCGCAGTAGATGTAGATGTCGGCATCCTTCGGCAGCGTGCGGACGGCGCGCTTCAGTATGTCCAGTCCCTTCGGGGTGGAGGCGGGACCAGCATAGATAGCGCCGGGGATGTGCTTGCTTTTGTAGAGAACCTGAAAGCCCACCTGTAGGATTATCGGTTTCGCTCCCGTAGGCAGTTTGGCCGCGAGTGCGCTCGGCTGGGTGACCTGCGCCGGGGTCCAGGGGTCGGCAGCGGCATTCTGCGCTCGGGCTGTTATCGCCAGCACGCTCGTCAAGGCGAGGGTCGCGGTCGCTGCATAGCGCAGGGTCGCTTTTCGAGGAGAGATTCTCATGTAGCAAGTCTACGGCTGCGGGCGGGTATCGTAAGTGATTCGACGGCTGGCTCAAAGCCGCGCATACTCGAGTGGAACCAGAAATCCTCGGGCTCCCGCAGGATAGCGTTGCGCGGAAAACTTGAAATTCGACGAGGGATAATGGGAAAGCTGAAGTCAGAGTATCCGACAGACGGACAGATGAAAGAAATGTGGGAGGCGCTCGAGAGCGGTGACGACCGGGCGATTCTGGCGGTCCTCCATAAGCGGCAAGAGGAAATGAAGGCGGCGGAGGACATCTCAGAAGGAGCAGCAAACTCACAGCACGCGGGCGGCAGCATTGAAGGCGCAAATACCTTCCACAAGAGGTGATGATGGGAGAATTGAAATCGGAGTATCCGACCAACGAACAGATTGCGGAGACTCTGGAAGCATACCGCAAGGGCGGCGATGCCTTGATGGAATTGATATTGAAGCGCCGTGCGGCGGAGACGGACGATGGGCAATTGGATGCGCCGTCCAGTAGGAAACCATCGGGATCCTAATTGACCCTTGTCGGGCCATCACGTACACTAAATGCTTGCGCAGGAAGGCGATTTTACCGCCCCCGCCGCATCCTGACTTCAGGCAAATTCCAGCTCCCAGAGCGCGTTTGTAGCGTGCGGCTCCGGTAGATGATGGAGCAGCCCGGGTCAACAGACTTCCGATTCAGCGAAAAGAGAAGGTTTTCATGGCAAATCATGTTTCGTCGTTAAAGCGCGCCCGGCAGACCGTCAAGCGCACCGCCGTCAACCG
>JBARFA010000024.1:0-3997 GCA_049796755.1 Acidobacteriaceae bacterium
ATGAAGGCGACCACGTCGGCATCCTGCTCGATGGAGCCGGATTCGCGCAGGTCAGAGAGCATGGGTTTTTTGTCGCCGCCGCGTTGCTCGCTGGCGCGGCTCAACTGGGAGAGGGCGATGACGGGCACACGCATTTCTTTTGCGAGGGCCTTCAGGCCGCGGGAAATCGTCGAGACTTCCTGAGTGCGATTTTCCGGGCGGCGGCCGTTGGGGCCACCGCTGCCGGCGCTCATGAGCTGTAGATAGTCGATGACGATCAGATCGAGGCGTCCGCCACCCTGCTGCTTCAACCGCCGCGCCTTGGCGCGCATTTCGGCGAGCGATATGCCGGGAGTGTCATCGATGAACAATTTTGCTTCGGCGAGGCGTTCCAGACCGCTGACCAATTTGTCGCGGTCGTCGCGGGTGAGGAATCCGGTCTGAATGTGGCGCATGTTTACCATGGATTGCGAAGCCAGCATGCGTCGCAGCAGTGCTTCCTTCGACATTTCCAGGGAAAATACGCCGACAACTTTTCCGTCGCGGACGGCGGCGTTCTCGGCGATGTTGATGGCCCAGGCGGTTTTGCCCATGGACGGACGGGCAGCAATGATGATGAGTTCCGATGGCTGCAGGCCGCTGGTCATGCGGTCGAAGTCGACATAATGCGTGGCCAGGCCGGTAATTTCGCGGCCTTCTTTGTACAGGTTGTCGATCGAGCCGAAGGAGCCTTTGACGATCTCTGGAATGCTGGAAAATCCCTGGGTGATGCCGCGCTCGGAGACTTCCAGCAGCGCGGTTTCAGTGGCGTTCAAGACTTCGAGCGCATCTTCGCTTTGATCGGCGCAGCGTGCCTGCGCGGTGGAGCAGATGCCCATCAACTGTCGAAGGATCGACTTGTCTTTAACGATGCGGACATAATCTTCAATGCTGAGGCGGCGCGGAAGATTTTCCGTCAGCGAAAAAATGTAGGCGCGATTGCCGATCGACTCCAATTCCTTCAGGCGATCGAGTTCCTCGGATAAGGTGATGATGTCGACGGCGCGATTGGCGTCGATCAACTCACCCATGCGGGCATAAATGCGGCGATGTGAGTCGAGCGAAAAGTCGTCAGCAATCAGACGTTCGGCGGCCTCACTATAGGCGGCGTTGTCGAGCAGGATGGCGCCCAGAATGGTGCGCTCCGCCTCCACGCTGGCGGGCAGACCATGTTCGAGCGAGATTTGCGATAGGGTTGCCACTGTGTATGAGTGTAGCGTCGAGCGGCTTAATCAAACAGCAGTGGATTTCGCCCGCGCGAAGTGGAAAAAGCAGGCTTGCGCAGTATCATATAAGGAGTGTCTGGCAACTGAGTGATCCGGCAGATTCCCCGATCCGTTGGCTCGATTGAGGCACCAGGAGTTTTGGATTGACGATGCAGCGGTTTCTATCTTTTCCCCGGCATTTTATTTTGCCTGGCCTGGTCTTTGGAGTCATCCTCGCAACCTCTTCCATCTCACACGCACAATTGCCTATGGACTCGAACGCGCAGCAGTCGTCGCAGCAAATGGCGCTGGAAGTGGCGGATCTGCAAAAGGTTGCGGACCGTTGGGATGACGCCGTCTACCAGCATGATCAATACGCGCTGGAGCTGGTGCTCGCTCCCCAGTTCATCAACATTTCCGATACGGGCGACGTGACCAACAGAGATCAGCAGATTTCCGAGATGATGATGAAGGACGCGCCGCGCTTTCAGTTGACGCAGAAGGTGGTGAGTGTTCGCATCGTCGGGGATGTTGCGGTGGTGAATGGAACCTACGAACGCGTATTTCAGGGAAGCAAGCTGAGTCGCACCAAAACGAAAATCGAGCGCGGCGTCTTCAGCCAGGTGTATGTGCGGGCGCGGAATACCTGGGAGTGCATCAATTCTCAGCGGACGATTATTCAGGGCACCCCGGAGAAAGGGAAAAAGAAGTCAGACAAAGAGGACACGGAAAAGCCGATCCATCATGACCTGGGATTCCACTTTCCAGGAATCCACCACAGCTCCGACTCTGATTCCAGCTCCGGATCGAACTCGACCGCACAGCCGCAACAGTAGGATTGATTCGCGCGGATTTTAGGCGGTGGCCGCTGCGGCGTTGCGACCTTGAATTTCAATGTAAATATTGATCAGCGACAGGGCGGCTGGTGTGACACCGGGAATGCGGCTGGCGTGGCCGATAGTTCCGGGGCGCACGCGCAGCAGCTTTTCCTGCATCTCGCGTGAGAGGCCGCTGACGGCCGTGTAATCGAACCATGCAGGGATGGCGCGATGCTCGGCGCCCTTCATCCGCTCAATCGACTTGCGCTGCTGGTCGAGATAGCCGGCATACTTGATCTCCGTCTCGACCGCCTTCCATTCATTGCGAATATGCGCTGGAACATGATCCTGCGTCATGGCGGTGCGGATGGCTTCCAGATGAGGCGCGTCTTCCGTCGAGGCGGTTGCGACCGCCTGCTGCAGGCTGGACGGCAGCGTGGTGCGCAGGGATTCGATGGTGACTTCGGGCCGCTTCATCAGCTGGGAGTAGGTCTGGCCGACAGCGCTATTCAGCCTGGCTGCAAGTTCCGGCGAGTTGGCTGCCAAGCGCTCGAGGTCGGGCTTCTGCGTGGCCAGCATTTTTGCGAAGGCCTGCATGCGGGCCTGCCTGGTTTCGAAGGCAGCCCACGCATGATCGTCGATCAACCCGAGCTTGCGGCCGTAGGGAGTCAGGCGGCGATCCGCATTGTCGATGCGCAGGTGCAGGCGATATTCCGCGCGCGACGTGAACATGCGATAGGGCTCGTTTGTGCCCTTGCTGATCAGGTCGTCAACGAGGATGCCGGTGTAAGCTTCGCTGCGGTCGAGCACGAATGCGGGCTCGCCCTTGACGTGCAGCGCGGCGTTGATGCCGGCCATCAGCCCCTGGCAGGCGGCTTCTTCATATCCAGAGGTTCCGTTGATCTGGCCGGCAAGATAGAGGCCGGCGATGCTCTTGACCGCGAGCGCATGATCCAGTTCTGTGGCGTCGATGGCGTCATACTCGATGGCGTATCCGGGGCGCAGCATCTCGGCATTTTCCAGGCCGGGAATGGAGCGCAGCACGGCGGCCTGCACATCCATCGGCAGGGAGGTTGACATGCCATTGATGTAGACCTCATGCGTGCGCAGTCCTTCCGGCTCGAGGAAAAGTTGATGCTGCAGCTTCTCTGGAAAGCGGACGACCTTATCTTCAATCGAAGGGCAATAGCGCGGCCCGGTCGCCTGAATCTGCCCGGAATACATGGGCGAGCGATGGACATTTTCGCGAATGATGGCGAGGGTTTCCGGAGTGGTGAAGGCGATGTGGCAACTGATCTGTGGGCGCGTAATGGATTCGGTTCGAAAGCTGAAAGGGGTTGGCTCGGCATCGCCGGGCTGCTCGTCAAACTTCGACCAATCGATGGTGCGGCCATCGATACGCGGCGGCGTTCCCGTCTTGAGGCGGCAATTGCGCAGGCCGAGACGCTTCAATGATTCGCCGAGGAGCACGGCGGCAGGCTCACCGCTGCGACCGGCGGGATAATGCTGTTCGCCGCAGTGGATGAGGCCATTCAGGAATGTTCCGGTGGTGATGACGGTCGCGCCGGCGTAGACGATACGTCCGTCGCGCAGCTTGACTCCGCGGACGATACGATGCGCTGCACCGGCGGTTGCGTCGGGCAGTTCTTCCAGGACGACATCGACAACTTCCGCCTGCTTGATGTAGAGGTTCGGCTGGGACTCCAGAACTTCGCGCATCTTGACGCGGTATTGCTGCTTGTCGCATTGCGCTCTCGGGGACCAGACGGCGGGCCCGCGGGAAGTATTGAGCAAACGGAATTGAATGCCGACCGCGTCGGTGACTTCGCCCATCACGCCGCCCAGCGCATCGACTTCGCGCACCAGATGACCCTTGGCAATTCCGCCGACCGCGGGATTGCAGGACATCTGCGCGATCAGGTCGAGATTCAGCGCAAACAGCGCGGTGCGCAGGCC
>JBARFA010000025.1:0-55678 GCA_049796755.1 Acidobacteriaceae bacterium
GATCGCTTTGGAGGTGACGGCATGCACTGTCCTGCTAATGGCGGCGGCCCTCTTGACGCGGAGTTTTCTGCGCCTGCTGGCCACCGATCTCGGATTTTCCGCGCAGCACGTCGTTGCCGCGGAGGTCGATCTGGGCGACAAGCGCTTCGCCGCACCACAAGCGCGCATTCAATTTTATGAGCGCATTCTCCCCGTGCTGCGACATCTGCCTGGAGTAAATTCGGCGAGTTATGTCAGTGCGCTGCCCATGCAGGGCGACATTTGGGTAGACGAAATGCACATACCTGGCGATACCCGGCCCGATGGCGCGAAGCCAAACGTGAATATTCGGTGGATCAGTCCTGGATATCTTCATGCGATTGAGGTGCCGCTGATTAGAGGACGAATGCTGACCCAAGCCGACCGAGGCACCGGCAACATTGTCCTCTCTGAAGCCGCCGCCCGCGCAGCATGGCCCGATCACAATCCGTTGGGTCGCACATTTAACACAGGGAGAGATCGTCTGACGGTAGTAGGAGTGGTGGGAGATACGCACAGCCGCGGTCTGACCGCAAATGCGGACCGGATCGTCTACGAGCCTTACTGGTCGTACTTAATGACTCCATTCTCCGCCTCGGGCTATCTCATGGTGCGCACCATAGGCGATCCAAAAATTCTGACCGGTGCAGTCCAACACGCCATCTGGAGCGTCGATCCCACGGTACCGATTCCCGAGATACGCACACTGCCGGGCATCATTCGCGCATCCGTTGCGCTGGAACATTTCGAGATGTCGCTGCTGCTGGCTTTTGGAATCGCCGCACTGGGTCTGGCTGCCTTGGGTATTTACGGTGTGCTTGCCGTCACAGTGGCGGAGCGGACCCGCGACCTGGCGGTGCGCATTGCTTTGGGCGCGGACAAGCGGCGCGTCTTTGGCCTGGTGTTGCGACAGGGAATGCGCCCGGTTGTGGGCGGACTTGCACTCGGCCTTTTACTCGCCTGGTACGTAGCGAGAATGGCGCAAACACTGCTTCCGGATGTTGCTCCCTACGACCTCATTTCGATTGCAATTACAACGATGTCACTGATTGCGGTTGCGCTTTGCGCGTGTCTCATTCCAGCTCGACGCGCGGCTTCAGTAGATCCCATGCAGGCACTACGTTCCGAATAGGAGACCAAGGATGACGACCCTGATCAACGATGTTCGCTTCGCGCTTCGACAGTTGCGCAAGTCGCCAGGATTTACCGTCACCGCCATCCTTACCCTGGCGCTGGGCATCGGCGCGACCGCGGCTATGTTCAGCGTTGTCGATGCAGTGCTGTTGCATCCGCTGCCGTTCAGTGGCGTAAACCGAATCGTGCGGATCAAAATGAAGGCCGCGGCGAACTACGAGCAGCCCGCCTCGTGGCCGGAGTATCAGGACATGCGCCGGCTCGCGACCAGCTTCAGCGCCCTTGCCGGAGTCGGCGGCAGAGGCGATGGCGTGACGCTCACGCGGGGCAATCAAGCGATTTATCTGCACGCGGTGCAGGGAACGGATAATTTCTTCCAGATCTTCGGAGTTCGCCCACTCATGGGACGTACCTACCTTCCCGGCGAGGACCAAAACGGCAAGAACGATGTCGCCGTCCTCAGCTACTCCGTGTGGCAGCAGTATTTTGGCGGCAAAAAAAATGTCATTGGCGAATTCGTCCACCTCGATGGCCTGCCGTACACCGTGATCGGAGTCATGCCGGCCGGCTTCCGCGTCCGCTTCGATACGCGAGATGTTGTCTACATCCCTTTGCGATTGTCGGCAGACCAGATTAAATCGCGCGGCAGTTTCTGGATGCCCGTCTGGGGTCGTCTCAAGCCTGGCGTCACAGTCGCCCAGGCCACTGCGGACATGAACCATGTGCTGAGCGAGATCGGCAAGCAGTTTCCAGAGCACGACAAGGGCAAGACCGCGCAGGTGATTCCTATCGTCGATGTGTTGCATACCAATCAGACCGGTAACAACGATCGCCCGGAGTTGTGGACTCTGTTAGCCGCGGTGTTCGCGGTGCTCTTGATCGCGTGCACCAACGTTGCAGGCCTCCTGCTGGCTCGCGGCATTCTCCGTGAGCGTGAGTTGGCCGTGCGCACTGCGCTCGGTGCAGGCCGCAAACGCATCGTGTATCAGATACTCACTGAAAATGTGCTGCTCGGCATTGGCGGAGGAATCGGCGGCGTCATATTAGGCGAACTGTTGCTGATTGCCATGCAGCAGTTCTTGGAGAAGGCGTTTACGTTGGGCGGAAACGCCCACATGAACTTTCCGGTTCTGGTAGCGACATTCGTCGTGTCTCTGCTCGCCAGTATGGCTGCCGGATTAGTCCCAGCCTGGCGGGCGGCGCACATCGATCCCAATCACGCTCTCAAGTCGGGCGCCAATACCGGGACCACGCGCCATCAGCATCAACTGCGAGCCACCTTCGTGGTGGTGCAGGTGGCGTTGTCGTTAATGTTGCTGGTGTGCTCCGGTCTGCTTCTTCTTGGGCTTCGGGAAATGTTTCAGACTAACGTCGGCTTCAATCCCAAAAACCTGCTGACTCTTGAGGTCGACATACCCTCCGGAGATTACAAGGGCACTGGATTTGTGCAGGGATTGGTCCAGCCGTTCGAAGCGCGAGTGCAACAGATTCCCGGAGTAACCGCGGTCGGAAGTAACGACCTGTTGCCAATTCGGCAGACCGGAGCGAATAGCGATCTTTCCTTGGTTGGCAAGCCGGAGGATCCTCTCGATAAGCAGCGCCTGACGGAAATGCGTTTCGTCACCCCAGGCTATTTCGCAGCCATGCAATTGCCCATCCTGAAAGGCCGCGACTTTACTGCACAGGATTCGGCGAAATCCCAGCAGGTCGCGATCGTCAATGAAGCCTGGGTCAAGGAGTTTCTAAGCAGCAATGAAGATCCACTCGCACAGGCCTTCAAAGGCGATCCGGGAGACGGCAACACAGCCATCGTCGGCGTTGCACACAGCGGACGGCAGGGTCTGTTTGACCCGGCGACCGCGGAAGCCGACTTTCCGCTGACCCAGATGCCAGAATCGTGGCTTGCTTTTATTCCCCAGTTTTATCTTTTCGTGCGCACCTCGGTGCCGCCGACCAGCATCGTTCCTCAACTGCGAAGCGCACTGCATGAGGTCGCTCCCAACGTTGCCTTCCGCACGCCGGAAACCATGGAGCAGGTGCTCTCCGATGCGCTCGTGACCAACCGCATGCTCAGCTGGCTGTTCGGACTGTTCGCCGCAATCGCCGCGCTACTCACGGCGATCGGCATCTACGGACTTCTTAGTCAGGAGGTCGCCAGCCGTACGCGCGACATCGGCGTTCGCATGGCCCTCGGCGCAACCCGTGTCGGCGTGGCACAGCTTGTATTAAGCCGCGTCGGCGTCCTCTTGATTGTCGGCATTGGCGCGGGCCTCACCGGCGTGTTCCTCGTTCGCCGCGTGTTGATTGCCGTGTTGACAGTTCAGTTCCATCAGGACATCTGGGCCATCGTCGCTATCGCGATTGGTTTGGGCGCTATCGGGCTGCTTTCCGCAGTGATTCCCGCACGCCGGGCCGCCTCTATTGATCCCATGCAGGCCTTGCGTTCGGAATAAGGAGAAGCATTGTGAATCGTCTGATGAATGATCTTCGCTATGCACTGCGGCAGATTCGCAAATCGCCTGGGTTTGCCGCCACCGCAATCCTGACGCTGGCCTTGGGCATCGGCGCGAATGCTGTCATCTTCACGCTCGTCGACTCCATCATGCTTCGCCCGCTTCCGTTTCCTCATCAAGACAGGCTGATGCGGATTACCGGCACCACCAACGCCGATATTTATCCAAAGGGCTGGATTCAGCAACTCGGCAATCATTCCACGGCATTCCAATCGATCAGCGGATACGGTCCCAACACAGAAATGAATGTTTCCAGCGACGCTTCCGTGGATCGTGAATTTGGCTCTGCAGTCACCGTCAACACTTTCGACACGCTGGGTATTCATCCCATGCTCGGCACTTTCTTTTCAAAACGAGATGCGATCGCGGGTCAGGACAAGGAAGTCGTCCTCGGCTACGGATATTGGCGTCAGCATTTCGGCGGCAATCCGACCATCCTCGGGCAAAGAATTCGAGTCGACGGCGTATGGCGCACCATTCTCGGTGTGATGCCGGCGGGCATACGCTTTCCATATCCCGACACGCAATTCGTCATCCCCGTTTCATTTAAGGGCGGCGATCCAATCGATGCATGGCAGACGTTTGATCTGCGAGCGCTCGGCCGCCTGAAAGATGGAGTGACGCCTGCGCAGGCTCAGGCGGAATTGCGCGGCCTGCATCATGTCTTGCTGCCGCTGTTTCCCTGGCGAATGCCGGATACGTGGGCCTCTGACATGACTGTGGTTCCGCTACTGCAAGCGGAAGTCGGTGCAGTGCGGCCAAAGCTTCTCCTATTATTTGGCGCAGTTGGGTTGATCCTGCTCATTGCTTGCGCCAACGTCGCCAATCTCACCTTGGCCCGTACCAATGGTCGAGAACGGGAGATCGCGGTTCGCGGTGCGCTCGGTGCCTCAAGCAAACGACTAGTCCAGCAACTGTTGACAGAGAGCCTCGTTCTTGGCGTTCTTGCTGGAGCCGTCGGGCTAATGGCAGCTGCCGCGAGCTTGCAGGTGTTCGTGCGCCTGCTTCCCGCCGATACTCCACGGCTCGGCGATGTTGCACTGAGCGGCACCGTTCTCTTATTCGCCGCCATCGCATCGGTGGTCGCCGGTTTCCTGTTCGGCCTGATCCCAGCAGTGAAAGCCGTAAAGACCGTGTCATCGCAGCTCTTGGATACGCTTCGGTCTGGGAGCCGCGGCGTGGCCGGGAAAGCCTCGCAATTCCGCCTGTCGAGATTTCTCGTCATCGGACAAATCGCTTCGTCCGTCGTTGTCATCACCGTCGCCGGACTGCTCTTGCACAGTCTGTATAAGCTGTCGCAGGTCAATCCCGGCTTCAATACCAATCGAATTGTCACCGCGGAAGTCGCGCTCGATTCGACTGCTTGCCGGCAGACAGGTCGATGCGAGTCATTCTTCCAAACTCTGTTAGAGCGAGCCCGCGGGATCGAAGGCACGCAAGCTGTCGCCCTTACGGACTCACTGCCAATGAGCGGCTGGGATAACAATTATGTCTACGATGCGGAAGGCCATCCAAGGGAGGCGCGCCAGGAAGCCAGCCAGGCCACCGGCCGCATCGTTTCAGCGGATTATTTTTCCGTACTCGGATTGCAGCTGGTGCGTGGCCGACTTCTTACGCCATCGGATGCCTCCGGCGCCAGTCGCGCTGCCGTCATCGACCAGCGCATGGCGGAACGACTGTGGCCGCATCAGGACCCCATTGGCAAGCACATCATCTCCGTCGCGGACGAAGCCACTCCTGCCGTGTGGGATCCACAGAAAGCTTCCATCGTTGTCGGCGTTGTACGCAACGCGCGCGAAGGCAGCTTGGAGGGCGGATATCAGGATGAAGTGTTCCTTCCCATGACTGCACTGCAGCCGCACCCTACGATGTATGTCCTGCTGCGCACCCACATCCCTCCCTCTGAAGCTGCTGCCGCTCTGCGCAGAGTTGTCGCCGCCATCGATCCGCAGGTTCCCGTCACCCGGGTTCGCACGTTGAATGAAGTCGTCTCGGCTTCGGTCTCCGCGCCGCGATCACTCACCCTCTTGCTGCTCGGCTTCGGCTTGCTGGCAGTCGTCATTGGCGCGGTCGGCGTCTACAGCCTGATCGCCTACATTGTCAGTTGGCGCACTCGCGAGATCGGCATTCGCCTGGCGCTCGGCGAACAGCGAGGCCATATCGCGCTCGGGATTGTGAAGCAGAGTCTCTTCCTCGCACTCACCGGATCGATTGCCGGTCTATTGACTGCGATTGCGTTCACGCGCCTCTTGCATAGCTTTCTGTTTGAAGTCAGCCCCGTTGATCCGCTGACATTCTGTATCGTTTCACTGCTGATGATGCTGATCGCGCTCGTCGCAGCCTGGTTGCCCGCGCGTCGAGCCGCGTCGGTCGATCCCATGCACGCACTGCGTTCCGAATAGGAGACGAATCATGACGAATCTTCTCAACGACCTTCGCTACGCAATCCGGCAACTCCGCAAGTCACCCGGCTTCGCCATCACCGCGGTGCTGACCCTGGCGCTCGGCATCGGCGCCAACACCGCGATCTTCAGCGTGGTCAATGCGCTCATGCTGCGTCCCCTACCCTATCCTCACCCGGACAGGCTTGGCGCACTGATTACCCATTGGGCGAGGTCAGCAAGGGACTTGGAGGACGACGACAGCGCCGATGGCCAGACGTTTCAGATGGTGCGCGACCAAGTCCCGGCAGTCACCGCGGCTGCGGAAGGCATGGAAAGCGGCGTCAATCTGCAGGCCGGATCAAGCGTGCAGTATGTGCAGCAGCTGCGCGTATCGTCAAAATATTTCGACGTGCTGGGAATCCCGCCGCAGATGGGCCACAGTTTCACCGCGCAAGAAGACGGCCCGCATGGCCCGGATGTGGTTGTCCTGAGTAACGCGCTGTGGCGGAATACCTTTCACTCCGACCCGCATATTCTTGGCCGCACTATTTTGCTGAAGGGCGCGCCCTACACAGTCGTCGGAGTGCTGGCGCGCGGCGCGCATTCGCCTGAAAACGAAGGGGTGACACGGCCTCCGGATGTGTGGACGCCATTGCGGCCCAGCACGACAGGTGAAGGTGGCGGATCAAACTATGGAGTGCTGTTGCGGCTGAACCCGGGAAGCACATGGGCGCAGGCCGATGCGCAATTGGGCCGAATCCGACCGGAATCTCTTGTTCGCGAGGCGGCCAGCAATGCTGGAGTATCGTTTCACCTCAAGGGTCTTCCGCTGCAGCAGAGTCAGGCCGAGTCCTTGCGTCCCGCAGTGCTCGGCCTCATGATTGCCGTCGGCTTCATTCTGTTGATCGCCTGCGCCAATCTGGCGGGTCTCGGTCTGGTGCGCGCGCAGCGTCGCAGCGGAGAAATGGCGACCCGCATGGCCCTCGGCGGCACTGGATGGCAGCTCGTGCGTCAACTGTGGACAGAAAACGTGGTGCTGGCGCTACTGGGCGGCGTGGCTGGTCTGGGCATTGCTGAAGGTGGTCTCGAGCTGCTGCGGAATCTGCTGCCGATCGGGCTGTTACCAACAAGCAATTTCACTCTCGACGGACGAGTGTTGCTATTTACACTGTCAGTTTCGCTGGCCGCGAGCGTGCTCTTCGGAATGCTGCCTGCGCTTGAGCTGCGTCGCGTCGATCTCCGCTCGGCCATGTCCGCAGGTGCGAATCGCGCGCTGGCCCATTCTGGTAGCCGTGCAACACGCACGCTCTTGATCGCTGGAGAGATCGCATTGACCGTGGTGATGGTCGCAGCCTCCGGCCTGCTGATTCGCTCGCTGATCCACTTGGAGACTTTGCCACCGGGCTTCGATGCAACCAATGTGATGACTGGCAAAGTATCCCTCGACGACGCCCGCTATCACGATACAGCCGCCTTCCAGCACTTGCTGTCGACCAGTTTGGAAGCCGTGCGTCGCATTCCTGGAGTCGAAAACGCAGCAGTCGGTCTAAGCCTCCCATACGAGCGCGGCCTGAACGACGGCGTCAAAATTGCCGACGGAAAGGATGCCGGGAATGAAGAAATCACCGACGAGATATATGTCACTCCGGGATATTTCGACGTGCTGCGGATGCACTTGCTTGCCGGTCGAGAGTTTTCGGACAGGGATACCGCGCAGAGCCAGCCAGTCGCCATCGTGAATGAAGCTTTCGCCCGGAAGTATTTGCAACAGCCCAATCCTGTTGGCCGAAACTTGCAAGGTGGTGATAGTACCCACCGCCACATGGCCGTGGTAGGTGTGGTCGCGGACGTTGTCCAAACGCCAGGCTTTAATAGGAATGCGCCGCTAGCTAGCGAGCCGACGCTGTATGTGCCTGCCACGCAGGTCGATTCGCGTTTTCTCGCCATGGTCCACATCTGGTTCCAGCCCAGTTGGATCGTGCGCACGCGCGGCCCGGTCGCCGGCATTACGGGCCAGATGCAGAAAGCTCTCGCAGATGCCGATCCTGCGTTGCCATTCTCCGGCTTCTACAGCATGTCCGATCTGGAACAGCGGGCGCTGGGCATGCAGCGCATTGAGGTCATGTTGCTGGGCGTGCTTGCGGGCCTCGCGTTGCTGCTCTCCGCCATCGGCGTCTATGGATTGATCGCAAATTTGGTCGTCCAACGCAAGCGAGAAATCGGAATTCGCCTGGCGCTTGGATCGTCCATTCGCGCCGCCATGCTGGAGATTGGTCGATCAGGAGTGTTGGCGACCTTTCTGGGCCTTGGCGTCGGGCTCTCCGCTTCGTTCCTTGTATTGCGTGCGATGAAAGGCTTCATTTACGGCATCGGAATGTATGATCCCGCAACCTTAATAGGAACGGCCTTTGTGCTCGCGATTGTAGCGGTCGCGGCCACGTTTCTCCCGGCGCGGCGCATCAGCCGCATCGATCCCACAACCATCCTCCGTGAGGAGTAGGACCCAAGCATGACTACCTTGCTCAACGATCTTCGCTATGCCTGGCGCCAGTTGCTGAAAGCTCCCGGATTCGCCATCACCGCAGTGCTGACCCTCGCGCTCGGCATCGGCATCAGCGCCGCCATGTTTACCGTGGTCGACGGCGTCTTGCTGCGGCCGTTGCCCGTGCCGCATCCATCCCAGGTTGTCAGATTGGGTGAGACCAATGCCTCCGGTCAGATCACCTCCACCTCACTTCCGGACCTTCGCGATTGGCGCGACCATGCAAAATCATTTCAGGACATTGCCTGGTACACGCTGAAATTTTTCGACCTCAAGAAGGCAGACGGCACCCCCCTGTTTTCCATCAACCTGCAAACCAGTCCCAACTTTTTCTCCATGCTGCAAGTTCAGCCGCTGATCGGCAGAACCTTCCTTCCGCAAGCCGGAACAGAGGGCAATCAGGGAACCGTTGTCCTCAGCTACTTTGTGTGGCAAAACAATTTTCATGCCGACAAAGGGATCATTGGAAAGTCGGTTCATCTGGGTGACGAAAACTACACCGTCATCGGTGTCGCCCCCCGCCAGTTCTACCTTCCCCTGAATAACGATGGTCCGTTCGTATGGACGGTCTTGCCGCACACATCCGACATGGAACAGCGCGACAATGGATTCTTGACCGGAATCGGGCGTCTGCGACCGAATGTCTCCGTCACTGCTGCACGAACGGAACTGAATGGGATTCAAGGCAATATCGCCCGGCAGTTTCCCGATGAGCACCTCGCAAAAACGGTTGGAGTCCAGAGTTTCCTTGGTTGGCTGGTGGGCTCGACGCGTACGGCTCTGCTGGCCTTACAGGGCGCGGTGCTGCTCGTCTGGTTGATCGCATGCGCCAACATCGCCGGCCTGATGCTGACACGTATGGCCGCTCGGCGTCGGGAGATTGCTGTGCGCGCGGCTTTGGGCGCTGCGCGCGGGCGAATCGTGCGGCAATTTCTAACGGAGAGCCTATTGATCGGAATCGCAGGAGGTGTCTGCGGCCTAGGCATCGCCTACACCTGTATCGCGGTGCTTCGCCATTCCATCAGTACTCACTTGAATCACTCCGGCGACATCTCGCTAAATTGGCAGGTCATCCTGCTACTGATCGTGCTTTCCGTTGTTTCAGCGGTGATCTTCGGAACCATCCCCGCGCTGCAAGCGGCATCTGCCGATCCGCAGGAGGCGCTGCACGAAGGCTCCCGCGGAGCCGGTGCTGGCGTTGAACAACTCCGCCTGCGCAACGCCTTAATCATTGGGGAGCTGGCATTGTCGCTGGTTCTGCTAGTTTCAGCCGGGTTGCTGTTGCGCACTATATATGCGTTGCGTGAGGTCCCAGTGGGCTTCAACCCGCAGCACCTCGTGGTCGCACGATTCTTTTCCAAAGGAGGATTTACGCCTACGGCCGCTGACGCGACGTCGACCGATCTCCGCGCCGTCTTTTACGATCCTCTGCTGACGCGCGTGAGCCAGATTCCCGGTGTCGAGTCCGCCGCATTGGTGACCTCCGCGCCTTTGACGAATGATGTGCACATGAACGCCAGCTTTAGCGTCATCGGCGATCCCGAGGCGAACGCTTCCCACTCTTCGGTTGAACTGCATGCAGTCACCCCGGGCGCGTATCGCACGTTGGAAGTCCGTCTCCTCCAGGGTCGTCGCTTTAACGATGGAGACCGCGTCGGAACCGCCCCTGTCGTCATCGTCAACCAGGCATTTGCTCGTCAATATCTTGGAGCCCAGCCACTGCAGAAGAGACTCAACCTGGATACTGACCCCACGGCGCACAGCATTCTTGAAAACGTCAACGTGGTTGGCATCGTCGAAAACACACCCGACGTACTCGGGCAGCCGGCGGCTCCGGAAGTCGATGTCGACTTGAATCAGATTCCCGTGAAAGATGATTTCTATCCCATAGTTTCGATGGCGATGGAGTTGGTTGTGCGCACTGGACAGCCGCCGGAAGTGATCGTTCCCACCATCAGCCGGATTCTCACCGAGAGGAACGCGAAATTCGTCGTGAACAGCGTGCAAACCATGCCACAGCAGATTGATGGCCTGCTCAGTAGCCAGACACTGGCCGCGCGATTGTTGTGGATCTTCGCCATCGCCGCAGTTTTGATCGCCGCCGCCGGTCTCTACGGTCTGCTCAGCTACAGCGTAGGCCAGCGCACGCGCGAGATTGGCGTGCGGCTCGCGCTCGGCGCCCAGCGCGAAGATGTTCTTCGCATGATTCTCCGCCAGGCCAGTCGGCTTCTGATTGCCGGCCTGGTCATCGGCGTATTCGCCGCTTACTTCACAACCAGGCTGGTTCGCAGTTTTCTTTATGGAGTCGCCGAGCACGACTGGCTGACCATCGTCGCCGTGTCGATTCTTCTGTTCATCGTAGGACTGGTTGCGAGCTATATTCCTGCCCGACGAGCCGCAAAGATTGAGCCCGTCGAAGCCTTGCGGGCGGAGTAACGAAGAACCATTTTGGCGTCGAAGGTAGATTTCTAAAAAGTGAGATAAAGATGATTCAACTAAAAAGTATCGACCGCAGTTACAAATTAGGGGCAGGGCAGTTGTGGGTGCTGCGCCGCATCCACATGGACATTCAACCCGGTGAGTTCATCACCGTCATGGGTCCTTCGGGCTCCGGCAAATCGTCGTTGCTGAATATTCTTGGCCTGCTCGACGATGATTGGCAGGGCGAGTATTGGTTCGGCGAACAGCCGGTTCATAAGCTGAACCGCAAGCAACGCGCGGATCTGTCTCGCCGCAGCATCGGCATGGTATTTCAGAGCTACCACCTGCTCGACGACTTGACCGTTGCCGAAAACATCGATCTTCCTCTTTCGTACAAAAACATTCCCACCGCCGAACGTCAGGGCATGGTAGCCGATGTGCTCGATCGTTTCCGCATGGTGGCGAAAAAAGATCTGTTCCCATCGCAGCTTTCCGGCGGACAGCAACAGCTGGTGGGCATCGCGCGCGCTGTGATTCACAAGCCCGCACTGCTGTTGGCGGACGAGCCTACCGGCAACCTCCACTCCGTCCAGGCCAAGGAAATTATGGAGCTCTTTCGTGAGCTCAACCAGGAAGGCACAACCATCGTTCAGGTCACGCATTCGGACTTGAACGCGACGTACGGAACACGAACTGTCCAGCTGAGCGACGGCTGGATGCTTTCTGACACCGCGCATCCCGAGTTACAGCAGACAGGAGACGGAAAAGCTTGATGAATCCTCAAACATTCCGAACGCGGGCTCTGTTGACTGCTTTTGCATCCATCAGCCTATTCGTAACAGCGACAGTTGCATTTGCGCAACAAGACCTAGCGGCAGTCGCCGATTCGCAGACAACTTCGGCTGTCCCGCAGGCTCCTGCGCCCACGGCGAACCCCCAAACGGCTGCGTCTCCATCGCTGGCACAACAAATACAACAGGCACAGCAGCCGTCGTTTGCTCCTCAGCAGCCTTTTCACGTGTCCCTGCCCCACTCGCACAAGCCCTTATCGCAATACAGGCCCACCGATGCGCCGCCGTTGGACCTAACCAACTCGCCACGCCTCCAAAGCCTCATTCGCGATGGAAAACTGTACATCTCGTTAAGCGACACGATCGCTCTAGCCATCGAGAACAATCTCGATCTAGCCTACTTCCGCTATAACTTCCCCATTGCAGAAACGGATTACGCACGCACCAAAGCTGGTTACCCAGCGAACGGCGTCGACACCCAAATTGTGCAATCGTCGACGGAGGGTGGCTTCGGCTCGCAGAACACTGGCGGCGGGGGCACCAGTTCCGGATCGGCCGCGGCCGGCGCGGGCGGCATCGTCACCTCGACCCTGGGCGCAGGAACCCCTGTTAGCTCCTTCGATCCTTATCTGAAATTCCAGGGCTTCGTTGACCACAACGTCACTCAGGAAGGAAACGAATTCCTCTATGGTGTTCCCACGTATAAGCTGAATACCATCGAGGCCTTGGCAACTTACACTCAGTCGTTTCCAATGGGCACCAACGTGACAGTCAACTACGAAGGGCAGCGCTACGCAAATAACAGTCCGTACGAAGCCATCAATCCCACGCTTTACTCGACTTTCCAGGTGATATTCACACAACAGTTGCTGGCTGGTTTCGGTAGATCTACCAACGAGCGCTACATCCATATTGCCAAAAAGAATCTCCAGATTACCGACCTTGCCTTCCGCGCCCAGGTGATCGCAACGATAACGCAGGTGGAAAATATTTATTGGGATCTCGTCAACGCTTATGAAGACGAACAGGTAAAACAACGTTCCCTGGACTTTGCACAACAGACGCTCCACGACGACGAGGAGCAGCTAAATCTGAAGGCGATCCCAGCCCTCCAGGTCCTGAAGGATCAATCGGACGTGGCCACAAGCGAAGGCGACCTCACCGTGTCGCGAGCCAATCTGCGTCTGAATGAGCTTCTCCTCAAAAACGCGATCACTAAGAGTGACGATCCGCTCATTGATGAGATGCCCGTCATTCCTCTGGATCGCACCGGTCCGCCCGATCCCAACGCTTCTCTGCCGATTGACGATCTAATTGCCGAGGCCGAAAAGAACCGGCCCGACGTCACTCAGGATGAGATCGCTATGCAGGTCGCGAAGATGAGTCTCCAATCGATCAACAGCGAGCTGCTGCCCACATTAAACCTATATGGACTGTATGCAGGCGCTGGCACTGCCGGTCCGATGAACCCAAACTGCACGCTGCCCCCAGCCGAATGTGCTTCCATTCTCCCCACCGGTTTCGGCAGCATGTTCCTCAACACATTTAATTACTCCTCGCCGGAATACCAGGTGGGGGTGAATTTGTCGATTAACTTGCGCAATCGCCAGGCCAAAGCAGATCAGTTCCGCGCCTCGCTGGAATATCGGCGGCGCCAAATCTCCTTCGAAGAACAGAAAAAGAGCATCCGTTTCGACGTTCGCAACTCACAGTTCGCTCTGCAACAGGCTCAGGCACGCGTCAACGCCTTGCAGAAGGCTCGAGATTTGGCGCAACGGACCTTCGACATCACTGAGCAGGAACAGAAACTCGGTGCCAAGTCTACCTACGATGTACTGGTCGCACAACATGCTCTAGCGATCGCCGAATCCGCTCTCGCGGCCGCAAAGACAGACTATGAAAAGGCCAGGGTGGATATCGACCGCGCCACCGGAGAAACGCTGGAGCGAATGGGCGTTTCCATTGCAGATGCGAAAATCGGCCAGGTTCGCCAACCTTGAGGGCCTGGCGCGCAATCGCGGTACTCTAGTCGAGGAGCTGCTATGGCGGATCAACCCATGCTTCTTGATCGGAAACCAGCGGAAACCGGCGCCCTTCCCAGGGTGCTGGCGGCCGATGACCAACCCCAGATTCTTGAGGCGCTGTCGCTCTTGCTTGAACCCGCTGGTTTCCAGGTCGATGCCGTGGGCTCGCCGGACACGGCGCTTTCGGCGCTTCGCAATCAATCCTACGACGCCCTGTTGATGGATTTGAACTATACCCGCGACACCACCTCTGGCCACGAAGGGCTGGAGCTGCTGCGACAGGTGTTGGATATCGAGCCGCAACTTCCCGTGATCGTGATGACTGCGTGGGCCAGTGTGGAGCTCGCTGTGGAAGCGATGCGACGCGGCGCCCGCGACTTTATCGCGAAGCCCTGGGAAAACGCGCGCTTGCTCACCGTGGTGCAAAACCAGGTCACGCTGTATCGGGCCCTTCGCCGCGCCCAATTCCTCGAGGCGGAAAATCAACTTCTGCGAGCCACCGGCAGACCGGAGATGATTGCCGGATCGGCCGCGATGCAACCTGTTCTAGATGCGATGGCACGAGTGGGCCCGTCCGACGCAAATGTTTTAATCACCGGCGAGCATGGCACGGGAAAAGAAATTGTCGCGCACACTCTTCACGCATTGTCGGCGCGCGCCGATCAGCCCTGGATCGCCGTCAATACCGGCGCACTATCTGAGGGAGTCTTCGAGAGCGAACTCTTTGGCCATGTCAAAGGTGCATTCACGGATGCACGAACCGATCGCATTGGTCGCTTCGAACTCGCGGACAAAGGCACCTTGTTTCTGGATGAAATTGCCAATGTCCCGATTCGTCAGCAGGCAAAACTTCTGCGCGTGTTGGAGGCGGGGGAACTGGAGCGTGTCGGCTCCTCGCGAACGCGAAAGGTGGATGTTCGGGTACTTTCGGCAACCAACACGGACCTGACACAGGAATCAGAAGAAGGCCGTTTTCGCCCCGATCTGCTGTTCCGGCTGAATACGGTGGAGATTCATCTGCCGCCACTTCGCGACCGGACGGAAGACATCCCAGTTTTGGCGGCGCATTTTCTGGCGCGATATGCCGCGCGCTATCGCAAGTCCATCGAAGGCTTCGATCCGTCGGCATTACAGTCTCTGCTCGATCATTCCTGGCCGGGAAACGTGCGCGAATTGGAACACACTATGGAGCGCGCCGTTCTCATGAGTCGCGGCAGCCGTATTCTGGCGGCAGACCTGAATCTTCAATCCAGTCGCAGTTCGAACTCGATCGACGAAATGAGTCTGGAAGCAGTCGAGAACATTTTGATCCGCAAAGCCCTGGCGCGGCATTCTCGCAATGTAAGCCAGGCCGCCGAGGCCCTTGGGTTGAGCCGCGGCGCACTGTACCGACGAATGGAAAAGTATGGCATCTAGCGCGGCAAAGCGGGCACGACCGTCCGCTTCTGTACGGCCTCGCCCCTCAATCGGATTCAGAATTCGGCGGCTTCGCTTTGAAGTCCGCCTCGCGACGCTGCTCGTGGCGCTCGCTTTCCCTACGGTCGTCCTGGCCTCGATTGCGTTGTATTTGTGGCACGTGTCTGTCCCGGTTTGGATATGTGTCCTTGTGGTTCTCGTTCTCGCGTTGGCCTGGTTGGGTTCGGCAATCTTCCAGCACATCGTTCGACCGTTGCAGACGCTTTCCAACGTTGTAGCTGCGTTGCGTGAAAATGAATATTCCTTTCGCGCTCGCGAAATTGGCCAGGGAGATGCGTTGGGTGACCTGGCGGCGCAGATCAACGAGCTTGCCGGCGATCTTCGCGTGCGCCGCCATCGCGAATCAGAGACGTTTGCGCTGTTGGAGCGCGTCGTCGAAAGCATGGAGCTTCCCGTCTTCGCATTTAACGAGGCCGCCGAATTGCAATTGACCAATCCTGCCGCTCGCAAAATGCTGCAGCTTCCTGCCAACTCCATGCTGCATCGCACTGCAAGCACATTGGGCCTGACCGGTCTCCTCGATTGCGCGGACAATAGCGTCGTCACATTGGCCGTTCACGGCCGCGAAGGCCGCTGGATGGTACGTCGCAGCAAGTTTTATCAGGAGGGAATGCCGCACACGCTATTGCTGCTGTCCGACGTCAGCGGAGTACTGCGCGAGCAGGAACGTCAGGCCTGGCAGCGGCTCATCCGCGTTCTCGCGCACGAAGTCAATAACTCCCTGACGCCGATCAAATCCATTGCCGGCAGTCTTCGCTCGCGCATGATGCGCAGTCTCGCCGCTCCGCCCGCAGATCGACCCGGCAGAGTTGAGGCCGCAAGGCAGGAAGTGAATCCGGTCGATTTGGATCACGGCCTCGCCATCATTGAAGAGCGTGCCGAGTCGTTGAACCGTTTTCTGCAGGCATATAGCCAGCTCGCCAAGCTGCCACCCCCGGTCAAATCCTTATCTACCGCGGCGCCGTTGCTGGGACGTATCTGTCACCTGGAAACCCGTGCCAAGGTCGCTCTCGAAGTTGCCGACAATGTCGACATCTACGCGGATGCGGCCCAGCTCGAACAGGCTCTCATCAATCTGGTTCGCAATGCCGTGGATGCAGCAATGCAGGCGCATGAAGACAAATCTGCGGTGCGAGTCGGCGTAGTTTGCACGCATCAAGCCGACAGCATCGTCATTCTTGTGGAAGACAATGGCACCGGCCTGGCCAATCCCGCCAATCTTTTTGTTCCGCTCTACACAACGAAGCCTGGCGGCATGGGCGTCGGCCTGATCCTGGCGCTGCAGATCATCGAAGCTCACGGCGGCACCCTCACGGTTGCGAATCGTACTGATGGACCCGGCTGTCGCGCAGAAATTCACTTGCCTTTTCCGTCCGACGACACGATCTCTGCCGACCATACTTAGCTGAAGATTCTCTCCCGCCTGGCCGTAGCTTCGATATCACTATTCCGCTCGCAGCGCTCGCACCGGATCAACCGTGACTGCTCGCCGCACCGGAAAATACGCGGCCACCGCAATCGCAAGAAATGTAACCACCCCCGCCACCGAGAAGCTCCACGGATCGTGATAGGTGACATGGAATAATTCATCGCGCAAATAGCGAGTCAGCAACAAGCTGATCGGCGCCCCGCACGCGGCGGCGATCAGACCGCTGAGTACCACCTGTTGCACCACTAGCTTCGTCACTCTCAACCGGCTCGCGCCCAACGCGATGCGAATGCCAATCTCGCGGGTACGCTGCGTCATGGAATACGCCAGCACGCCATACATTCCAATCCCCGCCAGCAGTATCGCCAAAAATCCGAAACTCACTGACAGCATCGCCAGCAAGCGCGGTGTCGCGATACCCCCGTTGATCTGGTCGGCGAACGTATTCAAATCATCGATTGGCAGCCCCACATTTACCGCGCGAACCGCACGTCGCACTTCCTCAAAGACCTGCTTCGGCGGCAGCGCCGTCCGAACATAAAACGTCGCGTATTGGCGTTTTCTCTGGCCAAAGGGCAGGTAAATCATCGACAACGGCTTTTGTCCGACAGACACGGACTCCGCGTTCCTCACTACCCCCACAATCATTGTGTCGGGAAGACTGCGGTCGCCCGATCCAAAGCAAAACATCTGCCCTATCGCCTTCTGTGCGCCGCCAAAATAATGCGTCGCAAACACGTCGTTCACAACCGCCACTTTGTGGACGGCAAGTTCGTCGTCCGCCGTAAACACGCGACCTGTCATCAGCGGAATTCCAAACGTCGAGAAAAAGTTAGCACTCACGCTGTTGTTGTCCGGCTCCATGTCTTCACCATCGCTCGGCTTATAACCCGCAATGGTGATATTCGATCCGGTCCGATCGCCACTGAGAATGCCGACCGAAGAATATCCCACGCTGGTGATCCCGGGCTCGCGACGAATCTCCGCAGCGATCTGCTCCATCATCGCCGGCGTCTGCTCCAGCGTAATTCCCGCTCCACGTACATCCGTTTCAAACTTAACCAGATGATCCGTCTTCAATCCCAGATCGATATTGCGAAGGTTATAGAGCGATCGCGCCAGCAGGCAAGCGCCCACCAGCAATACAAAGCTCAGCGTGATCTGCACGGCTGTAAACACCAGTCGCAGATGTCCGCCTCCCTTGGAAGCCTGCGCCGCGCTCTCATGCAGCACGCGCGTCAGATCCGGCCGCGTGGTCAGAAACATCGACGGCAAACAACTCAGAAATCCTGTCAGCAACAGCAACGCCACACCAAAGACGAGTAGGTGCATCCCAAGGCTAGAAGCAACAGGAGTCAGCCGCAGAAGACCGAAGGTCAGCGGTCGCTCCACCAGCAAGCCAAGCCCGATGCCGATCGCCCCACCCAGCGCTGCGATCACCGATCCCTCGATCAGCACCCACGCAATCAATCGTCCGCGAGACGCGCCCAACGCCGCGCGTACGCCAATCTCCTTGGCGCGAATCGTGCCTCGCACCAACAACAGATTGCCCAGGTTGACGCACGCAATTAGAAGTACCAGCAGCGCCATGGCCATCAGCAATTCCACCTTCGGGCCGAGTTGCCGCGCCATGAATGGCAGCCCCTGCATGCCTCTCTCGACAAACAAATGCGTCGTCATAAATGCCCGCGAAAAGGCGGGAGACATGTGCCCGAACAGCGGCAGCTCATTCTTTCGCAGCGCATACCACAGCGGATTTAGTTCCACCTCCGCGCGCTTGGCTGTCATCCCCGGCTGCAGCCGCGCGACAATATTGATCCAAATGGCATCATGCCGCAGCAACCAACTCCGATCATGCGTCGGGATCACGGGTTCCATGGTCATCGGAACAAAAATCTGATTCGGCATTCTCGGGTCCAGGCCTGTGAACCCAGGCGGTGCCACGCCAACCACAGTGAATGGGTGCGCGTTGATGTCGATCGTTTTGTTCAACACCGCACGGCTGCCGCCGAAACCCTGCTGCCACTCGCTGTAGCTCAACACAGCTACCGGATTACTTCCCGCCACGCGATCGTCGGCCGGCTCGATCAATCTTCCAAGTGCTGGACGCAGTCCGAGTGTGCCAAAGAAATCTCCGGTGACAAAGTCGCCTTCCAGGTTGACTGTAGTTTCCCCGGAGCGCATCGTGCCAGGAAACGGACCGCTGCCGGCCATGCTCTGCAGCGCATTGCCCGCCTCGCGTTGCAGGTCGCGGAACATGGGCACGCTGAAGTAATAGGTTCCATCTCCATAATTTGACATGGAACCTGTGCTGGCACCGGTTTGTCGCAGCAGCACCACCGACTGCGGATCTTGAATTGGCAAGCTATGCAACAGCACCTGCAGAAACAGCGAGAAAATCGCCGTCGTTGCGCCAATGCCCAGCGCCAGCGTCATCACCGCGGTCACGGTAAATCCCGGCGACTTACGCAGTTGCCGAGCAGTAAATTTCAGGTCGGCCCACAGGTTTTCAATCCAGCTCCACATCCAGAACTCGCGCCCGCGTTCTTCCAGCAACGTGGAATTTCCAAAAGCCCGCCGCGCCGCGTGCTCAGCCTCTTTCCGCGGCATTCCCGCCGCGACCAGCGCTTCGATTTTTTCGCTGATGTGCTGCTCGATCTCGTCAGAGAGATCGTCCATCATCGCACGTCGTTTCCACAGGCGTTGCAGCGGGTTCATCTGCCACTCCTACGTTTTTGCGGGTGCTAGCACCAACGAAATACCTTCCAGCATGCGCTCAAAGCGAGTCACCTCGCGCCGCAAATGCTTCACGCCCGCCGGGGTTATTTTGTATATGCGCACCCGCCGGTTGGTCGCGGAGATTTTCCATTCCGCTTTCACCAGGCTTTCTTTTAGCATTCGTTGCAGTGCCGGATAGAGAGAACCCTCTTCCACCTGCAGCAAATCCTGCGATCGCTGCTGGATGTGTTGCACCAGCGCATAGCCGTGCATTGGCTGCCATTCCAGCGTTTGCAAAATCATCATCTCCAGCGCACCTGGAAACAGGTCGCGAGCGGGAGAATCTGATTTAGTTTTTGATCGAAGAGACATAGGCTAGGCTTAACAACGCCTAGACTAAACAAGCGTGAGGATGACTGTCAATGTTTCGCCCGAAAGTCTGAGTGTCGACTGCTAAAGCTGTGGTAGACCCCGGACTTCAGTCCGGGGAACGAGGTCTGATTTGCGGCGTGCCTTCGGGCGCTGAGGGAAACAGCGGAACTCGCGATTCGTCAGTTGTTAGGCCGTCGTCCAGTTACGATGCTCAACAATGGTCTTCGGCTCGTAGGTCTTGCCTGCGCTCAGGTGTTTTTCTTCGCGACGGCTGGTCCATAAAGCGATCGGTCCCAGCGCCCAGGTAATCGCGCGCGTCATGATGCCGAATTCAGAACCAATCTCGAGTCGCACGGCTCGAATCTGATCGCTCACCGCCCGATTGCTGCAGTGCAGTTGCTTTTCCATCGCCCACAACAGGCCACTGTAGGCCGTCCGGATGGAGCGAACTTCCCACTCGAAGCGCTTGCGAATGCGCGGATCGGCATCGTTCTTGTACCGCTTCCAGCCATCCAGGGTCGTCCGGCAAATGCGAAACAGACTTGGGCCATTGCGCTGAAAGTCGCGCATAAACGCCAGGTTCAGAAAACGATTGGAGTCCTCGCGCGAAATCGCTGTGTGCTGAAAATTAAACTTGTCTTGCCCATGAATATCGGCAAGATTCACGTCCAGCATCCGGTGTTCCTCGGTCATTTCCTTGTACAGCGGAGTGCCCGGCACTGGCGTGTACAGCATGAACTGGTGGAAATCCGTTTCATGCGCCACTGCATGTTCAATCTCTTCCGCAATGTTGTCGGGAGTGTGATGCTCTAACCCGATAATGCTGGAACCCAGCAGCTTGATGCCGTGCCGGCGCAGTTCGCGGGTAAGGGAACGCGTGTCTTGCCCTTGCAGTTTGGCGTAACCGGCACGCGGTGACTCCAGTCCCATCCAGATCCAGGAAACTCCCAACTCCACCAACTCCTTCATGGAGTATTTGCGGATCGCATTCGCCGAAGAGAAGACATACATCGCCCAGGCCTTGCCTTCCGCCTTCATCAGGTCCAGCAACTCCATGGCGCGTTTGCGATGCAACAGAAAATTCTCATCCATCATAAAAAACGAGCGAACTTTCATCGTCCGCTCCATCTCGCACATCACGTCAAACAGTTCTTTTCCGGTGTTGTAGAAGTTAAGAAACTTACCCTTGCCGCCGAAGAACGCAGATGTCGTACAGAAGTTGCAGCCCAGCGGACAACCCACCGACGGAATAATGGTGGCTGCGGTATCGCTCGCGGTTTCCGAAGCTTTCAGTCCCATCGCGCGAACGTCGAAGCCCGAGACGATGTGCGGATGGCGAATCGGAGCACCGGTATCCTCGCCCAGGTAGGCGCGCATCCAGGCAATGCCGTCGCCGCGTACGATGTGGTCGGCATCGACTCGTTCCGCGATGTCAGGCAGCGCGGCGACGTGGCCGCCCACCACAATCACAGATTCTGGAGAAATCTCCCGCACCATGCGGCACATCTCTGCCACCTTGCCGACGTTGACGATGATGGCCGAAATTCCGACGATGTCGTAATGGTTGGCCCTCAGCTCATCAGCGAACTTTTCGCGCGTCGGGAAATCGAGAACCGTGGAGGGCGCGGAAATGTTTTGCTGGATCATCATGATGCCCCAGGAGCGATGGAACATCCGCAGCGAAAATGATCCCTGCATTCGCGTGACCTGGTTGTGGTACAGCTCCATGGGATTGATGCTGCGGCTGCCGAATTCATCATCCTGCGCATACGGGCCGAAAACTGAGGAGAAGAGAACACGCGCCTGCGTGCCTTTGGGATGCGTGGGGTGTGCTTCGATCAGTTCTGGATTCATGATTCACCTTTGGGGTATAGGTGCGATCGGCGGTCATTCGCGATGGACCGGGAGGGCCGTCATAAAGGAATGAAGGCGGCGGGCGCAGTGAAATCGTGGAAGAGGGCTGTATGTTTATTGTCCTGCTCGCAGACCCAATCCACAATGCGATGACAAAAAGATTACAAAGCAACATTGCGCTGCCTCCGCACGCGCCGTTTCTCGCTGAAAATGCGACACCGGCCGCAGCCGCGACTTACACTTGTCTCGATATGCGACTCTTCATCGGAATTCCGCTGGCTGCTTCAGTAATCGAAGAACTCGAGAAGGTGTCTATGCGACATCGAGTGGAGGGAGATGGATTGCGCTGGTCGACGCCCGAGTCGTGGCACATCACGCTGCAATTTCTCGGCAAGACCAGCGAGACACAATATGTATGTGTCGTCGCTCGATTGCGCAACCTGCGTTCCGCGCCGCTTCCAATTGAGCTCGACGACCTGGGTTTCTTCGATCGTGCGGGAATTTTCTTCGCCGGTGTCACACTTACGCCGGAATTGTTGGCGCTTCAGCAAATGGTGACGGCATCCACCATTCCTTGCGGCTTCGTTCCGGAGGATCGTCCCTATCGCCCCCACATCACGCTGGCACGCGCCAAAGGAAGGCGAAATGCAACCGGCTTGGAGACACTGAAAGCGAAAATTCGTCATCAGCCAAAGTTCAGCCAATTTGTGGCGGAGGAGTTTCTCCTCTATGAAAGCCTCACGCACCCCACTGGTTCGCAATACGAAACCCGCGAAAGGTTTCGTCTGGGCTTTTGAGCTGAAAACTGCACCAAAAATGCAGCAAATAAAGTAGTTGCCTTAGCAACCAAAACGTCCAAAAATGCGCTTTTTAGTTGCTATGGCAACTATCGTAATTTCGACCTTTTTCGGAGAGATTTCACCTCACACTCCGACGATTTCTCCCGCCTCGTTCGCGTCAATTTCCACCGCTCGAGGAACCTTTGGCAGTCCCGGCATCAGCATCATATTGCCGGCAATCATCACCACAAACCTCGCGCCCGCAGAGAGCGAAACGTCTGTAATCCGCAGCTTCCAACCCCTTGGCGCACCCAGCAGCTTGGGATCGTCAGAGAGGGAATATTGCGTTTTCGCGATGCAGATCGGCAATCCATCGAATCCCCAATCCACCAACCGCGTCAATTTTTCCCTGGCCATTTCGCCCATTTCCACGCCATCTGCGCCGTATACCTGCGTTGCAACTTTCGCGGCTTTTTCTTCATAAGAATCGCTCAGCTTATATGCTGGAGTGATTTTCGCATCGTTATTTGCGTCAATGGTTTCAACAACTTTGCGGGCGAGATCGATCGACCCCTCGCCGCCCCGCGTGAAGGGCTCCGTCATCGCGCAGGCGACGTTTTGCTGCTCGCAATAGGCGAGCAATTGCTTCAGGTCGGCTTCGCTGTCGTGCGGAAATCGATTCACGGCGATCACCAGGGGAACGCAAAAATGTCGCAGGCTGCGAATGTGTTGCGCCAGATTCGAAAAGCCCTTTTCCAAATTGCCTTCGCCCTGGTTGCGCATGCTCTGCACCGTGGTCACGAGCACAGCGACCGATGGACTGACACCCAACACTCGCGTCACGATGTCCACATATTTTTCCGCGCCCAGATCAGCCGCAAAGCCAGCTTCGTTGACGACGTAGTCCGCGAGTCGAAGCCCCATGTCCTGCGAAATGACGCTGCTGGTTCCATGCGCAATATTGCCGAATGGGCCTGTATGGACTAATGCCGGCGTGCCTTCGGTGGTTTGCACAAGGTTCGGCAATAACGCTTCGTCGAGCAGCGCCATCATCGCTCCGGTCGCATGTAAATCCGCGGCTCGCACCGGCTTTCCAGAGCGCGATGCTCCGATCACGATCGAGGCAAGACGCCGGCGCAGGTCATTGCGGTCTTTCGCGAGCGCCAGGATTGCCATGATCTCCGACGCCGCAGTGATCACGAATCCGGTCCGGCGATTGGCGCCATCTTTTTTCCCATCGAGATCAATCGCAATGCGGCGCAGCGCGCGATCGTTCATATCCATCGCGCGTGGCCAGCTGATTCGATCGGGATCGAGATCCAGTTCGTTGCCATGGAACAGGTGCGCGTCGATCAACGCGGCCAGCAGATTGTGTGCGGAGGTCATGGCGTGGATATCGCCGTGAAAATGAAGATTGATCTTCTGACTGGGTTCCACCTGGGACAGGCCGCCTCCAGCTGCGCCGCCTTTCATGCCGAACACCGGGCCCAGTGAAGGCTCGCGCGAGGTGATAAGGGCATTTTTTCCGATGCGCTCCAGCCCCTGCACCAGCCCAATGGATGTGACGGTTTTTCCTTCGCCAGAAACAGTGGGAGTGGTGGCAGTGACCAGAATCAGTTTGCCGCGGCGCGGAAAGGCCGGGTCGGTCAACAAATCCAACTTCAGTTTTGCGCCGTAGCTTCCCAGGGTTTCATACAGGTTCTCCGGCAGATTCAGCTTGTGTGCAATCGTGCGTATCGGCAGTAACGCTTGCGTCATTCGCGGATTTCCATTCTAGTTCGCTGCAGGTGTGATGTTGGTGACCGGCATATCCCGATGGGCCGGCACAAATAAAGCCAGACCCATTGTAGCGGTCTAAGTTCGCGCAATCGGTGGCGCCGCTCCGGCGATGATGTTTTGTGCTTTTTATTTCGCTGTCGGAACCGGAGAGTTCAATTCTGCGGTATCGAGCGCAAGACGCAGGGCGCCCATCAGCTGCGCGTCCGGTCCAAGCTCGCTGGCAATCAGGTCGGGTCGTCCGCGGACGGCCCATTGCTGCAGCATTCCACGAGTGGCAGCGCAAAGCGCAGGATGTAAGCCGACCCCGCCCCCGAGGACAAACAACGGGCAGTTCAGCACCAGCGACATGTTATAGATGGCGTGGGAAAGCATACGAGCGGACTGCTGCAGAATGGTCTGCGCCAGCGGATCGCCAGCCAGCGCGGCGTCAAATATCTCGGACGCGATCATCTCCCGCGGCAGCGTGGTTTTCTCTGCGCTCCAGAGTTTTTGCCATTCTGCCCGAATGCCTTCGCCGCCAATCATGCTTTCCAGAGCGCCGGGTTCATCGCGCTTCCGAGGCGCGTTCGGCGTGCCGGGCACCAGCATATAGCCGATTTCCCCAGCAGCCCAACCTGCGCCGTGGAATAAGGAGTGGTTCAGCACAATGCCGGCGCCGATGCCGGTTCCAATCGCGACAAACGCGAAGTCTGGCGCACCCTTGGCGGCACCCGCCCAGCTTTCTCCGACAGCTGCCAGGTTCACATCGTTGTCCACTGCCGAGGGAATGTTCAGTGCCGCTTCGAGCATTGCGGCCAGGGGAACGTCGCGCCATCCGAGCAGATAGGAGGTCGCGATCACACGACCTTCTTCGACGTCGGTGACTCCAGGTACGCCAACAGCAATGGCTTTGAGGGAGTCGCGCGGAACGGAAGTCTGCTGCAGCACATTTTTGATGCCATCGCATATCAGGCCAACAACTGCGTCCGCGCCGCGGACACCGGTGGTAGACGACGACCATTTTGCAACGATGGCGCCCGACAGATCCGCAAGCGCAAGGCGCAGATTGGTTCCTCCAATGTCGACTCCTACAACGTAGCCGGTATCGGAGGATGGCGCACGGTAGGGTTGGGCGGTTGCAGCATTGCCGTCACGTTGCGAGATTTCCATGGCTTCGTGCTTTCTGGGATTTGCCATTGTCGTAGTGTCTCTCCTGGGGATTTCACTCATCGGGCACTCGCATTCGCCTCACTGCTAATGGTTTCCAATTCGCGCCCTTTTGTTTCCGGGATGACGAATCGGACAAAAAGCATTGTGAGGACACAAAACCCTGCATAAATGATGAAGGTGGATGAATTTCCTGCTGCCTTAATGAGCGACAGGAACGTAAGGGAAACTAGAAAATTGGCTGCGCCGGAGGCTAGGGACGCCAGGGCAACTCCGCGGCCGCGAACCTGCAGCGGGAAGACTTCTGATACCAAAATCCACGCGATGGGCCCCATGCTGAAGGCGAAGCAGGTGATGTAGACCATCAGGCAAATGGTAGCGACGACGCCGGGCGCGGCGCCGAAGGTGGCCTGATTGTGGAAGGAATATGCCAGCATCAGCAGGGACGCTGTCATGCCGCCGACACCGACGTAGAGCAGAGGTTTTCGCCCTACACGGTCAACCAGGACTAGCGCAATGATGGTGGCTAGCACGTTGGTGACGGCGACCAACAGGGTCGCGAAGATCGCGTTCTTGTTGGAGGTGATGCCGGCCAGCGAGAAAATCTTTGGCCCGTAATACAGGATGGCGTTGATGCCGGTGACTTGTTGCAGGATGAGGAAGCCAGCGGCGATAAACAGGGACATACGGACCGCCGGACTCCACAGCGCGCTCCACCGGCGTTCCATTTTGATTTCGAGAGCCGCGTGTATATCGGCGATCAACAGACGGGCGCCTTCCGCATCCGTGTAGGTGCGGAGCACAGATTCAGCTTCAGGAATTCGGTTCTGTGCAAACAGCCATCGAGGACTTTCCGGCAAGGTGAGAAGCAGAAAAATAAAGAGCGCCGCCGGCAGTGCTCCGATGCCAAACATCAGCCGCCAGGCGTGTTCATTCGCCAGCCAATAGCCCACCATGTCGGCTAGAGCGATTCCGATAGTGAGGGCAAACTGGTACAGCCCGATCAGCATTCCGCGCGAACGCGGAGGTGCCAGTTCCGAGACGTATACAGGTGCGGTAACAGAAGTGAACCCGACAGCCACGCCCAACAGGAAACGCGCGAGGATGAGAATGATGACGTTGGGCGAGGCAAAGGCCAGCAGCGATCCGCAAAGAAAAATAGCGCCGCCCCACAAGAGAGTCGCGCGACGGCCGATGCGATCCGTGATAGCGCCGCCCGCAAGCGCGCCAGACATGGCGCCAATCAATACGACGCTGACCACCACTTCCTGCATGCGCGTAGACAGGACAAAGGACTGGCGCACGTACACCAATGCGGCCGCGATGACTCCCATGTCATAACCGTAGAGGATGCCACCGAGCCCCGCGATGAGCGAGACTCGCCAGATAAATCCGCGGCGAACGTGGGTCTCCGGTGCGAGCACTGGGGTGGACAAGATTTCCTCTCGATTCAAAATGCCCGTCATATTACTGCGTCATTACGCCGTATTGAAACCGCGGAGGCAGACGACACCCGGTCCGTTCCACCATGCCAAGCGTGAGCGCTTGCGGCACCAGCAGGGAAGGTATCGCTTCCCACGGCTCGGGGACTGCATCCATGCGGACGGGAAACAGCTTCTCCGTCTTGGGATGATCGTCGGTAGAAATGAGAACGACCTTTCCGCCACGACGATTGCATTCCTCGGCAAGTTTGATTCCCAGGCCAGCGACGCGACCGACAGCGAAAATAATCGCCACGTGGGAACTATCCACATCCAGGTTGGGACCGTGCTTGAAGCCTGCGCCGGTGTGCGCCGCCGCGCGATGGCCGCTCATTTCGCGAATACAAAGTGCGCTCATGATGGCGGCACCATACGCGGACCCTCGACCGATGACTTCGATATTGGCCGCACCACGGCAAAACGACTCGAGCTCGCTGCGTCGTGCAAAGATGGGATCGAGAGCGGACGCGAACATTTCGGCTGTGCGTTCGGCATCGTCTTCCCACGGACGCTCGAGTATCTCGGATGCAAGAATGATGGCGACAGCGGTGGAGTTGGTGTAAGTTTTTGTCGCGTTGCCGTACTCCGGACCGGCCAGAATGGGCAGCCGGTTCCGGGTCATGTTCCAACAGGTGCTGGCGGGGTTGTTGCAGATGAGGCCGAGTGAGCGATTTTCCTCGGCTTTCATCAATTCGACCAGCTCAGCACTTTCACCGGAGGTGGTGAGCAAAACGGAAAGAGCTGCATCGTTCCACGCCGGCCGCGCGTAATGCAGCCATTCACCGGCATCCGCGGAGAAGGAGGGCCTGCCGTGTGTTGTCAACCCGACAGACGCGCTGAAGGAGGAACAGTACGAGGCACCCATTCCAATAAACATGACGGGCCCTGGTTTTTGTGAAAGCAGGCGAAAATTCTTCAATTGGGAGCGAAGTTCCGGATCGCTTCGATAGGCGCGAATCAAGTCGAGCAGGCGTTGCGGCTGCTCCCGGCACTCGATTTCCAGGATTTGAGTTCCAGTGGCGTGGAGTAGGTGTGCTGGAGGCTCGACCCCATTAATCCAGCGAGGTGTTTCCATATTCGCGTCTCCCACAACATGTCCTCAAATGCTGAGAGTCCGCAATAGTTGGGATCTCGTGCTGCCGGGCTGCGGTGTAAATTGCTGCGTGAGTTGTGAAACCCACCGCCATTTCATGATCAAAACGTAGCAAACGATCCAGCAAAAAATGGAAACTAAAACAAAGAGGAACCGCCGACGATGGCAGTTGAACCCTATTCAGACACACTTCTTAACGTTTCATTAGTATCTCGCGGAAAGGGCGAGAATGCAAGGCATTCTTTTTGTTAGGAAAGTTTGCAAAGTTTGCATCCGGGCGCTTTTGTTGAGTGACGAACGCGCCATGGATGGCATATAGTAGCCGTCAGAATCGTGTCCCTCCCAAACAAAATGAAGAGAAAAAATATCCCGCTGGGCAGGCCCTCGGTTCTGCGGCACACGAATGCTCATAGCATTTTGAAGCTCTTGCGAGACTTTGGCCCGTGTTCTCGAGCGGACCTGGTTCGGGCGTCCGGATTAAGCGCTCCCACAGTGACGAACGTTGTGAAAGACCTGTTGCAGAAAGGTCTGGTCGAGCCGCTCGGCGAGGGCGAGTCAAGCGGCGGGCGTCCGCCGGACATGATCCGCTTTCACGCGGAGCGGGGCTGTTTGCTGGCGGTGCAGATTTCCTCGGCGAGCCTCACATTCCTGTTGACCGATCTGAATGGAATTGAGTTGGAAGCGTGTAAACTCCCGTTGGCCGATCACAGCACAACGCCGGCAGCGGTGTGCGGATATATCGAAAAAGAATTGAAGCTGCTGCTGCGAAAACAGAAGAAGACGCGGGATCAACTGTTGGCGATTGTTGTCGGGGTGCCGGCGATTACAAATGTCAAGGACGGTACAGTGTTGGCCATCAGTACGCTGCAAGGCTGGCGGTCCGTACCTCTTCGAGACATGCTGAGCAAGGCTCTCCACTGCGCAGTGATTCTGGAAAACGATATCAATCTGGCAGCGCAGGGAGAGCATTTCTGCGGAGCGGCACAATCTGAGAAGGATTTCGTGTTGATCGACATCGGTGAAAATGTCAGGGCCGGTATTTTTCTGGACGGCAGAATTCATCACGGATCGCAGTGGTCGGCCGGAGAAATCGGTTATATGCGCTTGCCGGGGACTTCGCGCGGACAGCCCACAATTCACGAATTTGGCGAGTTGGAAATGATCTTGACGGGTTCAGGAATCTTGAAGAGTTGGCATGACACCAGCGACAGGCGCACCAAAGGCGAGCCAACTTCTGACGATCAAATCAACGCAACTGCCATTTTGGATATGGCTCATGCCGGCGACGCTCGCGCCAAAAAAATTGTCCGCAAAAGAGCAGATGTTGTCGCGGACATCGTCATCGACTTATGCTTAATTCTGAATCCGAATTTGATTCTGCTGGGCGGAGAAGTTGGTGGGCATCCGGGGTTGATTGAACTCGTACGGCAGCAGTTGCAAGGGAGCGAATTTGCCGTGCCTAGAATCAGTTCCGGCACCTCGGGCAACCGCGCAGTGCTTTGGGGCGCGATTGCTCTCGCGTTGGAAGCGATTCCCTCGGTGCTGCTGCCGGAACCCCCGATGTAGGCTGGGATTTGGTGGGTTGGCCATCCTGGTCGCCTTGACACTCGAATTTATGATGTGGTCCACTGGCAGACAGGCGGACTTTATTTTAGAAGGTTAGAAACCGCTTCGTCACCGCATACCTGGACCTCTGGTTTGTCCGTCTGGAACGCCGCACGAGAACGCCCAACAAAATGCAACTTCCAAGGAGAGCGATCGATCGCATGATGACGCGACGGAATTTCGTGAGGTTGGCCGCTGCCTCGGGGCTGATCAGCGTCGCCTCGCCTCTTCGCGCGCTCACCCGACTGAATATCGGGGTGGGGACGTTCAGCTATCACAACCTCTCCATGGACGACATGATCGTTCAGCTGAATGCGCTGCGAATTCGGGAGATTGAGATGTCCCGAGGCGAGTTTATGCTGCTGAGCCATCCCAAGGCTGAGATATTTCGCAGCGCTCGGGTGAAACTGGATCGAGCTGGCATTCGCTGTGTGTCATACTACGCGGCGACAATCAAGGATGCTGGTGATATCGACAATGCGGTGCGTTTTGCAAAATTGCTTGGGAGCATGAATATTACCGGGGACGGAACGGAACTCATTCTGAAGCAGATCGACCAGCGGTTGACACGGGAAGGCCTAACCTTCGGGCTTCACAATCATTTCTTTCCCAATATCGATTTCCCATACCAAAGCCCAGAAGAAGTTCTACGAGCAATCTCCCCGCTTTCGAAGACGATGGGAGCGACCGCGGACACTGGACAATTCGCCTCCTGCGGCTACGATCCGGCGGATGCGATCCGCAAACTCGCGCCTCGCCTGCGCATGGTGCATCTGAAAGATGTGAAGGCCAAGGGAAGCGATGTGAACACACTGCTGGGCCAGGGAATTGCGAACATTCCTGCCGTGATGCGGGAATTGCATCGCCAGAACTTTGCGGGATTGGTCGCGGTGGAATACGAAAAAGAAGGACCAGTCGATCAGGATATGGTGAAGGAAATTGCATATGCGAGAAGCCTCGCGTAACTGCGGCGCGGATTGCACCGCCTGGAGGAAAGCAACAATGCGAAAACTATTTCTGCTGGTGTTGGCCGGGATGATGTCGCTGCCAGTTTTTGCGCAGCAAGCGCATCCAATTCTTGCATTGGGATCTCCTGCACCGAATTTTGAGCTGCCTGGGGTGGATGGAAAGATCCATAAGCTGAGCGACTACGCCAATAGCAAGATTCTCGTGGTGGTGTTTACCTGCGACCATTGCCCCATCGCGCAGATGTACGAGCAGCGGATTGAGAAGCTCTACGAGGATTATTCGAAGCGCGGCGTGGCTGTGGTGGCGATCATGGGCAACGACCCGAAGGCGACGCTAATTGGAGAACTGGATTCCTCCGATATTGGCGACACGCTGGCGGAAATGAAGATTCGCGTGAAGTACAAGCATCTTCACTATCCATACCTGTACGATGGCGCGACCCAGTCAGTGACCGATGCCTATGGACCGCAAGCCACACCGCACGTCTTCATCTTCGATCAGAGTCGCCACCTGCGGTATGAGGGGCGCTTCGATAACAGCTATCGGATTGAGAAAGTCAAAACGCACGACGCGCAGAACGCGATTGATGCGCTGCTGGCGGGGAAACCTGTGCCGGTGACGCACACGGCGGTTTTTGGCTGCTCGACAAAATGGAAAGACAAGGAACCGTTGCGCGAGGCCAACGAGGAAAAGATCGATTCGCAGCCGGTGAGCGTGGAAATGGTTGATGCTGCCGGGTTGAAAAAACTGCGCGCCAATGCCGGGGACAACTACACTCTGGTCAGCTTCTGGGCGACATGGTGCGGCTCCTGCGTGGAGGAGTTTTCCGATCTGCAGGACACGTTTAGGATGTACGACGATCGCGGATTTCAACTGGTGACGGTATCGGTAAATACGCCGGATGAAAAAGCAGGAGTGATGCGGTTTTTGCAGCGGAAACACGCCACCAGCCGGAACCTATTGTTTGCATCGGATAACACTGCAGCGCTGCAAGCGGCGTTTGATCCAAAGTGGCAGTCGGCCGTGCCATATACAGTGCTGCTAGCCCCGGGCGGGAAGGTTCTCTACAGCACCGTCGGATCGGTCGACATTCTGGAGATGCGCCGCAAAATTCTGGCGGCGATGCCATCCGATTACATCGGCTTCAACAAATATTGGATGGGAAACTGACCGTCGAGAGTCGCGCTGATGTGTCGCTGGCTAACGTGGCGCCTTTTGATGCGCGGCCCAGAAGATGGAATTCCGAAACAGCGTAGTGAACGCAGGATTGTCGAACAATTCCGGATGGTGCCCCATAAAGATATAAATATTTCTGGCCTTATAATGCTCGTTTGTCCAGACGACTGGATGATCTCCCATTTTCGTCTTGGTGTCGGACGAGTAGGTATTTTCATCGACGCTGGCCAGCACATGCACATTGGGGCGCGGTGATTTGTCCCACGTGTACCATTCTTCCTGCTTCACCAGAAATTTCTTCGGCAGGCCTCGCATGGCCGGATGAGTTGGGTCCTCCACAGTGACCATGCCATCGGCAAAGTTGGGAATGTAGCCGGTGAATCGTATGCCACCCATAAATTGCGAAAACCACGGCCACATTTTAAAGCCGTCGAACTCGCCCAGCAGCGTGGCATGATGGAAGCCAATCCATCCTCCTTTTCCCTGCTCGATGTATTTCGTAAATGCTGCTTTGGCTGTGGGTGTCCAGTTATAGGGCGGGTAGTTCAGCTGAATGAAGAGTCGATAGTGCGACAGAAATGCGTCGTCGATCTTATCGGTATTTTCAATGTAATCGATGGCGAAGTTATCTTTGGTCGCCAGCTGGTTGAGCCAGATCTTCGCTCGCGCCACGAATGCCTGGTGCTGCCCGCCCGCCTCCGCAAGCGCAATCACGTGGAACTTCGGCTTGGCAGCGGCTGTCGCGCTGGCGCTTGCGACAAGACAGAATGCGATCAGCCACAGAATCCAAAGATTCATTCGGCCCGCGAGTCGATAACATTGCATGGTCATCTCCAAGTCGTGTTGCAGTCCGCCGCCCGGCGGTTTAATTCTTCCTGGGTGGAGTCATCTCCAGAGCCCAAATCGCCATCGGACGCATGTACATTCCGGCGCGAAAATTCCCAGTAATATCCCACGCCTCCGGAGTTCGGAACCAGTAGCCTTTCGTCTGGTAGATCACGTGATACAGGCCCCAGGTGGTCTTCCAGGCTTCGTCTTTCATGCCGTCGCTCATCAGCAGACCCGCATACGCCTCGGTCGTTCCCACCCACACTTCTTTGGCTTCGTCATTGGTCAGGATCGAGCCATCCGGCGCCATGCCATTGGCCGCACCCATCTCTCCATTGCCGAATTTCAATACGTTGAAGTCATAGATCTTTTGCAGCGCGGATCGCTGCATCGCATACGGAACGATGTCTCCGAGGCCGGTGAGATTGGCATACCACTGTCCCGCGAGTTGGTCAGCTTGAATGTCGTCCTTCGATGCGCTGTTGGTGTCGTAGCGGAAGTAGGAACCATTCCAGAGATCGGAAATATAGGTCTTCTGGCCTTTCAGGAATAGCGCATGATATTCCGCAGCGGTTTTGGTGTCTCCGAGAATGCGCGCGGTTTCTTCGCCGGCGCGGAGCGCAGCGAGCCATAGTCCACCGGAGTAGGCGCTGACTCCACTGACAACCCAGGAGTCGTAGGTCTGATCGGGATAGCCGCTATTTTCCGGCACACCGCCGCCATGATCGAACTGGCGAAGATATTGGATGGCGTCTTTCATTGCGGGCCAGGTCTCACGGAGAAATGCCGTGTCGGTGCGGCCGGTCAGAACGTAATCGCGATAAACCATCAAAACAAATTTGGAGTTGAGATCTTTCCAGTCGTTGGTGTCCTGCCATCCAGGCTCATTGACGGCGTAGAAGGGATCGCCCTCGGGCACGCCGAGATCGTGGGGAACAGCGCCAATCTTTTTGCGCTTGTGAGTGATGGGCGTGCCGGTCAGCTGCGTCTTCCATACCCAAAGGCCTTGCTCCGGCCATTCCTTCGGCACGGTGTCGGCAAATTCCACCAAAACCTGTTTGTCGATTTGCGGCCAGAACTTCAGCAGTGGCAGGGAGGCGTAGAAGCGCACGTCGAGCGTGCCGTAGTAGGCATAGTCAAAGCATTCCAGCAGAGCGAAGGACGCTGGAGCTTTCGGATCGGATCCGACTGGGCGCCCCCAGAACGTGCCGCCATCGGTGAGTGGGTACAATTCATTGAAAAGCATGCCACGATACCAGAGGGGTTCGCTCGCATTGTCGATGTAAGGAGCCTGCCACTTGTCGATGGCGTCGCTCCACTCGGTGGCGTGCAGCAGACCATCGCGAGCGATGTTCCAGGCATTACGACCGGAGGTGCCGTAGAAATCCGTGTAGCGACGATCCCATTTTCTACCTTCGCCAAATTGCACGACAGGGAAGTCCCACGCGATGACCATGGGGATGACTTTTTTCTCGCCGGGCTGAAGCGTGAAGCGAAGCGCGATTGCGCCCGCAAGCTTTTCTTTATCGCTCACCCAGGATTTTGTGTCGTCGGCCAGCGTGCCGTCTTTCGCGAATGGCGCCCAGACGGCCTTGCCATCGCCTGAAGCTAGAAACGTGGTCTGATAGCTGACTTCCACGCCCGGCGAGTTGAGCGCGGCGATCACGAACTGACCATCCCATTCGTTCGGAGCACTACCTGCGCGTTTTCGATCGAAGACGATTCCTTCCATCGTTCCAGCGCCGGAAATTTTCTCGCTTCGATATTCATCGAAGTTTCCCTGGTTCGGAGTTCCGGCAAAGTCGCGCGTGAAGGTGCGAAACCAGCCGGACATATTGGTCCAGGAAAGCAGCACGGAAACGGTTACCACTTTGTTGGTGGGATTGTCCGCATGCCAGCGATAGACGGCGACGGGGTAGCTGGATTCGCGATAGTTATTGGGGAGGATGGGAGAGAATTGCTCAAGGGTAACGTGGGCGGGAAACTTCTTCGATCGGTAATCGAACCACGCCTTTGGAAACAGCGCATAGTAATCGCCTGCGCCTACAGGATAGTTCCAGTTCCAACTCGATAACTCGTCTCCGGGCGGATGGCCATTCATCAATACCTGCGCGGTGCCGTGTGCATCGCCTGCGGATTGCTGAAACATGGCAAATTGATTGGCATACACTGGCTGATATTTATGGACACCGCCCTTGATGTGCCACCTCGCAAAATCCCCGCGATAGCTGCGTGAAAACGTTCCGGCTCCCATGCCGCCGACCGGAACTCCTTGCCAATAGCCGTCGTCAATGTCGCCAGGAACGCGCGTGACTCCTGGATTCGCCAGGGGAAGGCCAAGCGGGCGCTTCCAAGCTGCCTTCGGAATTGCATCGCCGGCCCAGGCGGTCGAGGCCGCGGAAAGACAGAGAATCCACGCCAAATTGCGAATCCATGATCGCCCCAAAATGTCTCCTCGATGCATATTAGAAACGCGCGTTGCTTGCGGCGAACAGTCAGCGCTCGAACACGCTGGGAGGCCGCTATGGCAAGGAGTATATACTAACGAAACATTACGAAGTATTTGAAAGTAGTTGGGGATGGTTCGCGAAAGGGATGCGGTTAAAGCGTATGCAAATTTATCCCAGGAAATGTCTGGATTCGCATTGTCGCGCAATGGTTCTCATCGTCGCCGCAGCGGTGTTTGCGGTAGGGATGAGCGGATGTGCGGGTGCAAAGAAGCCGGTTGCCGCGGTGCCTCCTGCGGCTGCAACGGCGCCAACGCTGGCAACGTCTGCGAGTCAGGCCTGCCCACCGCTAGTCCAGCAGACGTTTCCGCCAAACCCAAACCCGCGGCTTGTCGAGTACTTCTTCCTGGATAAAGGCAAGCATTATGCGGACTACGCGAAGCAGATCAATTTCGGAAAAATGACGCACTTGAATCTCGCCTTTGGAGATCCGCCGAAGTGCAACGGTGTGTGTACCGCGAACAGCGACATGACATTTTCTATTGCGGGCCAAACTGATTCCGACATTGCTGCGGTTGTTGCGGCCGCGCACGCAGCGGGTGTAAAAGTCATTCTGTCGATCGGGGGCGGCGGTGGCGATCAGAGAATCATTCAGTTTTACAACGCCGGATTATCCAGCGAACTGGTTGATTCCCTGGACAAGTTTGTCGCCGCACACGGATTTGATGGGATCGATCTGGACATTGAGGACCCGAGCAATATGGGCGCGCCGCTCGGCACGTTTGTGAATGCGCTTATGGCGAAATTTCATCCGGAGGGAAAGATCGTCACGGCTGCAGTTGCGAGATATCTGCAGAGTTCCATGCCCAACGCAGCGTTACATCAATTCGATTTCATCAACGTGATGGTGTATTCGTCCTACGAAGAGGCGCTGAGTTCGCTGCAGTTCTATTCCGTAGACGAAAAAATCGCGCGTGACAAGATCGTTCTTGGCGTAGGTTTTTTTGGCTCCACGGCGGATGACTCGAAGGAAGAAAGCTACCAAAAGATTCTCGCCGCCTATCCGAATGCATGGAAAGTGGATTTGGTGGGCGGCGGTCCGCTCGACGATGGGCAGGCATATCGCTACGCCGGCGAGGCAACCATGGCGCGGGAGACATTGCTGGGCGAGCAATACGGCGGTGTGATGCTCTGGTCGATTATGGGAGATGCCGTGGCACCGCATTCGCTGTTGACGGTCATTCAGAACAACCTGAACACGAGCCGCGCAGCGCAGGCGGCGGGAAATCCGTAGTCGTTGAAGAGCCGAGCGTCGCCGCTGAGGATTGTTATTGCGTGCGACCACCGAGCCACAACAAGGCGTTTTCAAAGAAGCGATTCTGCACGGGGCTGGTAAGGATTTTGTTGCCGTGACCCATGTTGGTGTAGATCATCTTGTACTTTGTGTTGGTCCAAGTCACAGGAATATCTCCGCCGACAAGTGTGTCTTTGAAACCGATCGGATAGTTTGATGGCGCTAGCGTCATCAGCACCTTGATACCCGGGGTGTTGCGTGGATCAGGCCTCCAGCTATACCACTCGTTCGCGGGTGACAAATAGCTGCTCGGCAGACCTTTCACAACGGGACTCGCCGGATCATCGATCGTGAGAGTTGCAGGCAGCGGAGGCCAGCTGTTGCCGGAAAACACCGTCCCAAGAAAGTCAGCATACCAAGGCCACATTGCGCGGCTATCCATCCAGCCAGCGATATGAAAGCCCAGCCACGCTCCGCCATGTTCCATGTAGTTTTGGAACGCCAGTCGCTGCGCTGCGGTCGAGGGCGCGTCATCCAGCCACAGGACAACCTGATATTGCTTCAGGGTAGCCGGATTCATGTCATTCCAATTGGAAGTCGCTTTGAAGTCGAAGTGATCACGCTTTGCCATCGCCTGAAAAAATGGAATCGCCTGCAGGGCGAAATCGACGTGATCCTGCTCGACATTGGTGGAGTAGAAAGCGAGAACATGAAAGGGCCGGCTCTGAGCGAAGGCCGTGATTCCCGAGCAGACTAGAAGCGCGAGCAGGCAGAACGTAAAAAGGCGGCGAATCATGAATAAGCCTTTCCTGGGCAGATGCGAAACATAGAGAGCGGTCGACAGAAGACTTTCTAATGATTGATAATCTAGTCCACAACGAGGTTTTATCACAAGATGAGTTCTTTCGTGCGATGGTGCTCTCCGTTTGCTGAAAAGTTTCGGTCCCAACGCGGTGGCTGCATCGGCGTTGCGCTGATTGGGGTCTCGCTGCTGGCGATGAGTCCCAGAACTCGTGCCGAGACCGACGCGGTGCAAGGAAGAGTGATCACGCGCCGCGCTGTCGTGGTGAATCCGGCAACCCACAAGGTATATGCGGCCAATGAGAGCGCAGGCACGGTTTCTGTGATCGATGAACGGACAGGTTCCATTCGCACCGTGAAGGTGGGACAGAGGCCAATCGCTATCGCCATTAACCCGAAGACAAACCGGATCTACGTTGCGAATACGGGCAGTGGGTCGATCAGCGTAATCGACGGCAACCGAGATGCAGTGATCGCGACGGTGAAGGGCGAGAAACAACCCTACGTACTGGCAGTCGACGACGTAACGAACAAAGTGTATGTGACGAACACCTATAGCGATATTGTGACGGTGATTGATGGCGCGACGAATACCGCACGGGCGCTGAAGGTTGGTAGCGCGGATGGAATCGCAATTGATCCGCGTAGCAACGTCATTTTCTTGATGGGCTACGAAGATCCCAACATCCGTATCATCGACGGGACAACGGGAAGCGTCCAGAAGGTTAATGTTGGACCACACCTTTGGGGAATGATTTTCGATCACTCAACCAATACGCTGTACCTGGGGCATACAGGAACTGCAAATCTAGTCGCGATGAATGAGAAGACCCACGTCGTGCGTACCATTCCCGTAGGAGCGATCCCTTGTGCGGTTGCAGTTGATCCCGCCACCCATCGGATATACGTGGTCAATTATGGGGACCGAACTGTCAGCGTGATCGATGCTGCAAAAGGCAAGGTAATCGCCACGCTTCCAGTGGGTACGCATCCGCAGGCCATCTCGGTGGATGCGGAACATAACCGCATTTATGTGGCGAACGTTCACGGTGACAGCGTGACCGTGATTGATGGCGCGAAGAACGCGGTGATGGGCACGCTACGGGCGGGCAAGAACCCATATGCGCTCGCGGTCGATCCGGTGACCCACCATATCTATACCGCGAACTATGGCGAGCCTTCCGTCACGATGATCGATGTCGCGCACGCATCAGCGGCACAATAGTCGGCGGACTCGTATGGTGCCTATTTGTTTCCCGCCACACCTGTCAGTTCCTGGTGCTGATTGAGCTGGCCGTCGGGAAATAGAACTGCAACCCAGGGCGTGGTTGGATCGATCACTCGCGCATGCCAGGTGAGTTCGCTCTTGTTGTGCTCGCCCAGTTTAACCGACTTCGTCTCCGGTCCGACCAACTCCAAATTGCTTACCCGTGCAGTGAAGGTGTGGGCTCCCATGCCATCTGCGGCGACTTGCAATTGAACTTCGTTCGAAGCTATGCCCTTTGAACTGACGGAGAAGTCGACTGCTTTTTCTCGGCGCAGATCTATCTGGTACGATCCGGCAGAGAGGGCTGTGAGAGACGTACGCACCTCGCCCGACTCGACGTTATAGCGGCCCTGCGGAATGACGGCGCGAAAGGTTCCATCGGCTTGGTCGACCGTGGCGTCGGTGACCTTGCCTGTTTCGCGATCTACGAATCGCACAGTCGCGGTGGAGTTAGTGTCGATGACGCCGCGCACGACGGCAGGGCCGCTCAGATCGCCCATCAGCCAGATCCATTCGCCCACGGGCTGAGTCCAGACCTCCTTGTAGGTCCAGCAGATCTGATTCGGCCAGTAGGGCACATCAGCCGTTCCTTTTGTCTCGATGCCCACGGGAATCGCGCCGACCATTTGACCGGAGCGAACACTATAGAGCGGAGTCCAGTCATATCCTTCGCCATATATGATGCTGGCGGAGAAGGGATTTCGTCCGACGAGCCATTGCGCCTGCTGTTGCGCTAAATTTTCCGCATCGATGCTGCCGCGTAATTGGGCCGCGGCGGAAAGAGCCTTCGCTTCGGAGAGCAGCACACTGGAATTGCCGCGGAAATCAAACCAGACGGGAAAGCGACGAAGATAATACTCCCCACCGAGGGGCACGCCGCGACGAACTTCTTCAAGATACGTGGTGCGATCCGCGGTGCGCAGCGGAGTCCACGTTTTGGAATGAGGCAGCTGGTCTACGCCACTCTCGCGGTACACGGCGGCGGGCAGCACGTTGTAAGGCGCGTCGACGGCGGCGACGGCTTGCTGATAATACTTCGAGTGCAGCACGATGGCGGAGTACCACTGCATCCAGTTGGGGTTTTGCGGAAGGGCCTCGCAGAGATGGGCGAGGGCAACGATGGGCTGTTCTTCCTCTCCCATGTGGAAGCGATGAAAGATAGCTTTACGATCCGGGCCGGTGTAGAAGTAGCCGGTCATCGGAATGCTCCACGGCTGCAATCTTCTTTCCTGCGATGCCAGGATTTGGTTGCCGAGAGTTACGGCTTCATCGGCGTACTTCTGCTCGCCGGTCGCTCGGAACAAATCGATCGATGCAATTGCGCCGAAGGAAATTCTTTCCAGGTCATCTTTCTGGCCGTAAATTTCGGGCAGCGGTGGCGCAGTTTTGAGTCCTGCGACGGCAAACTGCCAATCCTCCTTGGCCGTTGCCAGGCTGCGATTCGCCAATTCCGGGTCGCTGTCTTTCAACACACGGGCGGCCAGCGCTTCGACGGCGGCCACTCTGAAATTCCATTCAGGATCATTTACTGCCGGACCGAATCGATCATCGGCGTCACCCATAATTCCGTCAGTCCAATAACTGATTAATTGGCCAGTGGTGCGATAGCCGCCGCCAAAGCGCGTTTTCAGCACCCAGTTCAACCCCCACTCCGCTTCGAGGATCAGCCGATTATAGAGGACTGGGTCCTCGCCTTGTTGCTTGAGGCGCTCCGCCAATTCAAATAATCCGTAGGCCATGGCGGGTGTGTTGCCGGTGGCGCTCAGGTCGCCGGCATCGTGATATCCACCGTTGACGAGAATGCGCTTGTTGCCATGAAAACTGTAGTCGTCCTGATGGCAGATGCCGTGGATGCCGGGAATGACGGTGCCACAGCGTTCGCTGTACATGAAGTTGACGGCCTTCACGATGCTGTCGCGCCATGCATCCTCGCCAATGCGAAACGTGCGAGTCGTGGTGTCGCCAGCACGAAGAAAATAGGTGCCGGGCTGTTCGACCTGCGAGAAATCCAAAACCTGATACTCGCCCAGGTCGGTCTTTTTCTGTTCCACCGGCTTTGTCAGTACAACCTTGCCAGTATCGGCATCGACGAGGGAGAAGTCCGGGCTCTTCAGGTCGCTTGCGATGGCTGTCTTGGAGGCGCCAGGTTCATAGCCGGCCTGGCTGAAGGCGATTTTGCCGGCGGCAACGTCCCAACCTTCCACGTGATCCGGGACGACGGTTTGCAGTTCCAGCTGATCGATGTAGAGAACAGTTTTGTCGCCGGGGTCCGGAATCATCTTCGGCAGGCTGTACGCGAAATCGAGACCGGTCACTCGATCGCGCGAAAGCGGTGTGATTTCCCACACGACGTGGTTCCACTGGCGATTCTTGAGCGGAATGGATTCGTCGCGGCCTTCATTCGTGCTGTCCGGCAGAATGTGAGCGCCCTCATTGTGCAGCACCAGGGAGGCGGAGATCGCCGGCGCTCCATCAATGTCTGGATAGACCCAAATGGAGATGCGGTTGTAGTGGCTCCAATCTTCGGAAGGGAAGCTACGGGTGGCGACCAGGTCCTCCCATTCGCCGCTGCCGTCAACGCGCGCGATATTGTCGGTGGAGTCGATGCGGATGGAATGCTGCCCATCGTTGACCTCTGCCGTGGAGAGCGTCATCGAGCCTTCTCCCTTGAATTTCCAGTTGGACAGGCTTTCCATCCCATCCAGCAGACGGGAATCCAGAACCTTCTTCTGCAGCCAGCGATATTCCGCGCCATCTTTGACGACGGGCTGCATCGGTTTCTCGGGAGCGCCGAGCTGCGCCTGGGCGCACGGGATTGCGGAGAGGGAAGCGAGCGCGATCCACAGTGGAAGACGGGAAATGGTACGCAAGGGAGAAGAGTGTTGCAGCCGTTCAATTGCTGTCATGCGGAGCGCTCCTTCAAGAGTTTTGCCAAGGATGATCGGTGGAGAAGTCACCCGGAGTAGGCGCCAAAGGTGACGCACGAAAAAAGAAACTCTGCAGGCCAGGTGTTCGGCTGCAGCGTGGGGTAGAGCTACATTTTCACAACCAGCGATGAAGCAGATTCAATTTCGGCTACGCTAAACCGGCGAACTTGATTCTCGGAGAGAGTGGAAGCCACGCCAATCCTTCCGCGGAAAAGAGCCAGATAGGAACAGGTACTTCGGTGCAGGTTCGCAGAGCGAGCTTACGTCCATTTGCCCTGGCCTTCGACAACCGTGATGTAACGGTTGATCGGCAAGTCCGTAAGGCGTTCTGTTTTTCCGCTGGGTAGGGGCCATTGAATCTCAACCCAATCAACCTTGTCGCGCTTGCCAATACCAAGCACGACGCGCGGGTCATGACTTGAGAGATAACTACCGCCTCCCACCTTCATCCGGCTACGCTTTAAGTCCTGCGCCTGGTAAGTGATCCTCGCCCCAATCGCATCGCGATTCGATTTCGTTCCGACGAGCTTGATTCCGAGCCAGTGATTCTGCGAGCCGGCATTGTTTCGCAACAGGACTGGGGCGCCATCGTTGACTCCAATCAGAACATCAGTCGCCCCGTCATTATTGAAATCTCCGATCGCCAATCCGCGCGCCGCAAGCGGCTGACTGAAAGCCGGTCCGCTTTGTTCGCTGATGTTACGGAAGCCTTTGCCGGTCCATTGAAACAGCATGGGCCGCTCTGCATAGGTCACCTGTAAATGCATTTGATCGATCAGATCGTCGGGGTGTCCGTTGACTTGAAATAGATCCAGGTTTCCATCATTATCGAAATCGAAGAATTTCACTCCCCAGCCACTCATGAGATAGCTGCAAGCGGCGATCCCTTCCGGGCCGGCGGTATCGTCAAATGTCTCGTCATGATTGTTGCGGTACAGTGAATAATCCTGGTAGTTAATATCGGCAACGTAAAGATCCATAAAGCCGTCCTGATCCACGTCGGCGGAGTCCACACCCATGCCTGAACGTGCCACCCCATCGGCACTATAAGCTACACCGGCAACTTCTCCGATTTCGTCGAACTTCCCGTTTCCTCGATTGACGTAAAGAAAGTTTGGGACTGTGTCATTCGAAACGAAGAGATCTATCCGTCCATCATTGTTAATATCCGTAGCAACCACACCCCAGGCTTTTCCCAAATGACTGGCGATACCGGATTCTTTGCTGACGTCCGTAAACGTGCCATCCCCATTGTTGTGAAAAAGCCAGCTCGCCATAGGGGCATAAGCCTTAGGAATGCAATAGTGGCGAAGGCCATCGTCATGGATTCCACAGGGCTTGTTCAGTTCTTTGGTGAAATCGGCGAATCGCGCGACAAAAAGATCTAAACGGCCGTCATCGTCATAGTCGAACCAGACTGCGCCGGAAGCCCATCCCGCTGCGGCAACCCCGGCTGTTGCGGTGACATCCGTGAAGGTACCGTCGCCGTTGTTGTGGTACAAAATGCTGCTGCCGTATTGCGTCACATATATGTCGGGTAGACCATCTCCGTCGTAATCACCCACGGCCACGCCCTGTCCGAAGCCGCCCCCGATCACTCCAGCCTTTTCCGTTACGTCCGTGAAGGTTCCATCTCGATTGTTCTTATACAGAGCATTGCGCAAAGGTTTGGTCGGGGTAAAAAAGTCACATTTCCCGCTGTTGACCAGATAGATGTCCATCCAGCCATCGTTGTCATAATCGAGAAATGCGCAACCCGGTCCGGAGCTTTCTGGGAGGTACTTTTCCGGGGAATGCGCGGCATCGTGTACCCATCGAATCCCGCTCTTCTCAGGAGGAACCACTTCAAAGGGATACTTTGTTGCATCGCCAAGCGCAAATAGCGGGCTCTGCGAGAGAATCAAGGCTCCTGCGATCGACTGCGACAGGAAATCCCGCCGTGTCAATCGTGATGTCCGATTCCGATTCATGATTTCATTTAGCCGATATCAACTAGTCGTAGAACCCAATGGAGGATGTAACCAGGAAGCACATGGGAAGATGTTAATGTGATCCGTCTGCCGCAGACTCGCCCGAATGAGCTCCAGAAATAAGACTTCTGTGGATAGCAAATTCTTTCTCCGCTTCCTCTTTGTGCCCAGTCCTCACCAGGGCCGTGCCGAGCGCGTTGTGAATGTCTGGATTTGCGGGGGTCAGACGCTCTGCAATGCGCAGAGGGGGGACTGCATCTGCGTATTTCTTGTCGCCGATCAGAGAAACTCCCCATCCCAGGTAGGCTTCAGCAAAACTGGGATTGAGTTTTGCTGCCTGCGAAAAGCGAGAAATCGCTTCGTCCCATTGCTGATCCTCCCGGGCAAGTTCTCCTAAAATGAACAGCGCGTCAACGTTGCTGGGATCAATCTGAAGTTCTTTCACAAATTCCTGCTTGGCGCGTTCTTTCACGTCCGGTCCCGGGTCGGGTTCCGATAGCAGCAGTCTACCCAGCAGAAAATGAATGCCGCGGGCATTTGGGTCCCGATGAAGAATCCCTTCATATTCAAGCTCTGCGGGTTGCCACCTGCCCAGACTTTCCAGGGCTTCAGCATTCAACTTGTGAGCAGCAATGGATTGCGGCGCAGTTCTCGCCAGGTCCTGGGCGGTGCGCGTCGACAAGTCAGAGTAGGCATGGACAATTACATAGAGGACGTCAGGATCCTGACTAAACTCTCGGGTGAGTAAGTTGATGAAATTGAGGGCTGCGCTTCGATCGTCCACGGCGAGGGAGCAACGGACTCCCAGGACACCGGCACGTTTTCTAGTTTCTGCAGGGATTTGAGCCACCACCGCCCTCTTGAGGGTAGAAATGCTCTCCCGGCAATGACCCTGTTGCGCCAGGGTGATTGCTTCCTGAGGCGAAATCTTCGTCCCGGGTGAAACTAATTTCGACTGCTGAGCGCTCGCTCTGAATCCAGAGAAAAATAAGGCAACCAAGAAAACAGAAAAGACGCAGACCTTTTTTAAATAGCTACACATTTTACGCAATCTGCTTTCAAAATATTCCCGATCTGAACCCAAGAAAAAAGCTGATGCAGGCACAAGCAACTTGCGCCTGCATCAGCGATTATACGTGGTGTCTGGTACTTCAATAGTAGATCTTCAAGGCCAACTGAATGTTTCTTGGTGGTTGAGCGCTGGTAATTTGTCCCATCGTCGATCCCAGACCCATGTTCGGAGCATTGAATTGAGGATGATTGAAAAGGTTGAGGAAGTCGGTTCGGAACTGCACTCGGAACCGTTGCGTGATTTGGAAGTTCTTATGTATGCTCGCATCCACGTCGGTGTAGCGCGGTGTCCGCAGACCTCCGAGTTGCGCTGCGCAGTCTCCGAAGGTACCTAGCGGCGCGTTAGCGAAATTTCCATTGTTGACGAACCACTGTTGGCCAATTCCTGGCAACGGCGTGTTGACGATGGGCGGCAATGAGAAGCAGTCCGCCCGGGGTCCACGACCGAAGGTACCGGAGTTGTCGGCGCCTCCAGGTCCAGGCAGTGGCCAGCCAGTACGGACGGAGACGATGGGGCTCACTTCCCATCCGCCGATCACTTCATCGACAGCCTTGCGGCTATTTCCACCGAATTGCTGACCGCGTCCAAAGGGTAGTTGGTAAATTGCGTAGGCGGACAGGACGTGGGTGGCATCGTAGTAACAAGGCGCCCACTCTGCCCTCTGGTTATAGATGTTCTGCCAATACGCCGACGCGCTCAGGGCGTTGTTCCATGCTCCATAATATCCCGTGCTGTCGGACATGCACTTCGAGTAGGTGTAGGAGACCTGTCCCTGAAGGCCGCGGGTCATCTCTTTCTGAAGGACGGCCTGCAAAGAGTTGTACGACATGTTTCCGTTTGATTTCGTGCCCGAGGATTGTGCTCCCAGGCCACCGTTCGCCGCATTGCCCATCACGGCATAGAGTGTCGGGTTGGCGGAAAAATAAGGACTGGGCGCTGTACACGGCGGAGTGCCGCAGGACGAATTGGGTTCCAACACCCTCTGGGCGTAATCGTACGGCACCATCAGGTGATGACCAGTTTGACCCACATATCCAACTTGAACGGTCGTGGAATGCGAAAGTTGGTGCTGCACGATCAAGCTGAATTCATTGGCGATTGCCGGCTGCACATTAGGATCCCATATGCGCAGGAGTGCCCCTGCATAACAAGCGTAAGCCGGAGCAGCGCAGGACGGGTTGACCCCTTGACCTACAATTCCGTCGGTTGTGTCCGTCAGAGGCAAGGGAATGTTGTTGTACGTGGTATTGATTTCTGCTGGAGTGAATGGTGGATTCAAAGGCAGGCGGAGGTTCGTGCCCGTTCCCTCAAGATAGGAGGAAATGGTGAATGCGCCCCGGACTACAGTGCGGCCGCCCAGTGCTGCGGGAGTCCACGCGAAACCGATGCGAGGCTGGAAGTCTCTCCCTCCATAGAAGCCGTTATAGAGCGCCCTACTGGCTCCGTTCTGGCCGGCCAGGTCGATGTTTCCAGTGGCGAAATTGTAGTTGGCTTGCAGGTTATGCTGCTCAACCCACGGGGTGTGCGCATCGTAACGGAGGCCAAGGTTTAAGGTCAGGTTATCGGTCGCGCGCCATGTATCTTCTGCATAAATTCCGATCATGCTACTGGATTGCTGCCAGGTAGCACCCGTGCTGACTCCACGACCATATGAATCCGGGAGGCCGAGCACAAAATCCGCTCCACCGTCGCCTGCCCCGGTCCCTGCAGACTCGGAGTTGGTGGCGGTAAACCTGCCATCGAAATCCATATATCCCAACTCGCCGTTATTACCGGCATAGAACGTCTTGATGATCTCAAGCCAGTATTGGCCTCCAAATTTGAAAGTGTGCCGTCCGTGGGTCCAGGTCAACCCATCTTCAGCCTCCCAAACGTGATCATCAAAACTCTGGGTCGACTCCCCTTGTCCAAGACTGTTGACAGTGGTGTTGGAAAGGCCCAGAGACAGCAGGCCGTCCAGGCCTGCCGGATTGCCATTCCCGATTCCCAGCGTGTTGCCGAACTGGCCCACGCTTGAATCCCAGCTATTTCCGGTGTTGAGGGTAATGTGGCTCCAGCCAAAGCGAGCGTCATTCAAAAGATTGTTTGTCAGCGTTCGGGTCCAGTCGCCCACTGTGTTGTAAATCGGCGTCGTTGCATAGCTGTTACCGACCAATACCATGGAGTTTGTGGCTGGATTGTTCTGATACGCCCTGGTGAAGCGGTACATAATGTTGTCTTTCTGTGACGCTCTCCAATCGATCTTCAAATCGCCCTGGTCCACGTTAAAAGCGGAGTCCGTGACATTCACCGCGTTATTTTGCAGGTTACCGTTGATCGGTGCAGGGTACAGGCTTGAAGAGAACAGGGCCGAAGCGACCGGGCTGATCATGGTAGTAGGAATTACGTTGAACGGAAAAGCCTGCCGCGGCGAAGCAGGCGTCGATCCAGGAGTGCATGGAGTTGTGAAGGATGCGCACGGGTTGTATAGCTGTCCCGGTCCTTGGCAAATTCCGGCGCCGTTAAAGCCGGCGGTGCAGATCTGGCCGAAGTCACCATTTCGCTCTGCCGCTGTGAACAGTGTGAAATTCCCCGATGAGCTTGGAATGTCGAAACGTTGCCCTTGATAATCCGCAAAGAAGAAGAGTCTATTTTTAAGGATCGGCCCCCCAGCAGTAAAGCCGAACATGTTCCAGCGGACTCCGCTTTTCGCAAGACCCGTCTCATTGTTCTGCCAGCTGTTCGCATTTAAAACATCGTTGCGGAAATATTCCCAGACGTCTCCATGGAAGCTGTTGGTTCCCGACTTGATGGTGGCGCTGACGATGCCGCCCTCAAAATCGCCGTATTCCGCCGGCGCGTTATTTGTGATCAGGTTGAACTCTTGAATTGCATCGGGCGCTGGAGTGTAACCCAGCAGGTTATCCGAAACCTGGTTATTATCCATGCCGTCCAGCTGGAAATTGTTCGCCTGCTCACGGTTGCCGTTGATCAGCGGCCGGCCGCCATATCCAGCAGTATTGTTGCCGTTGCTGAAGCTGCTGGGATCGGTCGAGACAGAACCTGGCGCAAGCAGGGTGAGTTGTACGTAATTGCGCGAAGCGAGCGGAAGCTCGTCGTTCGTCGCCGCGTTCATGACCGTGTCGACCTGCGTGGATTCGGTTTTTAAAAGCGGAATCATGCCGGACACTTTTACCGTTTCACTTTGATGCCCGAGCTTGAGTGCGATGTCGATGCGAGCCACCTGATTCAGCACGAGGACAAACGGTTCCCGCTGCACTGTGGTGAATCCGCTCTTGTCGGCCGTGAGAGTATAGGTGCCGACTGGAATTGCCGAAATTCGGTAAAGACCCGAATTATCAGTCACCGCGCTATAAGTGGTTCCGCGCTCGACGGACGTGATTTTTACTGTAGCTCCTGGAACAGCTGCGCCGGCCGGATCGGTGATGGTACCGACGATGGCTGCTGTCACGGTCTGACTCCAGGCCGATTGACTAATAACTGAAAAAACAAGCAGTACAGCACCTAGTACCGCCGCTGACAGTACGCTCTTTTTGCGCATCCCCAAACCTCCGAAAGTGTAATTCCCGCATAAACAATTTTTCTTTGCGAACTATTTGCAGCCCATCCCAGCGTGGTCGAGATGTTAAGTATCTCCTTACGGCGTTGTAAATAAAAAGATTCCCTTGGGCGAAGGCCTGTGAATCAGGGAAGCATTTTATTGTGACAACTTGCGAAAGCAGATGTCTTGATGTCAGGAACACAATGAATGGATAACAAGCTATCAAGCGTATGGGGTAAAAAGCAAGAACATTCTTTAAGAACATTAGCAACTCGGGAGGGAGCAGTCCCAAAGGGACGAAAGGAAAGTAATGGATGGGAATCGCAACGGCGGGAAGGAGCTCGTGATATCGCAGCTGCCAATCGGAGCAATAATGATGGGGTGGCAGCCGTCGGGGCGCGCGGCTGCTCGGGTTAATTCCCAAATGAAATTGTTTCGATTTAGGTAAAGTTGGCGCCGCGTCAACTTAGTGCTTTAGGAAGCCGCCCAGTCCTTTGCTGAGCTGTTTCTCAGCCGCTCCGGTGCTTCCAACGCCTCCCTTGGTCACGCCACCAAGCGAGCCGGCCAGGCCGGAGACCGCGCCACCCATCGCGCCGCCAACATCGGGAATAATCTTCGGTTGGCTGGCTGTTCCCTGCACGGCGAACGGAAGTTTCACCGCGGAGACGCTCTTGCCGAGCGTATCTCCAAGGACGCCACCGCCCGAACTAAGTTGGGCTACGAAATGGAAGTTGAGCGCATTGTTGGCGCTGAGTGTGCCGCTGCCGGTGACCTGGCCGATGCCGGTCACGACCAGATCAATGTTCGAAGCCTGGACGCCCGCTGGGCTGTAGTTGATGTTGCTGGTCAGGCGCTGGATCTGGGTGCCGCCGCTGGGGACGTGGCTGCCGGTGAGCTTGGAGACTGCGGAGAGTTTGGATCCCAGATCAAATCCAGCCAGCCGGGTGTTGAAAGCACCCACGTTGCCGGTGGCAACCAGCGCAGAAGATGGTCCCTGCGCATGAACATTCATGTTCAAGGTGCCGCCGTGGAGTGTCGACCCGGAGGGCAGGATAACGCCGAAGGCCGGAAGAGCGGCGACGATGTCGTCAATTGGCATTCCTTGACCCGCAGCATTCATGTCGATCGAGGTGACCGCCGCTTTGGTCGCGAAGGTGCCTTTCACGTTGGCTTGAGCGTGACCTATGTGGAGCAGGCCGCTATTCAACGTTCCCGAGGCGTCGGGCATGCTGTAGTCCAGGTCAAAGTCCATCGCAATCGGAACTCCGGAAGGCGCGCCATTCGCGGCTAATTTGAGTTTGCGCATGGTGGCTACACCTTTCAGGTGAGCCTTTGCATTAGCGGCGCTCAAGTGATTCGTCAGATCGACAAGGCCGCTCAGGCCGCTGGAGGGTTCCACAAACCCGCTCTTCGCGATGTCGAATGAGTCGACTTTGACATCGGCTTCGACCGGGGTGAATGTAGCGTTCGTCGAGTTGACCGGGCCCACCGTGCCAGTGAGCTTCATCGTGCCCCCGCCCGGTAGATCCATCGAAAGCGTCACTGGAAATGCGGAGGTGAGAGAGAAGTTCTTGGTCTGCATCTCGACATTACTGTAGACGCTGGGAGCTTTTGCGCCAGCGGGCATCATCGTGACCTCGCCACGATTCACATTTAGCTTGCCGACGGTAAGATTGGTGGTTCCCGAAGACGAAGGCTGACTGGGGGTCGATTTTCCCGTGTTGGCCAACGTGGAATAGTTCCACTGGTTCGACGCATTCGAGATGAGGTGAACCACCGGCTTGTCGATGGTAATGCTGGTGACTTCAAGCTGCTTGGAGGTGATGAGGGGCCAGACCTTGACGCCGATCTTGAGAGAGGATGCTGTAAGAAATGGCGACTGGCTAAAGCTGGGATCGTCGGCAATCGATAGATTGTCGGCGGTGAGCGAGCCGGAAAACAAGGAGAAATCGAGATTGCCGATCTGGACCTTGCGCCCTAGCGCCTGCGAGGCCATGGATTCAAGCTTGGGTCGGAAGGTGTTGGCACTGACGAATAGTGGAATCAGGATCAGAATGAGGATGAGTACGCCTAATGCTGCGCCGGCAATGGTGAGGATGCGCTTCATGGCAAAACCTCCGATGATGCTCCTTAGATGCAAAAGGAAGCTCTGAAGTAGGTTCTGGGGGAAAATTTCTGGCGGCGGAAGAATCACAAATCCTGTGGAGGCAGTCTACTCCCTGAACTATGGCAGCAGAGTGAATTCGACGGGTGGCAGGTAGCGCAAGGTCAGCGGTCATTGGAAAACATGAAATGGATGTCCGGAAATGATCGAGGTAATCCACAGGAACACCCGTTAAGAACATGAAACAAAACCCTCCTTAGTGTTCATAGTTTTGCCGTAAAATAGCCAGTTCGCCATACGAAGTCCAGAGTACGGCGAGCGCCGACGCAATCCGATCTGAAAAGGATCCAACATGGCAGCAACGCGCACCGCGACCGCGACGAAAACGCCGGTTGAGAGCCACGGGCTTTCGCCTGAGCAGATGATTCAGATGTACCGGCTGATGTATCAGTCCCGCCGCATCGACGATCGCGAGATCATGCTGAAGCGTCAACAGAAGATTTTCTTTCAGATCTCCGGCGCAGGGCATGAAGCCCTGTCTGTTACCGCGGGAATGGCGCTGCGATCCGGGTATGACTGGTTCTATCCGTATTATCGCGACCGCGGGTTGTGCCTGGCGGTGGGAATGACGGCGGAAGAGATGTTGCTGGCTGCGGTAGGCGCAGAGGCTGACCCTGGAAGTGGCGGCCGGCAGATGCCTTCCCACTGGGCGAACGCGCGTTTGAACCTGGTGACCCAGTCTTCGCCGACGGGATCGCAGTGCCTGCAGGCAATCGGGTGCGCCGAGGCAGGACGCTATTTCAACCATCATCCGGAAGCTGCCAAAAAGCCGGAGTTCGCGGATGGCGAAAAGGATTATCGCGCGTTCAAAAATGTCTCTTTTCATGCGGACGAAGTCGTCTATTGTTCGCTGGGCGATGGCACCACCAGTGAAGGCGAATTCTGGGAGGCGATGAACTCCGCTTCCAACTTGAAACTGTCCGTGTTGTTCGTGGTGCAGGACAACGGCTACGCGATTTCCGTTCCGGTTGAAGTGAATACGGCAGGCGGCAACATTTCAAAGCTGGTCGCCAACTTTCCTAACTTCTACTTTGCAGAGATTGACGGCACCGATGCCATCGAATGCCACAAGACCATGCAGGCAGCGGTCGCCTATTGCCGCGCAGGTCATGGGCCGGCGTTTGTGCATGGCCATGTCACCCGGCCATATTCGCACTCCCTGTCCGACGACGAACGTTTCTATCGATCGGAAGCCGAGCGCGAAGCCGATGCCATGCGTGATCCGCTGCCCAAGCTGCAAATGCGAATTTTGCGTGAGGGAATCCTGGATGAAGCCGGGATCACGAGGCTGGAGCAGGCGGTGGATGAAGAGATTCGCGTGGCCGCCGAAGCTGCCCTGCGAGCTCCATTCCCGGCGACCGACAGTATTTATCAGCACGTGTACTCCGAGGATCTGGATCCAACGGCGGACTCGTTTCTGAAGCAGCCGAGTCCGCGCGCGGAAGATCCGTCGCGTCCCGTTGCGGAGCGCACCATGGCGGACCTGATTAACGCCTGCCTGCGCGACGAAATGAAGCGCGACGAACGCATCGTCGTATTTGGTGAAGATGTGGCGGATTGCAGCCGCGAAGGCTCTCTGGAAGAGGTTGGGATCAAAGGCAAAGGCGGGGTATTTAAGCTGACCAGCGGGTTGCAGCGCGAATTTGGGTCCGATCGCGTCTTCAATTCTCCGCTGGCGGAAGCCAATATTGTTGGCCGAGCATTGGGGATGGCCACCCGCGGCATGAAACCCGTCGCGGAGATTCAGTTTTTTGACTACATCTGGCCTGCTATGCATCAACTGCGCAATGAGCTTCCTCTGATTCGCTGGCGCAGCAACGGAACCTTTTCCAGTCCGGTCGTAATCCGCGTGGCAACCGGCGGATATCTCACCGGCGGGGCGATTTATCATTCGCAGTCGGGCGAGAGTATTTTTACGCATACACCTGGCATTCGGGTTGTGTATCCCTCCAATGCGCTCGATGCAAACGGCCTGCTGCGGACAGCAATTCGTTGCGATGATCCAGTCTTGTTTCTGGAACACAAAAGGCTCTATCGCGAGACCTATGGTCGCGCCGTGTACCCGGGTCCGGATTTTACCGTTCCATTTGGCAAAGCAAACATTGTGCGACCTGGCAAGCAGCTGACTGTGATCACCTTCGGCGCGGTGGTTCCGCGTGCGTTGCAGGCAGCGCAACGTGCCGAGCGGGAAAACGGACTGGACGTTGAATTGATCGATCTTCGTTCGTTGAATCCCTACGATTGGGACGCGATTGCCACCTCTGTCCGCAAGACCAGCCGAGCACTGGTTGCGTATGAGGACATGCGCAGCTGGGGATACGGAGCGGAAATTGCGGCGCGGATTGCCGATGAACTGTTTGACGATCTGGATGCTCCGGTGCGTCGCATCGCGGCAAAAGATCTATTCGTCGCGTATCAGCCAACGCTCGAAGATGCCATTCTGCCGCAGCCGGAAGACATTCGTAAGGCGATGGTCGAGCTGGCCGGCTACTAGATATCTGCGTCACCCGTCTGCTGCGACGGTGATTTCGCTACTCGTCTTCGACGATGGTTCCTTGATGATAGACAATCTTCCATCCGTCGGTTGTTTTCTCCCAGATTGTGGATCGGCGCGTTTTGCGCGTCTTGCGCTGCAATAAGGTGTAGGTCAGCAAGTAGACGTCCGCACTGAGCTGCTTGCAATAGAAGTCGCTCGTCTCCCAGATATCTCCGCTTTGATCGTGTTGGAAGCGCACTTCCAGCATGTCCAGAACGTAGTTCCTGCTGTATCGGCGCCCCGAGGCTCCAACTTCCCAATAATCCTCTGTCGTCATGTTTTCGAAGTCGGCCCGTGACGTGCCGAACTCTGGACGATGAAAGATCGGCTCGCGGCGGATCAACTGCGCGAGGATCTCGGCAAGCGCCGGGTCGGTCACCAGGTTTGGTTCGCTGGTGGAATCCATTTGAAGCTCCTGATCTCGCAGTGTACGAGATTCTTGTCACACGAAAACAACGATGCCGCGCATCCAAACCTTAGCGGATGAGCGACAGTATCGCACGATATTCTGAGAGATAGCGGGGATCCAATCTGTGGCGAAATCGAAAGCAGCCACTCCAGCACGAAGCAAGAAAAAGTCCGAGCGAGGCAAACCTGCGCCCGAAGAATCGGAACTGACGCGCCCCGCTGTCGATGACTCTTTCGATCCGCTTTCGTTGTTTCATCCTGTGACCGCAGCGTGGTTGCGAGCGGTTTTTGAGCGTCCGACGACGCCGCAACGTCTGGGATGGCGGGCGATTGCGAAGGGCGATTCGACGCTGATCCTGGCGCCGACTGGAACAGGCAAAACGCTGACCGCGTTCTTGTGGTGCATCGACAAATTGATGCTGCAATCCGCGCCCGCAGACACGCACGGATGCCGCGTGATCTACATCAGTCCGCTGAAGGCGTTGGCTGTCGACGTCGAGCGCAACCTGCGTTCGCCGCTGGCTGGAATCAAGCAGATGGCCGAACGCGCTGGAGTGCCGGTGCGCGAACCGCGAATCAGCGTGCGCACGGGAGATACTCCGCAGACGGAACGAGCGCGATTTCGCCGCGATCCCGCGGAAATTTTAATCACTACGCCAGAGTCGCTGTATCTGTTGTTGACCAGCGACGCTGCGGCGTCCTTGCGTACTGTTGAGACAGTAATTGTCGATGAGATTCATGCGCTGGTGCCGACGAAAAGAGGCGCGCATCTCGCCGTGTCGCTGGAGCGATTGCAGGCGTTGGTGGGACGCCCGATTCAACGCATTGGATTGTCGGCAACCCAGCGGCCACTGGAAGAAGTTGCGCAATTTCTCGGCGGCGTAGAGGTTTCTACACCAGCGTCGGGTCGAGTTTCAACGCCTGATCTCAACCTGGATTTGGTGAGCGAAAATGTGCAAGCGCTGGGCGCGCTCGAGCCGGAGTGGGTGGCGAATTCTCCTGATGTTTCAAATCTAGACACGCCACAGTTTCGACCGGTCACTATCATCAACGCCAGCGAACCGAAGCGGCTGGATCTTCGCATTGAAGTTCCCGTCGAGGATATGGCACGGTTAGGTCAGCCGGAAGAATTGCCCAGCGGACCCGCATCGCAAGGGCCGAAGCGAACGTCCATCTGGACTGCGATCCATCCGCGATTGCTGGAGCTGATTCGCGAAAAACAATCGACACTGATTTTTGTGAACAGTCGTCGCGTAGCCGAGCGATTAGCTGGTGCGTTGAACGATTTGGCGCAGGAATCAATTGCGCGTGCCCACCATGGATCTCTGGCCGCGGCGCAGAGGTCTGAGATTGAAGAGCTGCTGAAAGCGGGCCGCATTCGCGCGCTCGTTGCTACTTCGTCGTTGGAACTCGGCATCGATATGGGAGCCGTTGACCTGGTGATTCAGATTGAAGCGCCGCCTTCGGTCGCAAGCGGAATGCAGCGCATTGGCCGAGCTGGCCATCATGTAGGAGCTGTGAGCGATGGAATCATTTTTCCGAAATTTCGAGCGGATCTGATCGCTTGCGCGGCGGCCACGCGAGCCATGCATGAGGGTCTGGTCGAATCGACACGGTATCTGCGCAATCCTCTGGATGTGCTGGCGCAGCAGATCGTCGCGATTGTCGCGGAGCCGCCGGGAAAGCCGCGTGCCGCCAAACCGGGTGGGAAAAAGTTGAGTTCACGCGCATCCTCCATCGCCGATCCACTGGATGAAGACGGTGAGAGCTTTCTGGTTGACAACGATGCACTACACCGATTGATCGCAAGCTCTGCACCCTTCGCCACGCTGAGTCGGTCGGCATTCGATGGCGTGCTGGACATGCTATCCGGGCGATACCCGTCGGATGAGTTTGCGGAGCTGCGTCCTCGCATCACATGGGATCGCGTGCGGAATACCTTGACGCCGCGTCAGGGCGCGAAGAGCCTTGCGATCTTGAATGGCGGCACGATTCCGGACCGCGGCTTGTACGGCGTGTTTCTTTCCAGTTCCAAAGACAAACCGGTGCGCGTCGGTGAGCTGGATGAAGAGATGGTGTTTGAAAGCCATGGGGGCGACACCTTTGTTCTAGGGGCAACCACCTGGCGGATTGATGAGATCACGCATGACCGCGTCCTTGTTTCTCCAGCGCCGGGCGAACCGGGGAAGATGCCGTTCTGGCATGGAGAAGGCCCGGGAAGGCCGCTGGAATTTGGTCGTCGCATTGGGGCGATGGTGCGCGAATTGTGTGGCATGGAACGCAATGCTGCTGTCAGTCGTCTGACTCGCGAGCACGATTTGGATTCGCAGGCAGCGGACAACCTGATGCGATTCCTGGTCGATCAGGAGATCGCAACCACCGAGGTTCCCGATGATCGCACCATTGTGATCGAGCGATGCCGCGATGAGCTGGGCGATTGGCGCGTGTGCGTGCTGACTCCGTTTGGTAGCCGCATCCATGCGCCTTGGGCGATGGCGGTGAGCGGGCGATTGCATGCCGCGGGCCATGTCGACATTGAGACGCTGTGGACCGACGACGGATTTGTGCTGCGGTTTCCAGAGACAGTCGAGCCGCCGGATATCGAAATGGTGATGCTTGATCCAGCGGAGGCTACGGACCTTGTGCTTCGCCAGCTGGGATCGACGGCCTTGTTTGCGGCGAAGTTTCGCGAGAGCGCGGCCCGCGCGCTGCTGTTGCC
>JBARFA010000026.1:0-73123 GCA_049796755.1 Acidobacteriaceae bacterium
GAGGTGGCCAATGATCTGTGAGCGGAATTTGAAAACGCCTCCAGCCCCAACGAAACTCCGGGGGCCCCATATATCGATTCTGAAATGTGGAATGGAATCTCCGTGCGACACAAAGGAACGGTACTGAATGCGCAGATTTCTTTCCTATCGCGATTTCGACTGGACCCTGATGGCTTTCGTGGTGGCGCTGTCGGTGATCAGCGTGCTGGAAATCTATAGCGCCACCCTGCACACAAAATTCGTCCACTTCGATGAAAAGCAGATGCTCTGGTTGGCCGGCGGCTTCGCCAGCATGTTCATCCTTTCGCTCATCGATTACCACATCCTGCTCGACATCGCGGTCTGGGCCTATGGGTTCTGCCTGGTCTCGCTGGTGGCGGTGCTGGCCGTCGGCCACAAAGTTTTAGGTGCGCGACGCTGGATTAGCTTGCCCGGCGGCATTCATTTCCAGCCGTCCGAGTGGGTCAAGCTCATCCTCATCGTCGTCCTGGCCCGCTTTTTCACCAATCTCAATGGTCGCGATCTCACCTGGAAAGACATCTTCAAGGCCATGGCCATCGTCGGCCTGCCCATGCTGCTGGTGCTCAAGCAGCCCGACCTGGGAACCGCGCTCACCTATGCCCCAGTCCTGCTGGTCGGATTATTTCTCGGCGGGATTCGCTTTAAACATGCTGCCATCCTTTGCATCGCAGCCTCGCTGGCCCTGGTTCCCGCCTGGTACAAGGTGCTAAAACCCTACCAGAAACAGCGCCTTACCAGCTTCATCACTCCTGATAACGATCCTCGCGGCAGCGGCTACCAGATTCGCCAATCCCTGATTGCTGTTGGTTCCGGCGGCATCTGGGGACAGGGTGCGGAGAAGGGAACTCAGACCCAGGGCGACTTCCTCCCCATCCCCTATACCGATTTCATTTTTGCCGCATTTTGCGAGGAACACGGATTGGCCGGAGCTATCTGTGTCCTGCTGTTATACTTCTTGTTGTTGATGCGTTTGGTGCAAAACGCTCAAACCGCCGCTGACCTGCCCGGCACGTGGATTATTATGGGGGTCGTGGCCGTCCTGATTTTTCAGATCGCGGTCAATGTGGGCATGGTCATCGGCTTTATGCCGGTCACCGGAATTCCGTTGCCCTTAATGAGTTATGGTGGCTCATCGGTTTTATTCACGTTCCTGGCCCTTGGCATCGTCATGAACATCCGCATGAGTCGCTTTGTAAATTAGCACCGCCTCTGGCGCACCTGTATTCCGCGCTGGAGGGCTTAGATGTACGCATCCGCTCGCTGCATCGGAACGTCCGGTGGCGGGGATGCGATGAAGAAGTTTTTCTCGGTCAGGCAGATTCCAACCGAGACCAGGCAGGTTCGATCGAATGCACGCAGTTACCGTAATTGGACTGGAAACGGCCCCACCCTACAACAGGGAAGCAGTGGCCACAAAGTCCTTGCGTGCCGTTCTTTCACGTCGCAGTCAAGATTCTTCGCTTCCACCGCCATCCCGCCTCCGCGGGAGATTTCCATTCTGGCCAAAAGCAAGTTTCACGTCCGCCGCGTCTTCAGAACAATCCCTCGATTCAACCGCTCTAGTCACGGTCGCCGCGCTCGGTACTTGCTAGCGCGCAGAAATCTGCCTCACCCTACCCCGAGTCCGCCGCCGATTGGCTTCGGACTGGAATGAGGCAGCATGACAAAAGAAATTTATATCTCCAGTACCCCCCACGAAACCCGCCTTGCGGTTGTCGAAGACGACCAGCTCGCGGAAATCTACTACGAGCGCGAGAACGAATACACTCTCGCCGGCTCCATCTACAAAGGCAAAGTCACCCGCGTTCTTCCCGGCATGCAGTCGGCATTTGTCGATATTGGTTTGGAGCGCGATGCGTTCCTCTACGTCACCGACTTCGCCGAAGAGCAGGAAGACGGCGAAGAATATGTCTCGCTCGCGCCCGGTTCTCGCGGCCAGGCACGCGCGTCCAACAGCCACTCCAATGGCAATCGCAACGCCGATCCTGAATCCCAATCCACCGCTGAAGATTCCCCCTCCCGTTCGTCGAACGAAAAAAGGCCGGCAGGCAATCAGCCTGCCCGCGAAGCTTCCGGCACACAGGAAAATGCATCCGGTGAAGAAGAAGGTCAGGGCGGACGCCGTTGGCGCGGACGCCGTGGTCGTCGCCGCGGTCGCGGAGGCTCTGGTGGTTCCGGCAGCCGTGATCGGTCGCCTTCCAACGGCCAGCCAGTAGCTGCCGAGTCGCAGTCGAACAACCACACCGAACCGATGGAGTTTGCCATCGAGTCCGCTCCGTCCGATTCGGAATTTCAGATGGAGCCGCAGGATTTTACGCTACCACCCGCTCCACCTCAGCAGGAGCATTCCCAGCCGGCACCGGTGCCGTTTGTCCTGCCCGGCGAATCGCTCTCCAAGTATCGTCGCGGCGATGCTCCAGCGCCCGCGCCTGCCACGCAGCACAAGCAAACGCCCGCGCCGGCATCCAGCTTCAAGCCCTCCACCATGGTCACCGGACCGTTGGCGGCATGGGATGGAAGCGACGTACTTCCCGGCGAATCGCTCTCGCGCCACAAGCGTTCGCGCGATACCTCTCACCCGGAAAATTTTTCCTCGCCCGCAGCCGAAGTCGGGCCAATTGTGGACGAGACGCCCGCTGTTGAGCCTGTCGACGAAACGCCCGTGCACGTCGATGAAGCTCCGTTGCCGGTTTTCGAGCATGAGGAGCCGTTGTTAGTGCAGCACGAAACCGTTCTCGAGGAACCGTCGCTCGTCCAGCACACTCTGGCTCCTGACGAACCGTCGCTCGTGCAACACGACTCTGCCGCCGCCGTGATCGCCGAAGCCGCGGAAATCGAAGCGCCGGAGTTCGACCCGTCGGAGGCATCTGCTTCCTATCGGTTCGATCCGACCACTCCCAGTGCCTATCGCCAAAGCAGCGTCGCCGAACCACCTGCGCCGGAAGCCGAGCCCGAATCTTTCCATCACGATGTCATCGCAGAGCCCACGCCGGAAGCCAGCTCCCAGCCCGAGCCTTTCTTCGGCGAGGCCGCTTCCATCGTTCAACCCACGCACACGCATCCGTCTGAAGAAGCCTCTTCGCAAACCGAAACCGCGCCTGCCCACGAAGAAGAAAAGGCCTTCGTCGGCGAAGACTACGCCTCGCATCTGGAAGAAATCGCGCTGGACGAGCAAGCCACTTCCGATCATGACGACCACATCTTCGATCCCGGCCTGGGCAATCTCGAAGAAGAAACCATCGACGAAGAAGAAGCGGAAGCCTATGCCGCGCAAAGCCCGCAGGATGAAGGCGAATACGACGATCTGGTCGAAGAGACGCTCGATGTCCAAATGGATAGCGGCATGCTCAGCGAGTTCGTTCGCGATCAGCACATCGAACAGCGCACCCGGTTTGCCGACGAAAACGGAGAAGCACCGGCCGACGGTTCCGACGTCGAAGACGATTACAGTGAAGACGAAGCCTTCGCCGCCGAAATGGGCGCGATCGAATTGGAAGATGGCTCCGACTCCGACGACGAAGCCGAGGAAACTCGCGAGCCTGCGAATGCCGATGCAGCCCGCAATCGCCAGGACGGAGGCCGTAGTGGTCGCCGCGGAAATCGCGGACAGCGTCACGCCGGCGGTCGCGGAGACAATCGCATGCGCCGCGCCACCGCGCAGACCACCAACCTGCCGGCCATCACTGATCTGCTGAAACCCAACCAGGAAATTCTGGTCCAGATCGCCAAGGAGCCCATCGCTCGCAAAGGCGCGCGCATCACCAGTCATATCGCGTTGCCCGGTCGCTTCCTGGTCTTTATGCCCACCGTCAACCACGTCGGCGTCTCCCGCAAAATTTCCTCTGACGAGGAACGGCAACGCCTGAAGCACATTCTTCTCAGCGAAAAGGGAACAGCCTCCGGCGGCTTTATCGTTCGGACCGCCGCCGCTACCGCCAGCGAAGAAGATCTCCGCGCCGACATTCGTTTCCTGCTCACCTTGTGGGCGGAAATTCGCCAGCGCACAGAAAACGCCAAGCCTCCGGCTCTGATCTATCACGATCTCAGCCTGGTGGAGCGCGTGCTGCGCGATCAGGTCACGGATAATTTCTCTTCCATCTGGGTCGACACCGAAGCCGACTATGAACGTGTGCTGCGCTTCCTCGGTCGCTTTGAGCCGGCGCTGGTTCGCCGCGTCAAGCTCTATACCAAGGAGACGCCGCTGTTCGAGCAATTCGGCATTCAGGAAGAAATCAACAACGCGCTCCACTCCAAGGTGTGGCTCAAATCCGGCGGCTCCATTGTCATCAATCAGACGGAAGCCCTGGTCGCCATCGACATCAACACCGGCAAATACGTAGGCAAAACGGCGCGCCTGGAAGACACCATTCTCAAGACCAACCTCGATGCCATCCCGGAAATCGTTCGCCAGATTCGTCTGCGCGATCTCGGCGGCATCATCGTCATCGACTTCATCGACATGGACGAACGCAAGAACCGCAACAAGGTCATGCTCGCCCTGGAAGATGCGCTCAAGTCCGATCGCGCGCCTTCGAAGGTGCTCCAGTTTAACGATTTTGGCCTGGTCGCCATCACCCGCAAGCGCGTCAAGCAGTCGCTCGAGCGCACCCTCTCCGTCCCCTGCTCAGTCTGCACGGGAACCGGTATGGTCAAGGGTCCGTTGACGGTGTGCAACGAGATTTATGTCGAGTTGCGCAAAATGTATCGTCAAATTGACCGTGGCGATGTTCTACTGCGAGTGAATCCGGAAGTCGTCAAGCAGCTCAAGCTGCAGAATGGACGCTGGTTGAGCGAGATGGAAGAAATGTCCGGCAAGACCGTCATCGTCAAGAGCGATGCCAGCCTGCATCCGGAACAATTCGACATCCAATAGCGGCATATCAAGAGACCTTGCGGTTTCGTGGTGCACCGTAAGGTCTTTTGCTGCAATCAAAGCGGAGCCTGGGAAAGGACAAAACGTCCGCAACAAATCCTGCGAATTGGCGTCTAATCCCATAAGACGGCGACAGCCCAGCTCCTTTGTTACGGTGGGGCAAGGATACGGCTCTGGGTCTGTACGCTTCGCAAGTAAAACGGTGCATGCAAAATCGACTTTGCTGTCAGCGCTCCCGGCGACGGCAAATCCTTTGGAGGTATTCAGACATGATGAGCATTGCGAAAACAATTCTCTGCACGACCCTCAAGCGAGCAGCGTGCGTCGCCGTGGCGTGCGGTCTCCCGTTTGCGGTTGGGCTGCAGGCTCAGACATATTCCAGTTCGACGGTCAGCTACAGCCCGCAAAACAATTACCCGCCGCCCCCCCAATACAATCCCCAGTACAACAATAATCCGTACCCGTACAATCACAAGCCACGCTATACCGGCGAGGGCTGGGGAAAGCACATTGTGTTGGAGGGTGGTGGTGGCGTAACCCCCGCAGCCGACGGCACGCAGGATTACGCGAATGTTGGGTGGAATGCCCTGCTGGGCGGCGGATATAGGTTCAATGACCGCCTGAGCCTCATTGCGGAATGGAACTTCAACCGCATGGGTGTTCCTCATAGCCTGGCTTACTCGACCGCGCAGGTGCCCGATGGCAATGAGCATATCTGGACCATCGATCTGAATCCCAAGTTCGACGTCATTCATCATGATCGTACCGATGCATACGTCATCGGCGGCGGTGGATTCTCCCGTGCGCTCACTTCGTTTACCTTTCCTGTCTATGTTCCCTGCGGTTGGTATTACTACGGCGGCTGCGTCGGCGATGTCACTGTTGCCAAAACGTCCACCAACCAAGGGAACATCGATATCGGTATTGGTGGTGAGTGGCGTGTGTCGCCCTACGACCGCGGCAAGATATTTCTGGAAGCGCGCTATCTGCGTCTCTTCAGTCCGACCAGCAATTTGCCTCCTGGCGGCGGCGCCGGACTGGTACCAGTCACCTTCGGCTATCGCTGGTAAGCTTCAATTTCGCATGATTGAAAGCGCGCTCTTCGGAGCGCGTTTTCTTTTTCTCAAACGCCCACTGGAAATGGCTTCGGCGAAGACTCGTCCGCATTTGCAACCCCGCGGAAGCGGTCGAACATGCCCTGGGTCACGCTCAGCACCGCCGTGTAGCCGTAGCCGAACATGAAGAGAAACAGAAAGGGAATGGTGATGTAATTCGCGTTTGCAATCGCGTACCAGATGGTCAGAGCAAAATACGCGCTGATCAATATTTCCACCAGCGGCAGCAATCCCAGGCGCTTGCGATATTTCGCCGCCTGCGATTTCTCGCCGCGCTTCTCCACTCGGTATTTCGGCGTGCGCTTGAACGGGCTCTTAATGCCGAACAACGCCTCCATCACCGCACGCGCATTGGTCAGCGTCAGCCCAATCCCGCCCAGCGCCAGCACAAAGGGCAGGTACATCAACGCCTTGTACCATTTGCCCGGATACAGCTCCTTCTGCGAGATCAGATAAAACGACGACACGGAAAACGTCGACGCCATAAACAGCGGCAAATCGATGTAGAGCATCTGGAACCATCCCTGGTAGAAGCGGATGATCATTGCCGGCATCAGCAAAATCGACAGCAGCACCATCAGCGGATAACTGATGTTGGCCGTCAGGTGATAGAACGTCTCCAGCTTTTTATGAAACGAAACATCGGAGCGGCGAAATACCTGCGGCAAAATCTTTTTTGAGGTCTGAATCAGCCCCTTCGACCAGCGCGCTTGCTGCGTCTTAAAGGCCGTCATTTCAATCGGCAGCTCCGCCGGACATTCTACATCCTGCAGATATTTGAACTTCCAACCCACCAACTGCGCCCGATAGCTCAGGTCGGTGTCTTCGGTCAGCGTGTCGTGCTGCCAGCCGCCCGCCTCGTCAATCGCCTCGCGCCGCCACATGCCCGCCGTGCCGTTGAAATTGAAAAACACTCCGCACCGCGAGCGCCCGCCATGTTCGAGCACAAAATGTCCGTCCAGCAGAATCGCTTCCACCTGGGTCAAAAAACTGTAATCCCGATTCAGGTGCGTCCAACGCGTCTGCACCATGCCAATCTTCGGATCGGAAAAATGATGCACCACCTTCATCAGCCAGTCCGGCGACGGCACAAAGTCCGCGTCAAACATCGCGATCAGTCCACCCTTGGCGGTCTTCAATCCATTGTCCAGCGCGCCCGCCTTGTACCCGTGGCGATTGGTGCGATGGATATAGACAATCGGCTGCGGCTCGCCATGCAGCCCGCTGCGATAGCGCTCCACCACTTCCGCCGCTACCTCCTGCGTCTCATCCGTCGAGTCGTCCAGCACCTGGATTTCCAGCCGGTCCCGTGGATAGTCCAGCCGGCAAACCGCATCCACCAGCCGGTCGATCACAAATTGTTCGTTAAATATCGGCAGCTGTACGGTAATAAATGGCAGCTCCTTGAACTTCTCCGGAGCCTCGTGCGTCGCGTTTTTTTTGTAGTAGTAGTAGAGCCACACCAACTGGTAGCGATGGATGCCGTAGAAGGCCAGGATCACCATCAGCACAAAATAGGGAATCAGCAGCGATGCATCGAACCAGTTCCAGCTGTACAAGTGACCAAAAGTCTGGTTCGCCACCTGTTGTTCATGCAGGTAGTGCATGAACCCGCGATGCGGCGCGAACAGCATTGCGCACAGGCCCCCGCGACCGGCCAGCGCCGATCCGGAGATGAATCCATGGTTCCAGACTGAAGCAATGGAAGTGAACGACATCGCCCCGAAAAGGGCCTCCACAGAAGTAACTTGTTCGATTTATTGTACGTGAGGGAAAAACAGCGGTTGAAAATCCGGGCAGCGGGTCAGCTTGAAATCTCTTCGTAAGCAACAAGAATTATCTGCTTCGGGTCGTCTCTCGTTGGAGTGGGTCTGCATCTGACTTTTGCCCCAGTGTCAAAAGGCCATCTCGTATCTTCGGGGTCGCTATTGACCTCAACGATCTGGTAAATGTCTCCGCCTATGTGAATAGCCTCGACAGGACACCAAACCGCTACAAGTTCATCTGGAAGATCCACGTAGATTTTCACAGCGCCCTCTCCTTTACTGGTTCAATAATCCCACAAGTTCTTCAACGATACAGACGTGGTCTGTCGGCCCCGCTTTCATTGTCAACTCGGGTTTTCCGTGACGCGCCGCCCTGGAATGGATAGAATTCGCAGCAAGTGAGCGCCTTCACGCCCAGCACGATTGCAGCCATCATCATCGCTGCCAGCTTTGCCGCAGGTCTCAATGTCTACGCGACTGTGCTCACCCTCGGCCTGTTGGCGCACACGCATTGGGTCGTGTTGCCGGCAGGTTTGGAAATCCTCGGCAACTGGGTGGTCATCGCCGTCAGCGGAACTTTATTTGTCGCGGAATTTGTCGCCGACAAAATTCCCGGCCTCGATATGGTCTGGAATGCGCTGCATACTTTCATCCGCGTGCCTGTCGCCGGACTGCTCGCCTATCGCGCCAGTTCCCATCTCTCGCCGGAGATGCAGTTGCTGGCAACCCTTGGCGGCGCTGCCATTGCCATGGTGGCGCATAGTTCAAAAACCGCCGTCCGCGCCGTGGTCACGCCCAGTCCTGAACCCGTCTCCAACATCACTCTCAGCGCCGGCGAGGATGGCATCGCCATCGGGCTCACCTGGCTGTTGACCCAGCATCCCTGGACCGCTGCCGGCATCGCCATCGCGTTCCTCGTGATTGCGATTTTGATGACCCACTGGGTCGTTAAAGCCCTTCGCCGCACCGCCCACGACGTCCTGGAAAGGCGGCTGGGCTAAACTTTTTAGGATGCTGCCGGCGAGGTAAACCTGTCAATTGTGTTCGTTGGCGCTGAATTCAGGATCGGTTTGGTAGATTTTGACAATGAGTGGAGTCTCAGATGAAAACTAACATGCAGCTCACAGGACTACGCGGCGTCGCTCCCTTCGTCGGGCTATATTCAGCCATCGTCGGAATGTTCAGCCTAGTCTTGATTGGGGTTTACACCCGCATGTGGATTCCGGTTGACATCGGAATCGCCATATATATTTCTTGCGTGATCTGGTTATTCCGCAATTTGCAAAGCGAGTTCATGAGAATTCGCTGGAATCATACCGACGATGAGGCGAAGCGGTTCAACAAAAGAGCGCATCACTTTATGATTGGAAATTCGGTGGTAATGCTCGTCATCATGATCGTATTTCTGCTCCTCCGCCATGCGATCTGACACGAGCCGCGGGGCTTTGAGGTATTTCGGCCAAGCTGCTCCTGGATAAGTGCAGAAGGCGGCTGTGAGGGCCGCCCGGTGTTCGAACACCGCATGCGTTCGAAGTGAACCTCCTTGTAGGCAAGTCTGCGGTTGCGGGTATATTGTGGTAGGTTGCCGAGCACCGAGTTCCGGTCACGAGACTCCGCATCCTAAGGAGAGGACATTATGCCTGCTACCGCCAAGCATCCATCGCTGCAACCTGCCAATGCGACAAAGACCGACTTTTTGCCGCTGAATGGCACCGATTATGTCGAGTTTTATGTCGGCAACGCGCGACAGTCCGCATACTTTTATCGCGCCGCTTTTGGGATGAAGCTGGTTGCCTATGCCGGGCCGGAAACAGGGCTGCGCGACCGCGCTTCGTATGTTGTGGAGCAGGGTAAGGTGCGTTTTGTGCTGACCACTCCGCTGCGCCCCGATAACGCCATTGCAGACCATATTGCCAGGCATGGTGACGGCATTAAGGACATCGCGTTGTGGGTGGACGATGCCACGTCTGCGTGGCTGGAGACAACACGCCGAGGAGCCCGCAGCGTCCACGAGCCGTGGACATTGGAGGACAAGCAGGGCACGGTCACGATGGCATCGATTGCGACCTATGGCGATACAATCCACACGTTTGTGGAGCGCAAGAATTATCACGGAATATTTCTTCCTGGCTTTCATCATGTGACGCATGATCCGGTGGTGCGGCCGGTGGGCCTGAAATATATTGACCACGTGGTGGGAAATGTTGGCTGGAATGAGATGAACGCGATGGTGGATTTTTATCGCGATGTGATGGGCTTCGAGATGTTCCAGAGCTTCGACGATAAAGATATTTCCACCGAGTATTCCGCGCTGATGTCGAAGGTGATGTCGAACGGAAACGGACGCGTCAAGTTCCCCATTAACGAGCCGGCGGAGGGACGGAAGAAGTCGCAGATTGAGGAGTATCTGGACTTCTATCAAGGGCCCGGCGCGCAACACCTGGCGCTGGCGACGGACGACATTTTAACCACAGTGAGCAACCTGCGCGAGCAAGGCGTGGAATTCTTGCGAGTACCGGACACCTACTACCACGAGCTTGAGAAGCGGGTGGGGAACATCGATGAACCGGTAGAAGACTTGAAGCGTCTGAACCTGCTGGTCGATCGGGACGAGGAGGGATATCTTCTGCAGATTTTCACGCGTCCTGTGGAAGATCGCCCCACTGTGTTTTTTGAGATCATCCAGCGCAAGGGTGGCCGCAGTTTCGGCAAGGGGAATTTCAAGGCGTTGTTTGAGGCGATCGAGCGCGAACAGGGACTTCGCGGAAATTTGTAAGGACAGGCATGAGACTGTGCACGTTTGAGGTCCACACGCACCTGGGATGGCAGAGCCGACTGGGCGCTGTGGTTGACGACGGCGTGATCGATCTAAATTTTGCTGCTGCGCTCGCCTCAGGGAGCGGGCGGTTGGCGGACGCGCTGGTTCCTCCGTCGTTGCTCGGCTTGCTAGACGGCGGCGAAGTTTCGATGGACGAAGCGCGGAAGGCGATCGCGAGCTTACCCGCGGATGTGCGCGTCGGCAAGCGCGATGAGACCCTTCGCTATCGGTGGGACGAAGTTCGCTTGCGGACACCGCTGCCGAATGCGCGATCGGTCCGCGATTTTTTTGCGTTTGAATCCCACGTGAAGATGGGATTTGAAAAACGCGGCGAGCCAATGCCGCAGGAATGGTACGAATTTCCGGTCTACTATCAGACGGGCCATCATAATTTGATCGGGACGGATCAGGATGTCCTGTGGCCGTCATTCACCGGGCGATTCGATTATGAGCTGGAGTTAGCCGTGATCATCGGCCGCGAGGGACGCAACATTCCCGCTGCGAATGCGGGAGAATATATCGCGGGCTACACGATCCTGAACGACTTCAGTGCTCGCGATATACAACGCCGCGAAATGAAAGTGCGGCTGGGTCCAGCGAAGGGAAAGCATTGGGCGAGTGGAGTGGGGCCGTGGATGGTGACGCGCGACGAGATTCCGAATCCGTACTCGCTGGAGATGGTGGCGCGGGTGAATGGCGAGGAGTGGTCACGGGGAAACTCACGCGACATGCATTGGAAGTTCGAACAGATGATTGAGTTTCTCTCGCAGGACGATACGATTTATCCAGGGGACATTCTCGGCTCCGGCACGGTGGGGACGGGCTGCGGATTGGAGCTGAATCGCTGGGTGCAGCCCGGGGACGTAATCGAATTAGAAATTGAAAATATCGGGGTGCTGCGCAATCGCGTCGTGCGTCCGGAACATCCCAAGGGCTGAAGGATTTCGATAAAGGAGAATGGCAAATGTATCCGCTGAATAAGGGAAAGACCGCAGCGCAGGCGCATGTTGGGTTGCCGGAAGGCACATTTGAAGAGGAGCACGGGCGCAAGGGTTTTTATGGGAAGGCGAGTCACCTATACCATGCCCATGCGCCCACTGGCTGGACCCGGTTTGAAGGCAAGCTGCGGCCGCATCTTTTCGACTTGAACAAGCTGGAGCCTACGGATCTGAAGGATGCACAGGGCGCGCCGATTGAGTTTCTCGGCAACAACGAGATCACGGTGGCCGTCTCGCGCCGATCGAAGCCGATGCCGTTTTATTTCCGTAACGCCGATGGTGACGAAATGTATTTTGTCCATCGCGGCAGCGGTGTGATCGAGACGGACTTTGGCCCGCTGCGATTTGAGAAAGGTGATTACATCAATCTTCCGCGCGCGGTGACGTATCGCGTGGTTCCGGAGGCGGAAGATAATTTTTTCCTGATCTTTCAGTCGAAGACGGAATTTGAGCAGCCGGAAAAGGGGTTGCTGGGGCAACATGCGCTGTACGACCCAGGCGTTATCACGACGCCGGAACCGTCTCCATATCTCGACGACACACGCGAGTGGGAAGTTCGCATCAAGAACGAAAATGAATTTTCCAAGGTATTTTATCCGTTCAATCCAATCGACGTGGTCGGGTGGAAGGGCGATCTGACAGCATGGAAGATCAATCTGCGAGATATTCGGCCCGTGTCCAGCCATCGCGCGGCGCTACCGCCGAGTGCGCATACGACATTTGTGACCCAGGGCGCCGTGGTGTGCAGTTTTCTACCTCGGCCACTGGAGCAGGAACCGGATGCGCTGCGTGTGCCGTTTTTTCATCGCAACACCGATTATGATGAATTTATTTTTTACCATGATGGCGATTTCTTCAGCCGCGATAATGTGAAGCCGGGTTATGCGACGCTGCATCCGCGCGGGATTCACCATGGTCCGCATCCCAAGGCGCTGGCAAACCAAAAGGCAAAGAGCTTCACGGATGAGTCGGCAGTAATGCTGGACGGTTTGAACCCAATCCACGTGCTGCCGGCGGGTGAAAAAGTGGAGTGGGCGGATTACTGGGCCAGCTGGGGAGCCAAGGACCACGCGAAACTGGAGCCGGTTGGATGACGGAAATTGCCACTGCCGGCGCAATGATTACTCTGATTCCAGAGGAGCAGAAGCCGCAGGACATTTACAAATTGTTGGTGGGCTCGGTGGTTCCGCGACCGATCGCGTTTGTTTCCTCGATGGATGCGGAGGGTGTTCGCAACCTGGCGCCGTTTAGTTTTTTTACCGTGGCCAGCGCAAATCCGCCGATTGTGTGTTTTTGTCCGATGATGCGTGGGACCGAGAAGAACGGATTGCAGCCTACGAAGGATACGTTGCGCAACATCATTGCGACGCGAGAATTTGTGGTGAATGTGGTGTCGGAAGAGTTCGCTGAGCAGATGAATGCATGCTCTGCGGAATTGCCGCCGAAGGTCGATGAGTTTCTGGTGTCCGGCCTGACGCCCGTTGCGAGTGATGTTGTTCGGCCTCCGCGAGTAGGCGAGTCCCATGTTCAGATGGAGTGCCGATTGCAACAGGTGATCCACGTCAGTACGGAGCCGCTTGGCGGAAGCCTGGTGCTGGGCGAAGTACTGCGTTTCCACGTGAGCACCGCGTTGTTCGATAATTTCCGAATTGATCCCGACAAATTGCAGGCAATCGGACGCATGGCAGGCTCCACGTATACGCGAACGCGTGACAGGTTCGATATGGAGCGACCGAAATAAAACCTTCGCACGCTGAATTTTCTTGGCCGCGAATTACCTCCTGTACAAAGGTGTTATGCCATCCGCTGACGTAAACGATTCGATCCAACGCGTAGCTGTTCTAGGCGCAGGCACTATGGGTGCACGCATTGCCGCGCATTTCGCAAATGCGGGATTTCCAGTGATGCTTCTGGATCTTGTTCCGGAGGGCGCGACGGATCGAAATGTTCTGGCCTCGCGATCGCTGGAAAATTTGAAGAAGGCCAAGCCTCCGGCGTTTGTCGATCCCGCCGTCGCGTACCGAATCACAGCGGGGAATTTCGAAGATGACCTGGAGAAGTTGCAGAGGTGCGATTGGGTCCTCGAGGCAGTGGCCGAAAATATCGAAATCAAGCGTGCGCTGCTCAAAAAGGTCGCGCCCTACATCCGCGAGAATGCGATTGTCAGTACCAACACGAGCGGCCTTCCGGTTGGGCTGATTGCCAAAGGCCTGGCGGAGTCATTTTGTCGGCGATGGTTGGGAACGCATTTTTTCAATCCGCCGCGCTATATGCGATTGGCGGAGTTCATTGCTACGCCGGAGACTGATCCGCGGGTGGTTGCGTCGGTCGAGAACTTCGCACGGGTGCACTTGGGAAAGATGGTCGTTCATGCCCACGACACGCCCAACTTCATCGCCAATCGCATCGGCACGTTTGTCATGCTGAATACATTTCGAACCATGCTGGACCAGGGACTGAGCATCGAGGAAACGGATGCGCTGACCGGAGCAGCGATCGGATGGCCGAAGACGGGGACGTTTCGGCTGGCGGACATGGTTGGCATCGACTTGCTGGTGAACGTGGCGCGGAATTTTGCGGCAAGTTCCAGAGACGAGCGCGCGGACGTGCAGATTCCCGCAGTGCTGGAACAGATTTTCGAACGGAAATGGTTTGGAGACAAAACGGGCCAGGGTTTTTATAAAAAACAGCGCGGTGCGGGTGGCAAAGAGGACCGACTCGTTCTCGATTTGCAATTGCTGGAGTATCAGCCTGCGGAGAGGGTTAAGATGCCCACGCTGGAGATGGCGAAGAGCAATGAATCTGCGGCTGCGAGGATTCGAGCTCTGTTGGCGGCTGATCCAGACAGGGACCAGGCGGCGAAATTCTATTGGCGGATTCTTCCGGAATTGTGGGGGTACGCGGCCAATCGCATTGGAGAGGTTGCAGACACGGTGGTCGATATCGATCGAGCCATGAAGGCCGGGTTCAACTGGGAGCTTGGGCCGTTTGAAATGTGGGACGCCGCCGGTTTCGTCGAGACGGTCGACAAGATGCGGGCGCGCGGTCAGACGATTTCCCCGGTTGTTGAACGCATGGTATCTGCCGGTGTCACTTCCTGGTATCGCAATGAGAGCAGAGAATTCTTCGATGTTAACTCTGGAGAATATCGGCCGGTTGTGGAACCACCCGGTACGTGGACCGTGGCGAGAGCCAAACGTGCGCATGGCGTGGTCGAGAAAAATCCGTGCGCTTCGCTTATTGATCTTGGCGATGGAATTGCTTGCATCGAATTTCATTCCAAAATGAACACTCTGGGCGAAGATATTGTGGGATTTGTCCAGCGCGCGTTAAGGCTGGGTAGTGATGCGACGCAAAACTTTAAAGCCTTTGTCATTTCGAATGATGCAGCAAATTTTTCCGTGGGTGCGAACCTAATGCAGGTACTGCTAGCCATCCAGGATGAAGAATGGGACGAACTGGATCGGTATGTTCGCGAATTCCAGGCGATGACGCAGGCGATTCGATTCTGTGCGCGGCCAGTAATTGTTGCTCCGTTTGGAATGTGCCTGGGCGGTGGAGCGGAAGTCGCATTGCATGCTGCGGCGCGCCAGGCGCACGTCGAACTCTACATGGGATTGGTGGAAACCAGCGTAGGTTTGCTGCCTGCCGGAGGCGGATGCAAGGAAATGACGCTGCGTGCGATCGAGATTGCGGGTGCAGTGTGGAGGGGGCACCGTAGTGACTCGGTGGAAGTGCATAATGCGCTGCGAACTGTGTTCGAGACGATTGCCATGGCGAAGGTTTCGAGTTCCGCAGTAGAGGCGAAGACAATGCATTTGATGCGAGACACGGATGGGATCACGATGAATCGCGAGCGGGTGCTCTGCGACGCGAAGTCAGAGGCTGCGAAGCTGGCGGATGCAGGGTACGTTCCGCCGCTGCCGCGGACCGACATTTCCGCGCCGGGCGAAGGCATGCTGGCAAACTTGAAACTTGGCATTCATATGATGCGAGAAGCAGAATTCATTAGTGATCACGACGTGAAGATTGCGCGCCAATTGGCCCATGTATTGTGCGGAGGGGCAGTCATCGCGGGGACGCAGGTCAGTGAACAACATTTTCTCGATTTGGAGCGCGAGGGATTTCTGTCGCTCTGCGGAGAGCCAAAGACGGTGGAGCGCATTACGGCTACGTTGAAAACCGGGAAGCCGCTACGGAACTAAAGGACCAGCATGAAGGATGCATTGATTGTGAGCGCAGTGCGGACGGCGGTTGGAAAAGCTCCCAACGGAACGCTTCGTTGCACGCGCCCGGATGACCTGGGAGCCATTGCGGTGCGAGGAGCTTTGGATCGGATTCCGCAACTCGACGCAAGGCAGATTGACGATGTCATCATTGGCTGTGCAATGCCCGAGGCAGAGCAGGGTTTGAACCTGGCCAGGATTATTTCGCTGCGAGCAGGGTTACCTGTAGAAGCATCCGCGATGACGATTAATCGATACTGCGCTTCCGGATTGCAATCGATTGCACTCGCGGCAGAGCGAATTCGCGGCGGCTCAGCGGAGGTGATTGTCGCGGGAGGCACAGAATCCATGTCGATGATTCCCATGGGGGGCAATAAAATTGCAGCCAATCCGTGGCTGGTGGATCACTATCCTGATTCCTACCTGTCGATGGGACTGACGGCAGAGCGAGTTGCGAAGCATTATGGAATTTCGCGCGAGGATTCGGACCGATTTGCACTTGCCAGCCATCAGAAAGCGCTGGCAGCAATTCGGGATGGAAGATTTGAAGACGAAATTGTGCCTGTGACGGTTACAATATCGGGCTCATGTGATAGGAAACCGCACGTGCGGCGGGAATTTGAGTTTCGAGCGGATGAAGGGCCACGCGCAGACACGTCTTACGAGGCTCTTGAGAAGCTTCGGCCGGCGTTTCATGCACATGGAACGGTGACGGCTGGGAACTCTTCGCAGACGTCGGATGGAGCCGCAGCCGCCGTAGTGGTTTCCGAGGAGGTTGCAGTTTCTTTGGGGCTGAAACCGCTGGCCAGGCTTGTGTCCTATGCGACAGCGGGGTGCCTGCCGGAAGAAATGGGAGTTGGGCCTGTCTATGCGATTCCTAAGGCGTTAAAACAGGCGGGACTGACGCTGGGACAGATGGAGTTGATTGAGCTGAACGAAGCTTTTGCTGCACAATCGCTGGCAGTGATGAAGCTCCTAGAGATGGATCCGGCGAAGGTAAACGTCAACGGCGGCGCAATTGCATTGGGCCACCCGCTTGGCTGCACGGGTGCGAAATTGACGGCGACGATACTGCGCGAATTAAAGCGGCGAAAGAAGAAATATGGATTGGTTACGATGTGCGTTGGCGGCGGAATGGGCGCGGCTGGAATTTTTGAGAATCTTCAAGACTAAGGGCAACGTGGCACAGCACTGACACCTGGGAGAGACGTGTGGATAGGTCGGACCCGAAACATATAAAACACGGAACGGGCGGCGGCTTTCTCATCGAGGAGACGGAGCCGCAGGCGATTTTTACCGCTGAAGATTTTTCTGATGAACAGCGCCAGATTGAGCGTACTACGGTTGAATTTGCCGAAAAGCAAATCTTCCCGCAGATCGCAGCGATTGAAGCGAAGGATCTTGAGGTCACGCGTCGCTTGCTTCGCGAGGCAGGTTACCTGGGGTTGATGGCAGTGGACGTTCCGGAAGAGTACGGCGGGCTGCAGATGGACAAGGTCACGTCGGCGTTGATCGCGGAGAAAATTGCCATCTGCGGCAGCTTTTCCGTTTCCTTCAGCGCCCACGCGGGAATCGGCACACTGCCACTCGTCTGGTACGGAACGGCGGATCAGAAGAGCAGGTATTTACCTCGACTGGCTTCTGGTGAATGGGTTGCGGCGTATGCGCTGTCGGAGGCGTCGTCGGGGTCGGACGCGATGAATATTCGAACCCGTGCGACTTTGTCCGAAGACGGGAAGCACTACGTCTTGAACGGGGAAAAGATGTGGACTTCGAACGCGGGCATTGCAAACCTGTTCACCGTATTCGCGAAAATTGATGGCGAGAAGTTTGCTGCGTTTTTAATTGAAGCGGGGTCTGCTGGATTGACGGTGGGCCCGGAAGAACACAAGATGGGAATTCGCGGCTCTTCCACATGCCCGCTGGTGATGACGGATTGTAAAGTGCCGGTCGAAAATCTACTGGGCGAAGCCGGGCAGGGCCATCGCATCGCATTCAATATTTTAAACGTCGGACGATACAAGCTGGGCGCTGCCGCAATCGGCGGCGCGAAATACGCTTTTCGCACGGGCGTTCGGTACGCCAAAGAACGAATCGCCTTTTCAAGGCCAATCGCATCATTTGGGCTGGTGCGGCAGATGATCGCCGACAGCGCGGCCGGAATTTATGCGGGAGAATCGCTGGTCTATCGCGTGATCGGAGCGATTGACGCGTCGCTGGCGGAAATGGAGACTAGCGCCGCCGCGGCGACAGTCGAGACGCAAAAGCATATTGAGGAATATGCCATCGAGTGCTCGATTGTGAAGGTGTGGTGCTCAGAAATGCTGGAGCGACTGGTCGATCAGATGGTGCAGTTGCACGGCGGTTATGGATACGTGGAAGATTATCCTGCGGAGCGTGCGTATCGCGATTCGCGTATCAATAAAATTTTCGAGGGGACGAACGAAATCAATCGGCTGATTATCAGCGGATGGATGATGAAGCGTGCCATGCAAGGACGGCTCCCTCTCCTGCCCGCGATTCAGAAAGTGATGGATGAGGTGATGGCTGGCCCGAAGTCGCGCGAAGAGCGAGCCGGCGAGCTTGCGGCGCAGCATCTGCTGCTGGACAACGCGAAAAAGATGACCCTCTTTTGCGCCGGTGCCGCCTCAGAAAAATTCGGCGTAGAGTTGGCGGACCAGCAGGAGATCATGGGTGCGCTGGCGGACATGATTATGGAAGTGCTGGTGCTGGAGTCCGCGATCCTAAGGGCCGAGAAGATGCATGTTCGCTCAGCGCTGGCCGTGAGAATGACGAAATATTATTCGGCGCGCTCGTTTCGCGTACTGGAGACAGCAGCGGAGCAGATCCTCGGGACGGTTGCCGATGGGGATATGCTCCGCACGCGGATGGCAATATTTCGCCGATTCGCGAAGCACGAGCCGGAGAATACATTCGCTCTTGGCCGGGAAATCGCCGCAGCGATCACTGAAGCCGGGCGGTACACCCTCTAGCCGGCGAGGATCAGCTTTGCGATCGTGGCCAATTGCATGTTTGACGTACCCTCGTAGATTTTTCCGATCTTGGCATCGCGATACAGTTTTTCGACGGGATAATCTTTGACGAATCCATAGCCGCCGAAGATTTCTACCGCCTGACTTGCGACCCGCTCGGCAACCTGCGAGACAAAATACTTCGCCATTGCGGCTTCCTTCACAAAAGGGATGCCTGCGTCTTTCATCCGGGCGGCATTGTAGACCATCAGGCGCGCGGCTTCAATCTCGGTTGCCATTTCCGCCAGGGTGAATTGGACCGCCTGAAACTGCGCGATGGATTTGCCGAACTGCTGCCGTTCCTGGCTGTATTTGGAGGCGTGATTCCACGCTCCCTGCGCAAGCCCTAGCATTTGGGCGGCGATTCCAATGCGCCCTTCATTCAGTGTTTCAATGGCGATTTTGTATCCTTTGCCGGGTTCACCCAGAACACTGGATACATGCAGACGGCAATCGTCGAGCAGCAGTTCGCACGTAGATGAAGCACGAATTCCAAGCTTGTCTTCCTTATGGCCGACCTGAAAACCTGGTGTGTTGCGTTCGATAATAAAAGCGGTAATCCCCTTGTATCCGGCCGATGGATCGACCGTCGCAAACACGATGAAGAGGTCCGCCTCGGCAGCATTTGAAATCCAAAGTTTGCGGCCGTTCAGCACGTAGGAGTCGCCATCCAGCCGCGCCTGCGCCTTCAGGCTGAACGCATCCGACCCCGAACTGGCCTCGCTGAGTGCGTAGGAGCAAATAGTGTCGGTGTTGGTGCGCGGCAGATATTTCTTCTTCTGTTCCTCGCTGCCATAGCGAAGTAGCGCGTTCACTGTCAAAGTATTCTGGACGTCGACAATAACGCCAATCGCGGGATCGACAGTAGAGATCTCTTCAACGGCCAAAATCGAACCCAGGAAGGATCCAGCGAACCCGCCATATTCCTCCGGTGTTTCCATACCAAGAATGCCCATCTCGAACATCTGGGGCAGCAAGGATGGATGAATTTTCTGGGCCTCATCCATTTCGCGGACCAAAGGCGCAATTTTATTTTGCGCGAACTTGCGAACCGAATCCCGCAGGATTTGTTCGTCGGAACTCAAAGATGTCAGCGGCAATCTGACGCCATCTGCAGCAGCGGGGCTCTCCATTGGGCAGCAAACCTCTTCCAGGGGTTGCGCAGCTAAACTATCAAGGGTAGATTAAGCTGTCGCGGTGAATTCTTCAGCGGCGAAACGAAGCGATCAGATTCGAGAGCGCCATGTGAAGCGATTGCACATTGCAGTATATGGTGCGACATCGTACTACGTGAAGTTGTCGGGGGAAAGATGCGGATTTTGGCGGTAATTCGCCAGGTGTTGGACGCGGAAGAGACCGTGCGCCTGCGCGGTGGAGCAGTCGACCTGGGTGCAAGCAAGCTGGTGGTTGACACCATGGATGAATATGGCGTCGAGCAGGCGCTGCGTATTCGCGAGAGCGGAGTGGATGCAGAAGTGATAGCGCTGGCGGTGGGTCCGGATCGGAGCCAGGAGGCGCTGCGCACGGTGTTGGCAATGGGGGCGGATCGCGCGATTCACGTCCAGACGGAACTGTTGCTCGACCCGATCGCGCTGAGCAAAGTGGCGGCGCAGGTGGCGAAGCAGGAGAATGTCGACCTGATTTTTTGCGGCGGTCAACAGGCAGACTGGGATAGCAATGCGCTGGGAACGGCGACGGCGGAACGATTGCAGTGGCCGCAGGTGACATGGGTGAACGCATTGCAGATTGACGGGCGAACCCTGACGGGTCGACACGATGCGGAGGATGGCAGCGAAATGTTTTCTGTGCTGCTGCCTGTTGTGCTGACCACGCAGCAGGGATTGAACGAGCCACGATATCCGACGGTGCCGAATATTATGCGGGCCAAAAAGAAGGAACTTCGCGTTGAGCCGCTGGAAATTTTCCAGGTTGAGCCGAAGCTGAAAGTGATCGGCGCGGAGATCCAGGTGAAGACTCGGTTACACAAGATCCTGGACGGAAAGGATGCGCCGGTTGCGGCTGCGGAACTGGTGGCTTTGCTGCGGGAAGAAGCTCGGGTGATCGCATGATTCTGATTGTTGTGGAGCATGCGAATGGAAAAGTGGGTAAGAGCACCTACGAGATGGTCACCTGTGCTCGTGCGCTGGGCAGAGAGGGCCCGCTCGCGGCGCTGGTGCTGGGATCTGCAACTGTCACTATTGCAAATGAAGTTGCGCTGCTGGTGGACCAGGTGCTGGTCGCAGATCAACCCGACTTGGCGCAGTATGATCCGGAGGTTTGGTCGGCCGCGGTTGCGCAGATCGCAAGCGAGGGAGAAGCGAATGCCGTGCTGATCGGCGGCAGCCGAAGTGGGCGCGAGTATAGTCCGCGAGTTGCGGTTAAGCTGGATGTGCCGCTGCTGGAAGATATCGTCTGTGTCACACCAAGAGAAGGGGAGCTCTCAGCGGAGCGCTACACCTACCTGGCGCGAGTCACCGAGACGGTCGCGACAAATGCTCCAGTGATTATTGTCACTCCGAAGCAAGGTGCTTTTGCAGCAGCGGCTCCGGGCACGGAAGCAGCGGAGCAGTTTGATGTCGACCTATCGCTACCGCAACGACGGGTGCAGATCACCGGAAAGTCGCAGGAAAAGACATCTCGTATTTCATTGGCCGAGGCGGAGATTGTGGTTGCCGGTGGCCGCGGAGTCGGCAGCGCGGAGGGATTCAAGACCCTGGTCGAAGGCTTAGCCGATCAATTGGGCGCGGCTGTCGCAGCGACGCGGGCAATCGTTGATGCAGGGTGGCGACCCTATTCGGAACAGGTTGGGCAGACCGGCAAGACAGTCCAGCCGAAAGCGTATATTGCCATTGGCATTTCCGGTGCGGTGCAACATCTATCGGGTATGGGAAAAAGCAAATGTATTGTTGCGATTAATAAGGATGCGGATGCACCGATTTTCAAAGTAGCGGATTACGGCATCGTCGGCGATGTGAACCAGATTGTTCCGGCGATGATTGCTGCGATTCGCAAGTAGGCCTGCCAAGACATAGTCAATCCAGGTTCGGGGACGTGTTTGGATGTTGCCACTTTCGCAGAAGTACGCGTTCCTGATGTTCGCGCTTGTCACCCTGGCATGGGGGGCGCACGGCTTCTTTCGGCTGTATTTGCGCATCCGTCGAGGGCGTCCGGACAGCGATGTTCGAACAGATCGCATCGTGCAGCGACTCTGGGTTGCTCTTCGTACCACGCTGAGCCAGTCCCGGACGTTTAGGGAGAGACCCGTCGTCAGCATCTTCCACGCGTTCATTTTCTATGGATTCGTCTTCTATATTTTGGTGAATGCTGTCGATGCCGTCGCTGGGTACGCGCGGTTCGACGTTTCCTCGAGGAGTGTCCTGGGAGCCGGGTACAACCTGTTCGCTGACGTGCTGAGTTTTCTCGTACTGGTAGGAGTGGTCGCGCTGGTCATTCGTAGATTTTTCCTGCCCTCACGACGAGATTTTCGATTCAATGCGAACACCCTGGTGAATCCGGACGTGCAGCGCGGATACATCAGCCTGGATTCACTGCTGGTCTCGGGCTTCATCCTGTTCCATGTGGCAAGCCGGGCGATTGGCGCGGGCGCGCGGTTGGCGCAAGGAGGCCCGGACAAATTTGAGCCTTTTGCATCGGCGCTTTCGCATCTCTTTACCCCACAGGATGCGTATGCCTGGCGGATTTTCGGATACTGGGGTGCGCTGGGGAGCGTGCTTTTATTTCTTGCATATTTTCCGTACACCAAGCACGTCCACATCTTTATGGCGCCGCTGAAGTATTTTTTCGCGCGACGTTCCGGCTCAGGTGTGCTCCCGCTGATCGACACGACTCTTGAGCCTGACCGCCAGGACGCTGAGATTCCGCAGCTGGGCGCGAAGCGTTTGGAAGATTTGACCTGGCCACGTCTGCTGGATGCGTACGCATGCATCCAGTGCAATCGCTGCCAGGATGTGTGCCCGGCGACGGCGACGGGGAAATCGCTAAGTCCTGCGGCGATGGAAATCAATAAGCGGATGGAACTGAACCACTTGTCTGGAAGCAAATCTGGATTCGACGAGGGAAAGGGCAGTCCGAAACCGTTGCTGCAGTTTGCCCTGACGCGAGAGGCCGCCTGGGCCTGCACAACCTGCGGAGCGTGCATGCAGGTGTGCCCAGTGCAGGACGAGCAGATGCTCGACATCATCGACATTCGTCGCAACCAGGTGATGATGGAGGGCGAATTTCCGGTGCAGCTGCAAACTGCATTTCGCGGGATGGAACGATCGAAAAATCCGTGGGGAATTAACCACGACAAGCGCATGGATTGGGCCCAAGGGTTGACGGTGAAGACAACGGATGAAAATCTGGACGCGGAAGTTTTGTATTGGGTAGGTTGCGCGGCTAGCTACGATCCGCAGGCGCAGAAGACTGCGCGAGCCCTGGTGCAACTGCTGGATTATGCTGGCGTGAATTTTGCTGTGCTCGGAAAGAAGGAGTGCTGCACAGGCGACAGTGCGCGCCGAGCTGGGAATGAGCTGTTGTATCGGGAACTGGCGGATCAGAACGTTGCAACGTTGAATGCTGTCAAGCCAAAACTCATTGTGGCAAGCTGCCCCCATTGCATGAATGCGATCGGGAATGAATATCGGCAGATTGGCGGTACGTACAACGTGATGCATCACACGGAGTACCTTGAAACGCTGGTTTCATCCGGTAAGTTGGATGTCGACCGGCTGGATGCCAGCATTACGTACCACGATCCTTGCTACCTGGGGCGGCACAACGGGGTTTACGATGCGCCCAGAAATGTTCTGCGAGTGCTGGGAAATGAATTGCTGGAGATGGATCGGAGTCGTGAGAACGCTTTCTGCTGTGGTGCCGGCGGCGCGCAATTCTGGAAAGAGGAGGAGCCGGGCAGCGAGCGAGTATCGGAGAATCGCTTCCATGAAGTGGAACAGCGGCTGAATTCGGCGAGCAGCTCGAAGACTCTGGCGGTGGGCTGTCCGTTTTGTAAAAGCATGCTCGGCAGCACTCCAGGAAAAAACGATGCCGATGGAATTGCAATTAAGGACGTTGCAGAACTGCTGTTGGAAAGCGTGCAGAAAAAGAAAGGTATAGCGGTTGGGGCGGCACGGGTTCAAGCGCAAGCGAGCGAGTCTGGCGGAGTAGCGACAACGGCCGCGGCCGGGCATGATGTCGCGCCAATTACGAATGAACCTGGTATCGCCGACCCGGCGACGTCGAATATCCCTATCAATTCCGAACCGATGAGGATCGATCCAATGTCGGCTCAAACGGCCCCTGAGGATCCCGAGAAAGTTGAGCGCAAGAAGTGGCGTCCTGCGACCAAGTCTGGCGCGGTAGGCGGCGCACCATCACAGGCGGCTGGGCCTACGCAGTCGGAGTTTCGTCAAGGTGAAAAGCCGACGCAACCGGTGGAGACAGTGGGGCCGACAACCAGCACAGCCCCGTCTATCGAAGCAGTGAATCCAGTCGCGCCGGAGCGCAAGAAATGGCAGCCCAAGCCGAAGGATCAGTCCAAATCATGAAATTCGTCCGGAGTGACCTTCGCGGTATCCGATTTCTTTGGGAGTGTTGGGATGGCTAATCACCCGTTAACGGATTCCATCGAAATTGGCTCAAGTGATCGGGTGTTTGTGTTGACGGGCGCCGGGATCAGCGCCGAAAGCGGACTGCGTACATTTCGCGACAGCAATGGATTGTGGGCCGGGTATCAGGTAGAGACCGTCGCGACGCCCGAGGGCTGGAACGCGAATCCGGGGCTGGTCTGGCAATTCTATTCGCAGCGTAGAAGAGAAACACAGGAGAGCCAGCCGAACGCCGCACACTATGCGCTGGCCGAACTGGAGAAACACATCGGCGATCGCTTTTTTCTCTGTACTCAGAACGTCGATGATTTGCACGAGCGAGCAGGCTCACAGAACCTGGTTCACATGCACGGGGAGCTTTTCAAATCTCGATGCGAAGTGGATTGCGGCGCCTCCATCATTGAGGACAGTCACAGTTACAATTCCATCCGCGAAATTGCCACGTGCGCCTGCGGATCGCTTTTACGGCCACACATTGTCTGGTTTGGGGAAGTTCCACTGGAAATGACACGCATCCAGCATGAGATTGATCGCTGTTCAATCCTGGTGGTGGTGGGTACTTCAGGCGCGGTACATCCGGCGGCAAGTTTTGTTCATTGGGCGAAGGTGCGCCGGGGAGCTCCGGCTCGAACCTACTATGTAGGCCCGGAAGAGCCCCTGAACGCACACGCATTCACCCAGATCATTCTTGGTAGGGCCGGGGAGAAATTGCCTAGGCTTTTCAAGATTTCATAGTGCGTTCGTCTTGATTGCGGCTTCTCGCTGCAATTTCAGGCCCCGAAAGCGACTTTTCGTCTGTCTGCTTGACAAGCCGGAGCGGCGAGCCATAGCCTCTCTCCACGAGGCGCTTCCCTGGATTTCCGACTGGCACTGGTAACGGAAATGAGGAATCACCTCATCTATTCACTCAAGGAGTTCTCGCATGACGAAGAATAATGTAATTCGCACGCTCGTGATGTGTTCTGTGATGGCTGGCACTTCCATGATGTTCGCTCAGGGGCCTGCGCAGAATATCGACCCCAATAAACACTCCCACCTGGCCTCCGCGCAGGCATCGATTGCACACGCGTATCAAAAAATCGATGCTGCGCAACAAGCAAACGGAGATCGGCTCGGCGGCCACGCGCAAAAGGCCAAAGATTTACTGGTCCAGGCGTCACAGGAATTAAAGGCTGCGGCGGAGTACGCGAACCATCACAAGTAGGTGTAGAAGATGGGGGCAGGGGCAGAGCCGAGGGCTCCGCTCCTGCGACGTGTACTGCGTCTTAGATAATGTTTCAACATTTCTGAATGCCTGCGGCGGTGCGATCAGTTTGGTTGTTCGCGCAGAAAGATCAACTCTGAGCTGATGGGAAGCGACAGACGCACGGGCAATCCATGCTGCATCAGGTTGTGTCCGGAAATGATGCTGTCAGGACTTGTGTGGTCCTGAAACTGCAACTGATATTGTTTCGCTGCGGATAATCCTCGCAAGCGAAAAATGTGGCGATTGCCTGAGGTTTCTGAGCCCCGGAAAGCGTAGACGACGCCTCGCCCGTCGGCTGGGTTGAAGTATTCCATGCCGTCCCAATGGACGCCGTCGGGGCGAGGTGAGATGTGATAAAGATTCGCGTCACGAATTAGCGGCCGCAGATATTGTTTGTAAGTCGCAAATTCTTCTTTCGCCACTGCATGCTGCTGCGGGGTCCAGGCTGTGGTGTCCTGCATGATCGTCGTCCAACCCAGCATGCCGCTGCGCAGCATATACAGAAAATTCTCGATGCGCGGCGTTGGCCATTTCATTTCGTAATCCTCCAGCATCGCGGGCGGAAGCACATGGCTGGCGTCATAAAATGCCTGGCGATTCGACAAAGGATCGTAGCTGTCGGTGATGGAGAAATAATCTCCATGGGCTGCGCTACCAAAGTCCACCATGCGGCCGCCATTGTCACAAATCTCCAGCAGCAAGCCGGGATGCGTCCTGCGAAGCTGGGACTGGATGTCATAGTACGAACGCACAGAATCATAGCTGACGTCGGTGGATGATGCCTGGATCGGCAAAGCAACGCCGCTAACTTCTTTCAACACTGTTGACGCATACCTGCCCGGTGCGTGAGGATGATCGGTGCGGACGCAGCTTTTGGCGACGACGTAGCCATCATGCTCCAACATGTCGAGGCGATCGTCGCGGACGATCCGCTGTACTTCACGTTCGGCGTAGGCGTGCACCCCCGGCACTCCAAGATCGACGGTGCGTCCTACGAACGGACCCGGCTTCCAATTTGGAGGAACATCGGCAACCAGCCAGTCGCGCGTGGCGGGATTGAAGACGTCCAGTGCGCCAGGAGTTGTATCGATTCCGGCTTCAGCCCAGTTGACCCAAAGACCAAACTTGAGTCCGTGCGCATGGGCGTACGCAGAGATGACAGCGAGGCCATGGGGAAATTTCTTCGGATCGGGAACCCAGTCGCCGACACCGCGGAACCAGCCGGCATCGAGATGAAACATCTCCAAGCCGAGCGCCGATGAGTCGCGAATCATTCGCTTTGCGATGGTCTCATCCACCTCCATGCCGCTGCCCCAGCTATTGTTGACAAGCATGGGAAAGTCGGGATTCTTCCAGGTAATGGGATTCATCAGGACGGCTCGAACCCAGGGACGCAGCACGTTGCCCAGGCCGTCTGCACCGCCGGTGAACGCACCAAGAAATATTGTCGGCGCGTAGAAGGTTTCCTGCGACTCCAACCGCGTGCGAAACGGACTGGGTTCAGGATTCAAACCGATCTCTCCCTGCAGGCTTACTGCGCTGCGCTGCAGCGTCATGCGGGTACGGCCGCTAAATTCGATGCCAGCGTACCAGCCGCTTTCTGTTTTCCGTTGCTCCACCATCATCCAGGGAATAATTTCTCGCGGAGGCGCATCGGTTGCATAAGTGCTCGACATCCCCTGCCATTGAAATCCAATGGGAACCTCGACATCGTGCGTGCCAATCTTTGTCGGTTCTCCGGCACCCTTGTCGATGAACATTTCGTGCAGGTTCTCACTTGAGTTGACCTGCCAGGAAAAGCGAAAACTATCCTGCATGGGAATCCAGAGTTCGCTATCACCCAGGTTTTTGATTGTGATGAGGTGCTCGATGGGGCCAATATCTGCGCGCACTTGCCACGTCCAGGTCAATCGCAGGGGCACGGGCAGCGCGTTATAGACAAAGCTAACTTCGCGCGCATCAATGTGACTCGCGGCCGGATCCAGAGTCCATTTCAGGGGGATGCGTTTGCCGTTCTGCCAGGCGAAGGGCAGCAGAGATTCTTGTTCGCTATTGATCCACTCCTTTCCATCGGCACCTTGCAGCATCGTCACTCGCGGGGCGTTGGAAAATGCTTCGAGTGTGATCGAAGTTTGCTGGGTGTGGAGGTGTGCGTGAATGGGAGCGGCTGATTCGGCTCTAGTAGGGATGCAGCAGAAAATCGCACAACAGAAAAGTTGGGTTGCCCATTGCTTCCAATTCATACAAAGTCGCCTATTCGGGCTCACCCTTTCCTTCGACAAGCGTGACAAAGCGGTCGGCAGCTCGATCTTTGCCTGTGAAATGAAAGACCTCATGCAATCCGCTCGGCCAGCGCACGGCGATGCGGTCAATGGCGGAAGCAGAGCCTAGCCCAAAGTGCAAACGGAGATCGCTGCTGGAAATGTAGCTGGAACCGCTTCGTACCTCATGCATCCACTTATGATCGCCAGCAAACACGGTCACCTGCGCGCCGATGCCATCGCGATTGGACTTTGTCCCCACGGTGACGACTCCGAGCCAGTGATTGTTGTTGGCGGCAACGTTCACCAGCAGCATTGGATGATCGCTCATATTGTTAATCACGGCGGATTCTCGGCCATCATTCCAGAAATCCGCGACGGCCATGCCTCGGCTCGACTTTGGAACGGTGCAGCCGGGGCCGCACTGCCAACTTAAGTCTTTGAACTTTCCATTTCGCTGGTTCCAGTAAAAAAGTCTCGGCTCTTTGTAGGTGGCACCCAGATGGTCGGCATCCACCTCGGGATAGACGTGTCCATTGACAATCAGGATGTCCGGCCAGCCATCGTTGTCGACGTCGACGAACATGGTTCCCCAGCCCAGATATTGCGTGATCAGGCCGAGACCGGCTTCATTAATCGAAGGGGTAAATGTTCCGTCGCCATTGTTGCGGTAGAGCGATGAGGTGTCATCGGAAAAATTTGTTTTAAAAATATCCTGCAATCCGTCGTCGTTATAGTCACCGACGGTGCAACCCATGCCCGCTTGTTCGCGGCCGTCCGCGCTATAGGCAACGCCCGCATCTGCCGCTACGTCGGTGAAGGTGCCATTTTTATTATTGCGGTAGAGAATGCTGGCAGTGCTGTCGCAGGCAATATAAATGTCCGGCCAGCCATCTTCGTTGTAATCGAGAGTCGAAACGCTGAAGCAATAATGTCCGTCAGTCTTATCGACCCCGGAAGTACGGCTAACGTCGGCAAACCTTCCATTTCCGAGATTGTGATAGAGGATCTGGTTGGTGTAGGGAAGTCCGCGTGGGCCGCACTCGACTGGGATGCCTTTCCAGATGCATGTGAGACCCTGGCCGGGAACGGGAGCCGTTGCCAGATCGAATTTCACATAGGTCGCGACCATCAGGTCCAACTTGCCGTCGCGGTCATAATCGACGAAGGAGCAACCGGTGCTCCAATCGGTGCCATTGCCCGCGACACCTGCTTGTTCCGCAACTTCCTTGAACGTTCCGTTGCCCTGATTATGGTAAAGACGATTCTTGCCGTAGTACGTGACGTATAGATCGTCATAGCCGTCGTTGTCGTAATCGCCTACACAGGCACCCTGGCCCCAGCCCGTCGCGTCGAGGCCGGCAGCCTGAGTCACGTCGGTAAATGTTCCATCGTGGTTGTTGTGGTAGAGATGGCCGGTCGGATGGTCCGTGGTTGGTGGCGCGCCCCTGGCATGTAGCAATTCTCCGTTTGCGATGTAAAGGTCGGGCCAGCCGTCGCGATCGTAGTCGAGAATGGCGACGCCGCCGCCGGTTGTTTCAAGAATGTACTTCTTGTGGTTCACTCCTCCATTCACATTCAGCATGTGTAAGCCAGCCTGAGGAGCAACATCCTCAAACCATGCTGGACCTGGGTGCTGATGATTGGCAGGGTAAGGATCTGGAGATGAGCGAATAGGAGATGCAGGTGGTGTCGATGCTGGTTTTGCGGATGAGGCCTGCGCTAAGGCTATCGTTGAACAAAACGACAGCGCAATGCAGCAGAGTCTGCGCCAGCGATGCATGCCAGAATCGTACCACTGCACGGAGGTCATTCCCGCGGCGTGCGCGGTATGCTGAGGAGTGATGCGTATTCGGAATTTCATTTTTCCGTTGTTTCTGTCGAGTGTTTTTGCATTGGCACAGTCGACCACTCCGCCAAAAAGCCCGCAGGATCAGTTGGCCGAAGCGCAACAGAAGTTGCAAAGCGGGCAACCGGCAGCTGCGATCGCGCTGCTGAAGCCGCTTGCTGATGCAACTCCTCCAGTGAAGGGCGCGGCGCATGAACTGGGCGTGGCTTATTATCGAACGGGCAAACTGATTGATGCGCTGCAGGCGTTTACGCAAGCGGAAAAAGAAGATCCCAACGACATGGAGTCGGTCCAGTTACTTGGGTTGACGCTGTATCGGCTGGGGCGGCCTGCGGAGGCGATTCCGTACTTGAAGCGCGTGCGGGAATGGATGCCGAATGCAGATGCAGACGCGAACCATGTGCTTGGACTTTGTTATCTAAATTCGCAACAGTATGACGAGGCGCGCAAGACGTTTGCGGAGCAATATGATGTTCCGCCGGATTCTGGCGCGGCATACCTACTGCTGGGGAACATGTTGATGCAGGCGAATCTGCCGGAACTGGCTAGAAATGCGGCGATGCAGGCGCTGAAAATAACCCCGCGGTTGCCGCTGGCCCATTTCATGATCGGGGAAGTCGATCTGTTCAAGTCCGATGTGAATGGGGCACTGCAGGAGTTTGAGCAGGAGCGAGCCATCAATCCTGCCTATCCCGCCACCTATGGTCGGCTGGGAGACGTCTACATTCACCTGGGCAAATACCAGGAGGCGCAAGAAGCGCTGACCAAGGCGCTGTCGCTCGATACATCGAGCACAGGCCCTTTTATTTTGATGGGTAAGGCGCTGTTGCTTCGCGGAGATGCACAGACGGCAAGCATGTATCTGCGGCATGCCGAGAAAATGGATCCGAACAACTACATCACCCACGCGCTTCTGAGCCAGGCCTATCGAAAGATGGGTGACGAACAAGATGCTAAGCGCGAGGTCGATCTGGTCGAGGAGATTCACGATGCGCAGCGGCTGTCGCTACAACCCGCGCAATAGCGTGGGGACTCGGAACGGGATCGTATCCCCGGACTAAAGTCCGGGGTCTACCCGAGGCGTCTTGGGTGTACCGACGATGTCTTGGGTCTGCCGAAGTGTTCACAATCTCTAGTGGGTGTGCACAGTCACTAATTTGGTTTCGACGGGAACTCCGCCGGTGATCGTGGTTTCAAGCAGCGCCTCGAATGGACGGACGGTTCCCTCGGTGAATCCAGCGGCTCGAAACAGTTGGGCAACGTCTTGCGGGTTGGTGGCGAAGTCGACGGCAGCCTGGGTGCCGAAGGTCGTCAGACCGCTGCAGATCAAAACCTTCTTGCCCGGCTGCATGCCCGGTAGTAAAGCCAAAACAGCGTAGTCGCGGGTCAACGGATGTTCGGGCCGGGAATACATCGCAGGTTCGCCCGGCTTGGGGTGATGATTCACGAAACCGGAAAATGTATCGTCGGCAAGGATCGTGAAGTCAGAAGTACCAGGCAAGACGCGCAACGACGGGTTCTCCGCGGACGAGCCGATAAAGATCAAATTCTTGATGCTAGCCTCATCCCACGTAACCAGAAGGCTGCGCTTGAGGATAAATTGGGCGTGATCCGCATCAAACATGCGGGTGAGGCGGTAGACCGCCGCGACTTCGCCGATGCCGGTGTAAGTGTCGATATAGGAGCTTGCGATCGCCGGATCGGTGGTTGGGCGAGCATAGCGTAGCCCGGTTTTCGAACTGCCGTCGAACAATGCGTTGCTATAGATGACCAGCGGTGGCGCACCGGACAGGAATGGTTCCCAGAGAGTTTCTATCGGCGATTTTGTCGCGGCGATAGATTTGACTCTATCTTTGTGCCGAATTTGTAGCGCCGCCAGATACAGAAGGGTCAGGGCAACTACACCGATCGCGATCACCCTCCACAGACTCGCGCTGGTGATCGAGGCTTTCCACGCGGGGCTGAGCGCCGGGACAAGTTCAGGATTGTGCGTGGAGATCCCCACGGCCGAACTGATGGCGGTGCGCTTCGTTTCCGCAGGCCGGAAGATTGGCAGGTAGTGGCCTTTGGGAATTTCTACGATGATTCTTTCGCTAGCACCCTCCCCGGAAAAATACTCTGTCAGTTTTTGACGTAAGAGACGGGCATGGGTTCGGACAATGCTGTCCTCACTTGAGTTATATCCAGGGGCACGACCGAAAACATGGATCCCAATTTGCTGCTCGGTGGCTTCTTCGGGAGCATCGCGCACGGCGCACTCCCCGACATAGAGCAAGAAATCTCGAAGTCGAGAGGAAGTTTTCAGTAACTGGCTGGAAGCGATCCGTTGCACCAACTCCCACCGCGGATCGGTCGATTCCAAGGCGCGTGATTCTGGGCTAGTCGTGATTTTTGACATTGAAGGATGCGCGTTTTAAACGATCATTCACGGGTCAAATCACCGTGAACAACGTAGACAGCGTTCTGATTATACGCGTACAGGTTAGAGGGCAGAGCACTGAGAGAGATGCGGCAACGAAATTTTGAAGACGAACATCTACAACAAAATAGGTCCTGTCAATTCGCCCCCCTAGAACGAGCGAATGATGAAGTTCCTCTGGACCGTTCGCGGAATAGACGGCAGATATTATTCGCAATGGCAAGACGCCAACCTTCATTGCATCTGCCCGGAAATCGAATGTAAGCCCACGTTTCAAGTAATTTTTTGGAGGCTTTTAGATGAATGCCGTGCGCGAGATCTCGCAAATTCACCCCCCTATACCTTCCCCGAATCAAATCTTTCAAGCACGTCGGGTTCTGATCGCGCTCGTGGTGTTGATCCTTGCGGGACTATATCTGCCGAGTGCCTATTCTCAAGCGGTGTACGGAACCATTTTCGGTACTGTAACCGATCCGACCGGGGCCGTGATACCAAACGCCACCATCACCGTAACGGATATCAGCAAGAATGTTTCTGTCACGGCGAAAACTAACGGCAGCGGCGACTATCAGGTGCAACACCTGATTCCGGATGTGTATCGTGTGCAAGCGACGGCGACCGGGTTCAACGCAGGAACGGTAGAACATGTCCAGGTATTTGCCGATACGCAACCGAAGGTAGACATCAAATTAACTGCTGGAGCAGTGACGAACACGGTTCATGTAACCTCTGCGGCGCCGTTGCTGAATACTGCGCGCGCCGACGTCAGCACCATTCTGAATCCGCGAGCATTGGAAAATCTACCCAACCTGAACCGTAACTTCACCTCGTTTGAGCTGTTAACGCCAGGCACGACCTATATCGGCTGGAACGTGGGTCAGTCCACCAACCCGCAGCAAAGCCAGCAGATTGAGGTGAACGGGCAGTTGCCGTTCGCAACCGGATATCAGCTCGATGGCACAGACAACCAGGATCCCATCCAAGGCGTCGCGGTGATCAATCCAAACCTGGATGCAGTTTCAGAAATGAAAGTCACCTCGCAAAACTACGATGCCGAATTTGGAGCTGCGATCGGCGGAATGGTGACCGCGCAAACGAAATCCGGAACCAATGCATTTCATGGCTCTGCTTTTGAATTTCGCCGCTCCGATGCGCAACAGGCACGCGACCCGTTTACGGAATATGCGCCAAGCGCGCTGACCGGGAAATACATCAGCCCCAACGAGCAGAACATGTTCGGCGGGTCGATTGGCGGGCCAATTAAGAAGAACGGGATATTCTTTTTTGGAGATTACCAGGGAGTACGGCAAAAGACGGGCACTTCGGTTCAGACGACGGTGCCGACAGCCCTGGCGCACACCACCTGCACTTCTGGGGGAAACTGCAACCTGAGCGACTACCTGAATCCCGCGTTACAAGGCGGCTCGACGTTTCAGATCTTCGATCCAACCACGGATCCGGCCTCCCCTGCCGGCCGCGTCCCGTTCGCGGATAACATTATTCCCGCGGGAGACGTTTCCGCGCCCGCAGCAAAACTCATCAGTGAAATGCCGATGCCTAACACTGGCAATGGCAATATCACGAACAACTATGTGGCATCCGGATCAGGCATTTTCAACACCGACCAGTTTGATGTGCGCGGAGACATGGAAACGAAACAAAACTTCCATTCCTTCGGACGCTACACCCGGTTTAATTCCACGCTCAGTGGAGCTCCATATTTTGGAGCCGCCGGTGGCGGAGGTTTTGGTGCAGGTGGATTTGCAGGCACGGATAGTGCGGTGGATCAGAGCGTTGCCGCGGGCGGGGATTATGTGGTGAGTCCTACATGGGTCACCGACTTTCGCTTTGGCTGGTTTCGCATTTACCTGGATGAAAACGGCCCAGATTATGATCAGCCGCTTGGAAACGAACTTGGCATTCCTAACGCCAATGTAGGCGATTTAACGTTGAACGGCGGCCTGCCGCAGTTCCAGATCGACGTTCCAAGCAACGGAAGTAACAACGGCTCCAGCGCGCTCTACGGAACATCGGCGGAGCAATATCTGCAAACTGAGAACCAGTTCCAGGTGGTAGATAACTGGTCGCATCAACTTGGGAATCACTCCATCGAGTTCGGCGCCGATCTTCGTTACGCAATGAATCATTTGGTGGGTCTCAATAATGGCGAGCTGCGTTCCGGGAACTTTATCTTCCACGCCGCCGGGACGGCAGGAAACGCGTTTGGAACCACGCCTGGATCCAGCGGTCTGGGGTATGGGACGTTCTTACTGGGGGATGTGAGCAATTTCGACCGCACACAAACGCAAAACACGAATGCTCAGGAACGACAGAAGAGAGGTTTCTTTTTCGCGCAGGATCAATGGCGAGCAACCCCGACGCTGACGGTCAATTATGGTCTGCGCTGGGACATTATCTTTCCGGAGACGGTCAACGGCAAGGGCCAGGGCGGCTTGCTGGATTACAACACCGGAGATATCCGCATCGCTGGCTACGGACCGTGGGGCACGAACTTGAATGTCGGCAAGGACTGGACGAATTTTGCGCCAAGGATTGGACTCGCATGGCAGGCACGTCCCAATACCGTGTTTCGCGCAGGGTACGGGCGAGCCTATGGCTTAGGATGGTCGGGGAATAATTTTGGTGAAGTGCTGACTTTCTCCTATCCGACACAGGTGACCCAAAGCCTGAATTCGGCCACAAATTATTCGTCCGTATTTGCTTTATCGCAGGGGCCTCCGGGCTACACGTTCGCGCCCATTCCAGCCAGCGGCAACTATCCGCTGCCGAATGGGATTGAGGTTCCGACGCGTCCTCTCACCATCGTCTTACCGACATTGGATGCGTGGAACTTAACCCTGCAGCAGCAGTTGAGTCCGACGATGGCCTTGCAGATTGGCTATGTCGGCAGTCATGGAATCCACAACCAATTTGATTCCTCCAACCAGGCCAGCAATAACCAGCCGACCATTCGCGGATTTAATACCTGCTCTGGAGTTGCCGGCTGTCCGGCCGGCGATATCAATCCTCTAACCGGGCTGCCGTATACGCAGAGCGATCGTCGCCCGTTCTACAACGGGACCGCGCAAACCCTGGGCGTGACTTATGGCGAGCCGTATGGTTGGACGCAGGATTTCCGTTACAACGCAAACCAGGCGACCTCCAGCTATCAGGCAATGCAGGTCGTCTTCAACAAGAGCTACGCTGATGGCGTTCAGCTGATGGCGAATTACACCTGGTCAAAGGCTCGCGCACATGAGTCGGACTACTACTTCATCAATCCCAGGGCAGATTACGGCAACAGCTACTACAATCGGCCGCAGTCGTTTGTGATGAATGGAAACTGGAATCTGCCATTCGGTCGAGGCCACAAGATTGGCGGCGATTCGCCGGGATGGGTCAACCAGATCATCGGCGGGTTTCTGCTGAATGGCACCTGGACATGGGAGAGTGGTTTACCGTTCACTCCTTCGTACCAACTTTGCGCACTCGATCAGGATATTGACGGGCAAGGCGGCACACTTTGCCGTCCGAACTGGGCTGGTCCAGGAGAGAGCTTCCAGCTGAAAGCTGGTTCCTTTAACCCCACGACACACTCCGTCAGCTTCTTCACTCCCGTCGCGCTGATGGCCACCAACGGACAGGTCTCGGGACCCTTCCAGCGACCACAGGTTGCGACGTTCGGCAACATTCAGCGGGACTCGTTTTACGGCCCCGGCCTCATCGATGTCGATGCATCGATTGCGAAGACCTTTAATCTTCCGAAATCTACAACGTTTCAATTGACCGCACAGGCGTTCAATCTCTTTAATCATCCGAACCTTGGTCAACCAAACGGTTGCGTCGACTGCGGCGGGAGTTCGGGCTTGATCACCGACATTGTGGCTTCGCAGAACGGAAGCTCGATGCGTATTTTGCAATTTGCTGGCAAGCTGCAGTTCTAGACGATCGATCCAGATGTGGAATGTCGGCCGAATGTGGGGTCGCCATTCCGCATCGGGCTGAATTTCAGAAGATCGTTCGCCGTCCACAAGCAACAACTCAGCCGGATAAGTTTTCGACGCTGAACAGATATTCGGAGCATCGGGAATCGTCATCGCGGACCGCGGATTTTCGGCATCAACGGCCGCTCGAGAAAACTCGGTATATGTTCGATGTCGTACGCTCCCAAACCAAAAGGACGCCTGCGCCATGAGACTGTTGACATCGAAAGCTGGTTACTCTGCCCTCTCTCCAACGACAAAAGCACTACTTCTGCCGGTTTTGTTCTTAACCCTCGGCTTGTTGCCAGCGAAAGGTCGAGCACAAGACAATTCCTCTTCAATGGCGCAGCCAGCTCCCGGACTTTACAATCCTGTCGCGAATCCGAAAGCAATCGTCATTCTTGGACACGCACGGTTCACTGTTCTGACTCCGGAAATGATTCGAATGGAGTGGTCCGCGAATGGAAAGTTTGAAGATCACGCGACCTTTGTGTTTCTAAATCGGAATATGCCGGTGCCGCCATATACCCACACCGTGAGGCATGGCGCACATGGGCAGGTGCTGACGCTGACCACCGATGCACTGAAATTGAATTACACGCTGGCATCGAATGGGGATGGCAAGTTTACGCCCAGCAACTTGCAAGTGAGTTTTCAACTGGATGGAAAAGAAGTGACGTGGCATCCGGGCATGCCGGCGACGGGCAATTTGCAAGGAACAACTCGCACCCTGGATGGCGCACGAGGCGACCATACGGAGGAACCGATCGGCCAGGGACTCATCTCCCGAGACGGTTGGGTGGTGGTCGATGACTCCAAGCGCCCCCTGTTCGATTCGGCCGATTTTCAATTTAAGCAGGGAGAAAACAGTCCGTGGCCATGGGTATTACCAAGGCCCACCGGGGACCATCAGGATTGGTATTTCTTCGGCTATGGGCACCACTATAAAGAGGCGTTAGGTGATTTTGTGAAGGTGGCGGGGCGAATTCCGTTGCCGCCGCGGTTCGTGTTCGGCACATGGTGGTCGCGCTACTGGGCATACACCGATCAGGAACTCGACAATCTGGTTCAAGGGTTCCACAAGAATGACACACCTTTGAATGTGCTGGTCATCGATATGGACTGGCACCCGACGTTTCAGCAGAATTGGTGGAGTCAGAAGAAAGACCAGTCTGGGCAACCGCTGGGTTGGACCGGTTATAGCTGGAACAAGCTGTTGTTTCCGGACCCGACGGCCTTCTTAAATCACATTCATCAGCAAGGACTGAAGGTGACGCTGAATCTACATCCGGCAGGCGGCATTGAACCGTGGGAAACAAGATATCCGGAGATGGCGCGAGCCATGGGGATTGATCCGGCAACCAAGATCTATGTGCCGTTCGACATTACAAGCAAGAAATTCACCGACAACTATTTTGATCTAATTCTGCATCCGCTGGAAAAGCAGGGTGTCAACTTCTGGTGGCTGGACTGGCAACAGCAGAACTACACAAAAATTCCCGGCGTGAATCCGACTTTCTGGCTGGGTTATGTTTTCTTCACGGACCAGGCTCGCGAAGGAAAGCGACCGCTGATGATGAATCGCTGGGGCGGACTGGGCGAGCACCGCTACCAGATCGGGTTCTCCGGCGACACTATCTCCGTGTGGTCATCGCTGGCATTTCAACCGTGGTTCACGGCTACTGCCGCTAATGTTGGCTACGCTTATTGGAGTCATGACATCGGCGGTCACATGCCCGGCGCTGTCGATCCGGAACTGTTCACGCGCTGGGTGCAGTTCGGAGTTTTCGCTCCGGTCTTACGCACACATACCACGAAAAACCCGGAGGCCGAGCGCCGAATCTGGGCCTATCCTGAGCCGTACTCCGGAATTATGCGGAGCGATTACGATCGGCGCTTTGCGCTCATTCCGTACATTTACACTGAGGCACGACGCACCTACGACACTGGGGTCGCGTTCCTGCGGCCGCTCTATTACAACTGGCCGGAGTCGGACCAGGCATACGACTCGAAGGATGAGTATCAGTTTGGCAAGGAGATGCTGGTTGCTCCCGTTGTGACGCCTGTCGATCCGGTGTCGCAATTGGCGAGCGAGTCGGTTTGGCTACCGAAAGGGAAGTGGATCGAGTGGGAAACCGGCAAGCACTTTACGGGGCCGATACGGGTGCAGCGCAAATTCTCGATTTCGCAAATTCCGGTGTATGTGCCGGAAGGGGCGATCATCCCCATGGCTCCGCCGATGAGTTACACCGGCCAGAAGCCCATAGATCCTTTGATTCTGACTGTGTTTCCACAAGACCCGGGAAGCTCTTCGCAGTACACGCTGTATGCGGATTCGTCGCGCGGCCGCGCCTATCAGGAGAATCAGGCAACGTGGACAACTATCCACGCGAAGCAGGATGGGGGCGACCTGACGGTGACCATCGATCCTGTGCGCGGCAACTATCCGGGAATGGTGCATGCGCGCGGCTACGAGTTGCGATTGCCTGGAGATTGGCCGCCCAGCTCCGTTACGGCGAATGGAATGACGTTGGATTATACGATCAAAAAAGGAGTTCCGGGCTGGCATTTTGAGGGGAACACGCTGACCACCGTCATCACGGTTCCCAGCGCTCCAACAAGCCAGTCGATGGTGATTGATGTAAAGCGGCCGATGAATTTGATTCAGCGGCGCGCCGAGCTGGATGGGTTTGCGGGAAACATGACGCGGCTGCGTCAGGCGTATGACACGCTGAATAAAACCTTCCCGCTGGCCTGGTCGCCGGATTCGCTGGTCGATGTGATGCAGACCGGAGATCGCTTGAGCTATCATCCGGAGACCGTGTCGGACGAACTGACACACTTCCACGCGGAGTTGCCGAAGGCGATTGCGGACGTGACCAAGATGAAGACTGCAATTACGCCGGCAGATCAAAAGAAAATCGCTAATATACTGGGCGTCAATTGGCAGCACTCAATTGTCGCGCACCTGGCGACCTATCAAAGCGTTGTGGCACGCGGCATGGCCCAGATCCAGGATGTGAGCACGTCTGCAAACCAAGAAAGCCCAACAAAATAGCCGAGGACCTCGCTTCCTAATCCATGCGTTCAGCATCTTGCCACACACGATCGGTACGGGTGCCATGCTCGATATGGAGAGCGGGGGTTCTATTGCCGTGCCTGTTGGCCGGGCTGATGTCGCAGGCCGCGCTGGCAACGGGCCCCGATGTTGCTACGACCCCCATTCCTGAATCTTTATCTTTGACGACCGATGCAGTGGTTCCGCGGCGATTCATTGCCGTCCATGGCCGCCGTGCATTGCTGGATGGATATGCTGCCAGTGGGCTTGAAGTTTGGGCGTACCCGGTTCAGCTGATCAAAAGTTACGAAATTGGATTTCGTCCGCAGGGAGCGACTTCTGAAATTCCGGGAGCCACGATCCTCCGACGCATCGTATATCAGCCGGATGAGATTACTCGCATCTACATCGGCCCGAATTTTATTGTTAGAGAAAAACTGTTTGTGCCGTTGAATACGCCGCGCGCAATCGTCACTTATTCCGTTGAGAGTCAGAATCCGGTCGACATTGTCGTTCATTTTGTGCCGGTGTTGAACCTGATGTGGCCCGCGGGAATTGGTGGGCAAGACATCAACTGGAATGCGGCTGCATCAGGATATTTGCTGACCGAGCAGACGCATCGATTTTCCGCAGTGATCGGATCCACAGCGATTATGGCGCATGACGAAATTTTCAATCGTCCGAGTTCGTCTACGACACCGGCAAGCCTCGCATTCACGATTCGACCGACCGGTAGCGGCCGAATTCGAACAGCTTCTGTGGTGATTGCGTCGGGAGACGGGAGCGCGGCAAGCTTGAATCCTCTGGTGAAAACGCTGACGGACAGCGGCGACGAAATGGAAAAAGAAGCTGCGCGGCATTATGCCGAATTGCGGTCAAACGTGCTGCAGATTGAAACTCCGGATGCGAGCCTGAATCGAGATTTGGCTTGGGCGGAGATCGCGCTGGACCAGGCTTGGGTCTGCAATCCGTATCTTGGCTGCGGACTTGTGGCTGGATACGGACCCTCGCGGGGAGCGCGTCGCCCGCAGTACGCATGGTTTTTTGCGGGCGATGCCATGGTTGCCGTGCAAGCCTTGTTGAGCGCAGGTGAGTATGATCGAGCGCGCGGGGCGTTGGACTTTATCGCAAAATATCAAGATCCAAAAACGGGGATGATCTGGCATGAGTTGTCACAAAGTGCCGGGTTGATCGACTGGGTCGGGAAATATCCGTACATGTTTGTGCATGTGGACATTAGCTTTCAGTATCTGAATACGGTGGCGGAGTATGTCGCCACCAGTGGAGACAAAACCTTTCTGCAGGATCATTGGAAGTCCGTGCAGGCGGCATATCGCTATTGCCAATCGCTGATCGACCCGGCCGATGGGTTGCCACATATCCCGCCGGGTAAGGAGGGAGGCGATGAGCAGGACCGCATGAGCGACGAACTGACGCTTTCGGCCAGCTGGGTGGCGGCGGCGAATTCATTTTCTGAAATGGCGACATGGATGGGTGATGCGAGTGCTGCGGCAGAGGCGAAAAAGGCCAGCGCGCAAGCTCGCGAGTCCATCGCGAAGAGATATTGGGATCCAAAACAAAAATTCTGGATTGATGGATTTTCACCTTCGGGTAGGGAAATTCTTGATCGCAGCGCCAGCGGAGATGTCGTCATCGAACAACACCTTTTCAGCCAACCGCAGGAGCAGTCTTTGCTGGACGACTTGGCTTCTCCAAGTTTTCAGACGGACTGGGGAACGCGCAGCACGTCAATTGCGTCCGGAGTCTTCAATGCGGATTCCTATGCGAAGGGCAGCGTTTGGGCGGTTGGCACAGCAGGAGCGGCCACGGCATTTTGGGATTCCCATCGACCGGCAACAGCGTTTGCGATCTGGAGCGGATTAATTCCGTGGAGTTCCCTCGATTCGCTGGGGCACATGGATGAGGTGCTGGCGGGCGACTATTATCACCAGCAAACAGAATCAGTGCCGGAACAAACCTGGTCCTCGGCGTCATTTTTTTATACGGCAGTGCACGGAGTGCTGGGGTTGCAAGTTGACGGTGTGACACGCCAGGTGGTGTTTGCTCCGCATATCCCTGCCGATTGGAATGCGGTGACCGTACAAAATATTCGTCTACCGCAGGCGAAAATTGATTTCGCCTGGACGCGTACGGGAGACGGTTCTTCGCTGGAAGCCATCAATAGTGGAGATCCAATTCATTTGGTATACAGTCCGGAGATTCCTCTGGGCTCCGCGCTGAAGGGTGCGCGTTTCAATGGGAAGTCGATTCAGGCGCGACTGGAACAGCATGCCGAGGATGAGCATGCAACGGTAGACTTTGAGTTGCCGCATGGGACGTCGCACGTCACGCTGAAGTATTCGGGTGGAGTGTCGCTTGTACTGCGGCAGGTGGACCCGCTCCTCGGCAATCCCAGCCACGCAATGAAATTGATCGACGTAAAATTGAACGGATCAACATATACCGTCGAGGCGCAAGTGGATTCGTCGCAAAGCTCCAATTTTCAGTTGCGAACCGGTCGAAAGATCATCGATGTCCACGGCGCAACCTGGAAAGCGATATCGCCTGAGACGTATGAATTCACAGTGCCGCCTACCGACACTTCGCATTCGCCCGGCAAATACCATCTCGTAGAAATTGTTGTGGAACTCGGAGCTTCCCGCTAAGCGCCGATTGCCCGTTCAAATTCAATCGCTGTCTCCGTACATTCTTTCGTTGTTTTGATAGTCTTGTGCAGGCTAGCTAATCGCGCACTGCGACGCCTGAGATCAGGAATTCGCCTTTGCGAGCGGGGGTGTCGAATGTTAGTGCAGCAGCTTAGAAGCGAGGTCCTCCGCGCGAATCAGGAAATCGTGCGACAAGGCCTAGTCGTGTCGACTTTTGGGAACGTCAGTGGAATCGCGCGCGATCAGGGGCTGGTCGTCATCAAGCCGAGCGGGGTTGCCTACGATGCATTGACTCCCGAATCGATGGTGGTCACCGATCTGGAAGGGAAGATTGTCGAAGGCAACCTGAAGCCGTCTTCTGACCTGGCGACCCACCTGCTGCTCTATCGCAAGTTTCGGCAGATTGGCGGCGTGGTGCATACGCATTCCGAGTATGCGACGGCGTGGGCGCAGGCGAGAAAACCAATCCCGTGTTATGGCACTACGCACGCAGATTATTTTCATGGCCCGATTCCAGTGACGGAGATGTTGCGCGCGGATGAAGTTGGGAAAGACTATGTGCACAACACAGGCGAGGTGATCGTGCGATGTTTTCAGGACCTCGATCCCATGTCGATTCCGGGAGTTCTTGTGGCCGGTCATGCGCCGTTTTGCTGGGGCAGAACGATTGACGACGCGGTCCATCATGCGGTCGCGTTGGAATATGTGGCGCGGCTGGCGCTACACACGGAAATGCTGTCGGGAGCCAGCGCGGGCATTCCGCAGCACCTGATGGACAGACATCACACGCGGAAGCACGGAGCCAATGCCACCTACGGGCAATCGATCGAGACCGCCCGTGAGCGCGAGGCCTAGCGCCGCATGATATCGCCGCTCGATGCAGGCATCGCATCAAAGCTGTCGCTGGTTGCTGTTGCGGCGCCTTCGCCGCTTCATGGACAACTGGCGCATTTAACACCGCTCGACGTATCGATAATCGCGATTTATTTCGCGATGGCGCTGTTCATCGGGTTCTATCTACGACAGGCGAGCAATACCAGCGAACAATTTTTTCTGGCCGGTCGCGAGATGACAGCCTGGATTGCCGGGCTAAGTTTCGTGAGCGCGAATATGGGCTCACTGGAACTGATGGGCTGGGCCGGTTCCGCCTATCAGTACGGTATTCTTGCGACGCACTGGTATTGGATCGGCGCCATCCCGGCCATGTTGTTTCTTGGCCTGGTGATGATGCCGTTCTATTACGTTTCCAAAACGCACTCCGTGCCTGGCTACTTGAAATTGCGCTTTGGCGAATCGAGCCGCATCGTCGCCGCTTTTTCCTTTGCCATTGAAATGATCTTGATGAGCGGCGTCAATATGTTTTCCATGGCCGTGGTGATGAAGGTGGTGCTTGGCTGGAACATCACATTTAGCATTCTGATGTCGTCGCTGGCGGTGGCCGTGTATGTGGGACTGGGAGGTTTGCGTTCCGCTATCTACAACGAGGTGCTGCAATTTGTTCTGATCTGGGCGGGAGCATTGCTGGTGCCGATTCTTGGCCTAATAGAAGCGGGCGGATGGCACAAGATGGTGGCCAAGATTGCCAGCAATTATCGAGGTCAGGACTACGTCCATCTGTGGCGGGATACGGGACACTTCAATGCGAACCCAATGGGAGTGCACTGGACCGGCATCGTGTTTGGATTAGGATTTGTGATTTCGTTTGGTTACTGGACGACAGATTTTCTGGTGGTGCAGCGAGTTCTGGCAGCGCGAAATTTGCGAGCAGCGCAGATGGCTCCAATCATCGGCTCCTTCTTCAAGATGGCGGTACCGTTCATCGTGATCCTGCCGGGACTGCTGGGGCTGGTGGTGTTGAAGAATCCTAACGGCACGTTGCTGCACCTGGTGGGCCAGAACCAGGTCAGCGCGCTGCACCCGCACAGCTTTAACGAAGTGTTGCCGCTGATGATGGTGCGTTATCTGGGGCCCGGCCTGCTGGGACTAGGCATCACTGCGCTGATGGCCGGATTTATGAGCGGCATGGCCGGCAACGTGAGCGCCTTCGCGACCGTGTGGACGTATGACATTTATCAGCCACTGATCCGCAAGCGCGCCCCCGACAACCATTATGTTGCGGTTGGGCGCTGGGCCACGGTGCTGGGCGTGGTGGTCTCGATCGGCGCGGCGTACCTGGTGATGAATGCGGCAGGCATTATGGATTATGTGCAGGCCCTATTCAGCTTTTTCATCGCGCCGCTGTTAGGAGCCATCATGATGGGCATGTTCTGGAAGCGAGCGACGGCTGCCGGTGGATTCTGGGGATTGTTGCTGGGCATATTAAGTTCCGTCAGCCTGTTCATTTGGGTGCGGATGGATCCCTCGGCACTATCGATGGTAGCTATTTCTCCGGATGCGAAAAGCATGGCGGAGAATCTGTATCGTGCGCTGTGGAGCTTTTTAATTTCGATCGCGATTACGGTCGTTGTGAGTATGTTTACGCAGCCCAGGCCAGTGGCAGAGTTGGATGGGTTGGTCTATGGGGTCACGAAGCTCCCGTTTCAGGAACCGGTGGCTTGGTATCACAACCAGTGGTTCTGGGCGGCGATCGTAGTGGTCGTGTTCGCCGGATTAAATATCCTGTTCTGGTAGGCAGGACGGCACGATGGGAGGAGTTGAAATGCGCAGTGTTCGGATGCCGGGAAATATCCCGATCTGGTTTTTTGTCGGCGTGCTGCTGACTCTCTATGGTGCGCTGATCGGCGGTCACGGCATCTATGCGTGGGTGACGCACGAAAGAAGTGTGGTGGTGCTGTCGAATCTGCACGCGGCGGTGTGGTGGGGAGGAATGATTTTGATCCTGGGTGTGTTCTACTGCGTGAAATTTTTTCCGAGGCAACAATAGCAGAGGGCATTTTGGTAGAAAGCTGGATCGGCAGTTTCTACTGATATATGAATTTTATTGAACGGGAAGAAGATGAAGCATGGCGATTGTTGCAGGTGTAGATTTTGGGACGCTGAGTGTGCGGGTGTCGATTTTCGATAGCGCGCGACGAGACGGGGGGCCCGCGCGGTTGTCGACTGCCTCGGTCGAGTATCCGCTGCATCGCAAGCGCGAAAATCCGGAGTACGCGACGCAATCCCACGCAGACCAGATGCAGTCACTCGTCCAGGCGTGCCATCAGGCGATCGCTGCGGCCGGCATTTCCGGCGACTCGATCGCGGCCATCGCGCTCGACACCACGGGGTCCAGCGTGGTCCCAGTGGATGCCGGGATGCAACCTCTGGGAGAGTATTACCTGTGGTGCGATCATCGTGCCAAGTCGGAAGCGCAGGAGATTACCGCGCTCGCGCATCAGCAAAACCTGGAGGCGATCGAGTGGTGCGGCGGTGTGTACTCGCACGAGTGGGGATTTGCCAAGGTATTGCATTGGTTGCGGCATAATCCTGAAAAGCGCGCCCAGTTTGCCAGCGCCTTCGAGCATTGCGATATGGTCGCGGCCACGCTTGCTGGCGTTACGAATCCGTCGAAGGTGGTGCGGAGCGTCTGTGCGTTGGGGCACAAGTGGATGTGGAATGAGCGCTGGGGCGGGTTTCCCTCGCAGGAATTTCTCTCTTCGGTGGATCCGCTGCTCGACGGAGTTCGCGAGAAGTTGCAGAGTCCCGTAAAAACTTCCGATCATCTTGCGGGTCACCTTAGTGAAACTTGGGCAGACAAGTTGGGGATGAAGGCAGGAATTCCGATTCCTGTGGGAGCGTTCGACGCACATTGGGATGCAGTTGGCGCGGGCATTCGCGAGGGGGACGTTGTCAACGTGATCGGTACATCCACCTGCATTATCGCCATTTCCCGCGAGACAACTTTGGTTCCGGGCGTGTGCGGCATTGTTCCAGGCAGTGTTCATCCGGCGTTCACAGGATTGGAGGCCGGTCTTTCTGCGGTCGGAGATATCTTCGATGCGATCGCACGGCGAGCCGGAACCAGCGTAAAGGAGTTATCGAAAGGGCTGGAAAAATATCGCGGCGGACAGACCGGTTTGCTGCGATTGAGCTGGGACAATGGCGATCGAACCGTGCTGGTGAATGCCGAACTGGGCGGAGTCACGCTCGGTTGGAATTTGTTGCACACCGCGCAGGACGAATTATTCGCGGCCATTGAAGGCACGGCTTTTCACACGCGCATTATTCTTGACCGCATGGCAGAGCATGGCGTACGCACCGATCGCGTGATCAATGCCGGTGGTGTTCCGCAGAATAATGCGGTCCTGAATCAGGTGTATGCCAACGTGCTGGGCAAGCCTGTGCTGGTGCCGGATGGCGTGCCGACCAGTCTGGGTTCCGGCATCATGGCGTTCCTGGCTGCAGGCGCTTATCCCTCGCTCGAAGCCGCGCAAGATGCGCTTTGCCTTCCGCACAAAACATATGTGCCGGAAGAGAAGAGCGTCGCCATTTATGAGCGGCTCTATCCGCTCTATCGGGACGTATATTTCGCACTCGGTAAGCGAGACGCTGCCGCGGTGCAACTGGGAAGAATTTTGCCGGACCTGAGAAAGATCGCCACGCAATCTCTCGAATAAGAAAATAGCGCGCGGCATTTACAGGATGGGTGGCGGAACGCCCTGGCTAGATTGCGCCCGCCGCGGAGGCTTCTGCAATCTGCTGGTGCGAGTATCCCAAGCTCACCAATAATTCTTCGTTGTGTTCCCCAAGCAAGGGCGGAGGCAGTCGATAGGAAACAGGAGTCGCGGAGAGTCGAACGGGATTCGCGATGCTTTTTACTGCGCGCAGTTCCGGGTGCTCAAATTCGACAATCAATTTTCTTTCCAGAACCTGTTGATCGCAGAATGCCTCGTCGACATGCTTCACCATGGCTGCCGGAATTCCGACCTCAGCCAAGCGGCCAACCCATTCTTCCGCCGGTTTTGCACTCAAAAGCTGCTGCAGTAGGTGGATGAGCACGCTCCGGTGTTCAATGCGAAGCTGGTTGGAGGAATAGTTTGGATCGCGGCCGACACTCTCTTCAACTCCAAGAATTTTTGTGAACTTCAGCCACAGCGGTTCCGTCCCAATGCCGACGACGAAGTGGCGATGGTCGGCGCCGCGGAATAATTGATAGGGAACGATGCTGGGGTGGGCGTTTCCCCAGCGCTGCGGCAACACGCCCGCGTTCAAGAAATTGCTGCCGATATTTGCCAGCAGGGCCAGTTGTGAATCGAAGAGGGCCATATCTAAGAACTGGCCGCGTCCCGATTTCTCACGCGCGAAAAGCGCAGCCAAAATGCCGAGCGCGGAATAGAGCCCGCATATCAGGTCGGCGAGGGCGACCGGATAACGAATCGGTTCACCGTCGGGCTCGCCGGTAAAACTCATGATGCCGCTTTCCGCCTGCGCGATGATGTCGTAACCCGCAAGACCGGCCTTCGGCCCGAAAAGCCCATAGCCTGAAATTGCGCAATAGATCAGCCGAGGAAACTGCGCGGAGAGAGTTTCAGGATCGAGCGACATTCGTTTCAGAGAATCGAGTTTCGGCTGATTCGTCAGGAATACATCTGCAGTTTGCAGCAAGCGACGCAGCACATCCCGCCCAAAGGGATGATCAAGATCGAGTGTGAGGGAGCGTTTATTGCGGTTGGCGGCTAGAAAATAGGCTGACTGCGGGCCACAGAACGGAGGTCCCCATGTTCGAGATTGATCGCCAACTGTTTTTCTTTCGACTTTGATCACGTCGGCGCCAAAGTCTCCGAGCATCATGGCGCAATAGGGTCCGGCCAGTGCCTCGGTAGCTTCGACGACGCGAATGGAGTCTAAAACCGGGTGCATCACCGTTGAGTGTATAGGGGAGCACAGGTGTGTGCTGACAGAATCGGCCAGCGTTGGCCGACGCTACTTCTTCGATTTGGTGGGAACAAGCTTCGAGACCAATTTTTCCAGCTCCGCCAAACGAGTTTTTAATTCCTTTACCTCTTCACTGTCCGCTGGGCTGGCATCGGGCCTGGTCGACTCCGCAGGTTTTTCTGTCGGTGGAGGGACCGGCTCGTTTCCAGGCATGCCGCGGTTCGACTGCACATACTGCATAAAGTCAAACGGATTCAATTGCGGAGCCACGGCGCGATAGGTGCTCTGATACAGGTCAAGCATCGCCTTCATGTAGTTCAAGGCGCTTTCCTGGGTGGCGCGTCCAGACGCCACAACCATTTGCCTTAGCAAATCGAGCGGGAAATCCGATTCTGGAGTTTTGGCGTCCTCCACAATAATCTGCGTCAAAATCAGGCGCGTAATGTCATCGCCAGTGGCCGCATCGATCACCTGCACGTCGTTCCCCTGCTGCAGGATTTGCGCTACTTCTTCCAGGTTTACGTATCGGCTGTTCGTCGTATCGTAAAGGCGTCGATTTTCATATTTCTTGATTACGACTGTCTTCTGCGCCATATCGGGTTGGTTCATTTTACCCCTTGACACCTCGGTCGCCCGGCGTTACGTTATAACTATGCTGCATTGCAGCATAGTACGCAGCATGATGTAAAGGGCAAGGAGGATGTTATGAAACCGACGGAATCAGAACCAGTTGGACCTGCGACAGCGGCCGCAGACGAGAAAGTGAATCTGATCGAATCGCTGAACCAGCTCTATACCAGGAATGTGAAGCGTTTCGCAGAATTCCAAAAGAAGGCGGTTGATCTGGCCGCCGAGCAGAACGCCGAGATGATCAGCACCTGGAAGAAACACGCGAAAACGTCGCCGTTCGTTCCAGAGATTCTGGACCTGCATAGTGCAGCTTTCGATCGTGTTGTAGAGGCCCAAAAGGCCGCCATCGACCTGATGGTTGAACAGAGCCATGCATGGGCCGGATTGACTCGCGAGCGCGCCGAAACAGCGACGAAAGTGGTCGAAGCTGGTACAAAGTTTGCGCGTACATCGGTAGAACATGCTGTCGAGATGCAGAAGACCGCCATCGACTTATCAGCGAAGCAGACCACAGCCAGCCTTGATGCCGCCAAGAAGCATTTCGGGGACGCCGGCGTTCCTATCAATGAGGCGGTTGACTCTATGCAACGAGGCGTCGAAGCAGTCGTTGGAGCGCACAAGGAGCTGCTCGACATCTCCAAAAAGTCTACCCAGATTCTGCATTGATTTCCGGCTGGTCGACATTGCGCGATCGGGCGGGGAAGGCCGTCAGGCACATCATCGGAGGAGGCCCCGGGATTCACCGCTGCCCGCCCCGCCCGGGTATATGCTTGAGACGGCTTGAAAGGTGGGTCTGAGCATGACTGCAAAAGAACAGGACGCCAAGCCGGTCGATCCATTTGAAGCGCTTCGCGGAGTGCGCGATGCGTACCTGGATTCGATGTCAAAGGTGATGATCAATGCGGTGAATAGCGAGGAGTATGCGGAGGCCACGGGCACCTTGCTCAATGGGTATCTGACGCTCACCGCTCCCGCACGAGAAGCACTGGACAAGGCCATGCTCCAGGCCCTGGAGCAGTTTTCTCTTCCTTCGCGACAGCAAGTGGCCGTTCTTGCCGAACGCCTCACAAATATTGAGACGCGGTGCGATGACATGGATGCGAAGCTGGATCGAATTCTCGAGATGTCTCACTCGAACCAGCCGACCGAAACTGCGAATCCTTCTGCCACCAGACGCGCCGCCACGAACGGTACCAGGTCCACGCACCCGCGCACCAGAAAAGGTTAGAGGGACGATATGACACAAGCTGCGGAATTGCCCAACCTTGGGTCGATTCTGGATCCAAGGCTTGAGACGTTTACCCGGGTGATGACGACGAAAGCCCTGATCGCTCAAACCCCCAAAGAATTGGTTTGGACCCTGAACAAGGCAAAGCTCTATCGCTACATTCCAGTGCGGCCTCCCGAGGCGCGTCATCCGGTTCCACTATTGCTTGTCTTCGCGTTGATGAATCGGCCATCGATACTGGATCTGCGCCCCGGCCACAGTTTCGTCGAATATATGGTGGGCCGCGGGTACGATGTCTATCTCCTGGATTGGGGAGTTCCCGGCCTGGAAGATAAGGATCTGAAATTCGAAGACTATTCGCTCGACTATATGCCGCGAGCGATCCGGAAGATGAAGGGAATCTCGAATTGTGCCGAATTCAGTCTGCTGGGTTGGTGTATCGGCGCTATTCTCACCACGATCTACGCGGCGCTTCGTCCGGATGACGGCTTGCGCAATCTGCTGCTCCTGACAGCTCCATTGGATTTCTCGAATCGCGATCGCCTGACGTTTGCCCGCTGGACGGATGAAAAATATTTCGACGTCGATAAAGTTTTGTCTGCGTTCGGGAACATGCCGGGAGAGATGATCGACTACGGCGCAAAGGCTTTGAAGCCGGTAGAAAATTACATTATCAATTCTCTGAAACTTTGGGACAACATCGACAATCCGGCCGCTGTGGAATCGTGGCACGCGATGAACACCTGGGTGACCGATAACATCCCCATGGCCGGTGCTGCCTATCGCCAACTGATTGTCGATCTGTACCGCAACGATCGACTGATGCGAGGAAGCCTGTCGATCCGCGGGAACATTGTGGATCTGAAACAACTCCGCGCCAACTTGCTCACCGTCATCGCCGAAGACGACCACATTACGCCGCCCTGCCAGTCGGAGGCGATCCTTTCCAAGGTCGGCAGTACCGACACCGAGGTGTACCGCGTGCCCGGAGGGCATATTGGAATCATGGCCGGAAGCAGCGCGCACAAACAGACCTGGCCCTATATCGATCGGTGGCTTGCCGCGCGTTCACAATAAAATAAGCCGGGCAGCTACATGTAAATGCCCCCGTTCACGTTGATTTGCTGGCCGGTGATATAGTCGCCATCGCAGATTAGGAATGCCGCCGCCTTTGCGATTTCATATGGCTGCCCAAATCGATGCATTGGGATTCGTTCCTTAATTTGCTCCATTCGCTCGAGGGGGATGCCGTTGAGCATATCGGTGGCAGTGAATCCCGGCGCAATCACGTTCGCTGTAATGTTGTATTTTGCCAGTTCCATTGCAAGCACCTTTGTAAATGCAATGATGCCGGCTTTACTGGCCGCATAGTTGGCTTGGCCGAAGGCACCCGCCTGTCCGACAAAGGAAGCCACGTTGACAATGCGGCCGAAATTTTGCTCTATCATCGCGGGAATTACCGCGCTGGTGCAATAGAAGGCGCCGTTCAAATTGGTGTCGATGACCTCGGTCCAATCGTCATCTGTCATTTTGCGCAGGCTTCGGTCGCGAGTGATGCCGGCGTTGTTCACCAGGATGTCGATGCGATCGTAGAACTGCAACACATCCTGTACCACTCTTCGCGCCTCCAGCTTTTGCGATATGTTTGCCGGGAAAATTGCGCTGGGAACTCCCATCTGTTCCGCTTCATACCGTACTTCTTCCGCAGCACGAACGCCAGAACAACAGTTGATCGCGACGGTGGCTCCGCGGTTTGCCAGTTCCAATGCGATCGCCCGCCCGATGCCGCGGGATCCTCCCGTGACGAATGCGACTTTGCCGGTTAACGGTTTCGATGCCGGCACAATAACTTCGAATAAAGCTGCTGCTGCCATGGCATGGCTCCTTTCTTAATGGATTGATTCAAAAATTGCGGCGATTCTGAGGTCGCCCCGGATGCGGCGCAGCGAGCGTTTCCGCACGTTGCTCTGGACTTGGACTACGCGTATGAATTCGCAGACTTTCAATGCGAATATGCTCCTCCCTGGCGCTTCGCCTCGCGGAGGGTCGACATGTGTCAAGCAGGGAATGAATAACGAGTGAAGACCTTTCCAGGTTTCGAAAAGTTGAGCGGTTCAATTGGTCTCCGTGTAGAAAATAGGACGCAGCATGCGCCGGAGATCTGCCACTTTGTAAATCGTCTACATGGACATTGAACGTCCACTTGTACCGACGCTAGGCGCGCAAAACACTCGATGCGGTGATGGGCATCACGCTTCTCGCATTTCCTGAGATGAAATTTTCGTGAGACCACAATGTCGCAGCGGCGACAGTTTCGGCCATGAGAGCCAATCATCCCCGTTCACACTATCGCCTATGGAAATTTGCGCAATGCAGCATTATAATTGCTGCGATGCAGCGTAGCGAGAACCTTGCAAGAGGTGGCGAGATATGACAACGACCAACTTGGAGACACAGATGGACCTTGCAGAGATGCCGTTTACATTGGAGGGCAAGACAGCACTCGTAACCGGAGCCGGACGCGGCATTGGGCGCGCCATAGCGAAGCGACTGGTTGCGGCGGGTGCCCGTGTAATGATGAACGACCTAGACGAGGCGTTGCTGGTGGAATCGGAGACTGAACTGGCGCGACCGGAGCGAGTGCGGCACATCACCGGCGATCTAACGGATCCGAAAACTCCCGACTCGATTGTCCAGGCGACGATTGAGGAGTTTGGCGCCATCGACATTATCGTGAACAATGCCGGCTACAGTTGGGACAATGTCATCCAGAAAACTACCGATGAGCAATTTCAATCGATGCTGGATATCCACCTGGTCGTTCCATTTCGCCTTTTACGAGCCGCGTCGACGTTCATTCGCGCGGCCGCGAAGAAAGAGATTGCGGCATCGCAGCGCGTGATGCGTAAGGTGGTGAACATCACTTCCATCGCCGGCACAGACGGAAATCCTGGCCAGGTTGGCTACTCTGCGGGAAAGGCCGGCATCATCGGTCTGACAAAAACCCTGGCCAAGGAATGGGGACGATATAACGTCAATGTGAATGCGGTGGGATTTGGCTTGATCGGCACTCGATTGGTGCAGCCGCTCACCGACGCCGGGGCCGGAATGGAAATGCACGGTCATCATATTCGCCTTGGGGTCCAGCCCAGTCTGCTCGATTCAATCCAGAGCGCCTGCCCGCTAGGCCGACTGGGCACTCCGGAAGAAGCCGCCGGCGCGGTGCTTTTTTTCTGCAGTCCTCTTTCTGACTATGTCACGGGAGAGGTTTTGATTTGTGGGGGAGGGCTGCACTTCTGAATCGTCTATCTGTTGCAATCCGACGACGAATCTTCGCGTTACGGCTGGCTCCGCACCCGGCACTCCCCGGTCTGGGGAGGAAGGGCGTCTGTTGGTCGACCGGCGCGCGTTTAGTGCACGGTTGGGTCGGGAGGATCCGTATCGACCAAGAGAAGCTTGATATCCAGATCTAGTTCTTCGCGCTCGACCAGGCAGGTGACCTCCAGCCAATGCTCAAGGCTGCACTCCTGGCTGGAATCAAAAGATGTGAGTAGCGGTTTGTTCTGGTCCGCAGGGTGCGGCACCGAAACGGATGCGGCTGAGTGTTGCATGGAATTCCCCCCTTGAAAAGCATTTCCCGGAATGGATCGTGCCCCGAGGAAGCCAGTGAAGCATAATTGCCCTAAATCGGCGGTGACGGCAATCACGTATGTTCGGCTTTTTCCACCGGTGACTCGCGAGCTGTCAAATGGCCATAACGAGCGGCCGAATTTATTGCTCTTTAGGCGACGAAACTCGACTTTTTATGCTTCTTCCCGCTCACATTTGCGGTGAAAGGGAAGAGAAGTTCAACCGCACTTCGATACGATGATCCGCACTATGGCAGATGGCTAGAGCCTTCTATGATCCTTTGCACAATCGGCAAATGAAATTCCTCGCTTCCCTCGTGCAAAGGGTACGTTCGTCCCCCCCAGATGAGTTCTCCGGTCAGGCCTTTTGGCAGATCAACCGATGCCAGCCAAGCATCGTCAACCTTGCGGTAAGCGACGTGAATATCTCCACCGGCATGCGGCATCGTGGCTTCCAGATGTGTCAGTTGTCCAAGGTGAGGTTCAATTTCGACGCGCGAAAATCCCGGCGCAGCGGGTCGGATTCCAGCCACAATTGTTAGTAAATCGTAGTTCGGGCTGGCGCTCCATGCGTGGCTGTCAGAACGCGTCGGTTCTGGAGTCTCCGCCCATGTGCTTAGCCCCATGTGCAACATGTTTCTCCACGGGGTCAGTTCATCCAAATATAGGTCTCCGAGTCCGGCGTGTTCCAGTGCACGAGCGAGGTAGAACCGGAAGTAATACGTCATGTGGGATATCGGAGGCACTCGTTTGCCATCCACGGTGGTTGCGGTGTCTGGCTGCGAGCCCAGGATTCGCCGCAGGACCGCAGCTTGCTGTGATCGGGGCACAACGTCGAGCCAGACAGCCAATATGTTGGCTTCCTGGCCATAGCTGTTTTTCTCTGGAGTGTCCGCAAACACGCCGTACCGCGTATCCCAGTTGGAACGGTTGAGGGCGGCCGCGGCTTTTGTAAAAAGCGCTTTGTATTCGGCTGCGCGCTGGGGATTTCCAAGTTTTGCTTCCATGTCGGAGGCGTCGCGAAGAGCTTCCATATACTGCAGCGTGATGAAAGTCGATCCGCCGTTGGCGTCTTGTGGCGGCACTCCACCCTTGTATCCGGCGGTCCAGTCGCCGAATTCCCACCAACCCACTTTTCCCATGAGGCCATCAGGACGCAGCCGTGCGGTATACCAGTCGATCACGCCCCGAGTGTGGGGTACGGTTGCACGCACCAGAGCCGGATCGTCAACATACATCCAGTAGTCGTGCAGCATGTCCACCCAAATCAGCGAAAAGGTCGGGATGAACTGTGGCAGCGAGGATGGATAGCGGCTTTGCGTGAGACCATTGGGAACGCGAGAGTCGTCAATACTCATAATCGCCTGGCGTGCCAAACGACTGTCACCTGAGTCGGTGTAAGAGATGAGCGCTTCGATGCGTGTGTCACCCACATACTGCAGGCGTTCCCAGTAGGGAGTATCCATGTAAGTTGTATGGGCGCAGAGCCGCGCCGTGCGCCATCCCGTGGTCCAAATCGCATCGAGATCGGGAATATCGCCTGCGATTTTCGCGTTCATTTGAAACGGATAGGCGGTGAACCATGCCTTCAGGCTATCCAGGCGAAGCGGAGTGGACTTCGTCGTGACATCGATCTGGAGATACCGCCATGTGCGCCAGTTCAGCGGAGCGAAAGCGCGGTCGTTGCCGCCTCCACTGATGAATTCATCGTAGAGACCCTGGATATGACGGCCGGCAATTTGATTGCGATTGCCCTTTTGTCCATGCGCGTCATACAAAGCTTCCGCATAGGTCAGTCGGATGTTTGCATCGTGTCCGCCGCTGACGACCAGGACGGGATACGCGGTTTGCAGTACGCGATTGTCCAGCAACAGGGTCACGCGCGTGTTTGCAGGAATCGTGAGTGGCTGCGCGGGAAATGCCGGCAGCCCACGCAATCCTTCCACCCGAACTGGTTTTCCGGCGGCGACCAAACGATGTTCCATTGTCGGCAGCAGGTCCGGGACAGATTCCCAATTTGTGTCCAACGATTGCGCGCCGCGCGAGGCTGCATGACCGATGATTTCCGGTTTTCGCCATTCGCTGGAATTCTCTGAATCCGGCAGATCCCAATTCCAGTCGAGCTGCCGTCCATCAATTCGCTCTCCGAAGCCTGCGCCAAAGTAGCCTGCGAACTTCTCATCCTGCACCGACCCCCAGCCAGGCTCTTGTTTCACCCTCCACGATGCGCCTGTATTCGCGGACTGCTCGGCTGCCGTATCTCCCTGAAGCAGAAACCCGGTTCGGCTGCTCATCTGCGCGATGGGAGCCTTGGTGCCAAAGTTCCACACAATTGCCGCGAGGGTATTGTTTCCAGTGTGGAGCAACGGTGCCAGATCGATGGTTTCAAAGCGCCAATGGAAATTCGACTAGAAGTCCACGATCACATCACGACAATTCAAGATCGGGCCGGCGGAGTTCGGACATGGGCCTCCGCTGGAGGACCCACAATGCGATCATCCATGGGTAACTGCCTCATGTGTTGCAGAGCGGCAACTCCTGAGGGAAATGCACCTCGCGTTTTGCAGGCTTTGCGCGGACGAATGTTCAGCGATTCGATAGCATTGGTGATATAGACGAATGTGCGGACTAAAAGAGCGGAATGACTCCACTGTGCAACTCACTCCAGCGTCGGGGCATCAGACCTTAGGTTCCTCAGTAGATACAGGGGAGAATCGACCCGGGCTTTCGTCGGAGATGAACCGCGGACGAAGCCAGTTGGATACGATGAGATGCCCCAACCCGTCCCTGAAGCCATAGCGCAATCGTGGATCGTACCCTTCTGGCCCACGCTGGGCATGTTGATTACCGGCATCCTCTATCTTCGGGGATGGCGGCTGGCCCGCATCACCCGGCCTCGGGAACTTCCTCCGTGGCGCGCTCTTTGCTTCTTCGCAGGATTGATTTGCCTGTGGCTCGCGCTCGCTTCCCCGCTTGACGCGCTCGATCAGTTCCTGCTGGTGGCACACATGACCCAGCATTTGCTGCTCATGTCTGTGGCGCCACCGCTGCTGTTGCTCGGCAATCCTATCGTCCCAATGTTGCGAGGCTTGCCCCGCAGCTTTGTGCGGGATGAACTTGCGCCCTGGATGAATTCACGCGTCTTCCATTGGCTGCAAAGGCTATTCACCAATCCCGTCATCGCATGGATCGCGATGGACCTGGCGGTCGTCCTCTGGCATTTGCCTGCGGCATATGAGCTGGGGCTGCGCTCCAACTTCTGGCACCAGATGGAACATGCTTGTTTCTTCTTCACCTCCTTGGCGTTCTGGTGGTATGTCGTGCGGCCGTGGCCCAACAGGATTCGCTCCTCGCGCTGGTTGATTATTCCCTACGTCGCGTCCGCCCATGCGGTCCTGTTCTTCGTCGGTCTGGTGATCGCACTGGACGGGCGAGTGATCTATCCCATGTACGCGCAGGTTCCTCGCCTGTTCGGCATCAGCGCGTTAACCGATCAGACGGTGGCCGGCGGAGAAATGATCCTAGTGGGACTGCTGGTCACTGTTGCTGCCCTGGTTCCAATCATGCTGCAGCTTCTGTCGGACCGGCCGCAGACTACGCAGGCCGCTGCACGGGAATCGGCGCCCCGCCCAAGTGCAGGCGTTGGTGCCGTGGCGCCAGCCTTCGATTTACTCCGCGTCCCGGTTGCCGGATCTGCGCTGCGATCACGCTACGGACGCGGCGCTCTCCAGTTCTTCAGCATCGTTGTTCTTTCCGCGATCATTCTTGACGGTCTTTGTGGCGTGCAGGTCCCGCCGCTGAACTCTTCCGGGGCTTTGCTCTGGAACGTTCTCCGGCCGATCAACCTTATCCTGCTGTTGTTTGTTGCGAACATCTTCTGCATGGCCTGCCCATTTACACTACCGCGCGAGCTGGTGCGCCGCCTGGGAATTCCGCAACTGCGCTGGCCAGAATGGTTGTCGTCGAAGTGGCCGGCGGCGGTGCTGATGCTGGTGTTTTTCTGGGCGTATGAACAGTTCGCGCTCTGGAGCTCGCCGCGCGACACTGCCTTGCTCCTTATCTCCTACGTTGCCGTCGCAACTATCATCAACTCCGTCTTTCTCGGCGCGAGCTTCTGCAAATACATTTGTCCCGTGGGACAGTTCAACTTCATCGCATCCCTATTCGCGCCGTTCGAACTGGGCGTGCGCAGCCAGCATGTCTGCTCCAATTGCTCCACTCACGATTGCGTTCGCGGCAACGCGACACAGCGCGGCTGCGAGCTCAAGCTCTACCTGCCGAACAAAGTCGGCAATCTTGACTGCACCCTATGCATGGACTGTGTCAAGGCCTGTCCAGAAGACAACGTCTCCATCACGCTTCAGTCTCCGCTACGCGACCTCGCGCGCGATCCGGTTCGTTCCTCGCTCGGCCGAACCTCCGCGCGTCCTGATCTCGCTGTGCTTATCCTGGTTGTGGTTTTCTCCTCTATCGCCAATGCCGCAGTCATGATCGCGCCCGTCGCACGCTTCCTTTCTAACTTTCGCCAGCAGCATTCGTGGGCTGCGGGTCCGCTGCTTTCTCTGCTGGCGACCGTGCTGTTCGCAGCGATTTTGTTGCTGCTTTACGTGGGAGTGGCCAGGCTGATGCAGTTGCTTGCCACACGGCAAACCCTGCGAACTGTCTTTTGCCGGTTTTCCATCGCACTGCTTCCGCTGGGTCTTTCCATTTGGGTGGGTCATCTGGCGTTTCATCTGGCCAGTTCGTGGTCGTCCATTCCGGCGCTTCTGCAACACCTGTCCGCACAGTTTTCGGCGGGTCATCCTGCAGCCGCGCAGCACACCCTGTCCATGCCGCACAAACTGATGGCGGCATCTTCATCCGCGATGTTCACTCCGCTTCTGGGCGCGAACGGACTGGACCTGTTCGACCTTCAGATATGGATCGTGAACCTGGGCTTGTTTGTCTCCTGGTATGCCGGACGAAAGGTGATCAGGCAGATGGCGAACTCGAACCGCCGAATCTGGTCCATGTCAGCGATGTGGGCCGTCAGCAGCACCGCGATGTACGCCGTCGCGGTCTGGATCTTCACTCAGCCGATGTACATGCGCGGAATGGGCATGTGATGAGAAGTGAATTCACCGGCCGATCGATTGCGAGCATCCTGCTGGTAATTCTCTTTGTCTTTGGGTGCGTCAACACCGCCATTGCCGACGGCGGCCGTCTTCGCTTTCGTCGGCCCGCCGGACCGTTCATTGTCACACTTTTTACCACCCCGGATCCGCTCACAGCGGGCCGCGCAGATTTCAGCGTTGCCGTGGAACGCGCAGGCATGCCGGGCCTGGTCCAGGATGCGCACATCGATCTCATTCTCACGCCCGTCGCCGGCAACGGCAAACAGATTGTGCTCCACGCCTCGCATAAGGCGGCTACAAGCAAATGGTTGCAGGCCGCGAACTTTTCGCTTCCAGCGCGCGGACTGTGGAACGTTCAAGTGGTGGTGCGGCGCGGCCAGGAAGTGGGAGAATGCTCCGGTGAGGTGCGCGTCAGGGCGACCGGAACCCGAGACCTGATGTGGGATATTCTTCCTGTGCCGCTGGGTGCGCTATTATTTGTGTTGCATCAGAACCTGAAACAGAAGTACAACCGCAAGCGTCGCAACCGGCCGCCCTCATTCGTTTCCCAGATCTGATCCAGATTCGTCGATATCGAACTCGTGCTCACGCCGCGCGGAACGATCTTCCGCAACCGTGTTCTGTTCCCATTACAAAAGGGGAGATCACACCCAACGTCATTTCGCAATCAAACTGCAGTACCAACTACCGGCAGGCCAGTTGAGCATAAGTTGATTCGTTCGGAAAAGAACCTTGGCGAGAACGGGCAACGCTTAGCGCAGGGTTTCTAGATACGCGGCGGTATCGCGCGCCTGCTTTTCTGACAGCCCAAGATCCGGCATCGCGGTTGCCGGTTTCATTGACGTGGGCGACTTCACCCATTGCACAAGGAAGTCCGGCTCATTTGGGAACTCGCCGGCAATGATACTTCGACGCGCCAGTTGGTTCAGCGGCGGACCAAAGACTCCATTCGCATTATGAATTCCGGGGATCGTGTGACAGGATCCGCATTTGAATTGAACGATTACCTGCTCTCCGCGGGCGACATTGCCACCCGTGGCCACCACCACCTGAGAGTTGCTTGCAGCTTTGGCGCTGGTGCAGCCAGACATGAGTCCGGCGAGAAGAGTCAGGCCAAATACCCGAAATAGAATGCGCATGTCAGCGTCCCATGTGCTCAATCACAAAAAGCGAAGGTACAGCTTCAAACATCTGATTGGCACTGATGATGTGGCTGTCTCGCAGCGAGGGGAGCACACTACAAATCGAGAGTACCACTGATTTTTACCAATGCTGCCCATCTCCCGGCTCGAATTGCGATGGGAGACTATTGCCATAGCAACTAGCTGTGAGCCACCCGGATTAAACATCCATCTATTTGCGCGTGGCATCGAACCACCCGTGAAACCCAGGAGAGCATCGAGCCGACTCTCAAGGCGCGTGAGCGCGGGTTTGTGTTTTATTCTCTCGTTTTTGTTCGTTACGCATGTCGCATTCAGTCAACAGGCGTTGAGTCATACGCTCCTTCCCGGAAAAGCAATTTTCGAACAGCGCTGCGCAAAATGCCATGGAGATAGCGGCCAGGGAATCAGCGCCGTCGTCAGTATTGCCGGGCCTAGCCTGCAGGCCGAACACAATCGCGGCAAGGTGATGGCTGCCGTGGAACTTGGGCCGGGGCACATGCCGAGCTTCGTCTACACGCTGTCTCTGCCCCAAATTCATGCGGTCGCCGATTACGTCACTCACGACATCGCCGTCATTCCGCTGGACAACGGCGACTTGAGCGAAGGCGGCAAGCTCTTTCTCCGAAATTGTGCGGCGTGCCATCGCACTGCTGTTCGTGGGGGAGCGCTTGCGTTTGTCGGTACGAATGCGCCCGCGTTGACCGACGACTCGGCAGCAATCGTGGCTGGCGCCATACGCTGGGGGCCGGGGCCCATGCCGGCCTTCCCGGCCGCTGCTATCAGCGACCAGCAAATAGCATCCATCGTGAAATACGTCAGCTACGTACAGCACCCGGCTAGCCCGGGCGGCAGCCCTTTGAACTGGTATGGCCCGGTAGCGGAAGGATTCGCCGCGTGGGTGGGTGTGCTTCTGCTGGTGTGTCTAACATTCTGGATTGAAAGAGGGGGCAAAGGATGAGCGACGAAGAGAAACGGGAAGGCTGGGCCTTAATTGCTGCCTCGTTGCTTGGCTGGTGGTCACTCGGATTTGTTGCGCGCTGGTTCGTAAAGCCGCCTAAGGATATACCTGTGCCGAGTGATTCTGCGGGTCCTTCGCCTCGTCACCTTCGCTCGCAGCCCGATCGGGATGCTGACGCTGGCTCGGAAATTGCTGATCATCCTGACGACCGAAAATATGACGCGAACACGGGAGCACACTTTCCGAAGCATCCACAATGGGGAACCTTGCTCGTCGTGATTTCGCTTGCCGTGGCGTTTGCCGGCGGAATTGGTTTTCTGGTTGCGTACTGGACCGGGCGAGACAATATGCAGCTCGGGGGCACTCTGGCTCTGTTCTTCGGCGGCTTCGGCTTTGCGTTGGTCGTCTGGGCGCACTCGCTTTCCACGAATATCGAAGAGACTGAACCGCGTGAACCTCTGGCGGCGCCTACGCCGGATCTCGAGCCCGCCATTGAGGATTTTCGCCGCGGTGAGCGAGATGTCCAGCGGCGGGGCTTGTTGAAATGGTCAGTCGCTGCTGGCGTTAGCGTGTTCGCCGCGATGTGCGTTTCTACGCTGCGCTCTTTTTCGCTCTCTCCTGACTCAACTTTATATTCCACTATCTGGAAACGGGACCAGCGCCTGGTCACCGGGGATGGCAAGCCGGTTTCCGTGGATGCCCTTCAGCCCGGCAGTACTACCATCGTTTTCCCTGAAGGCAGTATCGGAGCGGAGAGAGCACAAACGGTATTGATTCGCGTTCGGCAGGATCTGTTGCAGTTGCCGCAAAAGCGCGAAGGGTGGGCGCCCATGGGCAACCTCGCTTACTCGCGTGTCTGCACGCACGCCGGATGCACCGTCGGCATGTATGAAGCGACCACGCACCTGCTCATGTGTCCTTGCCACCAATCGACGTTCAATGTTCTCGACGGCTGCAAACCGACAGGAGGACCAGCCGCACGTCCACTTCCGCAATTGCCTCTCTATGTTGACGGCCAGGGATTTCTGCGTGCGGCTGGCGGATTTACCGAGCCCCCGGGCCCCGGTTTCTGGGGGATGCCATGATTGAATCTATCGCCCGGGCAATAGATTCCCGGCTGCGCATTGCAAAATTCGTGCGCGAAGCGCTCAATCATATCTTCCCCGATCACTGGTCGTTCATGCTCGGAGAGATTGCCCTCTATTCGTTCGTGATCCTCGTCGCTACGGGTGCCTTTCTGGCTCTGTTCTACAACGGCAGCTCGGCGCAGATCATTTATCACGGTTCCTATCACCCGCTCGACGGCGTCAAGATGTCGGCTGCCTATCGCTCCATCCTTCACATCAGCTTCGACGTGCCGGCGGGCTTGCTGATGCGCCAAATGCACCACTGGGCCGCTGATATCTTTATTGCCGCAATCGTGGCGCATCAGGCGCGCATCTTTTTCACCGCCGCATATCGCAGGCCGCGGGAAATTAATTGGACCGTCGGAATGACCCTGCTGGTGCTGGCCCTGGTCAACGGCTTCTTCGGATATTCAATGTGCGATGATCTTCTTTCTAACGCCGGGCTGCGAATCGGTTATGCGATCGCTCTGTCTATACCGATCATCGGACCATGGCTCAGCTTCATCGTGATGGGAGGTACGGTGCCCGCCAGCGCCACCGTTCCCCGCTTCTATGCTTTGCACATTTTTGTCATTCCCGCGCTTATTTCCGTGTTCATTGCGGTTCATCTCACCATTGTCTGGCGTCAATACCACACGAACTATCCCGGCCCAGGCCGCACCAACACCTCCATTGTCGGATCCCGCCTTTGGCCGGTTTACACCCTCAAGTCTCTCGGCCTTTTTATGTTGCTGCTTTCGCTGATCGCGGCGTTAGGTGGATATCTACAGATCGATCCCGTCTGGATTTATGGCCCGGCAAATCCCACCGCGATTCTTCCCGGAGCACAGCCGGATTGGTATCTCGGGTGGATCGAGGGTGCGATGCGTCTCTTTCCCGGCGTGAATCTGCACTTTGGGCGATACCTTGTCCCGGAAGTTTTCTTCCCTGCAGTCCTGTTTCCCGGCATCTTGTTTGTTGCACTTTATGCTTACCCATTCGTGGAAGAAGCGTTCTCGCTCGACATTCGCGCGCACAATGTTCTCCGCCTTCCCAGTGAGCATCCATTCAACACAGCTCTCGGTTGCTCGATATTTGCGGGCCTTGTGGTACTTCAGTTCGCAGGCAGCGACGACGTCATCAGCGTAGTCTCTGACAAATCCGTTGTCGCCCTGCGGACTCTGTTGCGGGTATTGTTCTTCGTGGTTCCCATGGTTGTCGGTGCGGTCGTCTATATGCTTTGTCGTGCGGTGGCCAGCAGAGAGTCCGTTTCACACATACTCCAGATCCCTCAGGCATCAGGGGCAGAGAGCGCCGCCCCGCAGCCAGAGTAAGTCGCGTTCGAAATGACGCAGATTTCGCGTTCGCTTGCACGGCAGTTCAGAATTGTTGTTGAATGGCTGCCAGTATCAGTGGGTTCGCCTAGTTCGTATTCTGTTTCCGAGATCGCATAGGATGGCTCCTTCTGAATGAATAAGAGATCGAACCCGGTAACTGAAATTTGCTTCGCCATCCAACGTAGGGAAAAGCCCGCGGGGCGCCTCTCTGATTTCGGTGCGCCTCGCGAGCACTGGTTAGCAATGCAACGTAAAGTGGGGTTGTGCAAGAGCAACCGCTCTTTGGAGCGCTTCATCTCACGGCAAGGGAGACTGTGTCCCTGCCTTGTACTGCCCCGGTAACGAAAAATAGAGCTATGCACTGGAGATGCAGATGACCGAGGTGGCGATCGAAAGCCGGCTCACCGAACTCTGGGAGACCCCCAAAAACCTCTATGGGTGGTTTGCGACGGTTGACCATAAGGAATTAGGCATTCGCTACCTGGTCACCGCGATGGTTCTGCTCATCGTCGGCGGGGTCGAGGCGCTGCTGGTACGACTGCAGCTTATGCATTCCAACATGCATCTGTTATCGGCCGAAGCATACAACCAGATGTTCACGCTGCACGGCCTCACAATGATTTTTTGGTATGCATCGCCCATCCTTTCGGGATTTGCCATATTTCTTATCCCGCTCATGATCGGCGCACGCGACATGGCCTTTCCGCGGCTCAATGCTTTTACCTACTGGACTTTCTTACTATCCGCGATTGTTCTTTATATTTCGCCGTTTTTCCACCAGGCGCCGCACGCCGGCTGGTTCGCCTATGTTCCCTACACGCTGACCGCATATTCCCCTGGTATGGGGATGGATGCTTATGCGCTGGCGCTGATTTTTCTAGGTATCTCCACCACCGGTAATGCTATCAATTTCATTGTCACCATCCTTCGCCTGCGTGCTCCGGGCATGGCGATCAGCCGCATGCCTCTCTTTGCTTACAGCACGCTCACCATTTCTTTTGTTGTCGTATTTGCCATGCCGGCGCTTACCGCTGCATCCATTTTTCTCGAACTCGACCGCCACTGGGGTACGCATTTTTTCGACATTGCCAGTGGGGGCAGCACTCTGCTTTGGCAGCAGATGTTCTGGTTCTTCGGCCATCCCTGGGTCTATGTCATCTTTTTGCCGGCAACGGGAATGATTTCCCTGATCATTCCAGCATTTTCACGCCGCCCCGTCGTCGGATACGCCTATATTGCCATCTCGACCATTCTCACCGGCGTGGTTGGCTACGCCGTGTGGCTTCATCACATGTTCACGGTCGGTCTATCCGATGTTGCCATGAGCATCTTTTCAGCCGGCAGCATGATGATCTCGGTTTTTACCGTGATCCAGGTGTTTGCATGGCTCGCTACGGTATTGAAAGGGCGGCCCGTCGCCACCACGTCCATGTACTATGCGCTAGCTTCGGTGATGCTGCTGGTGGTAGGAGGCCTCAGCGGAGTCTATACGGGAATCATTCCCGTCGACTGGCAGGTGCATAACACTTACTATGTGATCGCCCACCTTCACTACGTACTGGTCGGCGCCAACATGTTTCCCGTGTTTGCCGGCTTTTATTTCTGGCTGCCTAAAATGACGGGCCGCATGATGAATGAAAAGCTAGGCAAGTTGAGCTTCTGGGTCATGTTCATCGGATTCAACCTGGCCTTCTTCCCCATGCACATCGTTGGAATGATGGGCATGCAGCGCCGAATTTACACGTACGCGGCTGGCATGGGTTTCGACAGCTGGAACATGGTGATCACGATCGGCGCATTCATCCTCGGCCTCGGGATTCTCATCAGCGTCATCAACTTTTTCTATAGCCTGCGTCACGGGGCCATAGCAGGCCCGAATCCATGGAACGCCGATGGCCTTGAGTGGCTTGCGGATTCTCCACCGAAGCCTTACAACTTCGCCCACATTCCTGTCGTGGCTTCGCGTCATCCCCTGTGGGACACGTATGAAAACATCGACGATCCGGAAAATGACCGCGTGCTCGATGGCGGACGGCTGACGCCGACCACGACCTGGCTGGATGCCGTTCCGGTCGGCATCGCGACAATTCCGGAGGATTCCATTGCGCCGCTCGCAATGAGTCTTCTGGTATTCGCACTCTTTGTTGCTTTCGTGTTTCAAGCAATGTGGGTTGTACTGGCCATGCTCATCCTGAGCTTTGCTATCGGGTGTATGTGGATGTGGCCCAACACCGAGAAGGAGGTTGTGTGAGTTCTCTAGTCCAGATACCGCCGCCACCCGTAAAACTGAGCGGTCTTTCGATCGACCAGACCCGCGGCATTCAGGCGGTGTGGGCGCTCATCGCTACAGAGGCCACCCTGTTCGCGTGCATGTTTGGCGCCTACTACTATCTCGGTACCAACAAGGACCGCTGGGCAACGCAGGAGCCGCCGCACCTTGTGTATCCCTTCGTTCTGTTGGCGATCCTGCTCAGCAGCAGCGCTGTGCTGCACTGGGGTGAGCTGCAGGTACAAAAGGAGCGATACCGTGCCGGCAGAATCGCGCTATGGTTCACCGTTCTCCTCGGTCTCTCTTTTCTCGTTCTACAGGGATTCGAGTATGCCTCCGAGTGGGGCGAACTCACGCCGGACACCAATTCCTATGGGTCGATCTTTTACACCATCACGACGCTCCACGCCGCGCACGTCATCGTTGGTGTTTTGATACTCATGTACGTCGGCTTTCAGCCCCATTATGGTTTCGCTCGCCGCACCCCACACATGCCGTATCAGGTCGCCTCTCGATACTGGCACTTCGTTGATGCGGTGTGGGTCGTGGTTGTGTCGTTGCTCTACGTAATCCCCAACATCCAGAGGTACTACCATGTCCACTGATCCGCAGGATCGGGCCGACTCACCCGATCCCAAAGGTCCTTCCGAGGTATCACCGCGCAGACTTTGGTTCGGATTTGTCGCGACGGCCATCGCCTGGACTGCGGTGGGATGCCTGGACGTGGTGTTTGTGTGGGTCTGCAAGCCTCAGGGAGATTTCGGAGTGACTCTTGCCCATCCCGTTGCCCGAATCCTGTTTGGGTTGTTGGCGGTTGCTCTGCTCATCGTTTCTATTTACTCCGGAATCGTTTCATACAGAAACTGGCAGCGACTCTCCGTCCGTCAGGCGTTCTTCGACGCACAGGCAGTCGAGCGCCACGAATTCCTGGCGGTGCTCGGGGTCATCATCACACTTACCTTGGGCATGGGTCTTGTCTGGTTCGCCTTGCCGACCATTTTTCTAGATCTATGCTGGAGGGCGCGATGAGATCGCCACGGGCGGGCACGGCAATCGCGTGCGCTGTAATCTCAGGTGCATTCATATGCGCGGCCATGGCAGGCTGCGGCCATAGCCAGAACAACTCCTTGACCGACGTAGGAAATCCCCAGCACGGAAAACAGCTTTTGAGCAGTTATGGTTGTATCGCGTGCCACACCATTCCCGGCATCCGCAGCGCGCGTGGCCTGGTGGGTCCGCCGCTCTACTTCTACGGAGACCGGACCATAATCGCCGGGCAACTTCCTAACACGCCAGCGAACCTGATGCGCTGGATTGAACATCCGGAAGACGTAGACCCGAAAACGGCAATGCCCGATCTCGGCGTTTCACAACAGCAGGCTGGCGACATGGCCGCCTATCTTTATACGTTGCGGGGACACAGGAAAGAACTGCGATGAATCGATTGGCTCGTTTGCGTTGCCGTTGGTTGTCTTGTCGCTTTGTTGGCGCAGTCGGTGCAACTCTGTCAAAGGAGTTCACTTCTGCTGCACCACGAACACCCATTGTCGGGAGACGATCAATGCTTCGCAGCTTCCGCAACCTCGCTTCCATCGCGTCGCTACTTGCGCTCACCGGCTGTCGCGTTGCGCTATCGACCTTCAATCCGCATGGCCCCGCCGCTCACCGCATTGCCGATCTTTCCTGGATCATGACCATTCTTTTCCTGGTCATCAGCCTGGTCATGTGGATTCTCTTTGCGTACGCTTTTTACCGGCGCCGCGGATCGCTTGCCGAACACGAACCGGTGGAATCAGGCGGCGGCGAGATGTGGATCGCTATCGGCGGCCTTGTCATTCCCTTCATCGTGCTTACCGCTCTGTTCGTAGCCGGTCTCAGCCTACTTAGCGATTTCCCCATCCGAGGAGCGGGGTCCCGCAGGGGCCTGGGCCGAGCGGAGATGGCGCAAAGTATGAAGCCCGATATTCTCGTCATCGGTCATCAGTGGTGGTGGGAGATCCGCTATTTGAACGACGATCCAGCAAAGGAATTCACTACCGCCAACGAGCTGCATCTTCCCGCCGGCAGACCCGTAAACATTGAACTGAAATCCGCCGACGTTATTCACTCCTTCTGGATTCCGGCGCTGGACGGCAAGATGGACATGATTCCAGGCCAGCCCAACTACCTCCGGCTCATCGCTTCGCAGCCTGGCACATACGCCGGCCAATGTGCGACATTTTGCGGCGCCCAGCACGCGCTCATGCGCCTCATCGCCGTTGTCCAAACACCGGCGAATTACCAGGCCTGGCTCGATAATCAACTCAAGCCCGGCGCTGTGCCCACCACCCCCGAGGCCAAAGCCGGTGAAGAGATTTTCGTCAATGGCCCATGCGCCTTGTGCCATGCTGTGCGCGGTACCGGTGCTGGCGGAGTCATAGGTCCCGATCTTACTCACATCGGCAGCCGGAAAATGCTTGCGTCCGACGTGTACGACAACAACAATGCCTATCTCGAGGCGTGGATCATCAACGCGCAATCTCTCAAGCCGAAGTGCGAAATGCCCAACCTACCCCAGTTTTCCGGCGTGCAACTGAACGAGTTGGTCGCCTACCTCCGCCAGCTCAAGTAGTTTGACGCAAGCGAACAGTTAGCGCTGATGAGCCTTCAGGGCATCAATGCCGGCGCAGTCGAGAGTTATCGCTGATCTGAGTAAGAAGTGAAGGAGCCAAGTTGCATCGCGAGTTTGGCAAAACTTCTATACTCCATTTGGCGTGAGTGGTATGGGCATGTCATCCAGATCCCCCCCGCCTGGAATGCCGAAGGTGTGCCTGCTCCACAATCAGATTGAATTTATCGAACTAGCGTCTTATAAGCGCAAAGCGCGAGCAGATCGATGAATGCACAGGCGATGACGTGATGAGCAAATGCGAGCCAGGCATTTGGCCACTCCGCGAGGAGGGGCCATTCTCTTGTAAGTCCTTTATTATCCTGGTGCCGGGAGGGGGGGTCGAACCCCCATGACCCGAAGGTCGGCGGATTTTGAGTCCCATTCTAGGCGTTACGCACACATGCGCATAGTAACGCATACTGGCCTCTAAATGGTTCATACATCGAAGCTTAGTCGAACATCCATCTTGGCAGGCCTACGCACACTCACGCACAGAACTACACAGCGGACAGCCATCAAAACAGCCATCAAATTCGCTCTCCAGAAGACGCTTTCAGAGCCTGTTCAGCCCGCGGGCGGAGCGTTATGCCTGCAACGGCATACCGCGCCCAAACATCTTTTTCATCCCAACCATCCGGCATTGTTGAGCGAAGTCCAAGACCATTGAGCCGAGCGTCTTCTTCCCTCGTTAGGACGGCACCTTTGCAATAAGACATAAGCAGTTGATTGACCGAACCTGTTGTCGGATTGGGAAGCTCCAACAAACGCTGAATGACGATGCTCTTCGGAACGGCGTGTTCGTGAACCAACATCTTTTGCTGATCTTGGACTTTCCAAGCAGCCTCTGACCAGTGTTCGCATCCGTGATACTTTCCTTCAAACTCGGTCCAGACCCAGGTCGCCTCGCTGAGCACAGCGTGTTTGGTGCCGTAGTGGAGGCTTGAATTTAGGACATCTGCGACGTCACGACAGAGTTCGTCTTTTGTCCTGAATCGCGGATTTTTGGTCGGAATTCTGGGCATGGGAAGTTGCGTTTCGGGAGCTATCGCTTGAGAAGCTCTGGGTGAGACTCTGCTAGCCAGGCTTCGACAGTCTCCTGGAGAGAATCAGCAACAGACAGGATCTGCTTCAGTTCCTCATCGGAGATGCTTCCTGCCGAATCGTAGCTCGCTACATTGCGTTTTTTCGAAAAGGCCATGATCTTGCGAATAGTCTTGTCGTCGGCCCGGATGGTGTATTCGAGCGTCTCAATTGTGCGAGTATGATGGCCCGGCTGTGTTGTCGTGCGGTAGCCGCTGGCGCGCAGCGCAGTATTCGCTAGAGCCAGAATTGCATTGAAGGCCGTATAGAAACGAAGGTCATCAGAGATTCCTGTAACGCCCGCGTCCTTGATGCACCGGGATACGAGGCCCAACTGATCCGCGATCTCTTGCGGACTCGTAGCCTCCTTCTTGAGCCAAGAGTTCTTAAAGTAGTTTTCTAAACTCATGCTCATCTCCGATCAGAAAAGTGGCTTTGCCTTCTTGTATGGCTTTCAAGAAGTGATTGCCCGCCTTCAACTTCGTTCGCACCTCTCGACTAGAGTAAACCGTGGGATTCACGGGGCGTTCCAAGCTTCGTTCCACCGGCACGATTAGCTCCAGCAGCTCGTCGAGCGTGACCTTCCCGACCACTATCAAGTCAACATCACTCGCCGCCGTCTCATCGCCGCGTGCGAATGAACCGTAGACGAGGGCAAATTCGATTTCGTTCGCCAGCGGAGCGAGTGCCTCCGAGAGCTGGTGGAAGATTCCGGCAGTCTTTGCGAGCAGCGCCTGCAGCTCGGCGTAAACCGGATGATGTCGGTTGGCGCGGTAAAAGACTTGGTTGCCAATCTGCGACCTAACGACGAGGCCCGCGTCCGCGAGTGTCATCAGTTCGCGCTGGACGCTTCCAACACTTACCTCCACCCTACGGGCGAGCTGGCGAACGAAGAAGGTCTCATCAGGCGTCCCATACAAAGTCGCAAGGAGGCGGCCTCTGGTTTGACCAAAGAGGAGGTGCGCTAACGATGTATCTTCTGTTCTCATTACGAGAACGATTGTACTCAATATGAGAACGGGCGCCAAGTGCATGCGGAACAAAAGGCAAATTATCGTACGCCCCTACTGAGGCCGCCCCACAGGTAGTTATCCCCGCGAAGTAGACTTCAGAAATGCTACTTGACGACATCATCGAACTTGCCACCAATACAGGTCAGTCGATTACCGTGTTGCTCCGGAAGTGCGTCGTCCTTGCCCACCAGATCAAAAATGATCGGCTCAAGACGTGGGCTAACAAGGAGCTAAGCGGCTACGGCGACGAAGATGAACTTCCCAACTATCGAGTAGTTTCAGCCACTGCGATGGGACACTTTTCCGGATGGGGCGGATCGCAGGCTACCCTCCCTATCCCACCGGCAGCCCTCGAAAAGAATCATCAGCGATTCGCATCACAGGTACACCTTGCTCAGGCAATTGCCACCTATGAGGACCTGGTGAAGACTGCGACGACGGATGGGCAGATCACCATGCACTGGCCTCCAAATATGGTCCTTTACTACCAGAATCGAATCCCGTTTACCGGCCAACAGATGTCCTTGCTCGTCGCGTACCAAGAAATACCAAAACCCACGCTCGTAGAGTTACTCGATACCGTCCGCAATAGGGTGTTGAATGTTGCGTTGGAAATCCAGTCCGAATTGGGAGAGCGCGACGAGGATCTGAAACATATAACGCCACAATCGGAAGAGAAGATCGAACGTTATGTGGCTCAGCAGATATTCAATGGCAACGTATATGTCTCAACGGGCCAGTCAACTATGACATTTCAGGAGCAGCATATTGCTGCCGGAAATTGGGAAGAATTGCAAAAGGTTCTTTGCAATTCAGGCATATCACAATCTGAGTTGAAGTCTCTCTCTACCGCCGTAAGTGAAGACGCGAATCAAATGGGTCCCACGGTCAAGGGATGGATAGAGAAAACTGCTCCGAAGGTTCTGAGCGGGGGCGTGAAAATGGCAGCGTCGGTCGGACAGGCAATTTTGACAGAGTACTTGAAACACTATTTTGGTTTGAACTGAATTGCGACCTTCTGCACGCCTCACAAGAAATCGGGCATGGCGGGGCTAAGTATTGGAAAGCGCTCGTCAGCGATAGAAGCGATGTAAGCCTATTCAGCTGGTGACTGTTCCGAGGTCCGTTCCGGCTGGTTGAGTCTTTTCATGCGATCGACGAACTTGTTCCGCTCCGTCATGTCGGCCCTGAGCTTTGCGAATACATACTCAAAGACCGCTGATGTATCGTCGGCAATTGCAATACATTCTTCCTCGCTCAAGCCGTGAATCGCTTTGCTGACTAGGCTGTAGAGTGTTGCCAGCGGGTTATAGCTGCCAACCAGAAGCGAATCCGGGAAGACTGTGCTGGCGTATTGGAGTTTGTCCTCAAATCGCGTGTAAACCGTCGAATCCGCTGCTTTCCTGATTGCGGCAACGGTCGCATCATCCAACTGGTGCGATTCTGCCACCTCAGCGGCAAGCTCTATTAGCTCGTTCGTCTTGTCCTCCACCACGCGGCGGATGTAAGTAGCTGCGGCCAGGCCGAAGCCATTATTTCGGCAAACGAGGGCACGCCGGTAGAACTGAGCCGCGTCGTCTCCAAGATTGCGCTCTAAATCCTTAGGCAAGACCACGGATGGAGCCGGGTACTGCCCAACCTTCATCACTTGCGTCACCACGTCCATGCTGGCCGGCGGCGTCAAGGGTCTGCTCGACATGCCTGTTGCCAGTCTTGGCCGCACGACCGTCTTGCCGCGTTGCATATCCCGGTAAACGACCGTTAGCACTGAGTGCTGGCACTTGATGCAAATATAGGAACATGACTTTAAGTCGTAGTCGGCAGGTCGAATGCCCCTTTCACTGCCAGAACCAATTACAACGGCTTCATCGGTTCTCACCCAACTTGTTTCTTTGCCGCACTTTTCGTCCCAACAATCGAAGCTGATCTCCCTCGGCGGATAAAAGCTGATTGGCACCTTCACGTAGAGAGGTGCCTTCGTGACGAACTCTTCTGCCGTCATCAATTTCTTCTTCGGTTCATCGCCTTTTGGCTTCGCCAACTCGCCTGTCATGTCTTAGCTGCGCCTCGACAAAATCGTAACAGCAGGAACGGGACGATGCGACTTCTACAGACCAGCCTCTTTTCGCATCTCATCCCACTCAGCTTGCTCGCGCAACGCCTTCCTACCCTCTTCCGTGTTTTCCCATGCATCTGGCGGCAAAGGGCGCTGGACGAACCACTCTGGGCGAGAGGTTCCTTTCCAAGAAACGAATTCCTTATCCGCGAAGGCCCTGATCCGGTGATTGGCATGCTCGACGAAAAACTGACCGACTTCCACATAGGGTTCGAACTTATGGTGCGAGAACATCAACATAAGCGTGGGGGTAAGCGGCATCGTCACTTCGATATCGTTTTGGATCAATCCAGGGCTGCGATAAAAAGGCGGCATGGTGTGTGCCTTTGGGTTATACCAGGCGCAGGGCGCATCAGAAGTGATAAAGCCGACTGGATCGTTCGTGACCATGATCGTTAGGTTCATTTCGAAATACAACGGTGCTTCGCTCTCAAGGCTCATGGCAAGGAAGAATTGATGAGCGTTTTCAAGCAGAGCCGCCGTCTCTAGAGACGTGTGCGGTTCCGCACCCATCGCCTTTTCCATTGCGACCACCTGGTCGTGAATCTCTTGCTGGGTCTTTCGCCAGTGTTCCCCGGCTTTGTTCGTTCGGGAATGCATAGCTGCCGTGAACAGACAAAGCGTCGCCCGATCAATATCGCTCAACGATTCTCGTTTACTGATTCGGTCCCGCACTCGAACGAATTTGCTCTCAAGCTCAGCGAGGGTGTCTTCGACGATCAAGTTTCTCTCACCGTTCGGCATCTTGATCGTGTATTTGTCGGTAGCGGTGAAGGACTTCTCTGGGGACCTGCGAAAAGGCTCTCCTCCATCCTTGGGAACTCGCCAGATGAACGGGTTCTGTCCCGGCGGTACAACCGGGTCGCACCACGCTTTCAGGTAGCAGTTTGGAATGAGATGTTGTTTTTTCTGCCTAGCCACAGCAAATGATAGCGCGGGCTCGGCTGAACGGATCGCACGGGGCGAATCGCGGGACGCAATGCGCGTCCGATTGGTACCCAGAAATGCACCTCTCGTCATTTAGGTTCCGTTACTTATGAGGGGAAGGTGCAGGAGGAGGAACTTGACTCCTGCCGCGC